>CAJTPH010000038.1 GCA_910578215.1 uncultured Acetatifactor sp. | reverse complement strand
GTTACGCTATTTTTGGGGACTTTTTAATTTTCTCTTGAATTGAGGGGCTATTTTTTGTAAAATAAAAGTGTTTCACCATAAGTTCATCAGGAGAACAATTTTGGACGAAAAGCTTAATTTAGATAAAATAAGAAAACTGGAAAACAATCAAAGGTATATATCGCAGATGCGTCCTGTTTTTAACAGACGGGCGCTGTATACCGACACCACGGAGGACTATATATCTCCTGTGGAGCCGGAGCCCTTTGAAAAGGTTACCATTCGCTTTCGTACTGCAAAGCACAACGTGGACAGAGTGCTTTTGGTGTATAAAGGCGAAAAATATGTCATGAGCAGGGTGGAAGTGACAAAGCACTTTGACTTCTACGCCTATGAGCTGCAGCTGGACGGCGAAAAGGCGTCGTATTATTTTGAGGTGACGTCGGGGCGGCTCACGGGCTATTATGACACCAGGGGGCTGGTGCAGGAAGTAAACGAGTACTATGATTTTACGATTATTCCGGGATTTAAGACGCCCGGCTGGGCAAAGGGCGCCGTTATCTATCAGATCTACGTGGACAGATTCTGCAACGGAGACCCTTCCAATGATGTGCTCACGGGTGAATACTGCTATATCAACGAGCCGGTCAACCGGGTGGAGGACTGGGGGCGGTATCCCGCGCAGATGGACGTGCGGGAATTCTACGGAGGGGACCTGCAGGGTGTGATCGACAAGCTGGATTACCTGCAGGATCTGGGAGTGGAGGTCATTTATTTTAACCCTCTGTTTGTATCCCCCTCAAACCATAAATACGACATTCAGGATTATGACTATATAGACCCTCACTTCGGCAGGATCGTCGTGGACGAGGGGGAGCTTCTGCATGATGGGCAGAAGGAAAACCGCTACGCATCCAGATATATCAGCCGTGTGGCAAACCGTGCCAATCTGGAAGCCAGCAACGAGCTTTTTATCAGTCTGGTGGAGCAGGCGCACAGCCGTGGGATGCGGGTCATTATGGACGGCGTGTTTAACCACTGCGGTTCCTTTAACAAGTGGCTGGACAAGGAGCGTATCTACGAGGATGCGGAAGGGTATGAAAAGGGCGCCTTTATCAGCGGGGAGAGCCCGTATAGAAATTATTTTGACTTTCATAACCGGGACGGATGGCCGTATAACGGCTCCTATGACGGCTGGTGGGGGCATGATACTCTGCCAAAGCTGAATTACGAGGGCTCCAAGGAATTGTTTGATTATATCATGTATATCGGGAAGAAGTGGGTGTCTCCGCCCTTCAACGCGGACGGCTGGAGGCTGGACGTTGCGGCGGATCTCGGGCACAGCCAGGAGTATAATCATTATTTCTGGCAGGAGTTCCGCAAGGCCGTCAAGGAGGCAAATCCTGACGCCATCATTCTTGCCGAGCATTACGGCAATACCAGGGACTGGCTGCAGGGCAACGAGTGGGACACAGTCATGAACTATGACGCCTTTATGGAGCCGGTGACATGGTTTTTGACCGGTATGGAGAAGCACAGCGACGATTTCAGGGAGGACCTGCTGGGAAATGCGGAAAGCTTTTGGGGCGCCATGCGCCATCATTCGGCGAGCTTTTCCATGTCCAGCTGGCAGGTGGCTATGAACGAGCTGTCCAACCATGACCATTCCCGTTTCCTCACCCGTACAAATCATAAGGTGGGCAGGGCGCGGATGCTGGGTCCCCATGCGGCGGAGCAGGGCGTCAACAAGGCGGTGTTCCGGGAAGCGGTGGTCATGCAGATGACATGGATGGGAGCTCCCACCATCTATTATGGCGACGAGGCGGGAGTCTGCGGCTTTACGGACCCGGATAACAGAAGGACCTATCCCTGGGGGCATGAGGATAAGGAGCTGATACAGTTCCACAAGGACATTATCCGCATCCGCCGGGAGAATCCTGAGCTTAGGACGGGTTCCCTGAAAAGCGTGGACAGCGATTATAATTTTATTGCCTACGGAAGGTTCCGCAGGGACGGTCAGTGTCTTATTCTGATAAACAATAACGACCATCCCATAGACAGGGTTGTCTTTGTCTGGGAATTGGGAACGGCAAAGCACGGCACAATGAAGGCGCTGCTCTGGTCTGACGAAAACGGTTATTCCATGGGGCAGCAGTCTTTTGAAATACATGCAGGCAAGATAAATATCCGTCTGCCCAAAACCTGCGCGGCGATTTTGAAATTTACGGAATAGGCAGACGGTTACCGCCGGGCATACCCATGAGGAGATTGGCTTTGAGAAGGAAATTGTTATCGCTTATACTGCCTTTTTGCGTCTGTATCCCGCTTTTTGGCTTCGGGAAGACGCAGGCGGCAAGGGCTGTGCAGGAGGAGCCGGAAATATTGTCCGATATAGGCAGCGGCTGTCAGGATAATGCGGGAGCCAGCATGGATGAGGAGCTTGCGCTGCTTATCCAAAGGTATCAGGAGTATGAGGAAAGCTTTGGGGCAATCGAGACGCTTGACGATATTGAGGCAAACGGCTATGAGGTGCTGGAGAGTCAGAGCTTCCCGGTGGTTTTGGAGTCCTTCGGCGAGGATGAGGTGGTTTTTCTTCCGGTTTTGGAGAAACGCTACAACAGACTTGCAGTGCTGATCGTGGACGCGGAGGGCAGGGTGCTTTTTAAGACCAACCGGCTGGAAACCAACAACAGGTGCCCGGGGCAGCTTGAACAGCCTGTCAAGGACGTGGCTGCGGTTTCCTTTCACGATGTAAATGAGGACGGGCTGACGGACATTATACTGATCACCAACTGCGAAAACCGGTCGGGCGCCTATGCGGGGAAGCCGTACAAGACCGGGGACGTGCTTTTTCAGCAGGAGAGCTCCTTTTACCGGGATTGGCGCATTTCCGATAAGATCAATCGTTTCAGCATGAATAAGAGCGCCAGATTTATCATATCTTATGTGCGGGACGGCAGCTCCACGGAGATCCTGTATACGGCGGCAACCCTGGACGAGCTTTTGGAAAACGGCTTCCAGATCATTGAGGAAAACAGCTATTACCAGAGCTTTGAAAAGCAGGGGCGGCTGAAGGTGGTTCCGGGTATTATCCACATAGCCCAGTACGATGTCTTTATGGTGTATCTTGTAAATGAGCAGGGCTATATAGTCTACGGCTTTCAGCCCATGGAGGACTACGACAATCTGTATGCGCTCAGGGGCCTGATGTGCAAGGATGTGGACGGGGACGGTATGAAGGATATCGTTATTCTGGGCAAATACAGCTATGAGGGAGCGGACGGAGAGACAAAAATAGATTCAAAATGCGATATTTATTACCAGAGGACAGACGGCTTTTCCGTAGACAAGGGCTTTGCCGATTATTATCAGTGTACGGAGGAGGATACGGTGAGAGGGCTGCTGGAAATTATCAGAGAATACTGGGGATGGCGGATTGAGGAATGATTAAAATACTGATCGTGGACGACGAAAAACCGATTTGCGACTTGATAGATATAAACCTGTCTGCGGCAGGCTATCAATGTAAGTCCGTGCAGGATGGTCTGAAGGCGATCGATTTGATTGAAACGGAAAATTATGATCTGATACTTCTGGATATCATGCTTCCCGGAGCGGATGGCTATGATATCATGGAGTATATCAGACCCCTGAAGGTACCGGTTATCTTTATCACCGCAAGGCATGAGGTAAAGGACAGGGTCAAGGGCCTGAGGCTGGGGGCGGAGGATTACCTGGTGAAGCCCTTCGATGTGGTGGAGCTGATAGCGAGAGTGGAGGTAGTGCTGCGCCGTTACAACAAGACGGAAACCGTGCTGACCGCAGGGGATGTTACGGTGGACGTGGAGGCGCGGACAGTCGCCAAGGCGGGCAGGAATATTGTGCTTACCAACAAGGAATACGGTCTGCTGGTACTGTTTATGAGAAATAAGAACATAGCGCTGTTCCGCGAAAATCTGTATGAAAAGGTATGGGGGGACGAATATCTGGCGGACAGCCGCACTCTTGATCTGCATGTTCAGAGACTGCGCCGGAAAATGGGCTGGGAGGATAATCTGGTCGCCGTGTACAAGATAGGCTACCGGTTGGAGATCTGATATGAAGTTTCTATACAAGATTCTGCTGTGGACCATTATTATTACGGCGGCGGCATTTGGCCTCAGCGGTTATTTTTTTGTCAATTATGTCTTTGAGACGGCGCTGGAGAGGGAGATCAACCAGACGCTGGACGACAGCTATATCCTGCAGTTTGCCTTTGAGACGGCGGCGCTGAACGTGCCCACAAAGTACAACGTGCTGCAGGATATCGCGGTAAAGCAGATCGGCGCCAATCTGGAGAACAGCGCCCAGGGGAACAGCCGCCTTCTGAGGCTGTCCAACGAGGATAAGAAGCCGCTTTATGCCAGTAATAATTTTCTGGACGATACGGCTCTTTTGGAGCAGATGAAGGAAGGCACCAGAAGCTGGCAGGTTGTACGGCGGGGAGACCGCTATTACATACATACGGGCATTATGGTGAACGCTCTGGACAGAAACTTATACCTGGAGGTCCAGGAGGATATCACAGAGGTCTTTGAGGAACGCACAACGGGCTTTTCCGTTTACCGCAGGGTGACGCTTGCCATGCTTGCCATCTGCACGGTAGTAATGTTTCTGATCTGTACATGGCTGACAAAGCCAATCCGGCTTCTGACCCGCGCCACAAAGAAAATGGCGGAGGGGGATTACAGCTACCGCGCAAGGCATATCAGCAATGACGAGCTGGGACAGCTGACAAGGGGCTTTAACAGCATGGCAAACGTTCTGGAGGACACCATAGGGGAGCTCCAGGAGGCGGTGCGGTCAAGGGAGGATTTCATTGCGGCGTTTGCCCATGAGCTCAAGACACCCCTAACCTCGATTATCGGCTACGCCGACCTGCTGCGCTCCCGGAAGCTGGACGAGGAAAAGCATTTTCTGTGCTCCAACTATATATATACGGAGGGCAAGCGCCTGGAAAGCATGTCGTTCCGGTTGCTTGACATTATTGTCACAAAACGGGAGAAAATAGAGCTGCAGCCCGTGTCCGTAGAGGTTTTGTTCCGGTACCTGAAGGACATGTTTGAGGAGAACGTGGAGCAGAGGCTGGAGATAAGCTTTGACCCGGGAACCATATATGCGGAGGTAAATCTGTTGAAATCCGTCCTCTTAAATCTGGTGGACAACGCCTGCAAGGCGTCCGCTGCGGGGGCGGCCGTGGAAATATCCGGAAGGTCTCTGGAAAACGGCTACTCGTTCCAGGTGAGGGACTTTGGCGTGGGCATTCCGGAGGAGGAGCTCAAAAAGGTCACGGAGGCTTTTTATATGGTGGACAAGTCCCGGTCACGCAGCAAAAACGGCGCAGGTCTTGGTCTGGCGCTCTGCGTGGAGGTCTTAAGGCTGCATCACAGCACGCTGGAGATCGAGAGCCGGGTGGGAGAGGGAACCGTTACCAGCTTTGTGATTCCCGGCAGGGAGGCAGTGTGAGAAGAAATTCTAATCGCTCACAGCAGAGGCTGTTTCGCGAAGAAGTACTAAGTCTCACACTGATTAGGAGGTTAGAATGAAGAAAATCAGTCTGCTGCTGATTCCTCTGGCAGTGATGATCGTAGGCTTTGCGGTATGGGGACCCGAAGCTCTGGCACAGTACCGGGATAAGAGTATACTGAACCAGGTACATACCCGGGAGGCGGAGACAGGGTCGGAGGGCTACCGTTATTCCCTCAGCCCCAATGAAAAGCTGTATATACTGTCAAAGTGCCTGAGCAGCCGGACCCTGCCGGAGAGCGAACAAAACGCCATGGCCAGACCGGACTCCGCGGGCAGGGACTATCAGGAATTGATGGGCACCTATGCCTTTGTTGCCAACAGAAAGGATTCCTCGGGTCAGGAGGTTCTGGCAGGTGTGGGAATCGAATTATGCAATAAGGGGATAGAGGAGCTGAAGGCATTGGGCATTCTTCCACAGGGTGTGCTTAAGCTTGTGGCATCCTCCTACAGCGCGGTGCAGTATTCCGCCATAGACGTGCCGGAGCCTAGAAATAATGTCCTTGTCTGGAAAATCAGCCTCAGCACCGCCAAGCAGAACGCAAACAAAAAGAACCGCCTTCTGGATGCCTATGTGGATGCGGACACGGGAAAGATATACGAGTTTTATGTGAGGACGGAAATCAATTCCTGGTCGGAGGTAGACCCGGACAACATAATCCGGTTGTGGGCGGAGTATATGGGCTTGGACGAGCCTGTGGAGTACACCAATACCAACCCGCTGGCGGAGACTACCCCTTATTTCAAAAAGTACAGCTTTGCAGGCATGGAGGCAAACAGCACTGTCGTTACCGTCGGCTTTTACGAAGGAATCAAAGAATTATTCTTGAAAATTTCCCAATGATGCAAAATTTATGCAAAAAATATGAAAGTTTGATGGAGCTCCCTCGTATACTGTATATAGCAGCTGTGAGGGAGCCAGCTCCACTCCGGCGAATGGCAGGAAAGAGGGATGTATATGTACAGGCAGAACGGCACAAAGAACGGTACAAACGGAGTGAGGCTGGTAAGGGTAAGCCCATATGACAGACGGACGATTCATGGGTTTGAGAAGAAAAACGACTCAAGAAACAATAAAAAAAGAAGGAAAACAATCTTTTTTGCAGCGGCCGCAGTTATGTGCCTTGTCTTTGCCTGCCTTGGCGCGGTACATATTGTGTTCAACGCCGATTCAAATACAGGGACAGATCATGTGGATGCGGTAAGGGGCAAGCTTTCACAGAGGGTGAACACCAAGCCCGTAGAGATGCCCAAGGAGGATGTTGTGCTTGCAGGCGAGCAACACCCTCCCCGGGTGGCTATCGACCCGGGGCACGGCGGAGAGGACGGGGGATGCAGCAACGGGGACATTCTTGAGAAGAACTTAAATTTGGAGATTGCCCTGCTTCTTGAGAAGAAGCTTCAGGCCATGGGATTTGAGACCGTGCTTATCCGGGAGGACAGCGATACCCATATGTCTCTGGAGGAACGCGTGCAGTGCGCCCAGGAGGCGAAGGCGGATATCTATGTCAGCATTCACCAGAATTCCTATGACGGTAAAAATCCGGATTCCGTGTCGGGCATCGAGACATGGTACTGCGGGAGCTCACAGGGCAGCAGGCGTCTGGCACAGCTGGTACATAAGGGTACAGTGGAGAAGACCGGCGCCAGGGACAGAGAGCTTCGGCAGACGGATGAGCTGTATGTGATCCGGGAAGCCTCCATGCCCTCCTGTCTGATTGAAACAGGCTTTGTGAGCAACACGGAGGAGTGCGGGGCGCTTGCTTCGGCGGAGTATCAGGAAGAAATTGCGGCAGGCATAGCCCAGGGCATCGACTATTATTTTAATCCCAAGACCATGTACCTGACCTTTGACGACGGACCGTCCGAGGAAAACACGGCGGCGGTGCTGGATATCTTGAAAGCCCATGATATAAAGGCAACCTTTTTCCTTGTGGGTGAAAACGTGGAGCGGCATCCCGAGATAGCCAGGAGGATCGTGGAAGAAGGGCATACCGTAGGCATTCACTGCTACCGTCATGATTACAAGGCGCTCTATGCCAGCGTCGACGCTTATGTGGAGGATTTCCAGAAGGCATATGACGTGATTTTGGAGACTACGGGTGTGGAGGTACAGCTGTTCCGGTTTCCCGGCGGCAGTGTCAACAACCACAACAAGGAGATTTACAAGGATATCATTGCGGCGATGACGGAGAAGGGCTATATTTATTATGACTGGAACGGCAGCCTGGAGGACGCGGTTAAGCAGTCCACTCCGGCGCAGCTTGTAGAGAACGGAGTGAACAGCACCCGGGGGCGCAAAAAGGTCGTGATGCTGTGCCATGACATTATATACAACACCACACAATGTCTGGAGGACCTGCTGGACAGCCTGCCGGAGTATAAAATGGAGCCGCTGACGCCGGAGGTAAAGCCCATTCAGTTTGGGGTGTCCTGAAAATTTGATATCATGCTTCCCCCGCGGGAAGTCCCAAATTCCTGCCCTTTATGGCAGTGTCCGTTAGACAGCAAAACGCTAAATTTGCTGAATTATGGGCTTCTGTCAGGCGGGGGCGGTAACAACACAAAACAGGCGATACCTGGTTTTACCACTGGGTATTGCCTGTTTTTATTTCTGCGGGGTTTTTGATCCACATTTACTCCCAATCTTATCACTGACACAAGAAAACATAGGGTTTTCATTTGCCTGATAACTGATGCGCTCATCTGGCAAAAAGCGGAACCTTTTGTGTAAATGGTTTACGATGTCGCAATGTCCAATATAGTGAAAAGTGTCTATGAGTTTCCGTATAGCCATAGTTTTTGCATTTACTGCGTTTATGCAACCAAATAGATAATAAAATCGAATATTTCAACCTGCAAGCGAAAAAATTCACCGTTTTAAGCAAATACAAAATTTCCAATCTCTGATATAATTTAATAAAGGGAAGCACTTTCTAGACACTATCCATTGATTGCAGGAGGTTTTACAGATGAATAAAGTATCATTGCGCATTGCCGACTTGCGTAAAAAGACAAAGGTAACACAGCAGGAACTGGCGGATAGCATAGGGGTATCATTTCAAACTATCAGCAAATGGGAAACCGGAGTTAATATGCCGGATATAACCATACTTCCATTACTTGCAGATTATTTTAAAGTATCAACAGACCAATTGTTAGGATTAAAACCCCTTGACGGTGAGACATATATTCCTGAAAAACCAGCCACAAAAGAGTTTTGGAATCAAAAGCTGGAATACCTTTTGAGGACGCGAAAGAATTATTGGAATGATGACTATGCTCACTTCCTTATCTCACAAATCTGGAAGATTAATCAACCAATTTCTGTATTGGACTGCGGATGCGGATATGGTTTTTTAGGGTTGTTGTTGCTCCCATATCTTCCCGAGGGAAGCACCTATACAGGAATCGATTTTGCAGAAGACTTGATAAAAAGGGGGAGAGCTCTTTTTGAAAGTCAAAAATTAAAAGCAGACTTTCTCTGTGAAAATGTTTTTGAATATTCAGCCGAAAATCAGTATGATTTCGTAGTATGTCAGGCAGTTCTCAGACATTTGGACAATCCGGCTGCTTTTATATCGAAGATGATACAGTTTGCAAAACCGGATGGGTATGTTGTATGCATCGATGCAAACAGGGAATTTGAGTGCTGTGGGCTTTATATTGACGGCATGGATTATCAAAGGTTATGCAGACATGAAGGGTTGGAAAAAAAGTGGCGGACGGAGCTCGCAATGCAGGGGCGGGATTATGCAGTGGCTATCAGAACTGCACATATGATGCAGAAGCTGGGACTTGTTGATGTTGAAGTAAGAATGAATGATAAGGTAGAGTTTATTACTACACAATCCGCAAATTATGAGGAAACAAAAAATGATTTTATCGCATATAACGATTGGACTTCCGGCATTAGTGAAGATGAGAAAGAAAAGCTGATACTCTATTTGCTAACACATGGTTTATCCCGCAAAGAAGCCGAAGATTATTGCAACCGAAACATTGAAATTGCGGATTTTTTTGCAGACAACCCGACTGCCGGATACACGTTTGTGAAAGGAAAGATGATTTCTTATGGAAAAAAAGCGAATACTTCCGCTTGATATGTATGGAGTAATCATAAAGGAATGTAATGGATATTTGATTTAACGTATTTTCAGCCTGAGAAAGAAGAAAAAATAATAGAAATACCAAATATCTAATTGACAGGAAATGAGGGATAAAATATGAATGATAATTATTGCTTTTCGGTAGGTTGTATCGTAAGAAGAAAACAACAAGTCCTGCTTGTAAGACATACATACGGCAGAGCAAAGGGGAAACTGCTGATTCCCGGCGGATTCTGTCATGATAATGAATTGCCGGAGGAAGCGGCTGTACGGGAGGTTTTTGAAGAAACGAGTATTACGGCAGTGGTTAAACGCATGGCGGGTATTCGCTGTGACAGAAAAACCTGGTATCTGTTATTTGAAATGGACTATGTAGACGGCATTCCCACAAGTGATATGAACGAGAACAGTGAGGTTTTATTCTGTGAAATATCAGATGCTTTAATGCGAAACGATTGTACTGAATTAACAAAAATTTTACTCAAAAAAGTTCTTGATGATTCTACGGATTATTTTTATTCAGATATTGATTATAAAGCTCATAAAGGAAATGATTATACGCTTTATATTTAAAGTGTGGTTTCCTATAGAAAAATGAGCTTGTGCAAGTTCATTTAGACAAGCTCATTTTCTTTGCCCACTTTTCTGTATCTGTCTTCATTCCACTTTCTAATTCCTTTATAGCTGACAAAGCTATGAACAAATACATCTCCACATCCGATATGACGGCATCGGAGTTACCCCTCCCCTTGCCGAAAGCTTTTGATTTACAAACAAAGGGATTGAGAGTATAATGTGCAGGATATCAATAAATTCGGCAGTTATTTCTCACGGGACGGTCTGCCGGCTTTGGGATCATAAGATTCCGCAGAGGGAAACAAAGGAGTTAAAATGAATAAAGATTTAACGGTGGGGGAGCCTGAGAGCGTACTTTGGCGGTTCTGCCTGCCATTGTTCGGAAGCATTATTTTTCAACAGCTCTACAATATTGCGGACAGCTTTGTGGTGGGGAAGTTTGTGGGGGAAAATGCCCTGGCGGCGGTGGGAAACAGCTATGAGATAACGCTGATTTTCATAGCCTTTGCCTTTGGCTGCAATATCGGCTGCTCGGTGATTACCTCCAGGCTGTTCGGCACAAGGTCATATGGGGAGATGAAAACGGCGGTCTACACATCCCTGATAGCCACGGGAGTACTGTGCGCCGGGCTGATGCTTTTCGGTATTTTGGGCTGTGACTGGCTGCTCCGGCTGATTAATACGCCGCCGGAGGTAATGCAGGACTCCAAGCTGTACCTGGACATCTATGTGTGGGGGCTGCCGTTTCTGTTTTTTTACAATGTGTGTACCGGCATATTTTCGGCGATGGGAGATTCCAGGACGCCCTTTTACTTTCTTGCGGCGTCCTCAATTGCCAACATAGGGGTGGATGTGCTGTTTGTGAAGGCGTTTGATATGGAAGTTGCGGGCGTGGCATGGGCCACCTTCCTGTGTCAGGGCATCAGCTGCGTGCTGGCGCTTGTTTTTGTGTGGAAACGCCTGGCGGGTATCCGCCTTGAGGAAAAGGCGGCGGTATTCTCCTGGCCCATGCTGGGAAGGATAGCGGTGATCGCCGTTCCCAGCATCCTGCAGCAGAGCTTTGTCTCCGTGGGCAACATTGTTATCCAGGGAATTATCAACGGCTTCGGTCCCAGCGTTATGGCGGGCTATTCTGCCGCCGTCAAGCTCAATAACCTGGTTATTACCTCAATGACCACCGTGGGCAACGGCATATCCAACTTTACCGCCCAGAATTTCGGCGCCCGGAAGCTTTACCGTGTAAAGCAGGGCTTTAAGGCGGGGCGGAGGATGGTCTGGACGTTGTGCGTGCCGCTGGTGCTTTTGTACTGGATAGCCGGGAGATACCTGGTCTATCTGTTTATGAAGGACATTACCGGGGATGCGGTTGACACCGGTGTGCTGTTCCTGCGGATTGTGTCGCCCTTTTATTTTGTGGTATCCGTAAAGATGGTGGCGGACGGCGTGTTGCGCGGCGCCGGAATTATGGGCAGCTTTATGATCTCCACCTTCACGGACCTGATTCTCAGGGTGGGTCTTGCAATGGCGCTCTCCGTTCCGCTGGAGTCCACCGGTATCTGGTGCGCGTGGCCCATCGGCTGGGCAATCGGAATGGCGCTTTCCGTGGGCTTTTACCGGAGGGGCCCATGGCGGAATGCGGAGGAAGCCGTTCAGCCCTAGCAGGAGCGGAGAACGGACTTCCGCTCCTGCCCCGTGCTCTTATACAGGCCGTGTTCCTTACGTTTTTCTTTTTTCAAAAAATTCGTCTATTTTTCTCTTTACAGTTTCCGGCGGCAGCGACTTGGACAGGTATCCCTCCGGCCTCAGAGAGATTGCTTTCCGGACGCTTTCTTTATCAACCCTGCTGGTTAAAAAGATTACCGGAATATCCGTAAGGTCCTTTTCGGAGCGGATCATCTCCAATACCTGGTCTCCGCTGCAGACCGGCATTTCATAATCCAACAGGATCAGATCCGGCCTGTCAAGGGAAATGTCCCTTATTGCGGACAGTCCGGAGTTTGCTGTTATCACATCGTAGTCGCCGCCCAGAAGCTCCCGCATGGCTCTCAGCATAAAATCCGAATCGTCCACCACAAGCAGCTTCTTTTTTGTTTCCAAGGCGTTTTTATTCTCCTTATCCCTGCGGGGTCTTTGATTATGCTGCAGGTATTTCTCTACCTCTGCCATGGCGTTCTCGGTGATAATGGAGACTCCGCCCTCGCTCTGGAGCGCGTCGGCGGAAGCGGCGCAATATGCAAAGTAGCCTTTTCCCGTGTCAAACAGCAGGCTGAACTGAGGGCTCTGCTTCTCAAATATCCGTTGAAACTGCTCGTAGGTCAGCAATTGCTCCTCTTTAAGCTCGTATTCCTCGGAAGACGGAAAATACCGCCTGAGCCGGCCCACAAGCTGCCTTGCCACATACCTTGTCACATTTGTCAGCATAACGCTTACCGCTTCGGATTTCATGTCCAGCACGCTGCCGATAGTGCTTATAATCAGCTGTTCCTCAAAGATCAGGAAAAATTCCCTTAATTTATTTTCCCTGGCGCCGTAAATAAGGCGGCAGCATATTCCGTCACCGAATTTTTCACCGTTGTAGCAATTGCTGATCAGGTGACAATCCAACTGAAACATACTGTGCATCAGACCTGCTATGGTCTGTCCCATGACTGCCTGTTCTTCCTCCGGCAGAAGCTGTGTCCATTGCTTTCCCGGGTCGCCGTTTACGATCATATGATCCTCTATCAATGTATGTCCCATCAGCCATCCCGCGCAAACGCCAAAGAAATGATTGATTGAGCTTTCCGAATAGTTTGTCCGCTCAAGCTCCTTCTCAAGGGAGGGCAGCGTTCTATCACGAAAATCCCTGTGGATACGCTTGTGTGTCTCAAGCCCCGCATAATTGACGGAAGCCATATAAGCTTCCTCGTCTGCAAAATGCTGAAGCGTATGCTCCTTGAAGTATTTTACCGCCTCCTGGCAGACCCAATGGCTTTTCTTTTCCTGCTGTCTTAAATCAAACAGCTTGTTGAGAATGCCAAAGAGCTTTTTGTGTTCCCTGTCAATGATATCTACTCCGATATTGTATCGGTCGTTCCATATTAATTGATTTCCCATATGCCTTCTCCCTTTACTTTCTGATGACAGCCGTAATATCATAAAAATTAAAAGCAGCGAAAAGTGGGTTATCTCAAATGTCCAAAGCTTCAAAAGTCTCCAGATTTCCGCATGCTTCGGTAAAAGAGTAAGTTTATATATAGTATTCTCTTTCGGCGAAAATGTCCCTTAATTCTACAATATTTTACATGCAAGCCAACAGGCGGGCCTCCAGGTGATCGTGCCGCCCTGCCTGCCCGGACCGTTTGCGCCGGCCTGGATAGGCGGAACGGACATGAAGCAGGGATTGTTTTCGACGAAAAAATGTGATATACTTTGAACCGGTAAACTAACCGACAAATCGAGGTTTGAGAGGAATTTATAATGGCGGAAAATGATAAAATGTCAAAAGAAAAATCTATCCATGATGGTGTTTCTCCCATCAATATTCCAGATGAGGAGGATGAGGATAAGCTGTTCCAAATGCTTTGGGAATATCTTGTCCCGCCATGCGGAAAAGCCCAGACCGCGCAGGGGGAAATTATCCGGATTGCAGGCAGAGTACAGCATGAGTTCTTAGACAACGGCTGTATTAACTGGGACGAGGATTTTCATAAAATGCTGGATGGCTTCTTGAAATATCTTCCATTAGGCAATGGATTCAGCGAGGAAGATTTGAAAATAGCGGAAGTATATGTGGGCATTCTAAAGGAAAGCGGGGATAAGGGCTTCATAGACGAGCGGCTGCTCAGGGTTCTATGCAGCTGTGCGATGACCTGGGTCAAACAAAACCCCAAAGTTATAGAACCTCTGAAGGCGGAATATGCCAGATAAATCCAAATCTCGCCGCCCTGCTTCTTATCGTTCCGTCTGGATATTTTCATTGCGTTCCCCGCGTGCAGACAGCAGCGCCCGGCGTATAGAGGAATATTCAAAGCCATTGACGGATATGCGCGTGCAATTGCGCAGAAGGGTGTTATAATGCATTTTGTTACGGCGAAGGGGATATTATCTCCGAAGAATGGAATGAACCTGTACCGGGGCTGCTCTCACGGCTGCATATACTGTGATTCCAGAAGCAGGTGCTATCATATGGAGCACGCCTTTGAGGATATCGAGGTCAAGGAAAATGCCATTGACCTGCTTGAGCATGCCCTGAGGCACAAACGGAAGAAATGCATGATAGGGACAGGCTCTATGACAGACCCCTATATCCCGTTGGAGACAAAGCTGGGAAATGTCAGAAAAGCCCTGGAGCTGATTTACGAGTATGGGTTCGGGTTTACGGTGATTACAAAGTCCGCCCGTATTTTGCGCGATCTGGACCTTTTGCAGAGGATAAACCAGAAGACAAAATGTGTTGTGCAGATGACTCTTACCACCTGCGATGAAGACCTGTGCAGAAAGCTTGAGCCCAATGTGAGTACCACAGGCGAGCGCTTTGCGGCTTTAAAGAAGCTGCGCGACGCGGGAATACCTGCCGTTGTGTGGCTTAGTCCTATCCTGCCCTTTATCAACGATACGGAGGAAAATATCTCCGGCATTCTGGATATGTGCCAGGAGGCAAAGGTCTATGGCATTATTTGCTTTGGCATGGGGCTGACGCTGCGGGAGGGAAACAGGGAATACTTTTATGAGCAGCTGGACCGCCTGTTTCCCCGGATGAAGGAAAGGTACATACGGGAATTCGGAAATCAGTACGTGGCAGGAAGTCCCCATGGCAATGACCTGATGAGGCTTTTTCATGAAAGATGCGGTCGGTGCGGAATCGTCCATAACAACGATCAGATCTTTCAATATCTGCAGACCTTTGAGGAAAAGGCTTCCGCAAGCCAATTGACTCTCTGGAACATGGGACAGGACTGAAAACCTGCAGAAAGAATATAGGGCGGGAAGAATTACAGCCCACATGACAGAGCTGTTTTTTAGCCACATGGATGCCGACGCATCCGCCTGGCTCATTGTCCGCAGAAAAAAATCAATAAGGATCAGCAGCGGCGCAGGCTGTGAAAAAGGGGAAGGACAGGGCATGTACCCGGAGACCGTGAATTTACATGAAATAATGGAATACTGGGGACATGGAGAAAAGCTGTCACGGAAATCTTTAGCGCCGGCTTCCGATTCCGCGTGTGTCGAAGCGCAGGAAACGGTTATAAAATGTTTGCGCCCTGATTCGCCCAGGATAGTGGCGGAGGTCTGGGCAGGAGAAGGGCGCTACATATTGAAGGGAATCCCGGCTGCGGGGGACGACGGGGAAGCCCGGGGAGAGCAAACGATAAGAGGAAATGCTTCCGCGCACCTGTTTCTGGGGAACCGGATAGGCATTGCGCCGCGCATTTTTCCCGTCGAGGGTCACGATGAGATATATTACCTGAATAGAAATGGCTATTGGTTTTATCTGACCGAGTATATTGAGGGACGCCCCATGCAGGCCACGCCGGAGGACGAATTTTTGCTGGGCAGGCTGGCAAGGAGACTGCATTCTCTGAAGGGATACTCCCTCCCCTCGGCGCTGGACGAAAACAAGCGGCAGTTTTATGAGTGGTTTCGGGAGAAGCCCTTTAAGCCGGAATTTGACGCACTGCTTGACGGACTGCCCGATTTTGCCGGGTATGACAGATGCTTTATTCATTCGGACCTGGGGCCCCATAATACGATAATCAGAGAAAACGGGGAGGCCGTGCTGGTGGACCTGGACGATGCCGGAATGGGAAGCCGTTATCTGGATCTGGGATGGGCGTTTATCATGCAGTTTGTAGAGCATACGGAAAATATGCGGCTGTCCTACCGCTTTGATCTGGCGCAGGCTTTTCTGAAGGGCTATTATGGAACGGAGCGGCTTTCGGAGAAAGAATATGAGCTTCTGTGGCAGGGGGCCGTTTATATGCATATATCATATATGCAGTCTTACGGTCCCGGCGCGGTGGATTCCCTGTGGAAGATACTCCGGTTCGGGCTGGCCCAGAAGCCCCGTCTGTGGGAGATGACGAAAAACGGCCCCCGATAGGCATTTAGGAGGTGACAGCAAAATGATCATATTAATTACGGGCGCGTCACATACGGGTAAAACGCTGCTGGCGCAGAGACTGCTTGAAAAATATAAGTACCCCTATTTATCCGTGGATCATTTGAAAATGGGATTAATACGAAGCAAAAACACGAATCTGACGCCGGAGGACGACGATGAACTGACGGCCTATCTATGGCCCATTGTCAGGGAAATGATCAAGACCGCCGTTGAAAACAGGCAGAATCTTATTGTTGAGGGCTGCTATATCCCATATAGCTGGCAGGAGGATTTTTCGGAGGAATATTTGAAGGAAATCCGCTATTACTGCCTGGTGATGAGCAGGGAATATATTGAGGGACATTTTTCGGACATAAAAAAACACGCCAGCGACATTGAGCAGCGCCTGGAGGATTCAGGATGTACCATGGAAACCGTGCTGGAGGACAATGCGCGCTTTTTGGAGATGTGCCGAAAATATGGCAGTAATTATATTTTGATTGACGACGGCTACCGGGTGGACATTGATTTATAGCTTACGGGTATTTATCTGCAGGCCTAATCTTTAATTTGTGGGTAACAGTTCAGCCAGCCGATGTGAGCAGTCGAAAATCGTGCTCGCACGAATTTTCGGCTGATTATATCGGCTGAGGGAACGCCGTCTTATGAGCAAAGGTAACTGCGAAGCAGTGGAAAGCACCGCAGGTGCGGCTTTGTGAATGGCGAGGGCTGAACTGTTACAAAATAGCCGGACCACAAGACCCATCGTAAAAAGGACAGCCATGGGGTGGCTGTCCTTTTTAGAGAAGGTATCTCTTTCTTATGGGGTATAGCAAAAACTATAATGTATTGGGGGGTTACGCATATTATAATAGCATTCCCTTCCCTTTTTGACTAGTTCTAAAATTCACAAATATTACAAAACGTATAGACGTTTTTTGTGCACATTTGCCATCCTGTTTTATTCCTTATTTTCAAACAGCGCCTCAAACTCCGTCCTGCCGATTTTTTCCTTCTCAAGAAGAAGCTGCGCACAGCTGTGAAGCACCTGCTCATGCTCCATGATAATGTCCTTTGCCCTGGTATAGCACTGGTCTATGATGGACTTTATTTCCCTGTCAATCTCCCCGGATACCGCCTCGCTGTGGGACTTGGTATGCGCCAGGTCGCGGCCGATAAACACCTCGTCGTCATCGTCATCATAGCAGATGACGCCTATGCTCTCCGACATGCCGAAACGTGTCACCATCCGGCGAGCCACCTTGGTCGCCTTCTTGATATCGCTGGACGCCCCGGTGGTGATATCCTGAAAAATGATCTCCTCCGCTATACGCCCGCCCAGGGACACCATGATCTCCTGCAGCATCCGCCCTTTTGTCAGGAACATTTCGTCCTTATCCGGCAGCGGCATGGTATAGCCTGCGGCGCCTATGCCGGTGGGGATGATGGAAACCGTATAGACGGGGCCCACATCCGGCAGCACATGAAAGAGAATGGCGTGACCCGCCTCGTGGTAGGCCGTAATCTTTTTCTCCTTGTCCGAGATAAGACGGCTCTTTTTCTCCGTCCCGATTCCTACCCTTACAAAGGATTTCCTGATATCCTCCTGAAGCACAAAGCTTCTGCCCTGCTTTGCCGCCTGGATTGCCGCCTCGTTCATCAGATTCTCCAGGTCCGCCCCGGTAAAGCCCGCCGTAGTCTGCGCTACCTGCTTCAGGTCCACATCCTCGGCAAGAGGCTTATTCTTGGCATGCACACGCAGAATGTCCTCCCTGCCCTTCACATCGGGCGCTCCCACCGCGACCTTGCGGTCGAAACGTCCCGGGCGCAGAATGGCAGGGTCCAGGATATCCACGCGGTTGGTTGCCGCCATAACGATAATGCCGTCGTTGACGCCGAAGCCGTCCATCTCCACAAGCAGCTGGTTCAGGGTCTGCTCCCTCTCGTCGTGCCCGCCGCCCATACCTGCGCCGCGGCGTCTCGCCACCGCGTCTATCTCGTCTATAAACACGATGCAGGGGGAATTTTTCTGTGCGTCGGCAAACAGGTCGCGGACACGGGAAGCGCCCACACCCACAAACATTTCAACAAAATCCGACCCGGAAATACTGAAGAAGGGAACTCCCGCCTCCCCTGCCACCGCCTTTGCAAGCAGCGTCTTACCGGTTCCGGGAGGCCCCTCCAGAAGCACACCCTTGGGAATCCTCGCCCCCACCCTGGTATACTTTTTGGGGTCCTTCAGGAAATCCACGATTTCCTCCAGCTCCTCCTTTTCCTCCATCAGACCTGCCACCTGTGCAAAGGTGATCTTTTTGTCGCCCAGAATCATCCGTGCACGGCTCCTGCCAAAGTTCATCATTCTGGTATTGCTGCCGTTATTCTGGGCATTGATCATCATGAAAATAAACACGCCCACGGCAAGCACGATCAGCATGGGCACCAGCGTAGTCAGCACCCAGCCCTCTCTCGGCACGTCCTTCACCAGAGGGTCGAAGCCATAGGAGCGCGCCAGCTCCTCCGCCTCCGCGATATCCGTCACAAAAAACTTCCTCTCGGCGCCGCTTTTGAGCTCCACCAGCAGATAGCCCGTCGGCGACTCGCTGTTGGGATTCACCTCAATGCTTACCACCTTGCCCGCTTCCATATCGGCAATAAACTGCTTCCGCGTATAATTCTCGTCGGAACCGCCGAAGGTCAGCAATGCGACGATCACCATAATTAAAATTCCTATAAACACCAGATATGATCCAAATCCTCTATCGTTTTGCCCCAACTCTCAAGCCTCCTAATCGTTAAATTCCACTACCCCGATATACGGCAGGTTTCGATATTTCTGATCGTAATCCAGCCCGTAGCCCACCACAAAGGTATCGGGAATCCGGAAGCCCGTATAGTCTACATTCACATCCGTTACACGTCTTTCGGGTTTATCAAGCAACGTACACAGGTGCAGGGAAGACGGCTTCCGCTCCAAAAGCAGCTTCAGCAGGCAGCTCAGGGTCCTTCCGCTGTCCACAATATCCTCCACCACAAGGACGTCCTTGCCCGCGATGGACTCATCCAAATCCTTCTTAATAAGAATTTCACCGCTGGATTCCGTATTCCCGCCGTAGCTGGATACCGACATGAAATCCAGAGACACCGGCACGGTAATCCTCTTTGCCAGTTCGCACATAAAAAAGCTGCCGCCCTTTAGCACACAGATCAGGTGCACCTGTCTGCCGGCATAATCCTCGCTGATCTGTCTGCCGAGTTCACTGATTCTGGCATCAACGTCTTTTTCCGATAAAAGTACCTTAATGCATTCCGACATTTTCTTCCTCCGTTTCACTGGCCGTAAAGCCCTTCTTTAATTGTACCTGCAAAATACGGTTTGTATTCTCGCCCACCTTAAAATATTCACTGATTCGATAACCCGCCAGCCATAAAACATGGCTGCCCGCGGCAAGCACCGGTATCCTCCCCCGCTGCTCCCTGGGTATCTTCTCCGTGACCATGTAATCCTTGAGACTCTTGTGTCTCAGTCCCCCTTTTCCGTCGGCTATTGTAAGGTAATCGCCCTGCCTTCGGAACCGTACAACCGGGAATCCTATTATTTTATCATAATCCAGCCATTTAGTATACTGATTTCTTGGAACTTCCTGACCTTTTACCGCAGAAAAAATTTCGAGCTCCAGAATTTCCCCGGTTTCAAGCGTCACCGTGACGGGATAATCCTGCTCCCGAAGCTCTACCTCCCTGCCAGAAGCGTCCTCCCATGTCCGCGGCTTTTGCGCTCTCTCCGGAAGCTCCTGCCTCCGCAGCTCTGCAGGGGCCGCTGCATTCCCGCCGCCCTCCCGCTCCAGCAGGACCTCTCCGTACCGCCTTTTGGCGCAGATGCCGAAGGGCAGATCCACGTCCCGGTTTCCCCTCTCCTCAAACAGGCTCAATACATCCTCCACATGCACGGCGGAAATATCCTTTCCCGTAGGGGAAAGCGCCTTTGCGATTCCAAACAGAATACGTTTCCTCAGCACCGCATGAAGCTCCCGAAAACGGCTCACATCCACAGTATAGCACGGCTTCTGCTCCGTGATGCCCGCCGTCCGACCGGAATCCCCTTTCTGCCCCTCGCTCCGGCCTACAGCCCTCTGCCCTCCCTGCCCGGCAATTTTTACGCACTGCTCCCAGGCGGCCTCCGTCTGCCTTTCCAGATAATCCTCCGTCTCGGACAAAAGCTCCGCAGTACGGCACATATGCACTGTGGCGCCCCGGGCGATTTCGGCTTCCGCATAGGGCAGAATATGATGGCGGATACGGTTCCTCCGGTAATGGTCCTCCCCGTTGGTGCTGTCCGTGCGCCAGGAGATCCCGCGTTTTCTCAGGTACGCCTCCACCTCTCGTCTTTCCAGGCAGAGCAGGGGATGAATCACCTCGTCCCGCACAGGCGCAATGCCGCACAGCCCTTTAAGTCCGCTTCCCCGGAACAGATGAAACAGCATGGTTTCCGCATTGTCGCCCATATTATGCGCCACGGCGATCTTTGCTCCTCCCATTTTCTCCGCCGCCTGTCCAAACGCCCGATAGCGGGCTCTCCTGCCCGCATCCTCCTCGGAACACCTCTCCCGCACCGACAGCTCCCTCACATCCGCCTCCGTGAGATAAAAGGGAACCTCCAGCCTACGGCACAGCTCCTCCACATATTCCGCGTCCTTCCCTGCGTCGGCGCGCAGACCATGGTTCACATGGGCAGCGGCAAGGCTTACGGGAACCCTGCGGCAATATTCCCATAGCAGAAACAGAAGGCAAACCGAATCTGCCCCTCCGGAGACCCCCACGACAACCTTATCGCCGGGTACGATCATATGATGCCTCTCCATGTAGGAAAACACCTTTTTTTCTGTTTTATCTGCACGGTTTGTCTCGTCCGCCATGTTTTCTTCTATCATATTTATCGAATTAATATGATATCTGCCTTTCACCCATTTTCCTTTACACCTAAATGTTATCTCAAAAAGGCCAAAAAGTCAAATAGGCTATTGATTTTCCCAAATGCCGATAACCCCTATGGTCATATCGTCGTGGACCCTGCCCCCGCTGGCGCGCAGGGCAATCCGCAGCAGGCGCTCCGCAATATCCCCCGGATTGCTGTCCTCTATGCCGGCGATTACCTCGGAAATCCTTTTTTCATAGTCCTCCTTTTCAAAGGCGTCCACTACCCCGTCGGACACCATAATCAGGTAATCCCCGTCCTCAAGCTTTTTGTAGATGGGCTTTACGTCCACCTGCGGAAAAATCCCCAGAGGCAGGCTGCCAAGCGACACCTGCTCCACCTCCCTGGAGCGCTTCAGAAAGGTCGCCGCTCCGCCCACCTTCCTGAACTGGCAGCTTCCCTGGTACAGGTCTATTTCGCAAATGTCCAGGGTCGGGTGGTCGTCGTCCTCCCCTACCGCAAAAAACGCCGTGTTTACCATGTTGATGGCGGCTCCCGTCTCATAGCCTGCCTCCAGCATTTTTTCCATCAGGTCAAGCACCTTTTCGCTTCCCCTGCACGCCCTCTCGCCGGAACCGGTGCCGTCCGAGAGCATAATGGTCATTCTGCCCTTTTCCGCCTCAATCACCGCGTAATTATCCCCGGAGACCGCCTCATCCTCCTTTACGGCTCTGGAAAAGCCCGTCAGCACAAGATAGTCCGATTCCTCCTCCAGAATAAAGCTGCGGGGTACGCTCTCGATGGTCAAGGGGCTGCTCACGGAAAGCTGCAGCCTACGGTCCAGTACCACGGATATCATATCCGCGGCATCCTCCGCGGCGGCCTTCTGCCCTCTGGCAGTTTTCATGGTGAGCACGATGGCCTGCTTCCCGTTGCTCTGTGCAAAATAACAGGGGTTCTCCGCCCGAATGCCCTCCTCCGCCAGCGCCTGTATAAGCCTGCGCCGCTTTCTTGCCTCCATGGGCGCCAGAGTCAGCGCTTCACAAGCCGTCTCCGTCATTATCTTTGCGACCTCATTCAAATGGCCGCTGATAGCCTGTCTGTTTTCCCACAGGCGCTTTTCCTCCAGAATTGCCTGCCTGTCCCGGTCTGCGTTTTGGGCAGGATGAAACTCCAGGTCATAGCTCCTCGCCAGCTCCTGGAAGCTGTCCGCATAATTTAACAGCCTTCGCCTGCACAGCTCGGAGACCTGTGCGGTCTGCTGCTCCTTATTTACACTCCTGTTCCAACTCAATTTTCCTACTCACCTTTCCTGCTGCTTTATTCCCGCGGGCAATGAGCCGGGTCAACCGTGTTGTCTTTGCGCCGTGTCTGCACAGGCATAAAGCCAACACGGTTGACCCGGCGAATGCCGCGAGGACTGTTGGTACACATTATAAAAACCGCAAAAAAGTTTTTTTGTCAAAACAGGAAGCTTGTCCCTTAAAGTTTTGCGACAAAAAAAGCGGAAGCTCTCCGCCTTCCGCTTTACTTAGCCTCTTTAAAAAGAATCTCACCTTCATAGACCAGACCCAGCTTTTCTCTTGCCAGATTCTCAATATAACCCTTGGTCTTAACCTCCTTGCCAAATTCCTCTATCTCCAGGGCACGTTTTTCCTCTTCTGCAATCAGCATTTCCAGCTGCTTCAGCTCCGCCGCCTTTTCATCGATCTTATTCTGCAGCCCTACGCTTCTTATCGCAACCGCCACCATGATCATCACCACAACCAGCGATACCAGAAACATGCTGAAACGGTTTTGGCTTCTCTTACGGTAAGCAACTTTTTTCCTTGCCATGGCTTTTCCTTTCTCAAATCCTCAAGCTGCGAGAATCATGTTTTTAAATTCATTTTAAGCATTTTCAGGAAAATGGTCAACCTGTTTTTTATCCCCCGCCTGATCCGGCGCAGGAAACGACGCACCTTACCCCCTGCTTTACGGGCGGATTTCCCTGCTTTTCTTCCCACAAAGCCCAGAGGTCTGCAAAGAAATTTCAAGACCTTTCCCAAGGCTTCCAGTATTTTACCCAAGGCAAGAGAGACATACTTTACAAACAGCCCGCTGATAAGCTTTTTATATAGAAGCATTCCCGCCAGCGCCCCCACGATCGCAAACCATCTCAGGCTGCCGTCTCCCTCATGATACATCAGAAGAAACACCTCTGTGCCGCAGTATATCCAAAAGACAATATCCTCCAGCGAAACAAAAAAGCCTGCATGCGGAATCACCCTGCGGAATATCCGCAGAATATCGTAGACAAATGTAATAAAAACGCCCATTAAAAAGGCATGCAGCAAAAAAGAATTCTCACTCCCCATAAGCCTACCGGAACAGCCTGGTCAACAGGGATTCATTTTTATGTCCTGAGTTAGCCACATCAGAATAGGTAAAGCTGTCAATTTTGCCGTCTATGTCCACCTCTCCCTTATCCAGGGTGAGCCTGCTCACATGCAGGTCGTCCCCTTTTATCATCAGCATCCCCTGCTCCGTCTCCAGCAAAATCTCATGTATATCAAAAGAAAGCACATCGTTGACACCGTTTATCATACAGCTTCTCCGATTGGTCATTGTCACCTTATGCGCGCGCGTGCTGCTGCCGTTCAAATCCTCCATAAGCCCCTCCTGTCCGCTTTTCACAGCTTCTTCTTAATGTATATGCGGACCGGTGGGCTGCTATGCAAAACAAATACGGGAAGGAAACGGCGGCATTACAGGCATCCGTACAGGAGACCACCTGGCTGCCCTCATGGGCTACAGATACCGGAACAGCTCCTTGGCCTCATCCTTTTTAACGGTATCCTGAACGTCCAGCACCTCCACTCTCACATCCTTATTCCCGAAGGATACGGTAATGATATCTCCCTTCCTGACCTCGGCGGAGGCCTTCGCAGGTTTGTCGTTAATCATGACACGCCCGCTGTCACACGCCTCGTTCGCTACCGTGCGGCGCTTAATCAGGCGCGATACCTTCAAATACTTATCTAATCTCATAAACCCTCCCATTCCTGTCTGTAAAAAATCGAGCAGGGAAGGTTTACCTTCACCTGCCCGTGCGCCGGGCGTCCGTCAGCCTCTGCCGACATTTTTCCCTTGGACACCCGTGTGCATAAAAAGTAAAGCGGAGAACCCTTTTCAGAAGGTTCTCCGCAATTTGGGCAATAACCTAATTCACCATGTCCTTTAAAGCCTTACCTGCCTTGAACTTAGGAGACTTAGATGCTGCAATCGGCATTGTCTTTCCGGTCTGAGGATTTCTGCCCTCTCTTGCTTTTCTTTCGACAACCTCAAAGGTACCGAAGCCTACAAGCTGAACCTTTTCACCCTTCTTTAATTCCTCGCAAACTACATCAGTAAAAGCCTTGAGAGCCTTTTCCGCATCTTTTTTGGAAATCTCAGCCTGCTCAGCAATAGCAGCAACCAATTCTGTTTTGTTCATATTGAACTCCTCCTGTAATGAGTTTCTTTTTTGTACTTTCGTAGATGCTTCTTGTGAAACGTCTAATATATATATAAATGTTTTTCTTAGGTTTGTCAAGGTTATTTCGATGTGACGTAATATTTTTTTAATATTTACTTTTACGATAGATAGACAGGCTCCGGGGGGATATTATCCTCTCCGAAAAGCCGTCAATCCTCATCTTCTTCCTCGTCCTCCCCCTCCTCGGGTTCGCCACTTACAGCCAGCTCCACAAAGGAATAAGAGGAATCCTTTTCCTCGTCGTCAACCTGGATGGTATAGCTCCTGGTCTCGTACCCGGCCTTTCTCAGTATGATGACATGAATGCCGGGAACCTTCTGAAAGCTGCATGGCGAAACACCCACATAATTGCCGTCCAGATAGACCTCCACCCCCTCCGGCGCCTCAATGCGGACCATATATGCATTCCCGGGAGACTGGCTTCCCGAAACGCTGCCCGAGGAGCTGTCCGGGGTACTGCCTGATGCATTGCTTGTATTGCTGTCCGTGGACCCTGTTGCCTCCGTCTGAATCTCGTCCAGCTTTATATTAAATTTTGTGGAGTCCTTATCCACGCGAATATACTGAGTAATGGAATGATACCCCGCCGCCTTGGCAACAACCTGATGCAGCCCGTATTCCAGAGCGACCGGCCGGGACGCGTCCTTCCGTGCTCCGTCAATATACAGCTCCGCGCCCGAAGGGCTTAAGGAAAAGAGCACGCTTCCTTTCTGTGTATTTTGAATATCGAAATCTCCCACATCCAGAACCGTCTCCTCGCCGCGGCCGATAACCACATCCGCAGTGCCGCTTCCGCCCTTATGGCTGACATTTACCTTATAGCTGCCCTCCGGCACAACCAGGAGCATTCCCTCCGTAATTCTCTCTATCTGCTTCTGACCGATCTCTATCCATCCGCCAACAAAATCCTCATAATTGGCAAGCCGCAGAAAACCGTGCCCCTTTTCCACACAGACCGTCAAAATCTGGCTGTCAATACCCTGGAAGCTCAACACATCCGTGGAGCTGATATCCATAATCTCAATATTTTCATTCCCGGAAAAATACTGTGTGTTGGACGTCAGCTTATATATTCCCGAGCCGATGCTGATTTCTCCCCGCGCCGTATTGATTTCATAGCGTTCCACATTCGTTTGGCTCCACGCCCGCCGGGACTTTTGAAGTGTGGTAAGGTGCTTCTTGGACTTTAAAAACGTTATATCCACCACATCTCCAGGCTCCACCTGCTCCAGAGAAATGCTTTCCCCGTATTTATCGTACAGCCTGGTAGTGCCGTCCATGGAGAGCGTATATCTTTTCCCCACGGTAAGATTTAAAAAGGTAAGCGTGCTGTCATCTTCGTTTTTAGCCACCAAAACCGTGGTGTCCGCCGAATCGTAGCTGTCGGGACCCGCCGCCACAAACCCCGTGTCCGCCCTGCCCGGAGTAGGGGAAGGCTGCGGTTCACTGCCGTTTCCCCAGGGCAGCCCGGCGCACGCCGTAAATGTCAGCATAACCGAGACGGCAAGCGCCGCCATTCCCCAAACGCCCCGTATCCCTTTTTTAACCCTGAGAGCCTTTTGTTCATAATTATCTGTTTCACTACAGTTCCTTTTTTTCCCGAAATACTTTTTCTCGCGTACCACGTTATTCTCCATATTAGTTCCGTCTCTACTTTTCAGCGCCCAGGGGGGGGAAGAAATATTCAGCTGATTATGACTCAGCTGAATTTTTCTTCCGGGCGCTTTCACTCCGAGACTGTTTTTTTAGTTCCGTCTCTACTTTTCAGCGCCCAGTGGGGGCAGCCAACCCTTATCCCCGCAGGTTCTCCACGTTGCGGAATACCTCGTCAAGAAAAGCCTGCTTTTCTTTTTCCTGCGCAATCAGTTTCTCCAGTTTCTCCTGATTTCTTCCGGGAATCCAAGCTTTCCCGGAATTATAATAAAAATTAACAATCTTCCAGAACTTTTCGGGATAGGCAAGCCGGTAATATAGATCGATCCTGCTCATCGCCGGAAGGGGACGCTCCTTCTCATATGCCTCCAGCAGATCCGTGCCCAGGGCTATGGACCAGTTACCCTTTTCCAGAAGCTTCCGCAGAAGCAGATACAGATCCCTGATGGGATTATCCCGCAGGCACTTCTCAAAGTTTACCACAAACCATCCTGTCTCTCCCCTTAAAATGTTGTGGTATTGGTAATCCCCGTGGCAGAAAGCGACCTCCTCCATGGGGGCGGCTTCGTGAGACTGTGCCTCGCTGTACTCTTTCCACTCCTCTGTCACGGAAAGTGCCTGCTTAAGAAAGAAATCAAAGGTGTTTAGCAGGTTAAGCTCAAACCAGGTTTTCTGCCCCTTCTGCTTCAGGTATTTGTGTACCTTCTTCAGCTCCTTATTATGCTTTTCATATTCCTTTGAAGGAGAGAACGCCATGGGAATACCCTGTGTGTCAGAGGGCAGCTTCATGCTTCCGTGGAGCTTAGCCAGCAGCTTTACCGCCTCCACGCACTCGGATTTTTCATAAATGCTGCATTCCCTGCCGTCCTGCCAGGTCTTCAATATATAATTCATGCCGTCGGCGCCCTTCACCGACAGCTCCCCGTCCCTTGTGGGTATAATGCTCTCCGCCTGCACAAGTCCTGCCTGCGCTATCTGTTTCAGTAATCTGTCCTGCAGCTCTATTCTATCCTGATTCCCGGAATATTCCTTCAATATCATGCAGCCTTGATTGGTGTCACATATTATGGCGCCTCTGCCCTTTCTCGTCCGCTGCACCTCTATATCATACTGTTCCAACAATTCCACTGCCCTGTCATTCACTTGCAGACCCCTCCTGATTGGTTTCGTACTTAAACCGTTTTCTCTTGGTTCATAACCTATCATATGAGAGGAATTCTGAAAGTATGTTATAGGCTTTTAACGATATTTTTCCGCTTCCGCCAGCAAATATTCCTTCACATTACACTCGGGCTGCTCAAGGACAAGCTCAAGGAGCTTCTGCAGAACCTCCCCTATCCCCCTGCCCGTCTCCCAGCCCGCCGCAATCAGATCATTGCCCGTCACAGCCAGGGACTTCAGAGATACGCACTGCTTCTGTGCCTGCATCTCCTCAAAAAGCCGCTGCCAAAGGTCCACATTGTCCAGCTTCTCCTGTCTGCAATAATCGCTCTGGGCCATAATATCGGCACGGGCAACCTCAAAAAGCATGGAAAAAATATCCTCGCCCGTTTTATTTACGGCGCGGCGCACCAGCCGCATATCCGGCACGGCGCCGTTGCAGTAGTCATGGTACAGCACCAGCCTGCAGACCCTGTTCATAGTATCATTGTCAAATTTCAGGCGGCGCATAATCTCCCCTGCCATATCCGCACTGACCTGCGCATGCCCGTGGAAATGCGTGATTCCCTCCTGGTCTGCCGTCATTGTCTCCGGCTTGCCGATATCGTGAAACAGCATGGCAAGCCTCAGCACCTTATCCGCCCTAACCGTCTTCAGGGAATGCAGAATATGCTCCCCCACATTATAACAGTGGTGCGGATGATTCTGAGGGGTCTCCATGGCCCTGTCCAGCTCCGGCAAAAAAAACCTCGTAACCCCTGTCTCGTATGCCACCCGGATATAATCGGGGTTGGGTGAGGTCACCAGCTTGACCAGCTCCGCCTGAATCCGCTCGGCGCTGATGCGGCTTAAGGTGGGAGCCAGCTCCGCAAGCGCCTGCCGCGTTTCCTCCTCGATGTCATACCCAAGCTGGGCGGAAAAGCGTATCGCACGCAGAATGCGAAGGGCATCCTCCCGAAACCGGCTTTGGGGATCACCCACACAGCGCACCCTTTTTTTCTCTATATCCTCAAGGCCGCCGAAAATGTCCACCAGTCCCCTGGTGTCATTGTATGCCATGGCGTTTATGGTAAGATCCCTGCGCTTTAAATCCTCCTCAAGACTGGGTGTGAACGTGACCTCCCTGGGATGCCTGCCGTCCTCGTATTTCCCGTCCACACGGTAGGTCGTAACCTCAAACCCCTCCCTGTCCAGCACCACGGTGACCGTGCCGTGCTGCAGCCCGGTATCCACGGTCCTGGGAAAAAGCGCCTTTACCTGCCCGGGTTTGGCGGAGGTGGTAATATCCCAGTCCTGGGGCTCTCTGCCCAGCAGGGAATCCCTCACACAGCCGCCCACAGCATATGCCTCAAAGCCTGCGTCCTCGATTGTCTTTATAATATACTGTGCCTTGGGGGGTATATTTATTTTAATATCACGCTTTTTTCCGGTGTCAATATCAAATTTGCCTTCATCATTTTTTTCAAGCTCTAAATCAGGTTTCTTATCATACTTCATGCCTGCTCCTGTCTGCCGAGAATAAATCTGTCAATCACCTGCACCAGCCCGTCCTCGTCGTTGGTGGAGGTAATATAATCCGCCACTTCCTTTACCGCCTGCTGGGCATTTCCCATCGCCACTCCGATTCCGGCATATTTTATCATGGACACATCATTAAAACCGTCTCCGCAGCAGATCACGTTTTCCCTGGTCATGCCGATGGTTTCAAGCATTTTGTCCAGCGACGACGCCTTATCCACATTTTTAGGCATGATCTCTATGAAAAAGGGCTCCGAGCGGTAAATACTTGCCACGCCTCCGTATTTCTCCTGCAGCTCCTTTTCCAGCACCGCCGCCTTATCCGGCTCGGCGGTCATAAGGCATTTATTGATATCAAAATCCACAAAGCTCAGAAAGTTCTTCACCTGGCGGACAGGCATATTGTTGATGCGCGCCTCAAGCTCGATATATTCATCCGGCTCAAAAGCAGAAATAACCTCGTCTCCCAGATACGTCACCAGCCCGCAGCCGTTTCTTTTGGCAAAGCCGTAAAACCCCGGCAGAAGCGTCAGCGGGAGAGTCCTCTGGTACACGATCTCTCCTGACTGGCATTCGACAATGCGTGCCCCGTTAAAGGAGAGCAGATAGCCCCCGTATTTTTCCAGCTCCAGCTCCTCCTCGTAGCGGCGCATACCGGGAGTGGGCCTCCCTGACGCAAGTATGATCCTATGCCCTCTCTCCATGATATTTATAAGCCCCGCCTTTGTGGTGGGGCTTATTTCCTTTTGGGAATTTGTAAGCGTTCCGTCAATGTCCAAAACCAAAATCTTATCATCCATACTATTTTCCACAATCCTTCAAAAAAGGACGGTGAGGGAACCCACCGCCCTTTGATTCAAAATTCAATTCCGCTCCGGGACACCTAAAATTAAATGCCCGCTGCCTGCGGCAAAATTTCGGTTACTCGCCGGAACCCTCCGGGGAAGCCGTATCCTCCGGAGTATTCTCCCCCTGGGAATTCTCTCCCTGAGAGTTTTCACCCTCCGCCTGGGCATTTTCCTCCCTCTTTGCATAGACCTTCAGGTAATTCAGATTTCCCTTCTTATCCTCCACAGTTATGCTCTCCGCAAGCTTATCGGCATATTCTGACGCCCGGCTGGAGCGAAGCGTATTTTCAATGTTGACAATCCACTCCTCCCTATTAGCCCCCACGTAATATACAACATAAGAATATGTGTCCCCTTCGGGAGAAATCACCGCCGTATCGCCTTTGACACGGCTGCTGTCACCAAACCAATCCCCCAGCTCGGCGGCAAGATAAGAAACCTGCATTTCCTCATATAAGCCTCCCTGCGCGTCGGTAACCGCCGGGTCATTGTACTTATCACTCAGCTCGGCAAAGCTTGCCTCGGTAGCCTCACCGCTTTTCCACTCGTCCAAAATCTCCTGCCCGTTACCGTTATTTGTCATAACCACCCGCGCGTCCACAGTGGGAGCCCCATTGCGGTAACGCTTTTCAAATGCAAGCACATAATAACGGTTGGATGAGGCATCCTCAATGACAGTGGTATCGCCGGGATTTCTCTCCTCCGCAAAAAGCCAGTCGCGCAGTATATAAAGCACATCTGAATAAAATGCGCCCACCGTCTGATTACCCTCTGTCTTTATGGTCTTTTCCATATTTTCAGCCTCTGCCTTCGCCTTTTCCATAGCGGCTGCAATCTCCGCCTCGGAGGGCTCATACTCGCTTTCGGCGCCGTCCGTTCCGGAACCCTCGCCCTCTGCAGGAGCTGTTGACTCCGCAGGAGCCGCTGACTCTACAGGGTCCGCAAGCTCGGTAGGCTCCTTGGGAAGCTCCGCAGACACGCTGTTTAAGCGAAAGTCAATCAGATCATAATTATTTTTATGCTCGTTATAATACTGCTCAATTTCATCCTGCGAGATGACCATATCCTCCACAACGCTTTCATAATACGCATTGGCGTACATCATCTCCTCCACATAGGGCTTTACTCTTGACTCGGTAGCGTATGCGCCGTAGGTGCCCCGGATGTATTCCCTTGCAGAGACGCCCTCCTTTGAGGCGTATTCCTTAAGAGATTCCATATACTCCTTATATTTCTCGGCGGTATCATAGGTAAAGCCCGCCGCACGTCCTTCCTTTTCCAGAGCCTTGTTCTGGGCCATCAGGTCCACCGCCATCTCGTCAAAGAAATCCTTAAACGACATGTCCTCGGAATACATCTGCTGCGAGAGATCGCCTGACAGATCTATGCCCGCATAATAAAGCCAAGCGCCCTGACCGCTCAGGTAATTGCTGATGGCAACATTATAATAATAATCGAACTCCACCCTGCTGACGCTCTCGCCGTCCACGGTGATATAAGTGCCGTTTACCGTGAGGAATGTCCGGATCGGAAAGGAAGCCACAAAACAGACCAGCGCTGCTGCCAGCACAATACCTGTTATTCTGCTGATTTTTTTATCCCTTTCCTCCTTTGCCTTTTGTTCCTTTCTTCTCTCTACCTTCCTGTCATATTTTGTCACTATTTTACTTTGTTTTTCTTCGGTATCCTTTGTCCCTTTATTTTCCTGATTTTTAGGATCTTTAGGATTTTTAGAATTAGACATTAAACTGCTCCTTCCTGCATACTTTCAAAAACATTCAAATTCTTTCGCATAGCCGCTTTGTCTTCCTGCCGCGAATAAGGTCATTTTATTATAATTGCTCCGCAATTATACTTGATGTCCATTCGGACGTCTTCTGCCGCGAATAAGGTCATTTTATCTTATTTCCCGGAAAAAAGAAAGCTATTTCACATATTTTTCAAGTTTTTCTACAATATTTTTGAGGCATCCCGGCTCAAAGGGGCTCATCAGACCCACTTCCTTGATCATATTGGTGTAAAAATCGCTTGCGGAAAGTCTGCAGAGCTTCAGGTAGCTCTCCCATGCGGCTTCAAAGTTCTCGTCCATCCACACCTTGTACTGCAGGGCGCAGGTCTGTGCCAGACAGTAATCGATATAATAAAGCGGGTAATTGTAAATATGCAGCTGATTCTGCCAATAGCCTCCCTTTCCATAGAAGGCGTCATCCTCATAATCCTGATGGGGCCTGTACTCCTTCTCCAGCTCCAGCCATGCCGCATGACGCTGGGCGGGAGTCATTCCGGGATTTTCATAAATGATGTGCTGGAATTCGTCTACCATACAGCCGTAGGGGATAAACGCCGCGGAATCCTCCAGGTGCATCTCAATATAATCGCCGGAGCGCTCTCCAAAAAAGAGCGGCATCCATTTCTGGGTAAAGAATTCCATAGCCATGGAATGAATCTCCGCCGTCTCCATGCCAATGTTGCTGTGCTCCCTTATAGGGTCCTTTCCGGAAAGGTATCCCTGGAAGGCATGTCCGCACTCATGGGTGATCACGTCCACATCCCCGCTGGTGCCGTTAAAGTTGGCAAAGACAAAGGGCGAGCTGTAAACGGGCATATAGGTCATATAGCCGCCCGCGCGTTTGGATTTGCGTCCCAGCACATCGAACAGCTCGTTTTCCATCATGAAATCATAAAATTCCTTTGTCTCCGGGGACAGCTCGCTGTACATTTTCTGTCCCGCCGCCAGAATCTCGTCAGGGGTGCCCACAGGCGCGGGGTTGCCGTCCTTAAAATAAACCGACGCATCGATAAACTTAAGCTTATCCAGCCCAAGGCGCGCTCTCCTGCGGTCATGCAGCCGCTCCGCAAAGGGGACAAAGAACTCCTTAACCTGACTGCGGAAGGCTTCCACCTCCTTCTGGCCGTAACAATTCCGGTTCATGCGGTAATAGCCCAGCTCCAGATAATTTTCATATCCCATCTTTTTCGCCTGCTCGGTGCGGTTTTTCACCAGCTTGTCGAATATCTCATCCAGCTTTTCCGCATTTTCCTCATAGAATTCGCTGGTCTTCTTCCAGGCGGCAGCTCTCACGCTGCGGTCAGGGCTTACGCGATAAGGGCGCAGCAGGGAAAGATTTAACTCCTTGCCGTCAAACTGTATCTTTGCGCTGGCGATAATCTTGTTATATTCCAGAACCAGCGCATTTTCCTCCTGCATCAGGGGAATCAGCTTTTCATCCATGGCCTTCTGTGCAATCTCCATATTTTTAAACGCCACGGAGCCTATCTTCTCCTCCAGATAGCTTCTATAGGGAGAGGCATACAGCTTCTTCTGATACTCCAGCACCAGATTGCTGTAAACAGGTCCCTTCTCGTCATAAAATTCATGCTCCTTGCTGTAAAATTCATCGGAGGTGTCCGCATCGTAACGGATATGGACGATGGTCATGGCAGTTTCCACCTGGTCCGTCAGCTTATAATACTTCCGGTGTACCTCAAACTGCTCCTCGCCGCTTTTCGCCGCGTCAAACTCCTCCATGAGAGCCTTCATCTCTTTCTCCACCCTGTCAAAATCCACGCGCTCATAAGGCATGTCCTTAAATTTCATACTTCTTTTCCTCTTTTCCGCGCCCCAAAGGGCGCTCACTGTCTTCTTATTTTACATGATTTCTTTTCTTATGTAAATACATAACCGATTTGCCTTTATTTAAACCGTACCTTTTATATATTTTTTACCCAAATTTTGGTCTTACTTTTATACACTATTTTATTTGCAAGTCATATTGCACCTGCCGCCGGGATGTGGTAAAGTTAATAATATGGTGTTTTTATCATAGAAACTGCTCTGCATTTTCTATGATCTTAATTCTATTCTGAGAGGGAGGATAAAAATGTTTGAGAAATTAAAAAAAGCTTCATTTAAAAAATGTATTACCCTTGCCGTTCTTTTCATACTGATCGGTATAGCAATGGTCGTCCTGCAGGCGCAGAACGTGTTTTACACGATCTTCGGCTACGCAGACTTCACGCAGCTTGCTCCCGACGAAATCAAATCCCAGCTTGTAGAGATTGATCTCACCGCAAATTTTGGCTGCTTTCTGGAAGAATACGAGCGCAACACAAAAACTAACGCCAAAAAAACTACGAGTCTTTACTATGTTATCTCTACCGGCGATGAATATTCCTTAGACAGCCGCTATATGAGTATCAAGGTTCCCCCTTCCTATGAGAAACGCATGGAACAGATGGCGGATAATACGGCAAATCTGCTGCTCACCAAACCGGGAATCCATTACATAGGAAAAATCAAAAAGCTGGGCAAGGAAGAATATCACTATTTCAAAGAGTACTTCAAGGATGCGGAGTGGACGGACGAGGAAATCGACGAGCTTACGCTGCCCTACTACATAGAATTTTATCATGATTCCTTCAGCATGGGCACCATTTTCTGTCTGGTATTCTTTGGAGGCATAGTGTTGATTATCGCCGGCGTTTACAGAATTATCAAAGGAAAAACAGGCGGCTTCTTGAAAAAGCTGCGCGAAGACATTCGGATTTCCGGCTACACAGACTCCTACGTTGAATCCGATTACGCCGCTGCCCAGAATATTACAAAAAATGACGACATAAAGATGGGGCGTCTTATGACCTATTATCATTCGGGCGCCGACTACAGAGCGATTCCCCACAACAAAGTCATGTGGACTTACCAGAATACCACCACGCACCGCACCAACGGCATCAAGACCGGCACCACCTACAGTGTGGTCTATTTCGTGGAGGGCTACAAGAATTCCCTGAATATTGACGTTCCCAACGAGGCTGCGGCACAGGAAATTCTCAGGCGTCTGAACACTACCTGTCCCTGGATCGTGGTAGGATACTCTGACGAACTGAAAAGTCTCTTTAATAAGAACCGGGCAGAATTTTTACAGCTGCGCTACAACAGCACCCCAGAGCACAACCCTGTTGAACCCGCATATGAGAATGCTTACGACCAGCCTGCCAGCAACCCCACAATGTAAACCGGAAGCCTTTATATAAAGTGGTTTTGTCCATTAAAGGGATTTGTCCATAGCAGCATGGGTTACAAAGCTTAAAAGGCACTGCCGCACCGGCTGAAATTTTTCAGCCAGGCGACAGCGCCTTTTTGATTTTAATAGATCGGTCCCGGAAATCAGCCAGTACTAAAATGACATTACCTCAGACTTTCAGCTCCTCAAAAATCTTATCCAAATCATCGTCCGGATAATATTTCATCACCGCATCATAAATGGGTTTTATTTTGTCTGCTTCCTCCTCCAGATCCTCCGCTATTTCCTCAAGTGCCTTTCCCTTCATAATTTTCCGGTATACCTGACTAATAAGCACTTCCGTTCTTCCTTTTCTTATCATGTCCCATCTCATCACTTCCAGCTTCATATAATCACGCCTCCATTCCCTGTGCTCCCTTGCCGCCCTCACCGCCTTGTCCAGTTCTTCCGTGTAGGCGTCGCAGGGCGCCGCTCCCTCCAAATATCCCAACAGGTTCCATAAATCTTCCCCAACCTCCTCCGGTTCGGATGCCGCCTCCCTTCTTCCCTTTGTGTTGAGGAAAATCTTCTCCGTCCCGTCGTCCAGCCTGATTGCAGGGTCCTCCCTGC
>CAJTPH010000037.1:30347-39204 GCA_910578215.1 uncultured Acetatifactor sp. | reverse complement strand
TTTCCCGGATAGAATCCGCTTAGTTGCAGCCGCAGTCACAGCCGCATCTGTTGGTGTTGCATCCGCAACCGCAGTCACAGCCGCATCTGTTACCGCCAAACAGGCCGTTGCCGCCGCCGCAGAAGCAGGAGAGCAGGAGAATCCAGATGATCCATTCGCAGCTGTCGCCGCCGCCGAACATGCTGCCGCAGCCACATCCGCAATTACCGCGGGAGGAGCCGCATCCGCATCCGCCGCCGAAGCAGGAGAACAGCAGGATTATCCAAATCCAGTTGCACCCTCCGCCGTTGTTGTTTGCAGTACATACGTTGTTGCATCCGCAAGAGTCATTGCAACCGCAGTTAGTAGCAGTTAAATCGCTCATTTTTTATTGCCTCCAAGGGTTTATTTATGCTTTATTCTATGCGCTCCCGCATGTCTATGTTTCCTGTGTTTCCGCAGATAAAAAATATAAATTTTTTTAAAAGGGCGTTTGTTTTATTTAAAACACTTGCATTAATTCTCAGAAGGAGTAAAATAGAATATGATAAGATTGCTGTGAATTTGGATGCATAAGGATAAATCATGGAACGGGAGTATGAAATTGAAACAATAGGGGGGAGGCAGTTCCGCACCAAGGGGGACTGTGCCCGCGCAAGGCGCGACAAGGAGCTGATAGACCGGCTCAGGAGTGAGAACGATCTGGGCGATAAGAGGGTGCTTGAAAGGCTTTGTGCCGACCTCCGGGACGGAAAATATAAATTTATGACGATTCTGGGGCAGGACTTTATGGACGAGGCGGAGGACCTGCTCAAACATGCTGATACGGCAAAGCCAGGCGGCGGGAAAGCCAGGGCGGCTTCAAAAGGAACCGGGAAGCGCGGGAAAGCCCCGGCGGGGAAGGGGCCGGACAGCCCGCCACGGGGAGGCGGAAGGGCTTCCGACAGCCGGGAGCGGCAAAGGCCGGACAGCAAGGTCATCGATTCCTATGTGAAGGAGGAGCTGAGGCGCCGGGAGAAGCGCAGGAGGATCATCATAGCGCTCTGCAGTCTTGCGGCGGCAGGCTGTCTTGGATATGTTGGAATTTATTCCTATTATCAATACAGGACGGAAAGTACATATAGACAGCTGAGCGAGATGAGGGAGGAGCTGGCATCCGCATCCTCTCCGCCGGCACAGACTACCAGCGGTCCCCTTTACACCCTCAACGACGAGCCGGAGGTGGAGAGGGAGGTCCTGGAAGAATATAAAAATTTATTAAAAACAAATAAAAAGCTAATCGGATGGCTGAAAATTGACGATACAAATATAGATTACCCTGTGATGCAGACTTCTGACAACGAATATTACCTGACGCACAATCTGAATCAGGAATATGACAAGAACGGGTCTATTTTCATGGATAAGGACTGCGATGTGCTCAAGCCCAGCACTAACTTTATCCTGTACGGGCATCATATGGCCAGCGGCAAGATGTTCGGGAAGCTGGGGCTTTATCAGAAAAAGTCCTATTATGAGGAACATCCCTACATACAGTTTGATACGATATATGATAAGGGAACCTGGCAGGTCATGTATGTGTTCCGTTCAAGGGTATACAAGGAAGAGGATGTTGTATTCAAGTATTATCAGTTTATAGATGCAAACACGGAGCAGGAATTTGATTCCTATATGAATGAAATGGCGGAAATGTCCCTTTACGATACGGGTGTGACCGCCGAGTTCGGGGATCAGCTGCTGACGCTCTCCACCTGTGATTATCAGGAGAAGAACGGAAGGTTTGTAGTTGTGGCAAAGAAAATCGCAAAGGAGTAATGAGAAAATGGCAACTAATTCCAATGCAGGCAGGCAAAATACCGGAAAGACAGGCGGAAGCGCCGGAAAAGGGAGTACTGCGGATACTGCAAAAAGAAAGAATAGAAGATTGAAGCGTTCGATTCGCAAGACGCTGGGAGCTCTGTTCCTTGCGTCCGCACTTGTGGTGGCGGCGATTCCCGTGGATGGGCTGCAGGCGGCGCCGGTGGCGAATCATCAGGGCGAAAGCATTTCTGTGAACGTGTTTGACGGTCACGGGGTTCCCAAGATAGACGAAAACGCAACCATTTACTCCTATTATATGGAGGGTACCAGCGTTATCTTCAGGTTTGCCTATGTGTCGGCCACCGGACAGGAATCGGGCGACAGCCGTTACGCGGTCATCCTGGGCTATGAACAGGTGGGAAGCCTGGAGGGCGGCGTCCTGGAGATTCCGGAGAGCATGGAGGCGTACAGAAAATACTCCGTGGAGAGTACCATCACCGGAAGCGCGGCGGTTAATCTGGACAATAAGTTCCTTTACTATGAGATGAAGGAAAATAAGCTGGATGCCAGCGGAAACCCTATTCAGGATGTAGACAAGGACGGCAATCCCATCAAGGATTCCGCCGGCAATCCTGTCTATGTGAAGGAGAGCGTTTATTATCCCTGCCTGTATTCTACCCGTTCCACATGGATCAAGCATGCACAGTTCTATATAGCGGATACGGTTGACGCCTCGGGCAAGCCCCTGACATACAAGCTGAACGACCAGCCCCGTATCGCCAACGCGATGGTGGGCTATATCGGCAACCAGTATCTGGAGGAGGTCAGAGACGATCCGAACAGGGAGTTCAGGATTGCAGGTACGGTGACGAAGGCGGAACAGGGCGTGTTCTACGCCAAGACCAATATTACCACACTGAGGCTGCCCGACTCTATTTCGGGTATCGGCGACTATGCCTTCGCAAACTGCGGCTTTGCTACGGTTGAGTTCGGAAACGGTCTTAACTGCCTGGGCAATTACGCGTTTTCCGGCTGCGGCAGTATGACAAAGGCAAAATTTGACGTGAGCTGCGGCCTGCTGAAGATGGGCGAAGGCTGTTTTGAGAACTGTACGATGCTGCCCTCTCTGGATTTGCCCGGCCATGTACAGGCGATCGGCAACTTTGCGTTCCAGGGCTGCTCGGAGCTTACGGAAGTCAATATGATTTATCCGGACTATACGAACGACAAGGGCGAGAGCGCCCCTCTGGTGGGCGCGCTGACAGCGCTGGGGCAGAACGTGTTCAAGGACTGCGCTAAGCTGAAGCAGCTTGTGCTGCCCAATTCTTACACCGGTTCTCTGGATGTCAGCGAATTTCAGGGCTGTGTCGCACTGGAGTACATCCGCAGCGGCTACAGGGACAACGAGGCGGACGGAAGCCAGACCTTTTATCTGAACGACGGCGACTGGGCGGGCTTTGGCTGGAAGGAATTCCTTGCGCAGTGCCCCAAGAATCCCGAGGGAACGGAATCAAAGTTTTATCTGTGGGGCAGAAAGAACAGCAAGCTTCACGAGACGGCTACGGAAAAGAAGATTGCCTTTAAGTTTTACGATCCCGACCTGAGCATGAACGTTTATGAAAAGGTCGTTGCAGAGATCGGAGACAACGGACAGGAGACCGGAAATACGGCCACCTTCTGGGTAAACGAGAACAACGAGCTGGTAAAATGCGATATAAGCGACAACCTGCACTCACTGGCACTGCCGGAGACTATAGGTCCTAAAAACATCAATGCAATCGGTTCCGGCACCTTCCGGAACAAGTGCAACCTGAACGTGGTGACTATTCCGGCGTCTGTGGCGACTATTGCGGACAGCGCGTTTCAGGGGTGCCATAACCTGAAGTGGGTGATTTATACAGACGCGGAAAAAATCGGCAGTATCGGCACGGGTACCTTTAACACACAGGATATCACGGCAGGCCATATCGGAGGCTGTAACGGACAGACCAAGGAGGAGTGGTTCCTGAATTTTGTGGGAACGATTTCGCCCCGCAGCGTACCTTTTCAGTATGCAATGTCAGACCCGTCGGCTATCGGGCTCGGATCGTCCAAAAAGACCTTCCTGACCTATTACAGCGGCTTCCCTACCCATCTGGTAGTGCGTCACAATGAGGTTACGGGATTGAATGAGCTGATCGATTATCCGACCGTCAACGACCTGAGGAATCAGAGATATACCAAGGCCAACGGTTATGATTATATGTCCAATGAGGACGAGAGCGAGACCATCAAGGCCATACAGAATTACCCTAACAATATGACCAATTATCAGAAGAATACCATTATGGACGCCGTGCTGAATCTGCGGCTGCCGGACGGAATCGAATCCATCGCGACGGTGCAGGTTTCCGGTTCGGTTTCCGGCGGAAATGCTTCCACGAGGGCAAATACGGCGGTGCTTGTGGATAACGCGCTGAAGGGCGCTTCGGTGGCGGAGGAGAATACCGAAGCAATCGCGGCCGGCAAGGGGGATTCTCAGAAGATAGGGCTGTTCAGCTACAGGGAGAATAATGTGGGGACCAGCTTGCTGACGGCGCGGGGAATGAAGGCGTATCCCACAAACGGCAGTCCTTTGACCGATTCCGAATCCGCAGGGACCTCCGGGCTGCGCAAGACCCTTGTAACCAAAAATGTTCACTCCTTTACGCCGGGTGCTTTCAGAAACTGTGACGCTTTCAATTCGGTCAGTCTTGAGGGCGCGGTGGAGGCGGTAGGGCATTATGCCTTTGCGGACTGCGACAACCTGGATAATGTCAGCATTGCAGAGTCTGTGTCGGCGCTGGGCAGAGTTCCCTTTATAGGCAGCGGTAAGCTGTCCGATGTAAACTTTAACGGAAGCGCCAATTTCACCTGTGAGAATTCCATCGTCTACCAGATGAACGGCGACAAAAAATATAAGCTCATTGAGTATTTGTATGGAAGAACGAATCCCATGGTTGAGGCGGATGAGGTCTCGTCGATTTCGGAGCTTGCCCCCGAGGCGTTCAGCGGAACCAAGGTCGTAATCGTGGACTTTGGGGAGTCTTCGCTCAAGGGAGTTCCTGAGGAAGCCTTCAAGGGTACGGAGGTACTGGCGAACGTTACGCTGCCGTCTACCTGCGTAAGCATCAGCAAGGGAGCGTTTTCGGAGAGCGGGCTTCAGCAGCTCAGGATTCCCGGCAGCGTTGCCGTTATCCATCCGGAATCCTTTGAAAATATGAAGAATGCTTCGACCCTGAGCTTTAAGACTCCGGAGAACAGCATACCCTATGAATTTGCGATACAGCATGGGTTTAAGGTGGTGGGAGCGGAGGACCCCGTATACTGTGAAGTAAAGTTTATGAGCGGTCATGATTTCACTATTCTGGGGACCAGAAGGGTGCTGCGCGGAGAATCCGTCACTGCGCCTCAGGTTCCGGAGGTAGCGGGCAAGACCTTTACGGGCTGGTCCAGATCTCTGGATAACATTACGGAAGATACTACGATTATTGCGCTTTATGAGGATATCAAGGCTGAGACCTTTACGGTTGAATTTTATGACTGGGACGATACGCTTGTGAAGAAAGCCATTGTCGAGAAGGGCGGGGATGCGTCGGCGTATGCGCCTACGAATCTGACCCGCGAGGGCTACCGCTTTGTGGGCTGGGACAGACCGATCAGCAATGTGACGAGCAATATAACCACCAAGGCCACCTACGAGAAGATAGATTCTTCGGAATTAACCAGCTATACGGTGAGATTTACGGACTGGGACGGCAAAGTGATCAATACCCAGACGGTGGTCAAGGGCAAGGATGCCGTTATACCTCAGAATCCCGTAAGGGAGGGCTATACCTTTACCGGGTGGGTTCCGCTGCCTGTCAAGGTGACCAGGGATATGGATGTGGTTGCACAGTACCAGCCCAACGGCTCGTGGACACCCGGTCCCGGCGGTTCACCCGGACCGGGAGGTTCACCGGGACCCGGCGGCTCACCCGGCCCCGGAAGCTCACCCACGCCCGGACCCGGAGACGGTAACGGAGGCGGAAATGGTTCCGGCAACGGCTCCGGCGGAAGCAATGACTGGGAAGATGAGCTTTATACGCTGACGGTGCGCAACGGAAGCGGTTCAGGAAGTTATGTTGGAAATTCTACGGTTACCATCATTGCGGATCAGGCTTCCTCCACGCAGGAGTTTGACCATTGGACCATTCAGCCCGAGCAGGCGCTGATTGCCAGCACGACGCAGTACGCAACGGTTGTCACCATGCCTCACTGCGATGTCATCGTGACGGCGCACTACAGGACAAAGCCCGGCGGAGGAGGCGGCAGCGGTCCCGTGACTCCGCCCACCAACACAAACCGACCTTCCGGCGGAAACGGAAACAATCCCACCGGAGGCACAACGGTTGTAATAGACAAGAACGGACTGTCCAACACAGGGGTAGTTTCCGTGGTAATTAACGGTTCCTCCGATAATTTTGTCATGAAGATTCAGGAGAACAGCGACGCCACGGAATCCATTCTGAAGGCGCTGATTGCGGAGTACGGGAGCCTTGACAACATTAAGTACTTCCCCATGGATATTACGCTGTATGACGCCACGGGGTCGAGAAGGATCACGGATACCACGGGCCTGAAGATAGATATTACCCTGCCGCTGCCCGATTCGCTGAAGGTTTACGCGGGCAACAACAAGGTGGCAGGCGTGGTAAACGACAGGCTGGATAAGCTTTCGCCGAAATTTACCACCATTAACGGCGTGCCCTGTGTGACTTTTTCGGCAGAGCATTTCTCACCCTATGTGATCTATGTGGATACCAGCAAGCTGGGACAGGGAACCGTGTCGGACGATACGCCCAAGACGGGAGATCCCATTCATCCCAAGTGGTTTTTGTCCATCGGCCTGGCATGTCTCTCCTTCGTCATGTTTATGAAGAAGGATGCAAGGAAGAAACAAAAGGTGGCGGTAAAGGCAAAATAGATCCACCTTCAAACCTTTGAATGGTGTGCGTGCCAAAGCGCGCAGAGGGGTATGTAGATGAGAAGGAAAAAGCGTATTTTAGGTGTCCTGATGATAGTTGCGGCACTGATAATCATGCAGCTTCCTGTATCGGAGGCAGATGCGGCGACATCTGCTTCCGATTTTGTAATACAGGGAGGCACGCTGTTAAAGTACCGCGGCTTTGAAAAGAATGTGACGATCCCCGACACGGTCGAGGTTATATCCAAGGATGCCTTTGAACAAAACACAAATATCGAGCAGGTGGTTATTCCCAATTCGGTCAAGCGAATCGAGCCCTATGCCTTCTGGTGGTGCGGGAATCTTCACACCGTAACGCTGGGGACAGGGCTTAAGGAGGTTGGGGATTATGCCTTTGCGGGCTGCACGGGACTGCGGCAGATGACGATTCCAAAGAACGTGTCCACCATAGGGATCAATGCCTTTTCGGACTGTGTAAATATGAAGACCATCACCATTCCTGCGGAGACCGTAAACATACATGAGACGGCTTTTGAAAATTGTTATCAGCTGAAGATTGACTGTACGCAGGGAAGTGCGGCGGAAAAATATGCGCAGTGGTTTTATGAGCACCAGAAGGAAATGGCGGAGTATGAGGATGTGCCCGGGTTTGACCCTTCTGACCCGTCGGTGAGCACGCCGCAGCCTGTTATACCGCAGCCGACCGCGTCGCCCGCGGATGACGGAAAGCAGGTGGGCTCTGCCACGATCGTGGGGGACAGCGCCTTTATCCTTGCGGACAATACGCAGCTTCGGGTTTATGACGGGGGCGCTTACCTTGAGGTGGATACCATTCCCGTGGCGGACCTGATGGATGATCTGTCGGGCGGTCTTGCGAAGTTTACGGTAGTGGACGGCAGGACGGTGGCGGATCAGGCGTATTACCGCAGCTCGCGTCTCAGGTCGCTGAGCCTGCCGGAGGGAATCAGGACCATAGGGCAGTTTTCCTTTGCCAGAAGCTCCCTGACAGGACTCGCCGCGCCCGAGGGCTTGACGGATATTGAATACGGAGCCTTTTATCACTGTGATTATCTGACGGATGTGAGGCTGCCGGAAACGGTTGTCAATGTGGAGCCCAAGGCGTTTGAACATACGGCATGGGTGGAGGGCTTCCTGAACGGAGACTCCTCTGCGGAGGGCGATTTCCTGATAGAGGGAGGCGTGCTTGTGGCGTATCGGGGAAGCGGGGATACGGCGGCTGTTCCCGAGGGCGTGCGCGTGATAGCGGGAGAGGCGTTCGCTGGCCATAAGGAGCTAAAGTCCCTGTCCCTGCCGGACAGCCTGCAGGTTGTGGGCGAGGCGGCATTTGAGGACTGCAGCGGGCTGGCTGACATTCAGTTCGGCTCGGGCGTCCGGGAGATAAAGGACAGAGCCTTCCGGGGCACGGCGGCCGCAGGGAAAAGCGTCAGTCTTCCGGCGTCGGTTGAGAAGCTGGGGCTGTTTGCGTTCGGAACCGCCGATATCGTCTATGAGGGCGAAGCGCCGGAGCTTACTCATGAGACCTCTGCGGAGAGATTGTCCAATGTGTCCTACAGGCCATATCCTCAGGGGCAGTCCCAGAACAGGGGCGTGACGGTGGTGGGGCCGGAGAATGCCTCCGCCTCTCTTGAGGGCGCAGGCGACAGCTATACGTTGACGATAGAGACTCCGGAAAACATCTCGCCTATGAAAAAGGCATGTATGAGAGCCTTCGGCGCGGAGCTGCCTGCCGACATGGCAGTCTATGATCTGACGCTCACGGACAGCAGCGGCATACCCTTGACCAAGCTGGGCATGCAGACCCTCACCGTGGTGCTTCCGGTGCCGGAGCATCTCAAAGGGCAGAATCTGAAGATGCTGACCCTGGACAGGAACGGGCAGGCGGAGGCGGTGCCGGTAGAGCGGGTCATGCTGGACGGCGTCGAGTCCCTGCGGTTTGGGGTAAGGCATTTGTCGCTGTTTGGCATTTACGGCGCAGGCGCGGCGGACGCGGGAGAGGAGCTTCTGCAGATCGATGTGGAGATCAACAGCCTCAGCGCCCCGCCCATGCAGAAAAAAAGCGCTTCCGCGGCGCCG
>CAJTPH010000037.1:1474-30337 GCA_910578215.1 uncultured Acetatifactor sp. | reverse complement strand
TATATACCGAAGCTTGCGGTGGGCGGCGCCATGCTTCTGACAGGGCTGATTGTGATTCTGTCAGCCGGGAGAGGCAAAAGAGCGGTAAAAAGCGTGGCGAAGCGTCAGGAGCCCAAAAGCAGGACAAGAGAACAGGACAAAGAGGACAGATGTATTCGTAAATAGAACATCGTAAGCTTCCCGGCATAGAATAAATTAAACTATGCCGGGGCTTTTTTTATTATGCAGCGAGTGAGAAAATTGGTGTCGGCGCCCGACGACATTCCGGGAGGGCAGGCTAAGGTGACGATTGCCGTGCTTGATACGGGGGAGCGTGTTACGGTATTGCAGATGCCGTCTGTTCCGGTCCGGACGCTTCGCCGCCTTCTGCGTTACGATTCACCGGATTTACGCTGCATACTGATTGACATTTGGGGTAAATCACTGTATAATAAATAACTGACTATGAGAATAAATTACCCGTTGAAAATCGGGAGAGAGGAACATGATCCGCTCATCTGCTTGTGATGAAAAAGGATTATAATGGGGCAATATGGATAAGCAGAAAATATTGATCGTAGACGATGAAGAAATCAACAGAGCCATATTAAACATGATGTTTGAGAGCGATTACGAGGTGCTGGAGGCTACCGACGGAAGGTATGCTGTCAAGAACATCGAGGACAACCAGGATCTTGCGCTGATTCTGCTGGACGTGGTTATGCCGGTCATGGATGGATTCAGCGTGCTGGAGTATATGAAGGAGAATCGGCTTCTGGAGAAAATACCGGTCATCCTCATTACCAGCATGACGCCTGAGGAGAGCGAGGAAAAGGCGTATCAGTACAATATTGCGGATGTGATGCACAAGCCTTTTGAGCCCAATGTGGTCATTAGGCGTGCAAAGAACATAATCGAGCTGTACCAGAACAAACATAATATGGAGCTGCGCCTGAGGGAGCAGGAGAAGACCATCCGCGAGCAGGAGAGGAAGATTCAGGACAACAACGAGTTCATGATCGACGCTCTGAGTACGGTGGTGGAATTCAGAAATGTGGAGACGGGAGATCACGTCAGGCGCATCAAATACTTTACCAGGATACTCTTAAAGTACCTTATGAAGTATTTCCCCAAGTACAATATCACGGCGTCGCAGATGGATCAGATTGCCAGGGCGTCCGCTCTGCATGATATAGGTAAAATCGGTATTCCCGATGCGATTCTGTTAAAGCCCGGGAAGCTGACTCCCGAGGAGTATGAGATCATGAAGACTCATACCACCATAGGCTGCGGGATTCTGGAGTCCTTCAAGAGCTCCTATTCGGATGAATTTTATCAGTACTGCTATGAGATATGCCGTTATCACCACGAGAGATGGGACGGCAAGGGCTATCCCGATCATCTTGTGGGCGAGGCGATTCCCATCAGCGCCCAGATTGTCTCTATCGCGGACGTGTACGAGGCGCTGGTCAGCGACAGAGTCTATAAGAGCGCATACAGCAATGCAGCCGCGTACGAGATGATTCTGAACGGGGAATGCGGGCAGTTCTCGCCGGATGTAATAGAGTGCTTTGAGCTTGCAAAGGAAGACTTTTTCAATATTGTCGAAGTAATTAAAATGTTTAACTTTACATAATATTGGTATCTGTGTACCAGTAGGGGCACAAAAAAAGACTGGAAAGCATGAGCACTTGTGTTTGACGGTCTTTTTTGCGTATGGCTGATGCGGTAAATTTTGAGAGAGAGGATAGGAGCATGGAGGAAAATTTTAAGAGCATTCTTGAAGAAAACGGGGCGGACGTAAAGACGACGCTCAAGCGTTTTATGGGAAATGAAAATATGTATATGAAATTTTTGAAAAGGTTTCCCGAAGACCCCAATTATAAAAACCTTGGGATCAGCCTGGAGGCGGGAGATTATGAGGAGGCTTTCAGATGCGCCCACACTCTCAAGGGCGTTTCCGCCAACCTGGGGCTGGAGCCGGTGCAGGCGGCGGTTTCCGGGCTTGTAGAGGAGCTTCGCAGCAAGACCAACGCGGAGGTGGATGTGGCAAAGGCGAATGCCATGTGGCAGGATCTGAAAAAGGTATACGAGCAGTTTATAGAAATTATCAATGCGTGCTGACGCTTCGGACGGAGCGCTGACCGGCATTTGCGCCGAAGGGCACAGGGAGTATGATTATGGAGCTTAAGTGGTTAAATTCCCAGATGGCGGATGAACTGATAGAGCTGATTCTGGTTTTTAATGAAAAGGGGGATATCCTGTTTTGCAACCGGACGGCGGCTGAGAAGCTGGAGTATACCAAGGAGGAGCTGGAGGGATGCGGCATGCCCTGCATCTTCAGGCAGGAGTTTCCCGAGACGGACGAAGCGCAGGGCTTTGACAGGAAGCGGCTGGAGGACAGGATGGATGCGTCCCGGAATGCGGAGCTGGCAATGTACAGAAAGAACAGCTCCTGCTTTCCGGCAAATGTGCGCATCTTTGCTGCGGACGAGGCGGGGACCTGGGTGCTGATGGCGGAGGATCTCACCGAGCGCAAGGAAATGAATATGCGCGTCAGAAAGCTGAAGGAGGAGGAGACCCAGAACCTGAAGGCCAGGAACGAATTTACGGCGAATGTCACCCATGAGCTCCGGACGCCCATAAACGGCATTAAGGGGCATGTGCTGACTCTTGTGGACAGCGTGCAGGACGAGGATCACAAAAAGACCCTTGAGATCGTCCTGTACTGCTGCGACAATATGCTGGCCATTATTAACAATATTTTGGACTATGCGAAGCTTGAGACAGGCAAGTTTACCATCGAGGAAAAGGAATTCGATTTTTACAAGATGATGGACAGGGTGGTGGCCACCCACAGCGTGGAGATCAACAAAAAGGAGCTGCGTCTGAGAGTGAATGTGGACGACAAGATCCCGCAGCTTCTGATAGGGGATGAGCTGCGTCTGGTGCAGATTCTGAATAATCTCATGTCCAACGCCGTGAAGTTTACCATGATAGGGTATGTGGATCTGGCGGTGAGCAAGACCAGGCAGATGAACGACGAGGTGGAGCTGTTTTTCATGGTGAAGGACAGCGGCATCGGCATGTCTCCCTCTGAGCAGGATAAGCTGTTTCAGAGCTTTACCCAGGCGGACGCCTCCATCACAAGACGTTTTGGCGGCACGGGGCTTGGACTTTCCATCACGAAGCAGCTGGTGGAGCTGATGCAGGGAGATATCCAGGTGGAAAGCGAGAAGGGAAAGGGCAGCACCTTTTCTTTCTTTATAAAGCTCAAGACCAGCCAGAATATAAGCGATACCCAGAACGAGGTCTACGAGAGCTGGGCGGCGTACACCAGGGAGGATTCCGAGGAGGAAGAAGGCGACTTCATGCAGTTCGGGGAGGAGAGAAATAAGGAGGAGCTGAGAAAGCGCATGGAAAAGCTTGCCATGTCCATAGAGCTTGGGGCGTGGGATAAGGCGGAGCTGCTGGCCTCCACGGTGAAGGCCCTGGTCCAGGGAAGCGACGAGGATATGAGAAGACAGGTCCTGCGCATGGAGACGGCAATCAGAAAAAGCAGCTACGAAAAGAGCATGGAGAAATACGAGGCGGTAAGACAGGCTCTCGCAGAGAGGATTGGAGAATTGTAGAGAGGATGATGGGAGATGGAGCAGGAAAATGTAAAAAGGGGGCGTTTTAAAATTCTGATCGTGGACGATATCCCCATGAACGTGGATATTCTGGATAATATCCTCACGCATGAGGGCTATACCACCATGTGTGCGGTGAGCGTGCAGGAAGCGATCAACCTTATGAAGACACAGAAGCCTACCCTTGTGCTGTCGGACTTGTCCATGCCGGAGGTAGACGGGCTGGAGTTCTGCAGGATGCTGAAGGGCAATCCGCGGACCAGGGATATTCCCTTTGTCTTTATCTCGGTGATGAATACCAGCGAGGAGAAGGAACAGGCGTTTCTTGCCGGGGCGGTTGACTTTATACCCAAGCCCTTCGACGCGGTGGAGGTCATCATGCGGGTGAACAACCACCTGAAAACCTATCAGCTGCAGCAGGAAATGGCGGATCACAACCGGATGATGCACAAGTTTATAGACCACCAGAAGGAACAGATCGAGCAGGAGCAGAAGAACGTGCTGCTTGCGCTTGCGACTCTGATGGAGAAAAGGAATGCCCATATGGGCGGGCATCTGGAGAATGTGGCTTATAACTGCGGTCTGCTTGCGCAGGGCTTACAGTTTCTGCCAAAGTATGAAAACGTGATTTCCGACGAATTTGTGGAGACCATCAGGGTTGCGGCAAAAATACACAGCATAGGAAAGTTTATCGTGCCCGATAAGGGAGAGGCGGACGGGGAGAGCCGTCAGGAGTATCTGAAAAAATGCGCGGAGGAAGGCGCAGGTCTTCTGGAGGAAATCGGCGCAGGGCAGGAGAGGGGACGTTTCCTCTCCATGGCGGTCCGGATCGCGGGATATTACGGCGCAAGGTGGGACGGCACAGGCTATCCTGCGGCGGGGGGCAGGGAGATTCCCCTGGAGGCAAGGATCGTGGCGCTGGCTAATGATTTTGACAATCTGGGCGTGGACGGGGACGGCAGAAAGGCCTGCTCCCTGGAAGACAGTATCCGGATTATAACCGAAAAAAGCGGTACGTATTATGAACCGGATATAGTAAATATATTTAACAGAATTTGGAGAAAACTGAAAAGGGGCTGACAGGAAGGGATTGCGCGTCAGCGCCCCTGAAACAGAGGGCTGGAAGCATCGTTTGGGATTGACTTTTTATCCTTAGTGTGATTTAATGATATAGATAATAAGTCGCATGCTGCCGGGCTGGTAAGTGTAATGATTATGTATAGACATGGGGCACGAAAGAATACGCAGCCCTGATGTCTGGGGAGGCAAAAGGTGATTACCGACAGTGAATTTAATCATATCGTGGTGTATGTAAAGAGAAATTACGGCATAGACTTAAGCCAGAAAAGGGTCCTGGTGGGCGGGAGGCTGGATAATTACCTTGCCCGCAACGGATATGCCAACTGTGAGGAGTATCTTGCGAAGGTTGAGAAGAATCCCAAGGGGGCGGAGGCCACCGATCTGATCAACGTACTCACCACGAATCATACATATTTTATGAGAGAGAGCGAGCACTTTGACTATATGACGAAGGTTGCGCTCCCGTGGGCGAAGGCGAAGGCGGTATCGTCAGGGCAGAAGGACCTGCGTATATGGTCGGCGGCTTCCTCCACCGGGGAGGAGCCTTATGGGCTGGCGATGGTGGTGCTCGATTTTTTTGGTCTGGAGCACAAGGCTTGGGATACAAGGATTCTCGCCACGGACGTGTCCACAAGGGTGCTGGAGCACGCCAGCAAGGGCGTCTATTTGAAGGAGGATATTGCGCCCCTGCCGTCCAAGTGGAAGCAGCGCTATTTCAAGCAGCTAAACCAGGAGGAGTACCAGGTCAAGGATGAGCTGAAGCAGGAATTGATCTACAGGCAGTTTAATCTGATGAGCCCTTTCCCGTTTAAAAGGAAATTTCACATCGTGTTCCTCCGGAACGTGATGATTTATTTCCCCGATGACACCAAATATCAGGTGGTCAATAAGATTTATGATTTCATGGAGCCGGGCGGGTATCTGTTTATCGGCACAACGGAGAGCCTGAACCGCAGCATGACAAAATTCCAGTACATTCAACCATCAATCTATAGAAAGCAGGGAACCTGATATGAGACCGATTAGAGTTTTAGTGGTAGATGATTCTTTGATGTTCCGCAATCTGCTCGTACAGGGGCTGGACGCAGACCCCAATATTGATGTTGTGGCGCAGGCACAGGACGCCTATGAGGCCAGGGACGCCATTCTGAAATACAGACCGGATGTCATGACGCTTGACGTGGAGCTGCCAAGAATGAGCGGAATTGAATTCTTGCGTAAGCTCATGCCTCAGTATCCGCTTCCGGTGGTTATGATCAGCGCCTTAAACGACAAGGTATTCGACGCGCTGGAGGCAGGGGCGGTGGATTTCGTCAACAAGCCCACGAACCTGAGCCGCGAGCAGCTGAACGATTTCCTCACCCAGGAGCTTGCCGCAAAGGTAAAGATCGCCTCTACGGCGAAGGTGGGAAGATTAAAGCGCGTGGATGCGGATTCGGTGATGAGCCCTACCAGCGTGGTGGGCAAGGACCGCATAGTGGCCATCGGCGCTTCCACGGGAGGAACGGAGGCAATCTTCGAGGTCGTCAAACGATTCAGAAGGGATATTCCCGGCGTGGTCATTGTGCAGCATATGCCGCCCGGATTTACAAAGATGTATGCCGACAGGCTGAACAACCAGTGCGAGGTTGCCGTGAAGGAGGCGCAGACCGGGGACAGGGTTCTTCCGGGACAGGTGCTGATCGCTCCCGGCGACATGCAGATGCGCCTTGTGAAGGTTGGAGGCATGTATCAGGTGGAGTGCAGGGGCAATGAGAGAGTGAACGGGCACTGTCCGTCCGTGGAGGTACTGTTCAACTCCGTTGCAAAGATTGCCGGAAAGAACGCCGTGGGCGTCATACTGACAGGTATGGGCGGCGACGGCGCAAAGGGGCTGCTGGCGATGAGAAATGCCGGCGCTCAGACCATCGGGCAGGACGAGGCGACCTGTGTCGTGTACGGGATGCCGAAGGTTGCCTTCGATATAGGCGCGGTGCAGTACCAGATGCCGGTTACGGCTATAGCAGGCAAGGTATACAGCCTGTTGAGCAAATAGATACATCAATGAGAAAGGAGCGAAGTGTGAATGAAAATTTTATTGGCAGAGGATGATTTTGCCACCAGGAAATTTATGGATAAACAGCTGTCACAGTATGGAGAATGCGATGTGATGGTGGATGGCGAGGAAGCAGTAGATGCCTTTATGATGGCATTGGAAGATGATGAGCCTTACGATCTGGTATGTCTTGACGTAATGATGCCGGTTATGGACGGTTATCAGGTTTTGAAGGCGATCCGTGGCATTGAAGCCCAGAGGGGAATACCTAAAAAGAACAGCGTAAAGGTCATCATGACCACGGCGCTGAACGACGAGCGCAATGTAAAGCTTGCGTTTGAGCTTGGCTGCGAAGCTTATGTGGGCAAGCCCATCGATGTGGAAAAATTTGAAAAGGTATTGAATAAGCTGGGGCTGATTTAAAGAACGCCCGAAAAAATCCTTAAGATTGGAGGAAGTATGGCAGAAGAATTTAATACGGACAGTATGTTTTCCATGTTTTTGTTTGAAAGCAGCCAGCTTCTTGAAAAACTGGAAGGCATAATTTTAGAGAAACAGGATGCAGAATGCTTTGACGATGCCGATATCAATGAAATTTTCCGCGTGATGCATACCATAAAGGGTTCGTCCGGAGTGATGATGTATGAAAACATCACCAAGGTTGCCCACAAGCTTGAGGATGTTTTCTACTATTTAAGGGAATCTCATCCGGAGGATGTGCCTCATCTGGAGCTTGTGGAGAAGGTGCTTGCCGTATCGGATTTCATCACTGCAGAGCTTGAAAAGCTCAAGAACGGTGAAGCGTCCGACGGCGATGAATCAAAGCTGGTGGAGGATCTGGACGAATTTTTGGGCCAGATCAAGGGCGAGATAAAAAAGCAGGGTATTCGGCTTCCCAAGGCAAATAAGCAGGAGGAGCCCACGCAGTTTTATGTAAAGCCCGTTGCGGAGGAGGACAGCCATTTTTATAAGGTCGTAATCCATTATAGAAATGACACTCAGATGAGCAATATCCGCGCATATTCCGCTACCTATGCGCTGAAGGAGGTGGCGGAGGATCTGCTTTATACTCCTGAGGACATTCTTTCCAACGAGGCCAGCGGAGATGTGATTCTGGCAGAGGGCTTCCACATGCTGCTTCAGACTAAAATTTCCAAGGAGGAGGTTTTGGAGCTGATCGACAGCTCGGAGGCGGAGAAGATCGACTTTGAGGAGATCAACGCCGAGCAGTACGGTAAGGAGCTGGTGGAGCTTGGACGGGAGGTGGCTCCCGTTGTCATAAACCTGGACGACGGAGTAAAGCCTGCAAAGGATGACAAGCCGGCGCCCGGCGACTATGTCGTCAAATCCAAGGACCCCGGAAAGGGAAAGACCCTGGCGAAGCATCAGCCCAAGCAGCAGAGCATTATCAGCGTGAACGTGGAGAAGATGGACGCTCTGATGGACCTGATAGGCGAGCTTGTCATTGCGGAGGCAACGGTGCTTCAGAATCCCGATTTGAAGGTTCCGGGTCTGGATCTTACCAATTTCCAGAAGGCGGCGTCGCAGCTTGCAATGAACACCACGGAGCTGCAGCAGGTAATTATGTCCATGCGTATGATGCCCCTTACCAACACCTTCCAGAAGATGAAGCGAATCGTCTTCGATGTGTCGAGAAAGCTGGATAAGGACATTGAATTTGAGGTAATCGGTGAGAATACCGAGGTGGATAAAAATATTATCGAGCATATTTCGGACCCTCTGATGCATTTGGTGAGAAACTCCGTGGATCACGGCATTGAGGAGGATGCAAATGAGCGTATAATGCTCGGCAAGCCGGCAAAGGGTAAAATTACCCTGGAGGCAAAGAACGAGGGCGGAAAGGTATACATAAGCGTAAGGGATGACGGCAAGGGCTTAAATGCGGAAAAGCTGTATGAGAAGGCGGCGGAAAAGGGACTGATTGACAATAAGCCCATGAGCGACTTTACCGAGAAGGAGATCTACAGGTTTATCGCGCTGCCCGGCTTTTCCACAAAGGAGCAGGTAACCGAGTATTCGGGACGTGGCGTGGGCATGGATGTGGTTGTGAAAAATATCCAGGCTATCGGCGGCAGACTGGATATTGACAGCGTCCTGGGCGCAGGCTCGGAGATGACATTGGTGATACCGCTGACGCTGGCGATCATCAACGGCATCGTGGTGCAGGTGGGCAACTCTCCGTTTGTTCTTGAGACTTCCTCCATTAAGCAGTTTGTGCGGATGACGCAGGATTCTCTGGTGCAGGAGCCCGGCGGAGAAGAATATGTAGTTCTCAGAGGAGAGTATTATCCGTTTATCAGGCTGAATGAAAAATATGACCTTCAGGATGCCTGCAGCAATGTGGATGATGGCATTGTAGTTGTTCTGGAGCATGAGGGCAAGCAGATATGCGTGCTGATCGATAAGCTGCTTCAGCAGCAGGAGATTGTGGTTAAGCCAATCCCTTCCTACATAAAAAAAGTAAAAGGGCTTTCCGGCTGCACACAGCTCGGTGACGGCAGCATTGCACTGATCCTGGATATTGCCGGATTGATTCAGGACGAGGAAAGGAGATAGTACATAGTGGAAGAATTGAAAGAGGAACTGCAGGAGCAGGAGGCTGATGCCCAAAAGGGAAAATTTATGACCTTCCAGGCGGGAAAAGAGTTCTTCGGCATAAGTATAAGCTTTGTAAAACAGATTATCGCTATGCAGCCGATCACCGTAGTACCCGAGGTGGAAGATTATATCAAGGGACTGATCAATCTCCGCGGAAAGATCATTCCCGTAATCGATGTCCGTACAAGATTTAAGATGGAGCCCAAGGAGTATACAGACCGGACCTGTATCATTGTTATAGATGTCAAGTCAACGGTAGTAGGGCTGATCGTGGAGAAGATAGCGGAGGTCGATACCATAATGGACGACGATATTGTTCCCCCGCCCACTCTTGGTCGCAAGGATAATGAGCAGAACAAGTACGTTTACGGTCTGGCGAAGACAGAGGATTCGGTAAAGCTTTTGATTGACCCGGAAAAACTGATCAAGCAAGAGGTGTTGGATGCTCTTGAGGAGATTCAAGAGGAAGAACAAGAATAAGAAGGAGAGGTTTACCATGAAGAAGAAATTTTCAATCAATGACATGACAGTCAGAGGAAAAATTACGATGTTCAGCGTGGTGATGCTTATTTTTATGATCATCATCGCCAGTGTGGGTCTTGCTACCGCCGCTACCGTCAATTCCGCCCGTAAAAGCAGTTATAACAATTACGCCATGAGCGAGTACTACCTGAGTGAGGCATACGGCAATTTCTGTAATGTCCGCGTGTGCACCAGAGATATTCTGTTTGCGTATTACAATGACTCTGCGAAAATCAAAGATGAGGAGCAGAAGATTGCAGCTTACGTAGCCGAAATGCAGGATGCTCTTATGAAGTTTACCGAGAATAAAGATAAGCTGTCTTCAAACATCAACACTCAGTTTGAGAAGGCTGGCAGCTACCTGACAGAGTGGATTGCTTCCATGAACAGCGAGATTGAAATGGTCAAGGCAGGCAAGCATATAGATGCCCAGAACGACATGATGACCAATGGCGGCAGTATTGCCAAAAGTGCCGAGAGCGCGTTTTCCGATCTGATAAACATGATGGAAGATGAAGCAAACAAGGCGGATGAAAGAGTAAACAACAATCTTGTCACGCTGACGGTTGTTGTTGTTATCGTAGCGGTTATAGCGATTATTATTACCTTTGTTTACGGCATCGCGCTGATCAAGGTGATTTCCGCTCCTATCAGAAAGGTTTCCGAGGCTGCGAAGAAGATTGCGGTAGGCGATGTGGATGTGGACTGCCAGAAGATTCACAACGATGACCTGGGCGAATTGCTGGATGAGTTCAGCGCGATGGTTGCGGCGACCAAGGAGCAGGCGAGAATTGCGGATGTGATCTCTCAGGGAGACTATACCATAGATGTAAAGCCCAGAGGCGACAAGGATTTACTTGGCAAATCCCTTCGCAAGCTGGTTGTTGACGAGAATATGACATTGAACAACATCAGGGAGGCAGGCGCACAGATTACCGTTGGCTCCGAGCAGGTTGCAAACGCAAGCCAGGCGCTGGCACAGGGCTCTACCGAGCAGGCGAGCGCACTGCAGCAGGTTACCGCTTCCATGGATGAGGTTACCCAGCGAACCAAGGACAATGCTACCCAGGCAAGCCAGGCAAATAACCTTGTAAACAGCGTTAAGGATATGGCGGCTGCCGGAAACGAGCAGATGAAGGCCATGATTCAGGCTATGGACAGCATCAACGAGTCCTCGGAGACCATCTCCAAGATTATTAAGACCATTGACGATATTTCCTTCCAGACCAACATTCTTGCACTGAATGCGGCTGTTGAGGCGGCAAGGGCAGGCGAGGCAGGAAAGGGCTTTGCGGTTGTTGCCGAGGAAGTCAGAAATCTTGCTGCAAAGAGCGCATCCGCTGCAGGCGAGACCGCAGAGATGATCGAGGATTCCATTCACAAGGTGGCAAACGGCACCAAGATTGCGGAGGAGACGGCGAAGTCTCTGGATGCCATCGTGAAATCCATCGACGAGATCGTTGGGCTTATCAGCAATATTGCGGTATCCTCCAATGATCAGTCCACGGCGATCTTCCAGATCGACCAGGCGATCTCACAGGTTTCTACCGTTGTACAGACCAATGCCGCTACCAGCGAGCAGTGTGCTGCAGCCAGTGAGGAGCTTTCCAACCAGGCTGTCACCCTTAGAAATCTTATTGCTCAGTATAAGCTGCGCACGGGAGGAATGTCCACTTCTTCTTTTGTTGATAACAGTTCTTCTTACAACAGCAACGAGAGCATCATTTCTCTGGACGGAGATTTCAGCAAGTATTAAGCTGCGGTCGGATGTCCGGAAGGATAGACGGCACTCAAAAGCAGCTGTCATAATAATGAGTAAAACGGGAGGCGGGCGCGAGCTCTGTCTCCTGTTTTTTATGAAACTTCCGACGCGGGCAAATATGCCGCCGAAGCGGCTGACCGGCAGAGCCGGAGGTGCACCCTTTGGTTTTGCAGTTGTGTGACACCGGAGGGAATAGGGCGTCATCCCGATTTGCTGGGGGCGCCTTTGTGCTTTCGGGATTTCGTGGGACACAGGAATCTGATATATGACAACAACGGGCACGGAACCCATGTCTGCGGGATACTGTGCGGCAGCGGCATGCTTTCCGACGGGAAGTACCGGGGAATGGCGCCGGGGGCAAGGCTGGTGGTTGGCAAGGTTTTGGACGAAAGAGGAGACGGCTCCACGGAGGCAATGCTGGCGGGGCTTGAATGGGTTCTCGAGGTGAGAGAAAAATATCATATCCGTATTTTGAATATTTCCGTAGGGATTGGTTCTATGGACCAGCCGGAGAAGGAGCTTGTCCTGCAGGAAAAAATAGATCAGGTCTGGAACAGCGGGATTTTGGTGGTATGTGCGGCGGGAAATAAGGGACCGGGGGACGGAACGATCTCCGCGGTGGGAGGAAGCAGCCGGGTGGTGACGGTGGGGTGCCATGACGGCAGCTACGCAAAAGATAAGCCCGGGCGCTGTGAGGCCTACTCCGGCAGAGGAAGGCTTGGGAGCGTTATTCGCAAGCCGGACCTGGTAGCGCCGGGAACGGATATTGTATCCTGTAACGCATATTTTTACAAAATAAACGGCAAAATCAGAAATGCTTATACAACAAAGTGCGGCACATCCATGGCGACCCCCGTCGTCTCCGGAGCCGCCGCCCTGCTGCTTGGAAAATATCCGGAAATGACCAACGAGGAATGCAAGCAGAAGCTGCAGTTTACGGCGGATGATCTGGGCATGCCCTGGAATATGCAGGGCTGGGGCATGCTGAACGTGGAACGGCTTCTGGAATGACCCGGATGGGAGAAAAGAAGGAAATACGGGGGCAGCTGACAAAGGCGGTTATTATACTTTGAGTAGGCACAAGGGGAAATGGAGAGATACTGCATGAATTGGCTAAGGGAGTTGGAGCTGGTAGAGCTGCTGCGTGAGGTGATGGTTTCCGTAGACGACAGATGGGAAGGTAAAAGCATTTTGCTTGACTTTGTATGGATCATGGTTTTTCTCTGCGGATTCAGTATTCTCAGCTATTTTTTTGATCTCTATCAGTTAATGAAAAGAAAAACCATGACGGAGACCTTGATCGGTATGCTGCTTCCGGGGATGGCGGCGCTTTCGGGGGCAGTGCTGCTGACGGAATACGGCAGCCTGCCTTCTGAACAGGTGCTTGCCGGGCTTGCAGAGCGGCCCCTTTCCATGGCACTTTCGGCACAGATGACCTTCTGCGCCGTCCTATTTGCGGTAGCTTTTGCGGTGGCAAGGCTGTGTCTTTGGGAAAAGAAAAAGGGCAGCCTGCGGTGGATGGCGAGCTATGCCATAGATTTTCTGGCAGCCATCATGTCGTTTTCAGCAGGTGTTTACGGGATGCTTACAAACATTGCCGGACGCCGGGGGAGCTACCTTTTTGCGGGATGCGGCGTCCTCAGCGGTATTTTTTTATACCTGCTGCCCCTTATGCTGTTTAAAATCGTTTTGATTTTATTATTGCTGCTCCTTCGCGTAATTGGCGCGAGAATCCGTTTTTTCCCCTATAGGCAGGGAATGAACCCAGGCGCATATCTGTATGGATGGCAGCTTCTCTGTCGCTGCCCCCTGCTTCGGGAGGTACTTGTCTTTAGCCTTGTGACGGGCTTGTTTCTGATAAAAACAGCCAGAGAAGTGTCCCGGGAGGACCTTATGCTGGCGGTGCCGATGTTTGGCTGTCTGGCGGCGGGGTATCTCTGGGCAGCGGTCAGGCACTCCACGGCGTCTCTGAAAAAGTTTGGAAGATGGGGGGATAAAAAACGTCTTATGGAGCAGTTCTGCCGGGAATATTTTTGTGAGGAACCGCTTTTTCGGGACCAGGAGTACACTCTCACAAGGAATTTTCTTGTGGAGGAGAGAAATTCTGCCGGCATATTTTATCTTGGCAGTCTTCGGTATCTGCCCAGGGGATGGGGGCACGACGGGAAAAGATGGGTGCGTGAAATGGTTTTCAGCGACGGAAGCAAGGTCACCTTGGAGAAAGGAAAGCTCCATACCGAGGAGATTTTTCGTGTCGCCGGCAGTTACGCCAAAAGCTATGGGATTCCGGAAAGTACTGCCATGGCGGATGGCATTGTAAACACCCATAGGGCATATATGAATACGATAAAGGGACAACTGCTGGCGGTCTGTACGGTGGTGCTTATGTTTTGCCTGACAGCAGTGCTGCTGACCGGTCTGGGAGTCTGGGGATAGGCCGGTTTAACTTACACCGGCCTGAAGAACATTGTTTACCGGGTTGTAGCAATAAATTTTTTTAGAAAAGCATTGACACCTTTCCTACGGTTGTATACAATAATACAAGGTGTGCCGATTTGGCGCGGCGGGAGGTTCGGATATTCCGTCCCGATATTGATATGTATGCTTGCATACCAATGTATGCCCTGCATACAGTACATACATTGGTATACGTGTAAAGCACGCAGGAGGGTGTAATTATGAGAGAGAGCGAAACATTTCAAAACCGTCCGGTGACTATGAACTCCAAAAATAACCTGTTGGAAATTGAGGAGCATATGTACATACTGGACGATGTGAAGAAGCCCAACGTATTCAGGAATATGTTTCCTTATTCCGAGATACCGAAGATCCCCTTTAATGACAGGATCGTGCCCCACAATATGCCCAGGGATATCTGGATCACGGATACGACCTTCCGTGACGGACAGCAGTCCAGGGCGCCTTATACAACGGAGCAGATTGTGACGATCTTTGATTATCTGCACAGATTGGGCGGGCCAAACGGCATGGTACGCGCCAGCGAGTTCTTTTTGTACAGCAAAAAGGACAGGGACGCGGTATACAAGTGCATGGAAAGGGGCTATGAGTTTCCGGAGGTTACAAGCTGGATACGCGCCAGCAAGGAGGACTTTAAGCTGGTTAAGGAAATCGGTATGAAGGAGACAGGCATTCTTGTAAGCTGCTCCGATTATCATATCTTTATGAAGCTCAAGATGACCAGGCGCCAGGCCATGGACCATTATCTCAGCGTCATCAGGGAATGTCTGGAGGAGGGCATCAGCCCCAGGTGCCATTTGGAGGATATCACCAGGGCGGACATTTACGGCTATGTGGTGCCCTTCTGTACAGAGCTTATGAAGCTGATGGAGGAGTATCAAATTCCCATCAAGGTGCGCGCCTGCGATACCATGGGCTATGGGGTCAACTTCCCCGGAGCCGTGATTCCAAGAAGCGTCCAGGGCATCATTTATGCCATCCATACCCACGCGGGTGTGCCTCACGAGCTGATCGAGTGGCACGGGCATAATGATTTCTATAAAGCGGTGGCAAACTCCACAACAGCATGGCTTTACGGCTGTTCGGGCATCAACACCTCCCTGTTCGGCATCGGCGAGAGGACGGGCAATACGCCCCTGGAGGCGATGGTATTTGAGTACGCCCAGCTGAAGGGCGACTTAAACGGCATGGACACCACGGTCATCACGGAGCTGGCAGAATATTACGAGAAGGAGATCGGCTACCAGATTCCCCCCAGGACTCCCTTTGTAGGCAGGAATTTCAATGTCACAAGAGCGGGCATTCATGCGGACGGGCTTCTTAAAAATGAGGAGATTTACAATATTTTCGACACAGAGAAGTTCCTGAACAGACCGGTGCGCTGCGCCGTATCCAACACGTCGGGGCTTGCGGGCATTGCCCACTGGATCAACGCCTATTATGGGCTTAGGGACGGCAGGCAGATAGAGAAAAATTCGGAGCTGGTGCAGGAGATCAAGAAATGGGTAGATGAGGAATATGCGGGCGGGCGCGTGACGGTGCTGACCGACGAGGAGATTGCTTCGTGCGTGGAACGCCTGTGTACGGAGAAGGGCATAAATATTTTCTGAGGAAAAGCTGTGCTTGCGGTCCTGGAAAGCCCGGAACCCTCATAATATATAATGTGTTTGGCAGTAAGGATGGAGAAGAAATGAGCAACTATGACGTTAAGCAGGAGGTAACGGACAAGTACTCCCTGCGGGGGCGTGTTTTCAACAGGCTGAGAGAGGATATACTGAGCGGAAAATACGCCGAGCATGAGGAATTGAAGGAAGTGGCGATCGGGGAGGAGATGGGTGTGAGCCGTACTCCGGTCAGGGAGGCGTTCCGCCAGCTGGAGCTTGAGGGGCTGATTCAGATCATTCCCAACAAGGGAGCCTATGTCACGGGTATTACGGAGAAGGATGTAAAGGATATTTATATGATCCGCTCTCTGCTGGAGGGCCTGTGTGCCCGCTGGGCAACGGAGCATATTACCAAAGAACAGCTGGAGGAGATGGAGGAGAATGTCTATCTGGCGGAATTCCATGCCCAGAAGGGGCATTTGGATCAGCTTGCCGAGCTGGATAACCGTTTTCATGATATTTTGTACGAGGCATGTGACAGCAAGATGCTGGAACACCAGCTGAAGGACTTTCATCAATATGTGCTGAGAGTCAGAAGGAAGACCCTCTCCAGCACAGGAAGGGGACCGAAATCCAACGCGGAGCACAGGGGAATTCTTGAGGCCATCAAGGCAAGGGATGGGGACCTGGCGGAAAAGCTTGCCAACCAGCATATGATAAACGCATACAATAATATGGTCAAAAATGGGCTGCATGAAATATATGAACAGCGGGCCAGGAACTGAGTGAGCAACTGAGGTTTTGACAGATCAGGCTTAGAAAGGAAAAATTATGGCAAAAATTCAGATGAAGACGCCCCTGGTGGAAATGGACGGGGACGAGATGACAAGGATACTCTGGCAGATGATCAAAGACGAGCTTCTGCTTCCCTACATAGATTTAAATACGGAATATTACGACCTTGGGCTGGAAAACAGGAATGCCACCGACGATCAGGTGACGGTGGATTCCGCCAATGCCACCCTGAAATACGGTGTGGCGGTAAAGTGCGCCACCATCACACCCAACGGCGCACGCATGAAGGAATATGACCTGAAGCAAATGTGGAAAAGCCCTAACGGGACCATCCGCGCCATTCTGGACGGCACGGTGTTCCGGGCGCCCATATTGGTTAAGGGCATCGTGCCCTATGTGAAGAACTGGACAAAGCCCATTACCATTGCCCGCCATGCCTATGGGGACGTGTATAAAAATACGGAGATCAAAATTCCCGGAGCGGGTAAGGCGGAGCTTGTGTTTACCTCGGAGGACGGCGTGGAGACCAGGGAGCTGATTCATGATTTTGACGGCGCAGGCATTATCCAGGGTATCCATAACACGGAAAAGTCCATTAAGAGCTTTGCGCGGGCGTGCTTTGGCTATGCGGTGGACACTAGGCAGGATCTCTGGTTTTCTACCAAGGACACGATCTCCAAGAAATATGACCATACCTTCAAGGACATTTTTCAGGAGATTTACGAAGGTGAATACAAGGCGAAATTTGAGGAGCTGGGCATAGAATATTTCTACACCCTCATCGACGACGCCGTGGCGCGTGTCATACGCTCCGAGGGCGGCTTCATCTGGGCGTGCAAGAATTACGACGGAGATGTAATGTCCGACATGGTGGCAACCGCTTACGGGGACCTGTCCATGATGACCTCCGTTCTGGTTTCTCCAAGCGGCGCATACGAGTACGAGGCGGCGCACGGCACCGTACAGCGCCATTATTATAAGCATTTGAAGGGAGAGGAGACCTCCACCAATTCCATCGCCACCATTTTTGCATGGAGCGGCGCGCTCAGGAAAAGGGGAGAGCTTGACGGAAACGCAGAGCTTGTAAGCTTTGCGGAAAAGCTGGAGCGCGCCTGCATCAAAACCGTTGAGGACGGAAAGATGACGAAAAGCCTGTCCCTGATCTCCACCTGTGAGAAGCCTGTGATTTTAAACAGCCTCGCGTTTATCCGGGCGATCAGGGAGACTCTGGAGGAGCTTATGTAGCCAGAACCTCCCATTCCTCGTAAAGCTTCTCCAGCTGTGCGCGGATTTCCGACTGCTCTGCGGACAGCTTCTGAAGCTTTGCGACCTGTGTGCCCACGGCGGGATCGGACATTTCTTTGTCGATCTCCCCGCCGCGCAGCTCCAGAGCGGCAATTTTTTCCTCGCATTTTTTTAGATCGTTTTCTTTCTTGCGTAGTTTTGCCTGCTCCTCCTTCCTGGCTATCCAGTCGGCCTTCTGGCTGGATGCGGAGGGTGCGGAAGCGCCTGAGGCATCGGAGAGCCTGTCTGTACCGTCGGAGCCGCTGGCCGGGTCGTCCCCGGACCTGCCGGCAGGACCGGATGCGCCGGTAATGCCGTCTGCGGACCCGGAAGTGCCGGAGGCAGCGGGTTTGGCGGCGCCTGCAGCCATGGCAGCCATCACGGCGTCATGCTTTTCAAGATAATAATCGTAGTTTCCGATATAATTTACAAGTCTGTGCCCTGTCAGGTCCAAAATTCTGTGTGCGGTTCTGTTTATAAAATAACGGTCATGGGAGACGTAAAGGACGGTGCCCTCGTAGCTGTTCAGGGCGTCCTCCAGAATCTCCTTTGACATGATGTCCAAATGGTTGGTGGGCTCGTCCAGTATCAGGAAGTTTGCGTTGCCAAGCATCAGCTTTGCCAGGGAGACACGCCCCCGCTCGCCCCCGCTCAGGTCGCGTATATTCTTAAACACGTCGTCCCCGGTGAACAGAAACGCCGCAAGCACATTGCGTATGTCCGTGTTTGTGAGAGTGGGGTAATCGTCGGAGATCTCGTCGAACAAAGTCTTTTCGCTGTGCAGCACATGGTGCTCCTGATCGTAATAGCCGATCTCCACATTTGCGCCAAGGCGGAATTCGCCGCTGTCCGCAGCAAGCAGCAGGTTTAATATCTTCAAAAGGGTGGTCTTTCCGGTTCCGTTGTCGCCGATGACTGCCACATGCTCCCCGCGCTTTAGCTCAAAGCTTACGTTTTCAAAAAGCAGCTGTTCCCCGAAGGACTTGCTCAGATTCTCTACGGTGAGCACATCGTTACCGCTGATATACCTGGGAGTGAGCTTCAGGTGCATGTCCGTGCGCGCCTCCGTGGGCTTGTCCAGAACCTCCATTTTGTTCAGCAGCTTTTCACAGCTCTCGGCGCGTTTAATGGACTTCTCACGGTTGAAGGATCTTAATTTTTCGATGACCGCCTCCTGGTGCTTGATTTCCCGCTGCTGATTCAGGTATGCGTTCATCGCCGCAGCCCGGAGCTGTTCCTTTTTTGCGGCATAGTCCGAATAATTGCCCGCAAAGACGGTGGCCTTCGTCTGGTCGATCTCGATGACCTTGGAGGCGATCCTGTCCAGAAAGAAACGGTCGTGAGACACCAGGAGGACCGCTCCCTTATAGTTTAAAAGATAGGTTTCCAGCCATGCGATGGAGTTCAGATCCAGATGGTTGGTAGGCTCGTCAAGTATGATCAGGTCGGGCTTCTGCAGCAGGAGCTTCCCCAGCGCCACACGGGTCTTCTGTCCGCCGGAGAGAGTGGAGACCGATTTCTCAAACTCCGCCTCCTCAAAGCCCAGCCCCTTAAGGACTCCCGTAATTTCGCTTTTATAAGCGTAGCCGTCCCCTGCTTCAAAAGCGTGGGTGAGGGCGGCATACTGCTTCATCAGCCGTTCCAGCTCATCCTCGCCTGCGTTCTGCATGGAGATTTCACATTCCCTTATCCGCTTCTCCAGGTTTATCAGCTCCTGCTTGACGGACAGCAGCTCCTCATAAATTGTATTTCCCGTGTCCACGGCGTCGTTCTGCGCAAGGTAGCCCAGGGTTTTGTCCTTGGAGAGCGCCACCAGACCGCTGTCAGGGGACATTTCACCCACGATGATGCGCAGGAGCGTGGTTTTTCCGGCGCCGTTGATGCCTACGACAGCCGCCTTTTCGTAATCCTCAATATGGAAGCTGATATTTTCCAGCACCTTGTTTTCCGTAAATTCCTTCGATATATTCTGAACGGAGAGTATCATGATCATATGCCCTTTCTGGTCCGGGCGGTACGGTATCCCGCCCGGTTTGTCTTCTCTTTGGAGATTATAGCATTTTTGCTTCCAAATTCCAATACCTCCGAAATTTTTACCCCCTGAAAACTTATCCTGTCAATTCATTGACATTAATTTAACATTTTGCTATGATGAAAGGAAAGGATTGGATTTTGGGAGGAAGAATCTTGGAGGAAAAAGAAATTTCACAGGCGGTCATAGGACGCCTGCCCAGATATTTTCGTTATCTTGGAGAGCTGAAGGACGAAGGGGTAGAGAGAATATCGTCGCAGGATCTGAGCGGACTGATGAAGGTTACTGCCTCGCAGATCCGACAGGATTTCAATAATTTCGGCGGCTTTGGGCAGCAGGGCTACGGATACAATGTCGAATATCTTTACAATGAGATCGGCAGGATACTGGGTTTGGACAGACAGCATAATTATGTTATTGTCGGAGCGGGAAATCTGGGGAGGGCGCTTGGCAATTACATTAATTTTGAGAGACGCGGATTTATCCTGTGCGGCATGTTTGACCAGAAGCCGGAGCTTGTGGGCATGGAGGTTCGGGGGGTCAGGGTGATGGCAATGGAGGAGATGGAGAGCTTTATCCGTGACAATGACATCGACATCGCGGTGCTTACCATTCCGAAGGCCGGGGCCTTAAGCGTTGCCGAACGGCTTGCTCAGACAGGTATTCGTGCCATCTGGAATTTTGCCCATGTGGATTTGAATGTGCCGGAGCGGATTCAGGTGGAAAACGTACATTTGTCCGACAGCCTGATGAAGCTTTCTTATAATATTAACCGGTATACGAAAGAACAGGAGACGCTTTGACAGGAGGGGACCATGAAACGCAAAAATCGTCAGGAAAGCTTTGTAGATGCGTTAAGGGGGAAAAAGATTCCAATACTCACGCTGGACAACAAATGGTATAAGCTGCTTACGCCGGAGGCAAGGAGGCAGGTGTCCTCTCTGGAGCATCATTTGAATTACCTTTTAAAACGTCAGGGTAAGCTGAATACGGAAACCAAGGAAATAAGGAAGCTTAAGAAACAGCTGATGAACGAGATTATGCCTCTGGTGGACGAGGCGGACCAGAATCCGAATTCGCTTTTGGATAAGAAAATCGAACAGAACAGGAGGCTTTTGGAGGAGTGCAACGAAAAGCTGGAGAGCTATCAGAATGAGCTGACGGAGCTGCCCGATAAGATAGACGACGTCAATATCCGGCTGATGCTGATTACCATGGATTGCTGCTATGAGACCATGAAGGAAAGCACACAGGAAATTAAGGATATTGCCGACTGGGTGGCACGGACAAGGGTCGAGCTGAAAAAAAAGCTGATAAAAAAACAGGAGATGGAGCAGCGCAACCACGCCATTTATTCCTACATGCACGACCTTTTTGGCGCGGAGGTGCTGGATATGTTCGATCTGCAGTATAATCCGGAGGAGCAGCACCCTGGGCTTCCGGGAGAGGGAAACAAAAAGACGGAGAAAAAGACAGAGGAAAAGGACTCCGGGAAAAAAGGCGCTGAAGCATAGGCGGACTGGCACGGGCAACTGTGCGCAGTCGGCCTGTTTCTGTGTGCGGCGTTATAAAAGAGGCATACAGGGCAAAAGGGAAGGGTATCCCATACAAAATACCGGGCGGCGTATGAAGAAAAGGCATGTTGAAACAATAAGGAATAAAACGGTGCGGGGGCAGAAATGAAATATCTGGTAACGGCTGACGAGATGAGGCGGTATGACGGCAACACAATCGAAAATACAGGCATTCCCGCCTGTGTTTTGATGGAGCGCGCCGCGCTTGGGGCGCTTGAGGCAATAGAGAAGCATTTTAAGGAAAGCATGGGAGAGCCGGAAGGGGCTGGCAGGGCAAAAAAAAGCGTCCTGATTATGGCGGGCACGGGCAATAACGGCGGCGACGGGCTGGCCCTTGCCAGACTGCTTGCGGAAAGGCGGTATGACGTGGAGGTCTGGTGCGTGGGGAAGCGTGAGAAGGCATCGGCACAGTGGCGGCAGCAGGAGGGGATTCTGAGGCATTATCCGGTCAGGATGTCCGGGGAACCCCTCCGCGGCTCCTATGACGCGCTGGCGGACGCGTTGTTCGGCGTCGGGCTTTCAAGGGAAATTACGGGGGAATTTGCCCGTGCCATAGAGCAATATAATGATATGGAGGGATTTAAGCTTGCGCTTGACCTGCCGAGCGGTATCGATTCCGACACGGGGGAGGTTCTGGGCGTCGCTGCGCGGGCGGATGCAACGGTCACCTTCGGCTTCTGCAAGAGAGGGCTTGCCCTGTATCCGGGATGCGGGTATGCCGGCGCTGTGACGGTGGCGGATATAGGCATTTCCGAGATCAGCTTCCGGGGGGTAAAGCCCGGGATGTATGCCTATGACGAGAGGGCCGGGGAGCTGCTTCCGAAGCGCAGAAGCGACGGAAACAAGGGAACCTTCGGAAAGGTGCTGCTTGTGGCGGGAAGCGTAAACATGGCGGGGGCGGCGGTGCTCGCGGCAAGGGCGGCTTACCGGACGGGAGCAGGCATGGTGAAGGTCGTGACGCCGGAGGAAAACAGGACGATATTGCAGGCGGCGGTGCCGGAAGCGCTGCTGGAGACGGGAGAGGAGCTTGCGGAGAGCCTGAACGGCTGGGCGGATGTGGTGGCGGCGGGTCCCGGGCTTGGAAGGGATGAGAGAGCGCTGCGTCTGCTGCGGCAGGCGGTGGAGGGCTGTGAGCTTCCTCTGGTGGCGGATGCGGACGGCCTGAATCTTCTGGCGGAAAATCCCGGGCTGTGGGAGGTGCTGGCACGTCAGGGAAAAGAGGGGAGAAAGATTATTCTGACGCCTCATGTGGGAGAGCTGTCAAGGCTGACGGGAATGCCCGTGGACGTACTAAAGCGTAATCTGCCGAAATACGGGCAGGAGCTTGCAGGGCGGATTCACGGAGTGGTCGCGGCCAAGGATGCCAGGACCTTTACCTGCGGGGAAAATACGCCTGTCTGCATAAATTTAACAGGAAACAACGGAATGGCCACCGCAGGCAGCGGGGACGTGCTTGCGGGTATGATCGCCGGGCTGCTTGGGCAGGGCATGAATGCTTTTGAAGCCGCTTCCGTGGGCGTTTACCTGCACGGTCTGGCAGGCGATGCCGTCTCGCGGGAGCTGGGGGAGCATGCCTGCACGGCAGGGGATATTGTGGAGGCCCTATGTGGTATTACCGGCGGGAGGAGCGGAAAATGAATGGTAATAACGGGATAGCTTATGATAAAAAACTGGAGAGCTACCAGCGTGTCTGGGCACAGGTGGACCTGGATGCCATTGCGGACAATATGACAAGCATGAAGAAAAATCTGCCGGAACGGACACGGATGACGGCCGTTGTCAAGACCGACGGCTACGGGCACGGCAGCGTGCCCATTGCTAAAAGGCTTGAGCCTTATGAGTTTATGTTCGGCTTTGCGGTGGCGACTCCTGAGGAGGCGCATATTCTGCGGCTGGCAGGCATAAAAAAGCCCGTCCTGATTCTGGGATATTCTTTTCCTTATTCGTATGAGCTTCTGGCCAGGGAGGAGCTTCGGCCCGCGGTATTCCGCAAGGACAGCATCATTCCCCTGGCGGCAGCGGCAAGAAGGGCGGGAAAGACCGTCAAGGTACATATCAAGGTGGAAACGGGCATGAACAGAATAGGTATCACGCCCGACAGGGAGGGGCTTTCCTTTGTGGAGGCGCTGGCCCGTCAGGACGGTATCGAAATCGAGGGGATTTTCACCCATTTCGCCAGGGCGGATGAGGCTGATAAATCCTCCGCCCTGGAACAGTTCCGCACCTTTAACGGCTTTATACATATGATAGAACAGGAGCTTTCCCTTGAGATTCCCGTCAGGCACTGCACAAACAGCGCGGGGATTCTGGAGATGCCGCAGACAGGCCTGGATATGGTCAGGGCGGGAATTGCCATGTACGGTCTTGCGCCCTCCGATGAGGTCAGGACGGATATCGTGCCTTTAAAGCCGGCATTGTCCCTGTACAGCCACATCGTACATGTGAAGACTCTGTATGCGGGGCAGTCGGTCAGCTATGGCGGCACCTTCACGGCAAGCCGGGACATGAGGATAGCAACGGTGCCTGTGGGATACGGAGACGGCTATCCCAGAGGGCTGTCCGGAAAGGGTCATGTGCTGATTCACGGGAGCAGGGCGCCGATCCTGGGCAGGGTCTGCATGGATCAGTTTATGGTGGATGTATCCCATATACCAGAGACGGCGGAGGGCGACAGGGTGGTGCTGATCGGGTCCTGCGGCCGGGAGAGGATCACGGCGGAGGAGCTCGGAGACCTGTCGGGGCGTTTTAATTATGAGCTGATCTGTGATTTGGGCAAGCGGATTCCCAGGGTGTATACGGAAAAGGGAAAAATAGTATTTTGCAAGGATTATACGGAAGATTTTGAATAAAGTCCCCCGAAACTGGAAATGCTTTCCTACAAATGTAACAGCTTTGGAGCTAAGGCTCCGGATATTTAATTGCCATAGAAATATATTTGGAGGAAAAATGAGACGAGGAGATGTTTATTATGCAGATTTGAGACCGGTGATAGGCTCGGAGCAGGGAGGGATCAGGCCGGTGCTTATCATTCAGAATGATGTGGGGAACAAACACAGCCCTACGGTTATCTGCGCTGCAATCACCTCAAAGATGAATAAGGCGAAGCTGCCGACACATATAGAGTTAAACGCTGCCCTTTATGATATGGATAAGGATTCCGTGGTGCTGCTTGAGCAGCTCAGAACCATTGACAAAAAGAGGCTGAAGGATAAGGTATGCCATTTGGACGGGGAAGTTATGGAAAGAGTCAACAAAGCACTGATGATAAGTCTTGAGCTGGATACATAAAGGAGAAGCCGGCTGTGGTTTTTGGCGAATGCATGCTGTTCTTGACGAACAGCGGGAAAAATGGTATATTAAAGAGTATTACTGATAGGCTTCAGTAAAATCTGCCTGTGCGGCCGTGAGAAAAACGTTTGAATGAAACATAACTCATGCCTGCAGGCTACAGAAAGGTAAGGTTTTGGAAATGGACGACGATGGGCCTACTGCCAGTATCATTTATTACGTGGCATTACTTTTGGTCGATGTGTTTTTTTATGGGTTTGGCGCGGCTCTTGTGCTCCTGAACGAAAAGGAGATCGAGAGGAGAGCCGACGAGGAGAAGGATAAGAAAGCCCTCAAGCTCAAACGCATTATCAGCAATCCTACGGGATATGTCAACACGGTGCAGCTGATCACCACGCTGATCAATGTGATTATCGGAGCGGTGCATCTGGGTATCCTGCTTGGTTCCATATCAAAGGGGCTGCAGTTTGTAACGGAGCACCAGCTGAAGCTGGTGGGCATCCCCGCAGGAGCGATTGCCGTGGCGGCGGCTGTATTGTCTACGCTGCTGCTTCTGTACATAACGCTTACGCTGGGTGTTCTTCTGCCGAAAAAAATAGCTGCAAGAGCGCCGGAAAGATGGGCATACGCCTGTATAGGGCTTGTGTATTTTGTGACGAAGCTGCTCTCGCCCTTCACCGGGCTGGTCACCTTGACTACAAACGGTATTCTGAGGCTGTTTGGCATAAAGGAAAAGACGGACGGGAGCGACGTGACCGAGGAAGAGATTATCAGCATGGTGAACGAGGGTCACGAGCAGGGTCTGATTCAGGCCAGCGAGGCGGAAATGATTTCCAATATCTTTGAGTTCGGCGATAAGGAGGCCCAGGATATTATGACTCACAGGAATAATATTGTGGCGGTGGACTCTGAGATGATGCTGAAGGATGCGATCTCCTTTATGCTGGGGGAGAAAAACAGCCGATACCCTGTTTATGAGGAAAATATTGACCATATCATAGGCATTCTGCATTTGAAGGACGCCATGCGCTTCCATGCGGACGACGACAAGCTGGACCGCCCCTTGAGCAGCATTACCGGGCTGATGCGGGAGCCCGTCTTTGTGCCGCAGACGAAACACATCGACGAGCTGTTTCAGGAGATGCAGGCAGAGAAGCTGCAGATGGTGGTGGTTGTGGACGAGTACGGGCAGACGGACGGGCTGGTGGCGATGGAGGATATTCTGGAAGAAATCGTGGGCAATATCATGGACGAATACGACGAGGATATCGAATACATCGAAGCAAAGAGCGAGGACGAGTATGTCATAGACGGCAGGACGCGGCTTGAGGAGCTTGAGGAACGCTTCGGGATTCCCTTTGAGGATGAGGAGTTTGAGACTCTGAACGGCTTCCTTATAGCAAGGCTGGACAAAATACCCGAGCCGGACGAACAGTTTGACGTAGATTATAAGGGCTTTAATTTTAAAATTCTTTCGGTGGAAAATAAGATGATTCAGAGCGTGCTTGTGACCAGACTTCCCGAAGCTGACGGCGGGGAGGCAAAGGAAGCAGCGGAGGGAGCATCGGAAGAATACGTGAAATCAAGGGCTTCCGCGGCGGGCTGACGGGATGTCAAACCGCCGGAAGAAAAAACGATAAATAGAAACAGGACAGAGGGACGAAGGGAGATCATAACATGTCAGGACATTCAAAATTTGCAAACATCAAACATAAAAAGGAAAAGAACGATGCGGCGAAGGGCAAAATCTTCACCATTATCGGAAGGGAAATTGCGGTTGCCGTAAAGGAGGGCGGTCCCGAGCCCGCCAACAATTTCAAGCTTGCAACCGTCATCGCAAAGGCGAAGGCTAACAACATGCCCAATGACACCATCGAGAGAGGCATCAAGAAGGCAGCGGGCGATGTGGGCAACGTAAACTATGAATACGTGACTTATGAGGGCTATGGTCCTAACGGCATTGCCATTATTGTGGATGCGCTGACCGACAACAAGAACCGTACCGCCGCAAATGTGAGGAGCGCCTTCACCAAGGGGCAGGGCAACGTTGGCACTCCCGGCTGCGTTTCCTTTATGTTTGACAAGAAGGGGCAGATTATCATTGACAAGGAAGAATGCGACATGGATGCGGATGAGCTTATGATGACGGCTCTGGACGCCGGCGCGGAGGATTTCAGCGAGGAGGAGGACAGCTTTGAGGTGCTGACTGATCCTGACGGCTTTGAGGAGGTCCGCAAGGCTCTGGAGGACGCGGGCATTCCCATGTTGAGCGCGGAGGTGACAATGATACCTCAAAATTATGTTTCGCTGACGGATGAAACGGCAGTTAAAAATCTCCAGAAAACCCTGGACCTGCTTGACGAGGACGACGATGTCCAGGCGGTCTACCACAACTGGGACGAATAGGGGACAAAGCGATTCTTTCCGTATTTTTGAGAGATACATTGGTTTGATAAGAGGAGTCATATATGGACAGGCTGGCGATTGTAGTTCCCTGCTATAACGAGGAGGAAGTGTTGAAGCTTGCCTCCGAAGCGCTTCGAGGAGTGCTGGAGGATCTGGTTCAAAAAGAAAAAATTGCGCCGGACAGCTTTATCATGTTTGTAAATGACGGCAGCAGGGACCGTACCTGGGAGCTGATAGAGGAAGAACATGCGGCATATCCCGTGCGCGTAAAGGGCGTGAAGCTTGCCGGTAACGTAGGGCATCAGTTTGCCCTTACGGCAGGGCTTATCACGGCAAAGGATATGAGCGATGTAATCATTTCCATTGACGCCGACCTGCAGGATGATGTAAATGTCATCGAGGAGATGATTGACAAATTCCATGCCGGCAGCGATATTGTCTACGGCGTCAGAAAAGAGCGGAAAACCGACACCTTTTTCAAGAGAACCACGGCGCAGGCATTTTATAAGCTTATGGGCATGATGGGAGTCAAAACGGTATACAATCATGCGGATTTCAGATTGATGTCAAAGCGCGCGGTGGAGGAATTTTCAAAGTATAAGGAGACAAACCTTTTCCTGAGGGGAATGATGCCGCTGATCGGCTATCAGACGGACAGCGTTTACTATGACCGCGGGGAGCGTGCGGCGGGAGAGTCCAAATATCCTCTGAAAAAAATGCTGGCGCTTGCATTCAACGGAATATCTTCCTTCAGTGTAAAGCCCATTAGCCTTATACTGGGAATGGGCATGTTTATCATTTTCATGTGCGTGCTGGCGGCGATTTATGCGCTGATCTCCTACTTTACGGGGCATGTGGTTGCCGGATGGACCTCCCTGATTTTGTCTATCTGGTTCCTGGGGGGCTTACAGCTTCTTGCCATCGGCATGGTAGGGCAGTATATCGGCAAGGTTTATATTGAAGTAAAGCACAGGCCTCGTTACAACATTGAAAAGGTGCTGGCAAAGGAAAAGTCGGAAGGTTGATATGAGTTGGAGAAAGAATGTATTAAGTTACCTGTTGTGGACGGTCTACACGATTATGGTGGGGATTGCCCTGGCAGGCGTAGGAAACATTTTCTGCGATGATATGCGGCTTCCTGCCTTCTGCGGAGCTTTATTTGCTGTGTTTTTGGCGGCGGTGCTTGGCGGAGCCGCCTTTCTGCTGCATCGTTCTGCGCCGGGGCTCATTGCAGGCTTTCAAAAAACAAAAGCGGCGCGTGTGTCTGCGGAGGCAGTGCCTGTGGTCATAATGCTTGTTCTGGGAGTCATTCTCAGAGCGGAAGGGCTGCATGACGCGGAACAAACTTCGGTTTATTATGATATGGCGGAGGTTACGATGGGGCAGGGCATGCCCCAGATTGCCCACGGCGCGGTTCATGTCTATGTTTTTATGCTACATCTTATGTTTCTTTTTCTGGGCAATCACTATGCTCTCGGAATCATCGCCCAGATGATATTTCAGGGAATTGCGGCTTTGCTGCTGTATTTTTTAATAAGGAGATATATCGGCGTCGTCACGGCGCTGGTTTTTGCGGGCTTTGTTTCCTGCGCTCCCTATATGGTTCAGGAAGGTCTTGTGCTGTCGCCCGATATGCTCTATCTATGTCTTTTATCGGCTGCAGGCGCGCTGTTGGCAGGCTTTTGGAACGGATATGGGAGAGGGACAGCGGGCAGACGGCCGGCTCCCCTGCTTTTTGTTCTTGCCGGTATTGTCTGCTCGGCGCCGGCTTAT
>CAJTPH010000037.1:0-1464 GCA_910578215.1 uncultured Acetatifactor sp. | reverse complement strand
GCGGGGGTGCTGCTGCTGTTCCTTGCCGTGGGTTTGATTTTCTGCGTGAACAGAGGGCGGGGCGCCGGCGGAAAGGCCGTGTCGGCCCTGTGCTGTGTGCTGGGATTTGCGTTTGGCTTTGCAGGCTGTGCGTGGGCGGATTCCCTCGCCAGCGCAAAGAGCCTCGGCAGGGTGCTGCAGACCTGGTTTCGGCTTTACCGGCCGGAAAATTTCCGGCTGTATGCCACTGCCGGAATGCGGGATTACCGCATGGACAGCCTTGTGCTGCTGGGGATGATGGCTTTGGGAATCTACAGCTTTTGGTTTTCAAAGAAAAGAGAGCGGCTTGCGGTATATATGCCGGCTGCCCTGGCGGTTATTTTTGCAGACGGTTTCGGTATCTTTACCGAGGAAATGCCCGGAACGCTTTTTCTGTACCTGTTGTTTGTAATTATGGCAGGCATCGGTCTGCAGCAATGCTTGGAAGGCGGAGAGCCGGGTAATGTGCGGAACAGGCAGGCGAAGGCGGTTGTGTTCTGGAAGAAGGCAGCAGAAAGCAGGAGAAGCCAGGCGAACCGGCCGGAGCTGATTAATCTGGAGAATTGGCCGGAGCTCATAAGTCAGGAAAGTCAGGAAAATAAGCAAAGCCGTGAAAATCAGGAAGATATGATGATTTTGGAGTGCCGGGAAGAACCGATAAGCCTGGAGAGCCTGTGGAATTCGGAAGTCCAGGAAGGTGGGGGAAGCCGGGAAGATATGATGATTTTGAAGAACCGGGAAGAACCGATAAGCCTGGAGAGCCTGTGGAATTCGGAAGTCCAGGAAGGGCGGGGAAATCAGAGAATTATGGAAAATTGCGGGAAGCAGACAGACCAGGGGAGAAAGAACGTGCAGGAACAGCCTGAAACCAGTGGGGACGCTTCAAACGTCCGGGAGCCGGAAGGAAAGAAAGAAATCCGATTTTTAGAGAATCCTCTGCCGCTGCCAAGGAAGCATGAAAAGCGGGTGTTGGGCTATGATTATCAGGTGGCAGATGAGGATGATTTTGACATTTGATATTTATTATAGGAGCTGCGTCAAAATGAGTTTTTCTGATATGATTGTAGGAGAAGGTGGATTATTGGTAGAATTACGCTGCCATAATTCTTTTAATGAGAAAATCTATACAGATATTATAAACTATCTAAATAAGCATTTGTCCGAATGGAAATCGAATGGTTTTATACCCGTTGCTGATGCAGTATCTATCTTCAACTTAATTGATGAGTTGTCTGGTGGAAGTCAATTGTGGAGTGAAGAAGTGGCATTGCGGGTGGAAGATGCTGTAATTGAAATACAAGAAATAATTAGTACATTAGAAGAATAAGTCATATTTTATGTAGGAGGAACAGTGGCAAAACGACCTGCATTCTTTGTTAATCAAGGAAAAGTTATTAGTGAAATGTATTCGTTTGAATGGTATTCTGGTTTTGCCGTATCTCAAAA
>CAJTPH010000036.1:31643-43112 GCA_910578215.1 uncultured Acetatifactor sp. | reverse complement strand
GCGGTAACGTTCGATGATGGCAGTTTCAAAGGGGACGCCTTTGAGCTTGGGGACATTTAACTCCACTTCCCCGGCAGTCGTCTGAAAATTCCTCTTATAATGGCCGGAACGGTAACCCTGACGTCCACTGGAACGTTCGTACTTCTGGGCATTGAGGGTTTCTTCCACGCTGGAGCGGACAAGGTCTTTCAGATCGTGCTTTATTAAGTCCTCGTTTAGTTGTATAATGTTATCAGACATGGTTCTTCAGCCTCCTTTGGCAAATTTTGTTGTGGTGACTTAATTCTACCAGACGGCTATAGACCATGTCTATTTTTATGAAATTAATTTGCGAAACTTATTATACGTCATCTTGTCCCTGAGTGTTACTGTGTTCATTGCCGCCAGGATGCTGGCGGCAATGGTATCGTCGTTCAGAACGTTTGTGTTGGTATAGACAGAGTATATATAGGGTACAGTTTATGTTTTTTTAGTTTATTACTAATTATCTGATTCTGCTCATCTGGTCAACATAATTGTGAAATCCATTGAATTGTTTGTCAAGTTCTTTCCCTATTACTTTGCCAAGCCGCTCTGCGACCTGCTGTTCGGTAACGCCAGGACAGGTTACGTTAATATGGTTTACCACCGGCTGAACATTTCTATTATTATTGACAACATTGCTGACATTGCTTATGCGTCTTGCCGCCTCGCTCATCTGTCTGTTATGGTCATTCACGGAATAAGGGATGAGCTTTTCTACATTTCCGTTGATGCTGTCCATGTAAGCATTCCATTTCTGCATCATGCCGTACATTTCATCACCCGGCTGGAGCGGCGTTAATACGGAGTCGCCGGAAGCCGTGGCAGCGCCGGAAATCATGGCAGTTCCGGAAGGCTGGTTCCCGGATTCCTCCCGGGAAGGGCTGGCGGACGGCACGGCAATTCTCGCGCCTGTTTCATCGGAAGCGCCCTTGTATAATTCGGCAAGCTGTTTTGTCATTTCACCGATATAGCCCTGGGTTTCCATGTCAATGGCTGACAGTATACTTATATAGCTGTTTTTCCACTGTTCAAGCAGTTCGCCGGAGAGAAGCCTTTCAATTGCATCCGCGCCGAATTCGCCGGTGAGGATGGTTATGTTTTTGGCATGCTCCTGCTGGTGTGTGATCTCCTGCCACTTATCCTTTATTTTTTCCAGCGCCTTGATCTGGGTGTCTGCGGCTTTGTTGATCTGGTCTATCAGGTCGTTGTATCTGCTGATTTCTTCGTCAAGCCCATCCAGCCGGTCCTGTATGGATTGCTTCTGGATTTCAAGTTTGGCGTCATCCAAACCTTTTTGTGCGTCCCGTGCTGCCTTGGAATCATTCGTATAGACGAGCTGCCCGTCCTTATATACCAGCTTTGTCCGCTGGTTTTCGGCTCTTGCCAGATCGTACTGTGCTTTTTGCAGGTTCAGGATCAGGTCTTCTTTCCTTGCTTTTTCCTCAAGGGCGTCCAGCTCCTCCTGCAGCGGCTTTTTCTTTTCCTCCAGGAGCTCTATCTGCTTTTTAAGCTGTTCTTCCTGTTCATCCGCCCTGTCACGGACCGCGTCTATTTCCGTATCCAGCAGTGATACGGCGGCGCCGGCAACCGTGTTTAAATATTCTTTTTCCAGCTTGAGACAGTCCAGCACGGCTTCATGGTATTGCTGTGCGTATTCCTCCAGATTGCCGTAGAACCTCTCATAGGCGGCTTTCAGCTCTCTCAGGTACTGTTTCTCTGTAAGGGAGCCGTTATCCAGCCTGTCCTTAAGGTCTTCCGTATGCAGCTCATAGGCGCTGACGTGGAGGTCTTTCAGGTCTGTGTTCAGCTTTTTGACGGCATCGGCGGCACTTTGCGCTTTGTCGTACCATTGCCGGTAGGTGTCTATCTGTTCCAGGAGTTTTTCGTCGGAAATGTCTTCGATGCTGGCGGAGCCGTTTTGGGCAAGGGCTTTATAGTGGTCTGCAAGCCCTGTGGAATCAGCCTTCCGCATGTATTCCTCATATGCTTTCTGTTGTAAGGCGATTTCCTCGCTGACCTTTTCAATTTCTTTTGCAAGGGCTGTGTTTTTCTGGGAAAAGGTGGCATAGGATGAGGTGGCTATTTCGTCAAGGGACTGTATTTCTTTCCTGACATTCTCGATTGCCTGTTCTATCCAGTCAAATTCTTTTATGGTGTCGGATGCTTTTTCGGAGGAAGCGAATCCGCCGAACATGCTACCGATTTCACCGTTCCACATGTCTTTTAAAAATTTAAACATCTTTTCAGCATTCTGGAGAGCTGCGTCAATGTCTTCATCAGATACGCCGTTTAACGCTGCGCCATTGACCGCATTGGATATTTTGATAAATTCTTCTGTGGTGAGTTCACCTATGGGAATGAATTCAAGAAGCCTTTCCCCATAAGATGTAAGTGTGCCGTCAATATCCTCGATTGCCATTCTGGCATCATCTATCGCCGTCTTTTCCTTCTTAAACTGAAGTTCTCCAAGCTTGGTTATGGTCTGCTCAATGATCTGTGCCCTGGCGTCTTTTAGCCGCTGTTCTGCAAGCTCCCGCATGGCTTCCTGATTAAGTTGAAGCTGACCGTTTTTGTCTATGAGGCAGGAGAGGTACTGTGGCTCCATTGACAGGAGTGTCTGTAATTGGTCAAATGTGACATAGCCGTGTTCGTTATAGGTTTCGATGATGTCGGTAAGATTCTTGTAAGAATCCTGTAAGGAATCGATCTGTGTGTTCAGGCTTGCGAGCGCGGCTTCGGATTCGTATGCTTCCTGTATGATGTTTGCAAGCATTTGTCCGAGTTTGCTGTCTATGTCAATACCTGCGCCTGAAAGAACGCTTTTTGCATGGGTCTGTGAGATCTCCTCAATCTTGTCGCCTAATTCGTCCAGCGACTCAATTTCTTCCCAAGCTATTGTCCCCTTCATGTCTGATGCGGCCTGGTTAATGGACTGGATGGAGTCCAGAAGGTCGGTGGAGGAGTAGTTGCCGGACAGGAGTTTTGTGTAGGCGTCTGCGGCGGATTTTATGGTGGATTGGAATTTGTCTAGGGATTCGGTGGAGTTGGTGAGCTGGTGAAAAAATGAAATGGGATATTGATCATTAAAGTTGTCACCTTTAACATTATCTTGTACAATACCCAATTCAACCAAAAGGTCAATAAGTTTCTGTACTTCTTCAGCAGATTTATCTGTACAAACACCATATGCTATAGCCTTATCAATCAGAGAATTAAAAGATTCTTCTCCTTCTTGGATACCTTCTGTATCTACCATGTTAAGTAGGTCAGTAGCAGTGTATTTTTTGCCAATTTCTTTGGCGGTATCTGCTAGTCCCTTAACATTTGCTTCTAAATCAAATTCAAATGTCCATTTTGAAAATTCTGCTTGTAATTCAGGATATAAGGATTCAAAATATTTCTTAATACTTTCATCAGAATCAGAAGCTATAATTGCATCATTAATGGAATCCATAAATTCTTGCTTTGCCCTTTTTACTTCTTCTGCATTACCAGAATTTTGAGCAGATTCCAATTCTGCACGTTTTTGAAGAATATTTGCATATTCATCTGAGTATTCAGAGTCGTATTTAATTAATCCTTCAATATAAGTTCTGTATGTATCTTGGTGTTTCTCTAATCCTTTGTCAAGACTGATTATTGCTTCATTTATACTATCAATAGCTTCTTTTTGATATTCTTTCCACATTCCATGGTCAGGAATGTTTTTTTCATCAAAAATTTTTTTAGAAATATCGGCATAGTCTTGTCGAATATTTTCTAACTGAGTTCTAAGTTCATCTGGAGTACCAGTGACATTAAACATTGAAAATGTTTTATCAAGATTATATTTAGCACGTATCGTTTCATCTATTTCTTTCTGAAGCGCTTGCAATTCGTCACTAAGATTTGCATTTTGCATATCATAAAATGAAACTGTTTTCTTAGTTTCCATATAATCTATCGCTTGATCTAACCCAGATTTACCACCGGGTAACACTTTGTCCCAAAACGTCATCGAATCAGCTTTTGCGACCCAATCTCTATATGCTTTCTCATTTAAGTTATCTAAAGCATCTACCTGACCATTTACAGCATCTGTAACAGATTTAATAGCACCTTTTTCGGAACCAAATTTTTCAATTAATTCATCTTGAATTGACATTAACTCTGTACGCTTTGTCTTAGTTTCTTCATAAGATAAATCTCCAGATTTTAATTCTTTATGTAATTCAGATAATCTCTGCTTATAATCAGCAATGGAATCAAGTTGACTTTTATATGTTTCGGTAGCTTCTTTAGCTACTTGTACAGCCTTCTCTTGTGCCTGTGCCAATTCGGATACTACTTTTGCTATTGCAGTAATGGCAAGCATAAAACCTACATTAGCCATTACATTCATAGCAGCTCCAAGAGCTTTGGTAGACCCAGAAGTTGTATTCATAGCTTTAGATATATCTTGTATATTCTTTTTGCCTGTTACAAGGTCATTACCCATTCTCTTGGCAGCGATACTGCATCTAGTCATATTTTCATTCCATGCTTTAGTTATGCGTTGGCTTTTGGTAAGTCCATCGTTTGATAATTTGATTGCTGAATCAAATTTCTGTAATGCCTGATAATCAGTTTTTGAAATAGAAGTTTGAAATAAACTATTTTTAAATCCTAATCCATTCGTGAAGTCTTTATTAATATCTCGAAATGATTTGTTTAACAAACCAAATTGTTCAGTCAATTTTTTGGCATCTGCATTTATTGTTCTGAATATCATACTATAGATTTATGGCTTGTGTAAAACCGTGAATTGTGACTTGTGGAGAGTCACAGCGATTTGTGGAGAATCGCTAATATACTTTTTGACAGAACTATGGTATAATTAACCTATCATTTCAAATACGAGGAGAAACTTATGAAATTAGATAAAAGGTCTAAAATATTTTTAATCATACTCTTTTCAATAATTCTGATTCCAGTCATTATAATTGGTAGTATAAATTATGCAAAGGAACAGAAATTAAAAAACAGAATCGAAAATAGCAAAGCTACAAGAACTTTGGTACTTAATAATATTTCAACGGCAATTACTTTAGAAGAACTTCTTAAAATAGAAACTTCTAAAGAATATACGATTGAAGAGTGTGAATTAAAATTTGATAACGACCCAAACAAAAAAGATTTTTATATTGAATATACAAATACATCATTTTATGGTTCTCATTGTATTATGGAGTATTTTTTTGTTGACGAAATACTTAAAAGTTTTATCTTTAATATAGATACTTCTCATTGGATGCCAAAGGATATCTATGAAGAACTTGTCAAACTAAATGGCGAACCTGATGAAACTGATATAGACAAAGACAGTTTTTATTTAGAAACATATATATGGTATGGTAAAAATGGCACTATCACATATAATAAGTTAAACAACAATACAATAGAATTGCATTTTGAACTATTTGAATAATTTGCAAAAATATGGCATGGTAAAAACGGTACATTATGGATGGTTGAAGATAAATCTACAAGGAGAATAGATGTATCTTTTGCGATAAAAGAGTAGTGGTATTTTACACAATCAATTTATTCACATCCTTTCTAAATAAAATATGTAAGAGGACTAACTCATTATGGGTAGATCACAGCTTCAGGGTACACTTTGGCATTATGAATATAATAAAGGGAATGGAGCAAACAGCTGTGAATCTGTATTTGGATGGAAAAGAAAGTCAGCATCGAATCGCATCTATGTTTGGTGTCAGCACAGCTTCTGTCCAGCAATGGATTCGTAACTTATCAGGATGACATTTGTAAAAAATACGGAATCCGTTCAAAATCCAAGTTACAAATCTGGATAAAGAAGTATAATGGTCATGAGGAGCTGAAGGCTTCCCCAGCAGGGGGTACAGTCATCATGACAAAAGGAAGGAAAACGACATTTGAGGAACGGGTGGAAATCGCTTCTTATTTACATTTCCCATAATCATAATTATGCACGAACAACAGAAAAATTTAACGTTTCTTATCAACAGGCGCGAAACTATACCATTAAATATGAGAAAAACGGAACAGTCTCTTGCTGAACTCGAAAAACTCCGGGTAGAATTGAAATTAGAAAAAGTCAGGCGGGAGAAGGCAGAAATGGAGGCATCATTCCTAAAAAACTCAGCGCAATACTGGATCTGTATGACAGACGCATTGTATCTTATGTGATTCGGGATAACAATAATAATGCTTTGGTCTTTGACACTTTTGCTCAGGCCATTGCCCAAAAACTGACGCACATCCACTGTGCCATAGCGACAGAGGACTTCAGTATACAAATCGAATCTTCCACAACAAACTGGAAGCCGCAGGCATGACCCAAAGCATGTCCAGAGTGGCAAAATGTATAGATAACGGACCGATGGAGGGGGTCTGGGGAATCATAAAAAGAGAACTCTATTATAGAAAAAAATTTACAAGCCGTATATCACTTGTAAACATGATTGAAAGTTATATTGAGTATTACAACAAACGATTGCAAAGATGTCTGGGAGTTTTAACTCCGATGAAAAAACACAGACAGCATAAGTTGGCAGCATAGAAACTGCCACCAGTTTTTTATTTGGTGGCAGAAAAAAATTTTTATTATTTTCATTGTCTACTTGACGGGGAGCAGTTCACATTTCACTCTGGCAGTCCTTTTAAATAATATCTCCGTTCGGACTCCACACCTACGGCTAGGAGAAATCCTTGCTTGATTTTACCGTCAAACAGCGGCTAGTATCGAGCGCATATTATAAAGGCAGCGTTGCAGCATGCCTTTACTCAGGGTTGTCGCTACAGTGAGGGCTTGGCTTCGAGAGCCCTGTCCCTGCTGACCCGCGGAGCTCACACATTGTCACTATAGCCTGCTGCGTCGCCGCAGCAGGAGAGTAGCGTGAGGTTTACCGTTTTCCCAGCATATTGCCTGTTCATTTAAACCCATGTATCTCATGGGCCGTATGCCCTAAACTGCCGTATCCGGCAGAACTGGCATACTGTCGGTATATTCAAAATTGAGCCCGGACATTTTGGGGCTGCCGACGTTTTTGATTCCCGCAAATATTCCTGCGCCCAGCCCCAGGGTTCCGAAGGAGCTGAACTTCCCGGCGACTGCATCGAGAACTTGAACGCAGCCGGTTCCGAAATCAATAAACCATTTTAAAAGGCCGCTGTCAAGTACATGATTGGAAAAGGACTGGAACGCCGCGTCAAGCTGTATGGTCTTTGCCTCCAGGGATTCCATCCAGCGCTCCTGCTCCTCCATGGCGGCGCCTCCGGCGTTAAGCGAGGATTCCAGCGCACTCTGGACCTGTCCCGACTGAAACGCCTGGATCAATGCGGCGCCCTGGCTTTCAAACTGTGTGCCGAACAGTATCTGTGACAAATCGGCTTTATTGGTATTCGAAAGGCTGTCATATATTTTTGAGATATCCGCCATGATATCATAGAAAGCCCTGGCATTGCCGGCATGGTCAAGGATGCTTACCTGTCCGTCTGTGAGTCTCAGAAGCTGTGCCTGAACCTTGCCGATGGAACCGGCTGCGTCGTCTGCTTCATCCCCCAGAGAGGAGAGTCCGTCCGTCATGCCGCGGATGCGCATGCTGGCCTCCGCCAAAAAGTCGCCGAAGGAGGAGGCGTTACCTGTGATTTGGGAGCCGCCTGCCAGCATGGCCAGGGTTTTGTTGATGTCGGAGCCGCCTGCGGCCATGGCGGAGGCGGAGCGGGAAAGCCCGTCGCCCAGGGCGGCGGTGGACGCCGCGTATTCATTGCCCAGCCTGGTGAGCTTGTCCACGATCGTAACTGCGTCGGAGGCCTGTATGTGGAAGGCTTCCATTGCCGCAAGGATGCTGGCGGCAGCGGTCTCGTCGTCCACAGCGCTTATATTGGCATAGACAGAGCTTATGCCGGCAAGCGCCTCTGCGTCGTCAAGGGAAAGGCCGGATTCAGCCAGGCTTGCGGTAAGGTCCACCAGGTCGGAAACGGAGCGCCCGAGGCGGCCTGCGGAATCACAGGCGGAATCCAGGAATTGTGTGTATTTCCGATCTGTTTCATCTGTGACTCTATAGAGCTTAGTCATTGCGGCGTCGATGTCGTATACTGCTTTCGGCATCTGCTGCAGCTTGCTGAGCAGTTTGCCCTTGGCTGTGCTTATAAGCTTTTCACCGCCGATTTTGTCCCATGTGTTTTTTATTTTTTCAGCCCATGAGAGCCCGGCTTTTCCTGTTTCCTGCAGCTGTCTGCCGGCTTCCGCGGCAGCTTCGAGCTGGTCCTGCATTCCGCCGGCACTGCTGCCGCTGTTTGCGGCGGAAGCGGTTTCCTCAACACGGTCCGTCAGCCTTTGGACCTCCCGGTCAACGTTTTCGTCAGCCTGCCGGATGCCGTCGGCTATGCTTTGCGCAATGGCATTTCCGGCTTCCCGGGCGGCGTTATCAGCGCTGCCCGTATCAATGGCCGCGCTGATACTGACGGTTCTAAGCTGCGCCTGCAATGCGCTGATCTGGGCGTTGATGCGCTGGACGGTCTGGCTGGTGTCAAGTGCGCCGTTTGCCTTGACCTGTTTGAGCTGGCCTTGTAATTTTTTTATGTCCGCATTTATTTGTGCGGCTGTTTTTGGTATGTCCAGGCCAAGCGTGATTTTTCCGTTTTCAATAGCCAATTAATATCACCCTCCTTAATAGTTTGTAGAATATGTTTCTTAAATGGTCTTGCCGTCTTTAGCAGTAAGGCAAAGGAAGGCTGTCTAGGCTTCAGGCTTTACGGCGCCGGATTCCTGGATCAGCCGGGTAAGCGAATCGATGAAATGTTTTTCCAGCTCCTGCGGATTCCTGATCAGCTCCGTTGCCTGTCTGTCTATAAAGCGCCAGAACGCGGACCTCCACTTTGTCTTTAGCTGCCAGCATCGAAGCATTCTGAATAATGTAATCATATTTTATTTTCCCCTTTCTGATGTATAGTCAATTTAAACGGTTATTTTCAGGTAACTGTGTATGTCTGAAAGCCGTATGCTTAAATGAGAGCATTTTCTAAAAGCCGTCTTTCAGCTTTTGCTGATAATTATCCCTGATTACTTCTATGGAAATTTCAACCTCGCCGTTTACCAGGCCGTATTCGGCAATGATTTTTTCGTATTTCTCGTATGTGGAGACTGCATGCCGGAGGCATTCCTTGCTGACGGGTCTGCCGTTTCCGATTTTGTCGGCTAGACTGATAATTTCCCATCTGTAATCGTTTATCTGTTTATCTATGAACATGTCGGTGAGTTTTTTGATATCGCTTTTCATTTCCGCGTCATGCTCGTCGGATTTTATCATATCCTCTATATGCTTATCCTGCAGAGCAATGAGATTTTTGGACGTATTTAAGAGCAGGTCGTGTTCTTCCCGCCGCTGTCTTATCCATTTTGTCTCAAGGCCAAGCTTATCGATGACCCATTCCAAAAGTGAAACGACGCCCTTGATTCCGATTAAAATGATAAACACCGCAATGAACACAGAGGAAAAGTTTATTCTGGTTAATTCAATAATTTCATTCATCTCATAGATTTATCCTGTCCTTTTTTGCCGGCAATTTCTTCGATTGTCTGTTTTACCTTATCAAAACCGACCATGGATACAAGACCGCTTGCCAATCCCATCAGAAGCAAATAAATAATATTGTTTACCGTGAATGGAACGGCGTTAAGCTGATAATATACGGCGGTTCCCGCACCGCCGGCGATAAGCGCGGAAAACAGAGCGATAATGTTGTAGGATAAATTTGCTTTATCCAGGGTGATGCTTTTAATGCCTTCTGTCGCGAGACTGCTGATTACAGAAAAGCAGGAAAGTAAAATCAAAAAGGTGGTTACATTCATAAAATTTTCTCCTTGCTTTTTAGTTATCCGATGTGCTAAGTACAGTAGTTACAATCTGTGTCATGTCAAGCTGTGATTTAATATCGTCCGACATGGTATTTAACATTGCCATGGGCAGCTGGATCTTGTGGTCACTGCGGGACATCATATAATATGCGCCGCTGGAAATACCCAGCTGAGTGATCCATGCGCCAAGCAATATGCCGAAGCCGTCCAGGGAATAGGGATGCTTTCATCAAACGCCTTTCCTTCCTTCCTTTTTTCCGAATATAATATAATGCTTATAATATAAGGGGAGATTATCTCCAAAGGCGTTTTTCAGATCCGCATAGGATTCCCTGTATTTATTTACGTTAAAATCAGCGCTTGCCAGACGGCCTTCTTTCATTCCGTATAAGCAGAAATGATTAAATAATGCTTTGTCGTTGGCTCCGAACGCTTTTTTGACATCCGGGTATTTATCGGCATAGTATGACGGGTTGAAAACTGCAGAATAGTCATATCCCTGGTATTTGTAGGTCTGTGCCGGGCAGGGTGCAGCCGGAAGACCGGACATGCCGTGGGAACCTCCTGTGCTGCCCGTATAAATCCCCAGCTTTTTGTTTACTTCGTCTGCGATATAGCCATGATTTCTATACAGGTATTCCCCGGGGCATGCCTTTGCGGCAAACCAGCGGTGAACGGTCATATTCTGTCTGCTGACCTGGCCCACCAGCGATTTGTCGGCCTGCCATTTCAGCTCTTTTATGTTATTTCTTTTACATATATCCGCAGCCAGACTGATCAGCGAGCTCATCGCCTTGTCGGAGACATGCCAGTCAGGCGCGCCGCCGTCGTTTGCCACCTCTATGGTAACGGCGCGGTTGTCATTGGCGGCGCTGGAGGTACACCAGGATCGGTCTTTTTCCTCCACATACAGGGCTATTCGTCCGTCGCTTCCGATACCGTAATTGGACGATGCCCCGCGTTTGACCGGAGCGAATACCTCGCCGCATCTTTCTATGGATAGATTGCCTGCCATGCAGTGAATCGTTATAGTGTCAATAATGTGATTTCTTGGGCTTGTCTTATTAGGGCTGATTCTTATGTAGTTTATTAACGGGCTGTTTGAATAGTTCATTGTATCCTCCCTTCCGCGTCGTAATAGCTGCTGCAAATAACGCCGCTTTAAAGTGTGCTCAGCTCCCGCAGGTCTTCAACGCAGGATTTGAGCTTTTCGCATACATAGTCCAGTTCTTGTTTTGTTTCCCGCCCGCTGAAGGTCATTCGTATGCAGCTGTGAATATCCCTTTTGCTCATTCCGATGGCAGACAGGGCAGGGGAGGCAGCCATGGAACGGCTGTCGCATGCCGAGCCGGTAGAAACCTGGATACCGTTCATGTCTAATAAAAGCATTAAGGATTCTCCTTCCACGCCTTTAAAGCACATGTAGAGATTGAGGGGCAGTCTGTTCCCTGAGCCAATGGAGGCTCCCACCAGATAGGCGCCCGGAATGTTTTTGGCGATATAATTGTAGACATAGTCTCTGCCGGACAATGAGGCAGAAGACATGTACGATTGTATGGAAGATATAAAAGAATAATTAT
>CAJTPH010000036.1:0-31633 GCA_910578215.1 uncultured Acetatifactor sp. | reverse complement strand
CCGCCGCTTTCCCGGCGGAGGCGATTCCCAGGACGTTCTCCGTGCCGCCCACAAGCCCCTGCTCCTGGGAACCGTATATCAGGGGTTCAAGCGTTATATCCTTCTTTATATATAAAATACCGCAGCCCTTCAACCCGCCCAGCTTATGGGCGGAAAAGCCGAGCATGTCTGTGTTTAAGGCTTTGACGTCTACAGGAAGCTGTGGAATAGAACCGGTACAATCCAGGTAAACCGTTCCGTTATAGGATTTTGTCAGCTTCGTGATTGCTTTTACGTTTTGTATGGTTCCCAGCTCCGAACTGGCGTGATCGATCACTACAAACGGAGCGGTGTCACAGGCGGCCAGCCGCTCCTCTAAATCCTGCAGGTCAATAAAGCCTTCATGATTTACTTTTAGAGGATAGGCGTCCTTGCAGCTTTCCACACATTTTAACACAGACTTATGCGAGACGGGAGAGTAGAGGACGGTACAACGATGTTTTAAACAGTACCCCCTGACTGCCAGGGTATTTGCCGCGGCCCCGCCGCAGGTAAAATAAATATCGTGGGGGTCGGCGTTGATAAATTTTGCCGCAGACCGGCGTGCTTCCGCTACCAGCCGTTTTGCTTTTATTCCTTTCGAGTGCAGGGACGACGGATTGCCGTCCGTGTCAAGAACCGATATCAGGTATTTTTTCATGGAATCGGATAATCCGGCGGTTGCGGCGTTGTCCAAATATACATTCATTTTTGGCTGCTCCGTTTCAGGCGCTGTATTTGAGGCTTACATTTATTCCTGCGGGCAATGAGCCAAGCGGATGCGTCAGCATTCATTTGGAGAATGCCGCCAGGCTCAAAGACCTCGCAGCCTGCCGGGCTGCAGGATTGATACCCCGTCAGCTTTTGACTGTCGGGATGCCTGGATTTTCGCAAAATAGCTCTTTGCGCATTGCGGGGAACAGGTAAACCTTTTCCAATGAAACATGGTCCTGTCGTTTTCGCAGTCGGCGCACGGAGTAAACATTTTGCCGCAGGTTCTGCAGGGCTTTTGTACTTTATTAGTCATTTACGGTCTCCTTTAAAGCAGGGGAGCACGCGAAGGTGCTCCCCCGGATGCCTGTTGCCGCAGGCAGCGGGCTGATGCTCCGGATACGGGTATCCGGAGAGTCCTTTTTACACGCCGTAAACGATCAGGTCCCAAAGATTTGTGGAACCGGTGCATCCGCCGGACAGGCTTTCTGCCTCGAAGGAATGCGCGAAGCTGTCGCCGCCGAGAGACAGCTCGAATTCGCCGGATACGTCCGCTCTCTGAATGATCACCTGACCCGTATATTCGACATCGCACTGATCCTGCAGAACTACGTCGATATAGAGCTTCAGTACCTTGCTGTACCTTTCGGAATCGTTGGAGATCCTTGCGGCATCGACCTCCACATCGTAAAATGCAACCAGCTCCGTGCCGTCTGCGATTCCCTCGACGGTAATTTCCTTTGTCGCAGGGTCATATGCAAATTTTCCTGCAGCCGCTGCGGTATCCTGTTCAAGCTTTGCGCCGAGAGAGCCGTTTGCGTTCTTCGTATAGATGGTTCCGATCTCGTCGCCGGCAGCGCCTGCTGCGGTTTTGGTGGTTGAGCACTTGTTGCCGTTTACTGTCATTACGTCGGTGATGCGCACCTTAAATGAACCCTGCTCGATTTCCGTGCCGGTCTGTGCTGCCAGTGCGCCGCCCACAAGGACGCCGTTGGTGGCAGACACCGTAACTGCCTTGTTTTTCTTCAAGGACGCTATCTTTCGTCCGTTTCTCCCTGTCACGTCCGCCTTTTCCTGTGAGTTTTTGATGGAACCGTTCTGGACCTCGTCCATGATGAATTCCAACTCGCCGGCGTTGTTAAAAGCCGTGATCTGGGCTACCTCTGTGATAATTAATTTGCTGACATCTACTGCCATTGTTTTTTCCTCCTGTTTTTAATATTTATAAAAATAAAAAAGCTCTGAAGGGAGCCTTTTATTTTTCGTTATTTAGCGGGCAGCCAGGAAAGGCACGATCTGTCTTTTAATTTAGATGTGTCTACCGTTCCTGCGTAAACCCCGATCATTGTGTTTTCAAAGTTGATGCTTGTATTTATCTGTTCAAAGCTTTGGTTGAACTGATATATGGTCAGGCTGTTGACCTGCTCGTAATTGTATTTAAATTCTGCCCTGTTGACCAGGGCCACCACCAATTTTTCCAGATATGATTCATATGGCTTATCGGCGTTTCGCTTCTGTTTTTTGCGTTCCAGTTTGATGCGGAATTCTTTTGCCTCCTTATTTCCCGGCACCCTGCTGTCCTTTTTTATACCGTTTATTTTTCTGATATTTTCTGCAAGCAGGCTGTAGGTAAGCTCGTCTATTGTAATATTGTTTTTATCGCTGCGCAAAACAAGGGTGTCATTTTGGCTGTTTTTGTACATTGCAGTATCGGATAGATCCAGATCGCCGAACAATATACTGATATCCTCCTGTGCAAAGGAAGGAAACAGCATCATAAACAGCTGATAGTCTGAGACGGTTGTGAAGTCGATGCCCATATCGTCAAGCTGTACCATATATTGAAAGGGCGTAGCCGTAAGCGAGGATATGAGGCTGTAATAGCGCCGTTCATCCTCCAATATTTCGCCCACAGTGGGAATGCGGATCGACAGGCCGGGAAGGATGGAGACGGATGACTGCTTTAAAAGGCTTTGTTTGTGTTCATTCATTTTCGTTCCTTTCGTGTTGCTGAAATTTTGAGAGCAGGAGGAGGTATCGCAGGAACAGCGGTATCTCCTCCTGAAAAGGAGATGTGTAAAAAGAGGTTCTATACCATATAGGAAAATCTCATTTTGAAAAGCCAAGTCTGCAACCCCTTGATTTTACTGGGTTTTTTGAGGGTTTTTTCTTTTGAGCAAATCGAACATTTATTTGCCGCGCAGCTTTTTCATTCTCATTTTTGCCCTCTCCTTGTCCAGGGTGTCTGCACATTCCTTGCAATACTGCCTCTTGCCGTTGGTGTTTTTTACGAGAATGCCGCAGCCGACACAGCGTATGTATTTTTCTTCCTTATATAAACGCCATTCATAGCCAAGCTTTCTGAAGTCAGATACGAACAGCTTGTCTTCTCCGGCATTGTCCAGATACAGAACCTGAATATTTAAATTGTTGATCTGTTTGGCATACTCAATAAACCCCAGCTCTTTTAATCGGTTGATTCTGATGTCCTTTTCAAAGGCAGGGATGTTAATGCACGCCATTGAAAATATTTCCCCGTTGCTGTAGTTGACCCAGTTATTATTATTTGGATTCTGGAAATTTCTGAATTTTGCCAGGCATAAAAGTGTAAAGGCAAGGCGTTCCAATACCTTGTCCTGCAGCTCCTCGATTTTTTTCAGCTCATCTTTGGTGGCCCACACTCCCTTGCACTGGCATAACGGGTATTTTCCCGCTTTGTCGGCGTATTTTTCCAGATTTTCCGACCAATCCACAGGATTATAGCGAGGGTAGCAGCTCTCCATATAACGATTCAGCTCTTTGATAATTTCAGGCTTTTTCAGTTTTTTTTCGTGATAGAGATATTTTGCATACATGCTCAAAAACTGATATGCCCTGGACGGCTCGATGCTTTTGTCCTGCAGTATGCCTTCTACATATTCCTTTTCATTTAATATAATAATAGCGAATCACCTTCCTTCCATTTTTTTTGGCGCATTATAAACTGTTCTCCGCCGAAAGCAAAATCTCCCTCTGTTTTAACCAATACCGGATAATTTATAATATGGTTATTTTTTTCAAGCAGGTTTTTAATAATGATATCTCCGCAAATATCCCAGGCAAACTGTTTGGATTTGGAGGATGAGTAGCAGAGATCGATTATTATATCGCAAAGCGCCTTCTCGTCGGGGCAGATTTCCTCACACATGGATTTAAATTGAAGCAGCATCATGTTTCTGTTAATGTTTACTTCATCCTTATCCAGACGCTGTCTGCCTGACAATTGCTGAAAAAGCTTTACGGAATCCTCATACTCTGTCCTGATTTTCTCAATTTTCCGGTAGGTATTCCGATCATATGCGGCGCCGGATTTAAGAATGGAAGAGTCAAATATTCTTGCTTTATTATAGTTTACGCAATATGATTTGAAGGTGTCTTCAAATAACCAGGCAATGCGGTTTACGGTACAGGGATTGCCGCCAACAGGCATAAGCCTGTTGTAATAGTCGAGAAATTCTTTTTCCGCAGGCGTTTTATCGGGTTTGTGGATTAAATCAGCCAGGGGTATTTCAAACTCTCTGATACATTTGCTGTTTGCGTCCCGGAGGTATTTGTTATATTTTGTGTTCAGATCCGGATACACATATTTCATAAAGTAGGGTTTATTCTCTGCCGCGATTTTCAGACATAGTTCCTTAAAATGCATTTGCTCCGGTGTATCTTCCGGTAATTTATTACATGCGGCTTTGCTGTACCAATATTTGGGCATTGTTTTTGCAATAATTCCCTTTGCCCTGTCTATGGCGCATTGCTGGTAATGCTGCCCGCACTTGATACGGTAGTCCAAAACCCTGTATTCCTCGCTGTCAGGGTCAAAGGCCGCCTGTCTCTCGAGCATGGCGGTGATCCTGTTGGTGGTTGTGCCGATCTCGTCTCCAAAGGCAAGCTTATTGGCCTGTACCATGTCGGCTTCCGTTGGAATTATTTTTTCGGCCTTGCGCTGCACACATTCGATTGTCATGGAATTTAACGTGTGCGCGACGATTATCTTATTGTCGGTTGAAAAGAAGGCGTCCGAATCCTTGTCTGCGCCGTTGAGCGCGTCACAGGTTGTATCCCATGAATTTAAAATAATTCCCGTAGTATTATATTGATACCAGAAATCCGTTTCTTCATTATGTATGACCCTTCTTCGCCGGATATTGTTATGGCAGGTCATGGGAGCGCGGAACAGCGCGATCTCGTCGACGCCTTTATCTATCCAGTATTTGTGGTAAACCTCACCGGCTTTTAGCAGGCCCGTGACGGGAAGGCCGAATATGGATTGGGCTAACGAGTACGGATCACCGGAAACTATGGCAAAGTTTCCGTCGTTCCTGATAGAACCCTTGGATGCCATTTCTATCCGTTTCTTGATGAGGGAATATATTTTTTTAAAAATAAACGGGTCATCCATCAATCTTTTGTCTATCATCAGCGCTTTGATGTAATCATTATCAATATAGTCCACATTTTCTTCATTAAGGTTCATTCCCTTTGCAAAGACGATGGTTTTTCTCCAGTCGCCGCCCAGAACATCCCTGATTTCGTCGATCGTGGGCTTACACAGCTCATATAGCTCCTCGTCCGTCAGGCTGTAGGTCTGTAAGAACTGGTAATTTGAGTTTCTGACATTTTCCAGCTCGTGAGGCATGGCTTTTGCCACCGAAAACTGATAATGATTTTCGCTGCAGCAGCCAAGAAAGTGTTCGAGGCTGTCGTAGGAATCCCAAAGCTTAACCATGGATGCGGTGAGAATCACATCGTAATCCCGGACATCCCGCCATTCGCCCCACACATCCTTCACCATATATGCTTCGCGGTTGACCCGTCGTGCAAATTCTACGAAGTCAAAGGTAAACAGCATCCCCTTGGTCCATGCAAATCTTGTATTAACGCCTGAAACGGTCTGTCCCTTGAACATATCCCCGTATAGGTCTTTGCTGACAATGCGGGAATAAGCAGGCGACATAAGACCGTATCCGTCCGAATCGCAGTAGTCGATGATATAATCTTTTTCTGTTTTTAATTCCGGCTCCCCGTCGTTTTCGTCGGATATTTTTATTACATCCTCGCTGAACCGCACCCAGCAGTCATTTACAATTAATATTCTCGGCATTGTCACCGGAATAGAGGCGCTGCAGATCAATGCCTGGTATGCTTCAAGCTTGGCGGGTATGACGGGCTTGCTTTTATTCCTGCCGTTTTCCATCCGTTTCGTGATTTCTTCGTATACGTTATCGCCGATGTAGGTAATGGTGGATTTTTTGATTCCTCCGTTGGTCCCAAGGAGCCGGCGGTATTTATAGCCGTTTATTTTAAAGCCCTGATTCGCTCTGTCATAATCCTTATCGGAATCCATGATCATGCAGAAATAATCCTTCTGATATTGGAGGGAGTATATTTTTTCGTATAATTCCCTGATCTTAATGTTGTTTTCCTGGCTTTTAGGCAGCTTTTTAACATATTTAATTTCCTTTTTCAGCTTCAGCACCTCGCCGTCCAGATCGTCGATGCCGTTTAATTCGCAGATCCAGCGGAGTATCTGACTGTCGTTTAAGGCCACAATATCATTTTTGTTTTTTATTGCGGTTTTAAGCGGGAGAGTCAGATTCCACCTGGATTGTTTCAGCCGTTTGCTTGACAGCTTGTATATAAACTTATGGCATGCCTGTTGTTTTATCATTTTACGTCACCGTCCCTCGTTCAGATTATTTTTTATGCTTTTACCGGAAGCATATTCTTTATAATAATTCTGCAGGCTTAAGAACCGTGACAGGTTCTCTCTGTTTTTTCTGCATTGGCTGTCAAATTGCGCATCATTTTCGATGCGTCTTGCTATGGGCGAGCCGTTTTTATTATTTTCCCTTCTGTATTCCGTATTAAAATCTGAAGGATAGATGAGTCCGCCAAATTGAGTGTGGTCTGTTTTACCGTTTCCGGTTCTGTTAAATGTTTTTGTCATTGGTTAATGTAATCGCTCCTTTTTCTTTTGATATAATTTTTGGCTGCAGTTTTTCTTTGCAGAAATGCCTCCTTTTGGATAATGATGCTGCTTTGAGATGAACCTTTGGCAGCTGTGTGCTGGCTGTGATATGTATTTCTACATTAGCCTTTGGATTTTGTTAAAAATTTCGCGTTGGGGAAATTTGGTTCTGCTTTGCCTGTGTTGTTTTTGAAAAGGAGAAAATTAAATATCGTAGCTTTACAGTACGGAAAACGGGACACCTGATGTTTTATAATTACATTAAATCGGAAGGGAAGATTGCAGGTACAGGAAATTTTCAAGCGCCGTATGTATGATCAGGATATTTTTTATGCCGTTGGAGGCTGTAAATGTGAATATAATAAAATAACGAACGTTTGTTCTGAAAATGGTATTGACATCTATGAACGTATGTTCTATACTTATCAGTGTCCACAGAAGCAGCAGAATATAAAAAGACCTGCCTTAAAACGGTGTGAAAACATTGTCGGACAGGTTTTATATGTAAACAAATGATAATGCATGGGTCATCAGGGGGAATTAAAGTGGAGCAGATATTAAATGAATATTATGATGATAACGCCAAAAAGCTTCGTCGCATAGTAGACAAAATATTATTAAAGTTTGGAGGCTTATCGGACAAGGATTTGGATGATTTTTATTCGCTTGCAAACGAGGTGTTTGTGGAGGTAATGAGAAAATATGACCAATCCCAGCCCTTTGACGTTTTTCTGTATTCGTGTCTGTCAAATAATATCAAGACGGAAATGACAAGGAGAAACAGAGAAAAGCGCAAAGCAGACAGAATCTCGGTTTCGATTGACACGCCGTTGGGCGACGACGAGGATACCACAATAGGAGACGTGCTTGCCGATGACGTTACAATCGAAAAAGAGCTGTTCGGAGAGGGCAAGGAGGGATACAGCAGGAGAATTGCGACATATCTTAACAGGCTGTCAAGACTGCAAAGGGAGGTTTTAAGGCTGAATATGGCCGGCTATCTCCCAAAGGAGATAAAAGAAGAATTACATATCAGTGAAAGGCAGTACGCGGACAGCTATGCTGCTATTCACTCATATAGAAATATATCAATATTGTTTTAGGCAATTTATACGAAAGAAAGCTGGAGGAATTGAAAATGGCAAGACCCAGAAAGCAAACATACACTCTGGAAATGTACCTTAAGAAGATCAGGAGCAGAAAGATAAGCAATGATGCGGACGTCCAAAGAAATTTTGTCTGGAAAAACGAGCATATCAATGAGCTGATAGCAACCGTTCTCACCGATGACTATATCCCGCCCGTTATACTTGGAGAGGAGGATAACTCGCAGCTGTATATTGTGGATGGAGGCTGCAGAAGCACTGCATTGATGGCATTCAGATATGGAAACTATAAAATTACCGCTTCCATAGAGAATTCATTGGTCCCGTATCAAAGAAAGATTACCGGCGACGACGGAAATATCACCTGGGAGGAGGCTGTGTTTGACATAAAAAATAAATCCTATGATAAGCTTCCGGAGGAATTAAAGGAAAAATTCGACGAGTATCAGATAGAGACGGTTATTCATGAAGCCTGTGACAGCTCAAAGATATCAAAATATATTAAACGGTATAACAATCATGTGGCCATGAATACGGACCAGAAGGCATTCACCTATCTCGATAAATTTGCAGGGCGTATTCACAAAATTATTAACAGCAGATTTTTTGCGGACTGCGGGAGTTATTCTGAGAAGGATAAGACTAAGGGCGTAATTGAGAGGATAGTTGTAGAAGCCTTAATGTGTATCAATCATTTTGACAACTGGAAGACGCAGGCCAAGGCGGCTTGTAAATACCTAAATGACAATGCCGTGGATGAGGAATTTGACGCTTTTACAGAGAATCTGCACAGGCTTGAGAGTATAATAGGCGAGGATATAAAGGATATCTTTAATAAAAAGGATTCGTTTATTTTTCTGGCATTATTTGACAGGTTTGCCAAGCTTGGAGTAGAGGATTCCCGATTTGCGGAATTTCTCAGAGGGTTTAAAAGAGAGCTCAGGATGTCCAGAAAGAATAGGAATAATCTGCTGTTCGATGAGATCGACAGGGAACTGAGCACGAAGGATAAGCAGGTCATCAACGATAAATTAAATATGCTGGAGGGGCTTATGCTGGAGTTTCTGCATATGGACGGGACAAAAAGTGGCAGTGACAATATGGAGGCGTTTATAGCGGAAAATCTCCACATGGATGCAGAGGCCGTAAAGGAGGATATGGATCTGTATTCGGAATCTTTGGATGTCTTGCTGGAGAATACCGTAAGGCTTGATTCCAAGCTTCGGAATAAGGAAAACCGACTGTCTTTAATGGCTATGATGGTTTATTCATACAAGGAGGACAGGGATTTGGATGAATGGATGGTCCATTTTGCCGCCGCGAACAATTCATATTTTGCGGATCAAAAGAAGAACTTTTTATTTATGAGGGCGGATTTTGAGAAGTATTCTGCTAAAAACAGCAGAAGGAGCGCGTAAAACGATGTAATGCAGTGCCGGTATTTGTCACATTATGGCATGCTGTAATTATATTTTTGGAAGCTACCATATATCTCTTATATAGCAACGGGATATGTGGATTTAGATTTCAAAGAAGAACAGAGCATACCGTCTGCAAGTGTTTCGTCCCATGTTGTCAAAAAAAGGGATACCCTGTATGCGATCGCAAAGAAATATTACACTTCCATAGATAAGATTGTAGCAGCAAATAAGGGAAAGTACCCTAAGATTACGGCAACACATATTGTCGTTGGGGGACAGCTTTATGCTTAGCGATAGTGGATTCATGACAAAAAATCTAATAATAAGTACTTATAAATTATAAATACTCTTTTCAAAATCATTAAAATTTAAAGGCCGCAAACCATTGATTTTACTGGAAAATCCTTGATTTGCGGCCTTTGCAACAAAAATGGAAGCAAGGGGGCTCGAACCCCTGCGAAAAAAGCCTATAACCCTAGAGTTTTCAATGGTTTCTTAATCTCATGACAAGATTCATGACAAAATTTTCCCCGTGATGTATTCCGCCGCTTGTTTCTGCATTCGTTCCTTTTCCTCGTCCAGTGCGTGCCGGTATACATTTTTAAGCACGTTGTCCGACTGCCAGCCTCCGGACTGCATGATGTAGCTGTCCGGGATGCCGATGGCATGTGCAGTGGAAGCGTAGTAGTGCCGCAATGCGTGGAGTTTGAACCGGGGTATCCCCAGTGCATCCTGAGCCCTGTGCAGGAACTTCAGGATGCTCCCCGGATATCCTTTGTAGATGTAACCTCGCTGACGAATGAGTGTGGCCAGTTCGTCCGGCAGAAATATTTCTCTGGCGCTGTCTGTTGTCTTTGTTCCTTTCTCTGTAAAACCGTGTTCGCTGTTTTCCACTAAGGCTTTGTTGATGCTCAGGGTGTTGCCCTTTAAATCATCAGCTTTTAAGGCGCATATCTCCGACCGCCTGAGCCCAAGGGCGGCCAAAAGAATGGCTACCTCATATTCTGTGCCTTTCGCATATTCTACCACCTTTTTCACCTCATCATTTGTCGGGACATACGTCTCCGGCCTTATCCGCTGCGGAAGGGACGTACGCAGGCTGATTTCCGGCCGGTACATGGACAGAACGGCTGATATGAAGCAATGGGCATTACGCACAGTTTTGGGCGATCGTCCAACGGAATAGTCATTTATTTTTTTCTGTACGTCCAAGACCGATATGTCGCTAACAAGCAGCTTCCGGAACTGGCCTGAGAGGGCGCGGGATACCCTCTCGTATCCGGCAATCGTTGACGGGGATAGAACATTGCGTTTCACGTCTATATAGCCTGCGGAAGCCTCCTGAAAAGTGACATGCTTTTGGCTCAGGCTTTCAGGCTTTACTCTGTCCAGTTCTGCTGTCATGAGCTTTAAAGCTTCTTTTTGGGTGGGTTTATAATCCGTGATTACCGTGTAAGTCTGTCCCTTGTACATTTTCCTGATTCGGTAGGAGCCGGACGGCAGTTTCTCAATTTTCATTGCATCATCCTCCTAAAAAAGTGTATAAAAATAACAGCCAGCGAAATTTTCGCTTGCAGGCTGCCCCAGGAGATGATACAATTATTATAGGTTTGTGAGGCCTATGTATCCTCTCCTTAGGGTATATCTAAAGCCGTTCGGTGTTGGCGCACCGGGCGGTTTTTCAAATTTTGGTTTTAAATTTCCGTGCCATGATATATAATATGCTTAACAGGACAGTCGGAAGATAGATTGAGCCTATCCGTCCCGGCGAATTATAACGCTAAGTAAGCCGCCTATTCTTTACCAGAGAGCAGGGCGGCTTACTTACGGCCTTTTTGATGTAATTCAGGATTGCTACAATCAGCAATGCCACGGTCAAGATCACTATGAATTCCTCATATGTACTCATAAGCACCACTCCTTCCGCAAGACTCGGAACGAATGGCTGCACGCCCTCCCAGCTGCCTGGGTAAGCATGTTATATTGTCATGGTGCGGTTGCTGCGTTGCAATGAAGTTTTTTTACCTGATATTAAAAACAAGCTTGAATAATAGCTTTATAAATTTTATCATCTACTTCTAATAGGGAGCGTTTTCCGTCTTTAAATTGAATGGCTACATGGTATATTCCTTTGTTTTTAGCTGATAAACCACCTGCCAACATACCAACCGGTCCCAATAAAGCGCCACCTACCAATCCACGAGCAACCCCAGATGTAGCACTTTTTCGATGCTCATCGGTAATAAGTTCGTAACTTTCGACGGTCATTTTGTTTAAATATAATTGCTTAATAAATCCTAGAGAAATTCCAGCTTGAGCAATTCCGCCACCTAATACTTGTTTGCCAGCGTAATCCCCTGCTATAACTCTGTTTTTTGCGTTTGCCATAATGAATTCCCTCTTTTCATTAGATTTTTTATTAAAACGCCGCAGCGGTTCAATCAGCGCTTCCAATCATTTCATTCATCATATCCCTTTGATTTTCTGACTTATCCTATATTGTTCAGCGTCTGGAACATCAACAAATTCAACAGTCTTGTCAAAGTTCTCCTTGATTACTTTCTTGATTTCTTCCAAGGATACATTAAAAAATTCACGTCTTTGGTTTACCATATTTACCTTTTTGTCTTCAAATGCGCGATGAAGAGCGCTTTCAAGCGCTGGTGCATCATCAGAAAAAATCATGGCATGAACATCAAAATTAAAGGGAACAGATGCATCTCCTAATTCGTCAATGCGATCCTGTGGGTCGAGACGTCTTGTCATTCCGATTTTATATACATTTTCCCCAAAAGCGCCTATGTTTGAAATGACATAGACATATCCAGCTTTCATATTAGCTTGCCTATAGTCGATGTCTATGAGAGCTTTATCAATGTCTGAAAGCTTATCCTCTAATTCGGCTTTTTTGTCCAATAGGTCTTTATCATCAGGGTTAAGCGCCAGCTGGGATTTCAATTTTTCATATGCTGATTGGTAATGCTTTTGTTCCTTTTCAATCTTTTTACGCTGTTCCTCAATTTCCTTTTGAGCTTTTGCTTGTTCTCGCTGTTCTGCCCTGGCAGCCTTTAACAGTTCCTTTTCCTCTTGCTTCTTTATTTGATATTCCAATGCTAGGGTCAGTTCTTTCTTTTTCAAGTTAAAATATGCTGGCGTGATACTAATGGAAAGCATTTTCCCTAATTTGGATATGGCTTCACAAGATGAAGTAATTTTCTTTAATGACATATCGAAATTATTAAATTTTACATTCGCAATAGTTTCATCGCATTCGCTGTTAAAAGCGCGCAATAGCAACTTTTGCATATCTTTTACCATTTTATTTCCCTGGGATTTACTGTTGTTGTACATAAAATTTGTGTTTCCGGTTGCTGCATTTCCGTTTTTAAGACATGTTTTTTGCTGCTCGCGCACATCCTTTAGCTGCTCTTTATACTCGTCAGATGTATTATAGCTATATCTCGGAGAATGCAAGCCAAATTCCTGAACTAAAATATCATCATCAAAAATAATCAATTGATTTTTCCTAGAAGCAATCTTCAATTCCAATCCGTTTAAATCTTTTTCTTTTTCATGTATCTGAGCATCCAGTTTGTTGAGCCGATTGCTCAGTTCATTAATCTTTTCAAGCAAATTGGAAGCTTCTTGCAACTCTGGTGTCATTAATGATTTTAGGTTATCGTTCTCCGCTTTTATTTTTGATGCATTTAGAATATCTCTTAGTCCCATATGATTTCCCTTTTTCATTTGAAATATATAAAAGCGCCACTGGAGTTTTATCCTCTAAGTTGGCTTTTTAATACTATGGTTGGTTCAAAGTAGAGTACATCATCCCCGAACGGAATTGAAATCCCATATTCCTCTTTATAACCTGATATCGCTTCCGATAAAAGATCTTCTGTTATTCCCATCTTTTCGGCGATTTCGTTTACTTCCTTGCATCCGCTTTTCATAAGGGAGACTATGGTTTTCAAATCAGCCAAATGATGGCGTAATATTTTCCTTGTTTTGCGTTCTTGCCTGGAATTTCCAGAAACTCTTAAGTCGCATATATTTCCAACATTAACCTGGCTATGTATGACCTCTTCGGCAAGAACGCAAGCTTTTTCTGCTGTTGTTTCTATATTCTGATTCAATCCGATGCAGTCACCACAGATAAGTCCCTTTGCCTGAGATTCAAATGGGACGTTTTCTGCAACGCTCAATCCGATATCGTCAGCTTTCTGCAACCACTGTTCGTATAGATTCATTCCCCTTATCACCTTTATTGTTTCTTTTTCTTCGCCATTTCCACTATCAAAGCGGAATCCCTTTCCATTTTTTCTAATTCTTCATCAGTAATTTCAGCATCATTGTGTGCGGCCTGAACGGCAAGGTAATCTGTATCTTCTTTCATATACCGTGGCACCTCAGTCAGCTCCATAACCCTTTTTGTGGCTTCATGCTTGCCTATATCATTTAGCATTTCGTAATAATCCAAGATAAGAGGAGAAGACGTGGAAGATATGGATTCAGGGTCGTCTTCCCATCCCATCAAATATCTTTCAGATGTATGTAAAAATTTAGCTATATCAGAAAGAAGATTCGCTGGAACTTTTTCTATATCTCCATTTTCATATCTAAATATGGTAGACCTAGAAACTCCTAAATGTTCAGCCAATACATCAGCATTTATTCCTAATTGTTTACGCCTTTCTTGCATTCTCTTTCCAGTAACTGACATTTTTTCACCTCCTAATAATTAAAAATATATCATATATGATGCAAAAATGCAACATATAATTTTGCAGAAATGCGATTTTTAAGATTGACACATGAAACAAGCTGTTGTATCATATAATCAGCAAGTCGCATTAATGCAACTCATAGGAGGTGATATAATTGGTCGTGAATGTTCAGAGACTTAAGGGTAAGATTGTAGAAAAGGAGAATACGCAAGAATGCGTTGCTGATGCTATGGGGATGAACCGCACAACCTTTTACAGAAAGATGAAAAATGGAGGCAATGGTTTCACTGTTGGAGATATTCACAAAATGATTACGTGCATACCTCTCACAAAGGAAGAAGCCATAGATATTTTTTTTAATCAGTAAGTCGCGTTAATGCGATTGAGAGGAGGTGAAGCAAACGATAGAAAAAACCACAAGGACAGTCAAGAAGTCGCTGAGTTTTGAGGAGAGTGGAGAAACATTTTCAGTAGAAATATCTTTAGAAAATGTTTCTCCTAATGTGAAGACAGATACCATCGTTGCGTTTTTGAACACGCTTTTCGCGAATGCTAAAGAAAGTATTATGTAGACGGAATCTGTTTTGAGAGTTCTATAAGCATTTGTAACTTATCCGGATGATTAGTTAATAGAGGAATCAGGGATTCGATCATAACAGTTTCCGGAGTCTTAGTATTCGCATTTGCCAGTTTATCAGCTAAAACTGATAATGCTGTTGAATTGTTGGCTTCAATAGAGGTTGTTAATTTGTTTATGCTATCTTGTACTTTATAGAGTTCTTGTAGTATTTGCGCATTAGAGTTATCAACACTGGAAATTTCAGTGTTGATAGAGGGTTTCTTTGCGGAATAATTGATACTTTGAATAGTTTGAACCAATCGAAATTTTACTTCTTCCACTGAATCCAAATCAGATAAGTCATACATGAACGTGCGGATAGAAGATATATCGAAGGGAATATTGGTGTTCTTTGACATAAGATGAATAGCAGGTCTTTTTAGGGCTGCCCGATAGCCAATTTCATAGAATGCATTTGGGTTCAAGTCGGTTATATCTGCAATAACTAAATCATCGAATTGGATATGAGAAATAATTTCGTCTGTAAGAGAGCCATTTGTATTCTCTTTATCAATGCGAATTGGCTCAAACGAGCACTCCTGACAAACAGGTGCAATAACATGCTTGAACAATGTGTCAGAACGTTTGCGGACATCGCTGCCTTCGTTGCCGATTGGACAGACTATAAAACAAGTTTTCATTTAAAATTCCCTCTTTCGCTTTTACTTCAGCATGGCAGTGCTGATAGAAAGATTATAGCAGATGAAGGCGGGAACAACAAGCCGATTGAATTTTTCTTGGAGTAGCTGTTGACATAAGGGAGGTGAGGGAGTGAAAAAAGCGTTAGATGCAGACAGGCTGAGTCAATTGACAAAGCCTTTGGCAGAATACCTGAAAGAGAACTGCCATCCACACACTGCGATAATAATTACTGCAGAGCGGACGGCAGTCATAGAGACAGTTCTGTCAATACCGCAAAAAGAAATCTGCTAACGAATTCTGCGATACCTGTGGACTTTGTCCAGACGAGACAGTTCTGAACCAAGGGAAGGTGAGTTCATGAAAGCTTCATATTCAGGTCGGCTCACATTGTAGTATTGGTACACGGCACCGTCTGGAAATCCGACTTCCATAGTGTCATTTTCCCAGCCGACAGAGCTGATTCGGCTGGAAGATACGGGTTGCCTTTGCATTATGAGTTCCCCTTTCTATGTACTCGGCTTGGCAGAGCCTGTACTTACAGTATAGGAGATAATCAGGAAAAAGGCAATAAAAACGCCCCAGCGGTGCAGCTACACCAGCCAGAACGGTAACCAATAAACCATACTTACTGGCTATAGAATTAGTAAATCACACAAATTTCTGTACCAGCAAGGGAACAATGAGGAAATTTATGGAAGAAATTATTTTACGGTCCGCGAAGAAGGACCGGGAGTCAGTCACAAACGAACGGCTCTGAATGCTGCTGAATTATGCGGCGGCGATCATTGCAGGGGTCTTGGGCTTCGCGCTGGCATTTGTGATTGTCCTGTGCATGGCGGGAGTCCTGAGTAGGGGGTGGCAGACATGATAAGGCAGACAATCAGGACATTATGCGAGATCAGGGATGGAGTTGTAAAGATAGTCCGCACTGACCCTGTTCTTACACCAATTATGGAAAAACACATAAAGAAGGGAGGTGACACGGATGCCGAAGGAGGCGTTGGGCCGGGATCAGAAAAAGAGATATAAAATTAAAGCCCTGATCGAGTGGATCTCTGGCAGGATGCATTCCATTGGAATGACCCAGGAAGATCTTGGGGCAATGCTTGGCATTTCCCAGGGGGCGGTTTCTTCCAGGCTGAACCCCAAAACATATGAAAAAAACAAAAAATCAGATCCCTTCAGCTTTGGGGAGCTGCTCGTTCTGTTTGAGGTCCTGAAGGCCACGCCGGAGGAAAAAGAGAAGCTGATGACATTGTAAGAAAGGGGGGGCGTGAAAAACGAAAATAATTGATGGCATAGCGTTCGTGCTGTTCATCTTGTCGGTTTCGGCAGCGGACAGCGAATGCGCGCTAATACCGGGGCTGGTAGCAGGAGGCTGCTCGCTGTATCTTCTGTACAGATGCAAGCCTTGGAAGAAATAAAATAGGCCCTGCCATCCAAAGCAAAGGGCCTAAAACAAACATATACACGCTGATTATACCAGCGTAGAAAGGAAAAAGCAATGGGAAATGTGGTTTGTGATGTTGAGATTGATAAGATTGCGCTTAAAAATTGGGTGGACGCTCAAGTTAGCAAGCGCAAAGAAATTATGGCGCTTGCTCATTTTGGCAGCCAGGTAGAGGTTATTTCGGACGATGATGCTGAAGTTTTTTTAATAGAAGGCATTGAGATATTGGCAGATTTTCTTGGGAAAAAATTAATCTTTGACGGAAAACGGAGCGGGTATTACAGGTATCATTTTGTCTATGAGGATGTGGAATTTTATCAGTTATTTAGTAAAAGGATGGTGTGTTATGAGAATGTATGAGTGTCATGCCTGCGGAGGGATGTGCGATCCTGGAGAATTGGAGAGCGGAGTGTGTTTTGATTGCCGAAGGGAAGCGTCGGAACGCTTTGAGGAGCGCAAGCTTGGCATTAGAAAAAGCATTAATCAGATGCTGCAGGAACGGTTAAGACAGCAAAAGGATGGCCAGATGGTCATGAGGGTGTGATTATGGAGAAAGTTGATAACATCATGGTAACTGATTGGTGGTGGGACGAGCAGGAATACCGGGTGCCCAGCAAGGCCAGGCTTAAAAGGGAAATGCAGGCTTATGAGGAAACAGAAAGAGAGGCTAGGGAAGATGAGCACATTGTATGAGATCACGGGGGATTATCTCTGTTTGTTGGAAATGCTGGAGGACGAGGGGAACCTTGACCCGCAGGCATTTGCGGATACCTTGGATGGAATTGAGGGGGAGTTTGAGATTAAGGCTGACAACTATGCCAGAATCATCAAGGAACTCCGGGCGGAATCAGAGAAGTATGCGGCAGAAGTCGGACGGATGCAGAAAAGGATGGAGACGCTTGCGAACAATGAGAAGCGGCTTAAACAGCACTTGTATGAAAGCATGAAAGCCACTGGAAAGCTGAAATTCAAGACGGATTTGTTTAGTTTTGGAATACAAAAAAATAGCGGTATTAAGCCTATGGAAATCATTGAGGGTGTGAAAATCACTAAAAATTACATGAAAATGGTTCCTGACAACGCAAAAATTAGGGAAGCATTAGAATCAGGGAAAAAATTACCTTTTGCCGTATTAAAAGAGCGGGGAGAGCATTTATCTATTCGGTGAACTGAATGGATATTCGGACTGCCGTTTGTGACAGTTGGAGAGGAATTATAAAAATCATAGGAGGATAGGGACATGGAAGAAAAGACTATTACTATTTCGGTTGAGGAATACAAGAAAATGCTGGCTACGTCTGTTAGGGTTGAACTGTTTGCAGATTATGTAAATGGTGAGAAATACAGTATCAGCCGGGAGGACTGCGGGAAGTTTTTGGGGTTTAAGGTGATGGAGCATGAAGAATGAACTGGACAACCTTGCGGATTCCATAGCAAAGCGGCTGATTGCAGAAGGGTTTACTGTCCAGAGGTGCAATGCATACACCACAAACAGCATATATCTTAAGCTGGATTATGGTGTATGCAACTCTATAAGGATAAGCGATCACCAAGGGAAAAGATATTTAAAATATCGGTACAATATCGGCTCATTTGTAAAGGAATACCGCGAGGAAAAGGACAAGTACGACCGCTATTATTATCAGATTGATAAATCGGAAAATATGATTAAAAGGATAATCAAGGACAGGGATTTAAAGAGATCTAGATATGGGGAAAGCGGATATAAAGCGTTTGTGGCAAAGAATAAGCGCGATAAATCTGGAACTGCTGGATTTTGGAAAGAAGCTGTCCTGCTGAATTAGGAGATTGGGGACATGGATATTTTACCACTGGACTGTGACTGTGGCTGCACAGAAACAGAGGAAAGAAACGTTGAAAAAGAAGATATTGCAGGAACTCTTACTCCGGTTGAATGGAGTTTATATTGTAAGGGTTGTGGGCGGTATTTAGGACATTTTGCCTACGGTCATTGGGAATATTAAGAGATTGGAGGATTAGGGAAATATGGCGATGCCAGTATTAATTATTGGGAAGTCGGGTTCCGGAAAAAGCACAAGCCTGCGGAACTGTTCGGGCAATCCTGACTGGAACCTTATCAGGGTTATTAATAAGCCGTTGCCTTTTAAGGGCAAGGTGGACGGCTGGAAGACGGACGATTATGAAACCGTTTTAAAGTGTTTGGGAGGTTCTAAGGCACACAATATTGTCATTGATGATGCCGGGTATCTTATTACAAATATGTTTATGCGTGGTCACTCAAACGCCGGGAATGGCAATGGAGTATTTACTCTTTACAACAAAATAGGTGACAGTTTTTGGAATCTTATTAACTGTATCACAAATCAGCTCCCGGCTGACAAGATTGTCTATGTGATGATGCATGAGGACAAGAACGACTTCGGAGACGTGAAGCCTAAGACCATCGGCAAGCTGATTGATGAAAAGGTGTGCCTGGAAGGAATGTTTACCATCGTCCTGCGGTGCATCGAAGAATCTGGCAAGCATTTATTTGTGACGCAGGCATCGGACGGGGCGGTGAGTAAATCTCCCATTGGAATGTTTGAAACTCTGACAATCGACAATGACTTGCTTTTGGTGGAAAAGGCAATCAGGGATTATTACAAGGAGGATTAGTCAGCATATGAAAGAAAATAAGGCAATTCAGACATTGAATCAACTAGATGAGCGGTTAAATGTCATTAAGGGAACTGTGGATTTAGTTCTGCATAATTCCACTGATGATGATGTGGTTTGTCCGCTTGATTTAGTAAGCGCGGAATTGCAGAGAGTAATTAATTTTGCGTCAACAGTGAGGAATGAAATATTAAAGGAGGACTACGAAAATGCAGAAGCCTAACGCATATGACGAGACGCAGGCCGGGGGAGAATTTACCCCTGTGGAACTGGCAGGACACAGAATGGTAATTAAGCAGGTCAACGAAACGAAGTCGAAAACCGGCAAGGATATGATTGTTGTTCTGTTTGACTTTGCGGAGGACGATAAGCAGCCAGGATATTTCATGGAGCAGTTCCAGAACGACATCCGCCCTGATAAGAAATGGCCTAACCAAGCAACGCAGTACATACTGACAGAGGATGCAGATGGGAAATGCACAAGGAATTTTAAGACCTTTACAACGTGCGTAGAGCATTCCAACGCCGGATTCTCTGTACAGTGGGGTGATAAGTTCTGCCAGTGCTTCAAGGGCAAGAAAATTGGCGGTGTGTTCGGGGAGCAGATGGACTACTACAACGGCGAGGAAAAGAAAAAGCGTGTCCTGCGGTGGTTTGTATCGCTTGACAAGGTTGCGGATGCTGCCATTCCTGATATGAGCGAAACAAAGGCATATAAGGAGTACAAGCAGGGCGACGGTATGTCGAACTATGGAACGCCGGGAAGTGACGGGTTTATGAATATACCAGATGGTATAGATGAAGAATTGCCGTTTAACTAGGAGGTGTGAATCATGAGAGAGAGTTTAAAGAACGCAAGAAAAGCCGCCAACATGACACAACAGCAAGTGGCGGACAGTTTAGGGATAAGCCTTAGATACTATCAGAATATAGAACAAGGGAGCAGGACGGGGGATTTTGAAATTTGGGATAACCTTGAAGATTTATTTAACATTCATCAAAGGAAACTCCGAGGGATTTCAAATAATCATCCCGGCCGAGAAGATAATCCGTAGAGGTGTTTAAGGTGTCTGCTATCTGTATCAGCAAATCAAATGACGGATTGCGAGTTCCTGTTTCATAACATTGATAAGACCGCAACGCTACGTTGATAGAATCAGCCATGTTTTGTTGAGTGAATCCCCGTTTCATGCGCATTTCACGAAGCCTTTTGTTGAACATGGTACAAACCTCCATAAAATATACTTGACTACGTGCAAATTGTACGCTATTATAGAAATATAATCTACGTGCAATACGCACGTATAAAGTAGGAGGTACATATTATGTCACAAAGAGAAATGACTTTTAAGATTGAGGAATTGCGGTACACAATGGAGCAAGTCAACAGTTTGCAGACTACTTTATTTGCGGCGATTTACCGTCAAAAAGAGTTTTCGGCAGAAGATTTTGAATGGGCGTTTACCTTGCTTGAAGATATTTCGGGCGATGTATTAAACGAACTGATAAATCTTACAAATTGTGCTTTTGAAAATTTGCGAAAGGACGGTGAAAAAAATGCCTAAAAATGAATATTTGGTATATGTCCACATTTTCCCTAATGGAAAGCAGTATGTTGGTATGACAAAATCAGCAGAAAAGAGATGGGCGAGAAAAGGAAGTAATTACAAGTATAACGAACGTATGTACAAGGATATACAGAAATTCGGGTGGGATAATATTCAGCATTTGATTTTACATAGCGGATTGTCCAAAAAGAGAGCTTTTGAGTTAGAAGCAGAAGAAACAGAAAAGAGAAAGTCATATCTTGAGGAATATGGGTATAACATATCAATCAGCAATGCAAGGAGCGGGGAGAGAAACCCAATGTATGGAATGAGTGGAGAGAAATCTCCCGTTGCTATCCCAGTTCATCAGTATGACAAGAAAACGCTGTTGTATATTGGTAGTTACTCTAATGCACTTCAAGCGTCAATAGAATTAGGAATAGAGCCGCACATAAATGAGTGTTGTCGTGGAACGCGGTTGAGCTGTGGAGGATATTATTGGAGCTACGAAAAGAGTGAAAAATATAAAAAGATAAGGGGAAGAAAGGCACACGCAAAAATGTTTCATGCAGTAGTCCAGATGGATGAATTTGGCAATGAAATAAGGGTTTATTCTTCTCTGAAAGAAGCCGCAAGGGAAACAGGAGCTAAAAATATTAGTGCTTGTTGTCGGGGCGTTAGAAACCTTTCTGGCGGTTATAAATGGAGGTATTTGAATGATAATCCTAGAAGATACCAGACAGCAGATAGGAAAACATAAGCTAAAACATGAGTATTTTGAACAGCATGGAATAGTGGTTAAGAGAACGAAGCTTTGGGTAGGGGATTATACCCTACCCACCGACCAGAGCGTTTGTATAGACACGAAATTTTCGCTTCAAGAGCTTATAAGTGATGTATGCAGTAAACACCACGAAACATTCAAAAAAGAGCTTTTAAGGGCGAAAGAAAGCGGTATAAAGCTGGTTATTTTGGTAGAGCATGGCGAGGACATAAAAACAATGGAAGATGTTTTATTTCTACCAAAACCCACGAAAACATGAAGTCCGTTGGAAAACAGTCAATGGTAAGCGTGTAAAAGACGTAATATCAGCTAAGGCAGTGGATGGGAATCAGCTTTACAAGTCCCTCTGCACAATCAGAGACCGTTACAATGTTAGTTTTGTTTTCTGTCAGAAAGAAGAGACGGGACAGAAAATCATTGATATTCTTGGTGGTTTGTATGACTAAGGAAGAAATAAAAGACCTTTATTCCATGAAAGATATTCTGGAGCGGTACGGACTGCCGCAGCCGAACAGGGCAGGGTTTATATGCTGCCCGTTCCATAAGGAAAAGACGGCGAGCATGAAGATATATAAGAAAGACTTTCATTGCTTCGGATGTGCTGCTCATGGGGACATATTTACATTTGTTCAGCTTATGGATGGAATCTCTTTCAAAGAAGCATATGCATCACTTGGGGGAGACTATGAAAATAGTTTCTCCGCAAGGCTGAAAATCTACCAAGCACAGAAAAAGCGGGAAATGAAACGGAAAACAGAGGAAAAGCTGAAGCGGAAACGGGAGCTGAACTATCTTCTGATGGACGTATACCGCAAATGGCTTGACAGGCTGCAGCCGCTTTCTGAAGCATGGGCAGATACCTACAACGCATTGCAGTACCAGGAATATCTATGGGAAATATTAAATGACCCGGAGGAATGTTATGAAGCCATTAAATGAATTAACCAAACAGACAATCCTTTCGGAGAAAGTATTTGACGAAGTTTTTAACCAGGAGGATGAGATATATAAGGCTAGGCTGCTTTTATCATTGCAGGACCGTGCTGCAGAACTGGGGGTAAAAGGGAAATTCGACCAAATGGTGAAAGCTTACAAACGTGTTGACCGGGAAACCAGGCAGCGCAAGAAACAGCAACAGACCGCCGGCATGAACAATTATACCGATTTCGAGGGGCCATATGAAAACATGTACTGCGGCTCGTGGCTTGCCGGAGAAAGCGGCGTATACGCGCAGAATATGTCCCAGGTAGAGCAGATAGCCTGTTACCACCCGATTCTGCCGATAGAGCGGCTGAAGAACCTTGAAACGGGCGAGGAACAAATAAAGCTGGCATTTAAACGCAATGGACGGTGGGAAGAAATTATTGTCCCCAAAACCATGATAACTTCTGCCAGTAAGATAGTAGCCCTGTCAGGCCGTGGAGTGGCTGTAACGAGCGAAAACGCGAAGCTGTTGGTCAGATACCTGTCAGACGTTGAAAACCGCAATACGGGACAAATAGCGGTGCAGTATTCCAGTTCTAAACTTGGGTGGATAAAGAAAGAATTTCTCCCCTACGATACGGAAATCACCTTTGACGGAGACAGCCGGTTTCGGCAGCTGTTTGAAAGCATCGGGGAGCATGGGAACCGGGATAAGTGGTATGAGCACGTCAGGATTCTTCGGAAGACAGGACGCTTTGAAATCAAGATAATGTTGGCTGCCTCACTGGCCAGTGTTCTTTTAAAGGTAATCGGTGCGCTTCCGTTCTTTGTTGATTTGTGGGGAGAGAGTGGGAAAGGTAAATCAGTTACTCTGATGTTGGCAGCTTCAGTCTGGGCGGATCCTTCTGAAAAGGCCTATTTAGGAAATTTTAGAAACACTGATGTAGGATTGGAAGCGAAAGCAAATATGCTGAATAATTTGCCGTTGATACTTGATGACACAAGTCAGAGAAACAAAAAGTACCAGGAGGATTTTGAGGGAATAGTCTATGACTTATGCTCCGGCAAGGGGAAAACACGTTCCAACAAAGATCTTGGAATAAACACGGAAAGCCACTGGAACAATGTATTTCTCACAAATGGGGAGAAGCCGCTGACATCATATGTCACCCAGGGCGGTGCGATAAACCGTGTCTTGGAGGTTGAAAGCAGCGAAGACATATATGAAGACGTACAGCTGACGCTAGACATTATTAAGAACCACTATGGCTTTGCCGGAAAGGATTTTGTGGAAGTCATCAAGGCCATGGGTGTAGAAGCAATCCGGGAGATTCAGAAAGACTTCCAACGGCAGCTTTTCGACGATGAGAAGATGCAGAAGCAGAGCATATCGCTTTCCATCATCCTGACGGCCGATAAAATCGCCACAGACACGTTATTTAAGGACGGGCAGTATATTTCTATAGACGAAGCGAAAAAGGTGCTTATTGACCGGAATGAGCTGTCTGACAATGAGCGGTGCTATCGGTACATAATGGACAAGGTTGCCATGAATTGTACGCGGTTTGACGATGATACTGCCTGCGAGAAGTGGGGAACGTTTAAAGACGGGTATGCCGTGTTTTATCCTCAGGCTTTAGAAGAATTGTGCAAGACTGGCGGCTTTTCAAAGAAATCGTTTCTGTCATGGGCGAATAAGGAAAAGATAATATCTCACTCAAATGGTGCAAACACAAAACCTACACGGATAAACGGCACTGTTTGTAAATGCGTGTGGCTGAAAATTGAACAGGTTTTAGAACAGGAGGCAGATGAAAACGGATTTATCAAAATAGATGAGCAAATGGAGCTTCCATTTGAATGATGTAACCACTATAACCATTGTAACTCTACAAAATGTATTTATATATATGAGTGTAAAAGTATATATGTTTTTATATTAATCATTAATTTTTTGCATATGCTCGCAAATAATAGGTACAGTGGTTACATGCGCATAAATACAGTATTTCCACAAGTTACATAAAAAGGTTACATGGAGTTACGGCGTTAAAATATCAGTTACGTGGAGATTATCATGCAGGAAAAAATAGAGGAAAGGCATAAGGAAATATCGCATATCCAGAATACGATTTGGGCAATGTATAAGGATTTTTTGTCAGATCATGATATGGCTGCATATAACCGAAAGATGGGGGAGCTATCTAAGGAATATTATGATAAGGGTGACGAGCAGATGCTGTTATTCTGCCAGAACATTTTGATCTCATGGTGTCCTGTAATAAATAGATTTGCGGAAGAATTTAGGAGAGGTGATGGGTAATGAATTGTCAATATCCGAATTGCACACAATGTGATCTTCATGATTGCAAAATGGAAAGCTGTAAAGAATAAGCAATGCGGATAAATCGGAGGAAAAGGAGGATTAAGGCATGGCAGCAGGCAGATGTGCGGCGGCTTATAATACAGATGAATGGCACGGTTACGGATGTGCAATCACAGAAGGGGCTTGTATGTTCCTGTACCCGGATAGTAAAAAATGCGCCGAGGAATATGGTGAGGGGCCGGATGCGGAGTGGAGCGAAGATGAAAACAGAAGCGCTGATGAACATTAAGACGCAACAATAAAAAAATCAGAAAGGAGCCGGAACCTTCCCGGGAAAAAGGCGCGCCGGGTTCCTTGTGAAAAAATGGAGATTTTTGAAAGCAGTTTGGGGCAATTGAGCTTTATTGAGCCAGATTTTATAAAGGATTCGGACTGCTCCGTGCTAACACCGGTAAACCTTGGGAAACCTGATGCTCCTGTTTATGGCATGGGAAAATGCATTAGGCCACGGGTGCTAGGCAGGAAGGGCAGCAGCCACTTTGAAAAAATATACCTGGATAAGCTGTTTCCCCTGGAAGATTATGACCTGGTAATTGTCCTGTTTTCTGGAGGCAAAGACAGCACGGCCTGCTATTACAAGCTCCTGGAAATGGGGGTACCGAAGGAGAAAATCGAGCTGTGGCACCATGACATTGACGGCGGGCATCCATCTAGGCGCATGGACTGGCGGTGCACTCAGAACTATGTAAAGAGCTTTGCGGATGCGGAGGAAGTAACGCTGAGGGTTTCCTACCGGGTAAATGGATTCTTCGGGGAATTGTACCGTATCGGTGCATCCGAACCGATTGAGTGGATTGACCCTGAAACTGGGGAAGTAATGCAGTGCAGGTTATCGCAGAATTATCTAAAGTGCCTGGAGCTGAAAGAGAGATGCACGGAGGATATGGAGGAAGCACTGAAGCAGTATGGATACCGGATGAAGTTTCCTGCAAAGAGCGGCGACCTGAGCCGCCGGTGGTGTTCCGCCTATCTGAAGATAGCGGTGGCGGATTCCGTCATCAGCAACCTGGACAGGCTGGAGCAGCTTGGGGAACTTGGTGGAAAGAGATTCAAGTTTCCTGCAAAAGGAGGAACGCACCAGGGAAGATGGTGCAGCGGGAGCCTGAAGGCAGCAGTCCAGGACAGCGTGACATCGAACCTTGACAAGACAAAAGAGGATGTGAAGGTGTTGGTGGTATCCGGGGAGCGCCGGGGGGAAAGCACCGGGCGGGCCATGTATAACGAAATGGAGATCCACCGGACGAATGCCGAGAAAAAGTCCCACCGGACCGTCCATCAATGGAGGCCGGTGATAGATTACTCGGAAAAAGACGTCTGGGAAGTCCTTAAGCGCCACAAGGCAAACCCGCATCCATGCTACCGGGCTGGGTGGAACCGCTGTTCCTGTGCCATGTGCATCTTCTCCACGCCGAAGCTGTTTGCCGGTATCCGGGAGCTGTATCCGGAGGAATATGCGGCCCTGAAGCAGGATGAGGTTATTCTTGGTTTTACTTTGGATAACAAATGCGGCCTGGACACCTTTGTCGGGAATGTGAAGTCATGCGTGTGCCATGGTGATGACAGGGCGATACATAACCTAGTTACGGGTGAATTTACGACAGACGATGTGTATGTGAAAGGTAAATGGGCGTATCCTGCAGGAGCCTTTCATGGGGCAGAGGGAGGGCCATGTTAAATGGGCAAAGACAAAGTAAATTCTGCTGAATTGCAGATTCCTGGGCAGCTGGGCCTGTTTGAGTTTCTTGCAGAGGTCTGTGAAACAATTCCCCAAGCGGAAGTGAATATAGAAGGGGCTGTAAACACTGGATCTTATCCCATGTCGGACTATACAGTTAAATCGACATACAGGGACATATTCCTGATTATTAACATGCTTGACGATTATGCCAGCGTACTGTCACAGCCAGGCAGGAAAAGGGATTTTTACACGGATTACATGGTTGGCCAGTTTAAGCGGATATCGAGGGAATTATCGGAACAGATATGCTTGGACAAGGAAAAAGCGTATAAAAGATGCCAGGAAAAGCAGGAACAGACGCATGATGTTGGGGAAGACGCCATGGCATTGGCATCTAAAAACAAAACGGAAAAGGTTTCGGGAGCTTTCCATGGGACAGAAGGGGAAATATTAAATGGGCAGTAAAAAAATAGTTGATACAGAGGAAACGAAACGGGAGAAAGCCAAGCAGCTTAGGTATAAAAAACCGATAGCAAAAGGCCTGAATCTTTTATCCATTAAGGATGCACTGGATGATATTTCAGAAGCTTGCTATGACGTACAGTATTATATTGACGGGGACGATGACACTCTCCTTAACGCCCTTGACGGGGATGAGGACGATGCCTATGAATTTAAGGTGATGTTTTCAGATCTTTGTGCGGAATGTGAGGAAATGCAGGAGGATTTGAGGAACGAATACTTACCAGAGTATTTTGACCTGTTCTTTGCGGCTGTGTGCAGGGATCAGGAATTAATGGGCTATGACGTGTATGAGCACGACTATTATGGCTTGAGCAGCTTTGAGAGCAATCTGGCGAATAGGGAAGCTGTCAAAAAGATGAAAATACTCACAAAAGACCAGCTGATTGAGGCGGCGCAGTGCTGCTTCGGGGTTTACCAGGCTTACATCGGGCTGCAGCACAGGTATGACTGTATCAAGGCGGCCCTGGATATCCTGCGTGATGAAAACACAGGATATCTCAAAATGGTAAAGCAGATTGAAGAACTATATACAAAGGCGAATGAGGAAACAGAAGGATTCAAGTGGACACACGGGATGAATCCAGCATTAAGGGAATTTGACAGAATGCTAGAAAACATGCCTCAGGAGGCATGGATACAGTAAAAAAAGAAAGGAGCCAGCCTCCGGCCGGGGCAACGCTATAGCAGGCTCTGTAAATACAATGAATGCAGTTATAAAATATCCGGGAAGCAAGTGGTCTCTGGCAAGTTGGATTATCAGTCGATTTCCGGCACATCACAGCTACCTGGAGCCTTACTTTGGCAGCGGGGCAGTGCTGTTTAACAAGCCGCGCTCCCACATAGAGACTGTCAACGATCTGGACCGGGACGTGGTAAACCTGTTTGAGTGGATTAAAAGGGACCCCGAGCGTCTTGCCCATGAAATTTACTGGACGCCGTATGCCAGGCAGGTGTATGAGGATGCATTTACATCCGCGCCCGATGACAGCCTGGGTAAGGCGGTAAATTTTTACATACGTCTTAATATGGGGCACGGCTTTCGGACGAACGGAGAACGGGTTGGGTGGAAAAATGACGTGCAGGGGAGGGAACGCGCTTATGCATCCCAGGACTGGACAAGACTGCCGGAAAAGATCATGCAGGCCGCCGAACGGCTACGGGGCGTACAGATTGAGAATCGACCAGCGGTAGAGCTGATAAAACGTTTTAACTATCCAAGGGTGCTCATCTACGCAGACCCGCCTTATATGCTGGGTACCAGGCACGGGAAGCAGTACCGGCACGAGATGGACGATATGGCCCACAGTGATTTGCTGGACGTGCTGATAGCACACCGGGGACCGGTGCTGCTGTCCGGGTATGACAGCATCCTGTACAATACCCGCTTAAAAGGCTGGTACCGGGAGGAGGCTGTCAGCTATTCGCAGGTCTGCAGCAAGAAAAAAGAAGTGCTTTGGATGAACTTTGAACCGGAAGGGCAGATGAGTATTGAGGACTTCGGGGAGGTGATGGTGCCATGATAAACGGGGAGCTGATAGTGGACAATTTTGCCGGAGGCGGCGGTGCCAGCACCGGCATAGAGATGGCAACCGGAATCAGCGTGGACATAGCAATCAACCATGATCCGGAAGCCATCCGGATGCATAAGACTAACCATCCAAATACAAAACATTACTGTGAGAGCGTATGGGACGTTGACCCGGTAAAAGCCTGCGGCGGTCATCCGGTGGCACTGGCGTGGTTTTCGCCAGACTGCAAGCATTTTAGTAAGGCCAAGGGCGGGAAGCCAAAGGACAAAAAAATCAGGGGGCTGGCCTGGGTGGCGCTCCGATGGGCGGCGCTTATCCGTCCGCGGGTGATTATGCTGGAAAACGTGGAGGAGTTTAAAGCCTGGGGGCCGTTGAACCGAGGGCACAGACCTATAAAGGCAAAGCAGGGTGTGACATTCCGGAAGTTTGTAAGTCAGCTGCAGGAGCTGGGGTACCAGGTAGAGCACCAGGAGTTGGTGGCGGCAGACTATGGAGCGCCCACAATGCGCAGGCGGTTTTTCCTGATTGCCCGCTGCGATGGCAGGCCGATTGTCTGGCCGGAACCGACACATGGACCGGCAGGCAGCCCGGAAGTTGCGGCAGGCTTACGTAAGCCTTACATAGGGGCATATACGCAGATAGATTTTTCCCTGCCCTGCCCAAGCATTTTTGACACAGCGGAAGATATAAAGGAAAAGTATGGTATCCGAGCGGTTAGACCGCTGGCGCAAAAGACCATGGAGCGGATCGCGCGGGGAATAAAGAAATTTGTTTTGGATAACCCGGAGCCATTTATTATCCAGTGCAATCATGGAGGGGAGCGAAAGCCGCAGGATATTCGGGAGCCAATACCAACTATGGCGAGAAACAAGTATTGTCTGGCGGCGCCGACCGTGATCCAGTGCAAATATGATAATGCTCCGGGGGATATACAAAAACCTCTTGGCACTATTACCACAGTTGGAAGTCATTTGCTTATGGAGCCTATACTGATCCAGTACCACTCCGAGACATCACAAAACGAAGCCAGAGGGCAGCGGATATCGGAACCGATTATGACCGTGGATGCATCAAACCGCTATGGGCTGGCGGTGTCGTTCCTGCATAAATACTATGGCGGCAGATATAAGGGGGATGAGGCGAGTCCAAGGAATCTGCTGCCCACGGTGACAACCGCCGACCATAACAGCTTATGCGCGGCGACACTGATCCAGTTAAACAACCATTGTGACGGCAGGGATATCAAAGATCCGATTCCCACCATAACGGCGGGGGATGGGCATTTTGCAGAGGTAAGAGCATTTCTGATTAAATATTATGGCCAAGGCACAGGGCAGGACATTAAGGAGCCACTAGACACAGTAACAGCACAGGACAGGTTTGGTCTGGTGACAATCGCGGGGGTTGATTATCAGATCATAGATATCGGGCTGCGGATGCTGGAGCCGAGAGAGCTGTACGGCTGCCAGGGCTTTCCGGCGGACTATATAATCGATCGGGATTATTCCTGGAAAAGCTATCCCAGGAGCGAACAGGTGAGGCGGTGCGGGAATGCGGTATGCCCGCCGGTACCGGCAGCGCTGGTCCGGGCAAACCTGCCGGAGCTGTGTGTGGCGGAGCGCACCGGGAACATAAGGATCGGCGAGGAGGAGACAGGGCAGCTTAAGTTTGGGTAAGGAGGGATTTCGGAAGGCCTGTTTTCATTGTCAGGGACGAATCCAAAGCTGCATCGAAAAAGACTTAAAGCTATAAACAGCTGCCCCCAGCCTTAAAAATGCGAAAAGGATATAGTATAAAAAGGATAAGGAATGATGAATGCTGATGCAATGTTTAGCAGCAAAACGGATCAATGGGAAACCCCGCAGGATTTCTATGACGGATTAAACGCTGAGTTTGGGTTTACCTTAGATCCTTGCGCAAATGAAAATAACCACAAATGCGAAAAGTATTACACAAAAGAGACTGATGGGCTTTCCCAAAGCTGGGATGGCGAAAGGGTTTTCTGCAATCCCCCATACGGCAGAGAAATCGGATACTGGGTAAAAAAATGTTATCTGCACGGCAAATCAGGAAATGGAATAGCAGTAATGCTGGTACCGGCGAGGACGGATACAAAGTGGTTTCATGAATACATATACAGCAAAACGAATGTAGAGGTTAGGTTCCTGAAAGGCCGGTTAAAATTTGGGAGATCTAAGAATTCTGCGCCATTCCCGAGCATGGTTGTGATTTTCAGGTGAATATGAAAGAGCGCAAACATGACAGAAAGGATAAAAGATGATGGAATTAGTGCCAATAAGCCTAAAAGAAGCGAATGCGTTCGTGGAACAGCACCACAGGCACCATAGGCCAGTTGCAGGACATAAATTCAGTGTGGCGGCGGCTGAAGATGGCAAAATCGTAGGGGTTGCAATTGTTGGCAGGCCCGTGAGCAGATATTTTGATGACGGCTGGACGCTTGAAGTCAATCGGCTCTGCACGGACGGGACAAAAAATGCCTGCAGCTTTCTATATTCGGCAACGTGGCGTGCAGCAAAAAATATGGGCTATAAAAAGCTTGTCACATATATTCTAAGCACAGAAAATGGGGCAAGCTTAAAAGCTTCCGGGTGGAAATGCGTAGGGGAAGCTGGGGGCAAGCGCTGGACAGGAGTGCGCAGACCGGAGGTTGATCTTTATCCGGCACAGATGAAATTAAGGTTTGAAATAACGGAATGATTACCGTGTCAAATAATCCACAGGGAGCGTATTTTATTTTCCGTGGGTCTGGGTAAATGCCTGGGAAGGGCGGAGAAAAAGGAGGCAGTGAAATATGGGCAGGGTATTGCCAGTTTTATTTAATACGGATATGGTGCGGGCGATACTGGATGGCAGGAAGGGAGCCACGAGGCGTGTGGTGAAATACAAATACAGCAATACAGAAAT
>CAJTPH010000035.1:5576-44500 GCA_910578215.1 uncultured Acetatifactor sp. | reverse complement strand
CGGTTATGGCGACCCGCGGAGACAGGAGCTTTATCCCTGTATGCGACGAGGGCAACGAGGACTACCAGCACGAAGCAATTGCCCCCATCCTGTGTGAGGGCGATATCATAGGCAGCGTGGTGCTCCTGCAGAACGACAACAAGGCGCGCATGGGCGAGGTGGAGCAGAAGCTCCTGATGTCCGCGGCCGGCTTCCTGGGAAGGCAGATGGAGCAATAGACAGACACCCCCCAAAAGGGCTGACCGGAATTACCCGGCCAGCCCCTTTTTATGCACACGGGCGTCCAAGGGAAAATGTCAGCAGAAGCTGACGGACGCCCGGCGCGCCAGTAGGAGAAGGTAAGCCCTCTCTACTGGACTGTACGCGTATTTCCCCGCTTTTTGTAATCCTCCGCAATATCCTCCGACCAGCCGCTGTCATCCAAAGCCGAGGCGGCATATCCCGCAGCCGCAGACCTCATGGCGCACACCGCCTTGCTCACCGCCCCGTACACCACCCCGGTCCCCTGGTCGTCACACACATAGTTTACCGCCCTGTCACTGCGGATTCCAAACTTCTGTGATTCCGAAACGGCATCCATGTTCGCGCCGATAAACAAAAATTCCCAGCCGCATTCCTTCTGCTTCCGCTCCACCATCTTCTTCACCTTGTCATAAGAGTAGAGATGGCTGGCGTTTTCCAGACCGTCGGTAGTGATGACAAATAATGTCTTCTCCGGTCTGTCCTCCTTTCTGGCGTATTTGTGGATATTGCCGATATGGTGGATAGCGCCTCCTATGGCATCCAGCAAAGCGGTGCAGCCCCTCACATAATACTCCTTATCCGTCATCTGCGGAACCTTCTCCAGAGGCACCCGGTCGTGGAGCACCTCGCTCACGTTGTCAAAGAGAATCGTGGACACATACGCCTCCCCTTCTTCCTTTCTCTGCCTCTCCATCATGGAGTTAAAGCCGCCAATGGTATCCGCCTCCAGACCTCCCATGGAACCGCTCCTGTCCAAAATAAATACAAGCTCCGTCAATCCCTTTGCCATATAACACTCATCCTTTCTTAATTGAAATAACCCCAATAACAGTAACCGTTGGGAACCCATCCGCAAAACCGCCTCCGTGCCGCTTTGTCTCCGCCGTTCCTGATGAGTCTATGATAACGCGGCCTGGGCTAAAAAAGGTCGCCCCGCAGGCGACCCTTTTAAAGTTTTTATTTTACCGTCTCACGGCTTAGACACACACATTCAATACCGCCCTGCCCGGCAGTCCCTCCCCACCAAAATATGTCTGGACATAAAAATCAAATTATGATACTATATAAAATATTTAACTGATAAATAATTTAAGTAACTGTCAAATTTAATTCACACCGAAAGCGAGAAAAAATGATACCTGCAATATACGATAGGCGAAGCATAAGAAAATTCCTGGACACACCCCTGTCAAAAGAGGATGTAATTGAAATTATCCAAAGCGGAATGAATGCCCCTTCCTCCAAGAACAGGCAGCCGTGGAAATTCGTGGTGGTACAGGGTGCGGAAAAGGAAGAAATGCTGAAGGTCTTTCGCCGGGGGATTTCAAGAGAGGAAAACGAGAGCGCCTTGTTACCCCAGAGCAGAGAGCATATTGCCGGGGCAAAATATACGGTTGAAATAATGGCGGACGCGCCCGTGATCGTATTTGTGCTTAATGCATTGGGAAAAAGCATCCTGGCGGGATTAACCCCCGAAGAACGCGTTTCTGAGATCTGCAACATTCAATCCATAGGCGCTTCCATACAAAACATGCTTCTTACCGCCACGGAAAAAGGCATAGGCAGCCTGTGGATAGGCGATATCTATTTCGCATACCCGGAATTATGTAAATGGCTCAACAGCGAAGAACAGCTTGTCGCGGCTGTCGCCTTCGGCTATCCGGGCGAATTTCCCGGAGCAAGACCGCGGAAAAAGGCCGAGGACACCGTGGTATGGAGGACTGAATGAGCCGGCCCCACGGCTTCCCGCTCCACAGAATAAAAGTCTTTCAGGGCTGCCTCTCAATCCATAAGGCTTGGCAGTCCGCAGTCAAACAAAGCGATATCTATGCTGAAAATATCAAAGTTCCGGCGAACGATAAAATATTCAAAAACCAGATCCGTTTTGCTGCAGGGGCTTAAGGCATAACCTGCCAGCCTGAGAAAATCCGCAGTTTCATCCAGATTGAGCTTCAGTGCCACCGCAATGCAAAGCAGCTTCTCCTTCGTGGGCTTTACCTGCCCGTGCATGACCTTGGAAAAATACTGCTTTGAAAGATTTGCCTTTTTGTAAACCTCCGCGTTTGTCATTCCCTTCCGGTTGATCAGCTGCTGCAGATACTCCTCAAAGGAGCCCGCGTTTTGCCGGATAAAATCATCCAGGGCAAGCGGAGCGGCAGCAGGTGCAGCGGCAAACGCTGCCTCCGGCATCCGGTTCCCGGCTCCCTTTTCTCCTCTGATATCCTGCCTGTTCCCAAGGCTTCTTTTTTCTGAATGAGCTTTTTCCCGTTTATCCTTTACCTGCCTATTTGTTACATGATAATCTCTGCCATTCTCATTTTGTTCATCTTCCGCATAGCAATCTATCGGTTCATAGTCCTTTGCCCGGCTGCTTTCCCTGTCTACAGCGCTTCGGAGCAGTGCCCTTCCGCGCCTTCCCGCATACTCCTGCTCAAGAGCCGTCTCCACATAATGCTCGTCCACATAAGCCCTGACATCGGGAAACAGTCTCCCGGACAGGGCAGCGGCCTCTTTGTCAAACACCACAAGATATATTTCCATATCATGTGTCTGCAAAAAGTCCCGGCACACAGCCACGGCTGCCTCCAGGGCCTCTCCCGCCGGATATCCGTTTGTGCCCGCAGAAAGCAGCGGAAACGCTATGGATTCACATTTCTTTTCCGCCGTCAGGGCAAGGCATTTTTCATAGCAGCCCTTCAGCGTCCTCTCCTCGCCGCGGCTGCCGTCCACAAAAACAGGACTGCACACATGAAAAACATATCTGCAGGACAGCCTGCCTGCGGATGTCACCGCAACCTCTCCCTCCTTCAGCCTCCCTGCCTGCCGGCGTCCGGCAAGAAGCTCCTCCATACCCGCCGCATGATAGACTGCGCTGTCCACGCCGCCACCCACAATCACGTCGGAGTCCGCCGCGCTGACGATCACTTGCGTATTCATTTTTGTAATATCGTTCCTGACTATTCGGAAAGGCATGGTAATATCTCCCTATTATAGTTCCGTCTCTGCACTTCTACGCCCCTTGCAGGGGAAGGCATTTTCATCTGCAAAAAAACGCAGCTGCAAATTCCTTCCGGGGCGTTTTCGTTTCGAGACTGTTTTTATATTTCCGTCTCGAGACTGTTTTTATAGTTCCGTCTCTGCACTTCTACGCCCCGCCCGGTACCGGTAGGAGCAAAGTTTCCATCTCGCCGAGAAGCTCCTCCGTCTTGCCCAGCAAAAATTCCGCGTCCGTCTCCACAAGCCCCGTCTTCTTGTACTTATAGGTAAAAAACGGAATGCCGTAGGCAGTAAAGACGAAATTGTTTCCGATACGCTTCAGCAATACGGGGATTTCCGCGGCATTGATTCCCGCATCCTGCCGGAAGGTGAAGACGATCCTCTCGTTTTTCCCCTTTACCTCCGTTAAATACAGCCTGTGCGCCGCCACCCGGATCAGGGCGATCCGCAGCAGGTTATCCACGGACTTGGGGATTTCCCCGAAGCGGTCCAGCAATTCATCTCGCATATCGTCCCGCTCCCGCACGCTCTCAATACCCGCAATGCGTTTGTAGATATCCAGCTTCTGCACCTCGTTGACAATATAGCTGGGCGGGATAAAGGCATCCACATCCAGATCGATCACCGTGGCAAAGTCCTCCTCCACCGCCACGCCCTTCAGATTTTGAACCGCCTCGTTCAGCATCTTGCAGTACATATCATAGCCCACCGACTCCATATGGCCGTGCTGGCTTACCCCCAGAAGATTTCCCGCGCCCCGGATCTCCAGGTCGCGCATGGCGATCTTAAAGCCGCTGCCCAAGTCGGTGAACTCCCTGATGGCGGCAAGCCTTTTCTCCGCCACCTCCTTGAGCATCTTGTCCCGCTTATACATAAGAAAGGCATAGGCCGTGCGGTTGGACCGCCCCACCCGGCCCCGCAGCTGATAAAGCTGCGAAAGACCCAGGTTGTCTGAATCATTAATGATCATGGTGTTCACGTTGGAGATATCCAGCCCTGTCTCAATGATGGTGGTGGAGACCAGCACGTCGATCTCCCTGTTGATGAAATCGTACATGATCTTTTCCAGCTCCTGCTCCTTCATCTGCCCGTGAGCGTAGGCAACCGTCGCCTCCGGCATCAGCACCGAGAGCTGCGCCGCCACGTCGGCGATGTTGTTCACGCGGTTGTGAACATAATAGACCTGCCCGCCCCGGACCAGTTCTCTGGTAATCGCCTCCCTCACCAGCTCCTCATTATACTCGCACACAAAGGTCTGGACGGGCTGCCTCTCGCCGGGCGCCTCCTCCAGCACGCTCATGTCCCTGATGCCGATAAGACTCATGTGCAGGGTCCTGGGGATAGGCGTTGCCGTCAGGGTAAGCACGTCCACCGTCTCCTTCAGCTTCTTGATCTTTTCCTTGTGCGCCACGCCGAACCGCTGCTCCTCGTCGATAATCAGAAGCCCCAGATCCTTGAATTTCACATCGGCGGAAAGCACTCTGTGGGTCCCGATGACAATGTCCACCGTACCCTTCTGCAGATCCGCCAGGGTTTTCCTGACCTCCCCCGCAGTCCTGAAACGGCTCACCAGCTCCACTCTCACGGGAAAATCCTTCATGCGCTGTACAAAGGTAGTATAATGCTGCTGTGCCAGGATGGTGGTCGGCACAAGATACACCACCTGTTTGCCCTCCTGTACCGCCTTGAACGCCGCGCGGATGGCAATTTCCGTCTTTCCGTAGCCCACATCGCCGCAAATAAGGCGGTCCATAATCCTGCCGCTCTCCATATCCGCCTTGGTATCCGCAATCGCCGCAAGCTGGTCCTCCGTCTCCTCAAAGGGAAACATTTCCTCAAACTCCCGCTGCCACACCGTATCCTGCCCGTACTGATATCCCTGGCTCTGCTGGCGCACCGCATACAGCTCCACCAGATCCTTCGCCACCGCGCTGACCGCTGTGCGCACTCTTGTCTTGGTCTTCTCCCACTCCTTGCCCCCCAGCTTGTTCAGCCTGGGCCGCTTGGCGTCGGCGGAGGCATACTTTTGAATTACGTCCAGACCTGTGGCAAGCACATAAAGGACGCCGCCGTCCCGATACTCTATCTTGATATAATCCTTGACCACATTCTCCATCTCCACCTTCTCGATACCCTTGTAGATACCCAGACCATGGCTCTCATGGACCACATAATCCCCCACCTTCAGCTCGTTAAAGTCCTTGATGCTTTTGCCCTCATAGAGCTTTTTTCTTTTCTTCTTTTTCTTTTCCGCCCCGAAAATATCCGTCTCGGACAGCACCACAAACTTAAGCAGCGGATACTCAAAGCCTCTGTTCACGTGCCCGTAATAGGTTACGACCTCCCCCGGCAGAACCTCCCTCCAGGGGTCCTCCACATAGACTGCCGCCAGCTCCTGATCACGAAGATCCTCCGCCAGCCTTTTCGCCCTGGTTCGGGAGCCGGACAGCAAAAGCACCCTGTAGCCCTTTTTCTTAAACAGCTTCAAATCCTTCAGCAATGCCTCAAAGCTGTTGTTATACGGCGCCACGCTCCGGGCCGCAAGGTCGAATTTACTGCCCGGCTTAAAATACCCTCCCCTGTTGTCCAGGGACGAAAGCGTTACCACGCTGCATTGCTGCAGCTTTGCAGCCGCCTGCTCCCCGCCGTAAAGCAGGTTCATCTGCCCCGGCAGAATATAGCCCTTCTCCGCCCGCTGTGCCATGCTCTCCCGAAACTCCAGCTCCACGGCATCTGCCTGTTCCTTCAGCCTGGCAGGCTCCTCCAAAAAGAACACCGGTCTCGCGCCACCGGCGGCTCCCGCCCTTGAAAGGTTCATTAAAAGCTCCGGCAGCGCCACCGTGTCCTCGTAAAAATATCGGATGTAGCTCTCCAGATTTACCTTGCTCTTAAATTCCAGAAGCTGTTCCTTCAGTTCCTTTACCTGAAGGCTGATCCGGTGCGCTTCCTCCGTGCGGAAGGAATCCCGGAACAGCTTCTCCTGGAACGCCGCCTCCGCCTCTATCTTTTTCAGCCCCATGCGAATGCGTTCTTCCTCCAGCACGAACTCCGTGGCCGGAAAAACGGATATGCTCTCCAGGTTCTCTATGGAACGCTGGCTCAGAATGTCAAAGCTTCGGATAGACTCCACCTCATCCCCCCAGAGCTCGATCCGGTAAGGATTTTCCTCCGTAAGATCAAAAATGTCAATAATCCCGCCCCTCACGGAAAACTGCCCCGGGCTGTCCACCTGATAATTCTTTTCGTATCCCATCGCCACCAGCCGTTCGGCAAGCCTGTCCTCACGAATGCTGCCGCCCCGGTTAATGTCAACGATATCCTTCTCCCTGTCCCAAATGACCTGGGGCGCCATCAGCGCCGCATAGGTTGTGACAATAGTGACAGGTTTCCTCTCCATCAGCCGCCGAAGGGTCTTGACCCGCTCTCCAACCAGCTGGTTTCCATGGATATCCGCCTGGAAAAATATAAGATCCTTTGCCGGATACAACATGACATTTCTGTCATAAAACTTGTATTCCTCAAAAATCTCCCTGGCCTTCAAATCATTGTAAGTAACGATGACCTTAATGCGGAAGCCATCGCTCAGACCATAGATCATATGCAGTTTCTGGGAATCCACACAGCCCGTCAAAGCCACTGTGCCTGTCCCCTTACGGATTATCTCCTTTGAACGGTCAAATTCCGCCAGCTCATTTAACGGCGAAAGCAATGCCTGCATCCTGTGCCTCCTATTCCTGTACCGCCTCTGCACTTCAACGCCCCTTGGGGGGAAGAAAGTTTCATCTGTAAAACACTCATCTAAAACTTTCTTCCGGGGCGTTTACGTTTCCAGGCTGATTTTATTCCAGTACCGCCTCTGCGCGTAAACACCCAAAGCCCTACTGAACCTTGCGGTTAAACTCATTCATGGCTGCGTCCGCACCCTGCGCAATAATCATGCGTATTGCGTCCGCCGCGCGCTCTGCAGCCCGGTCCATAGCTTCCCTCTCGGGCGCCGAAAAACGCCCCAAAACATAATCCACCAGATCCCAGCCCTTGGGCTTTTCTCCCACACCCATCTTCACACGGATAAAGCCGTCGTGACCCAGATGGGCGATAATGTTCTTCAGCCCGTTGTGCCCTCCGGCGCTGCCCTTCCTGCGCACACGAATCTGTCCCACATCCAGGCTGATATCATCCGATATCACGATCAGCTCCGACCTATCATCGGACTTGTAATAATCGATCAGCGCCCTGACGCTCTCCCCGCTCAGATTCATAAAGGTCTGGGGCTTCGCCAAGATGCACTTCTGACCGGCGACGACTCCCTTGCCGATAACCGCCCTGTGCTTTAATTCCAAAACGTCTATATCCTCCTGCTCCGCCAGCCTGTCTATCACGTCAAAGCCGATATTATGTCTTGTATTGAGATACTCCCTGCCGGGATTTCCAAGTCCTGCTATGATATACATTGTAAGTCTCCATTTCTATATTTAATGGCTGATAAGCCGTATCCATTATACCGGCTTTGTGCCCTGCGTAAACATTTTTCTCACCGCCCCAAAACCGCTACTCTATATAATAAATGATTCCACACATTCTTTCAATAAAAGATTTTCCCACGAATGAACATTCAATCCGGTATTTTGGCATAAAATCAAATACGCAAAAAGGGCCTCGCTCCATAACCGAAAACCGGTTATTTTGCGACGCCCCTTTTCTGGCATAATCATCTACCCTTCTTCTGTCAATGCGTTTTCATAAGCCTCCAGAATCTGCTTCTGCATTGCGTCTCTGGTAGTAGAATTAATAGGATGTGCAATGTCTCTGTACTCTCCATCGGTTGCCTTTTTGCTCGGCATTGCGATGAACAGTCCATTTTCGCCTTCAATCACCTTGATGTCATGTACCACGAATTCGTCATCCAGCGTAACGGAGACAACAGCTTTCATTTTGCCTTCCTTCACAATCCTGCGAACACGGATATCCGTAATCTGCATTTGTACACCCCCTTAGCTAAGCGTTGTACCAGTCCAGCCAAGTATGCGTTACAGTGATGTCGGGTACTGAACGGTAATATTTAGTTGTTTATCTAAATAGTATATCTCTCATTGCGTTCTACCACAATGCGAATTTTACCCTCCTCACCTATATATCGTGAATTCGCCCGAATTGTATCGCGGCTTTCTACAATGCAGTTCTCAATATATGTGTTGTCGCCGATATATACGTCGTTCAAAATTATGGAATTTTTAATTACGCAGTTATTTCCGATATAGCTCTTTTTGAAAATAACGGAATTTTCCACAACACCGTTTACAATACAGCCGCTGGAAATAAGGCTGTTGTGCACACAGGCGCCCGGATTGTACTTCGCAGGCGGCAGGTCGTCCACCTTTGAATAAATGTCAGGATACTGCTTGAAGAAATAATTCCTTACCTCCGGCTTGAGGAAATCCATATTGGTGCTGTAGTAATCCTCCACGGAGGCGATATTTCTCCAGTATTCCTTTATCTTGTAGCCGTAGATACGCTTCAGGTCCTTGTAGCGCACAAGAATATCCCTCACAAAATCGTATCTGTCCTCCTCCGCGCACTTTTCAATCATCTCAATGAGCTGACGGCGGCGAAGCACATAAATACCGCAGGATACCGTGCTGGATTTCGCCTGGAGGGGCTTCTCCTCGATCTCATCGATACGGTTTTCCTCATTCATGCGGACGGTTCCGAAACGGCACACATCCGTGGTATCAGGCATGTCCCTGCACACCACCGTAATATCCGCCTTCTTTTCAATGTGGTACTCCAATACCTTATTGAAATCCAGCTTATATACGCCGTCGCCCGAAGCGATGACCACATAGGGCTCATGACTGTTTTTCAAAAACGACAGATTCTGGTAAATCGCATCCGCCGTGCCCCTGTACCAGTTGCTGTTGTCCGCGGTAACGACAGGGGTAAATACAAACAGACCTCCCTGCTTACGCCCAAAATCCCACCACTTTGAGGAGCTTAAATGCTCGTTGAGGCTCCTTGCGTTGTACTGCGTAAATACCGCAACCTTCTGAATATGTGAGTTGGACATATTACTCAAGGTAAAATCGATGCTTCGGTAGCTGCCCGCAATAGGCATGGCACAAATGGCTCTCTTTTGTGACAGCTCCTGCATCCTGCGATTGTTGCCGCCTGCTAAAACGATTCCGATTGCTCTCACTACTGTTCACCTGCCTTAATCAAAGATTTGCCACTTGCAAAATACGAATTCTCATAGTCTTTGTCGGTGGTCTCGCCAAAGATCACTGTATTTTTACCGACCGTAATGCCGTCGGGGATAATGCTCTTCTCGCCTATCGTCACAATTCCGTGATTGTAGATATGCGGCGCCGTATCGTTGGGCGCCTCCTCGCCGATGCCCAGCCGGACACGATTGCCTATGGTCACGTTCTCTGCCACAATCGCCTTGTACAGCTCGCAGCTCTCTCCTATCTGCGTCTGGTTCATGATAATGGAATCGCGGACCACCGTCCCCTTTCCGATCGTCACGCCGCAGCCGATAACGGAGTTGTAGACCTTTCCGTATATGTCCGTGCCCTCGCCGATAATGCTCCGCTCAACGACGCTGTCGCCCGAAAAGTACTGAGGGGGCTGAATCTCGCTTCTGGTATATATTTTCCAGTACTCCTCATACAGGTTAAACTCGGGAACAATGTCGATCAGCTCCATATTGGCTTCCCAGTAAGAGCTCAGGGTTCCCACATCCTTCCAGTAGCCTGTGAACTCATAAGCATACAGCGGCGCTCCCTTGTCGTGGCAGTAAGGGATGACATGCTTTCCAAAGTCCAGCGCAGGCTGATTCGCCATGGTAATCAGCGCTTCCTTTAAGGTTTTCCAGTTGAAAATATAGATGCCCATGCTCGCCAGATTGCTTCTGGGATGCTCCGGCTTCTCCTCAAACTCGGTAATGCGCTTATTCTCATCGGTGATCATGATGCCGAAACGACTTGCCTCCTCTATGGGCACGGGCATAACCGCAATCGTTACCTCCGCGCCGCTGGACTTATGAAAGTCAAGCATTACCTCATAGTCCATCTTATAGATATGGTCGCCGGAAAGAATCAAAACATAGTCCGGATTAAAGCCCTCCATGTAATCCAGGTTCTGGTAAATTGCATTCGCAGTACCCGTATACCACTCGCTCTCCCCGCTTTTCTCATAGGGCGGAAGCACAGACACGCCTCCGATATTCCTGTCCAGATCCCATGGAATACCGATTCCGATATGTGTGTTCAAACGCAGCGGCTGATACTGTGTCAAAACGCCTACCGTATCCACCCCTGAATTGATACAGTTAGAGAGAGGAAAATCTATAATGCGGTATTTCCCTCCGAACGCTACGGCAGGCTTTGCCACCTTGGACGTAAGCACTCCCAAACGGCTGCCCTGCCCTCCTGCCAACAACATGGCAATCATTTCCTTTTTAATCATGTCATCATCACCTCTATTTAGCCTTCAGCTATTTTCTGATACCAGAATTATACCACAACGCTGTCCAAATGTGAATATAAATTACCAAAAAAGTTTGAATTTTTAAGGCTTTTATGTTAAAAATCCACATTTTTCTCAATATATGCCTTAATTATTTTGTCTATTTGCAAAAAGCCTGTCTGCACGCTTCCCAACCCTTTGTCGTTATTGCACGGAATGCCGGATTTCCGGACCGTTTTCCCCATACTTCGCCCCTAAATGTCAGCCCATGTCGCAACAAATTTCATTTTGTGTTTGTTTTTTTTACATATATTGCTTATAATGATATAGATAATATTATTTGGATAATTAATAAGGAAGTGTAATTCATGTATAAAATCGATTTTACCCATCCCTCCGCCGTTCACTTTGTGGGCATCGGAGGCATCAGCATGAGCGCGCTCGCGGAAATCCTTGCGGATGCGGGCTTTAAGGTATCCGGCTCCGAAAATACCCGCAGCGCCCTCGCCGACAGGCTTACATCAAAGGGGATTAAAGTATTTTATGGACAAAGGCGCGAAAATATTACAGATGATATAGACTGTGTTGTCTTTACCAGCGCTATCCGTCCCGACAATCCGGAATATATCGCCGTACAGGAAAAAAATATTCCATGCCTTACCAGAGGCCAGCTTCTCGGGCAGCTTATGAAAAATTACAGGACGCCCATCGCCGTCAGCGGCACCCACGGCAAGACCACCACTACCTCCATGATCAGCGAGATTCTGCTTCGCGCAGGAACGGACCCCACGCTCTCCGTGGGCGGCATTCTAAAATCCATCGGCGGCAATTTCCGCATCGGAGGCTCCGACTGCTTCGTGACGGAGGCGTGTGAATATACCAACAGCTTTTTAAGCCTTTTTCCAAAAATCGGCATTATTTTAAATATAGAAGAAGACCATCTTGATTTTTTTAAGGATCTGGAGGATATCCGTCATTCCTTCCGGAAATTCGCCGAGCTTCTGCCCGAGGACGGCTGCCTGATCATCAATGGCAGTATCGAGAGGCCCGGGGAAATTACCGATGGGCTTGCCTGCCGGGTACTTACCTACGGTCCCGACGAAAAGAACGACTACTATCCCACGGATATCGGCTATGACGAGCTCGGCAATGCCGGCTTCACCCTGCACGGGCCCGGTGGGAGCGTCAGGCGGATCTCCCTGCGGCTGCCCGGAGAACACAATGTTTACAACGCCATTGCCGCCGCCGCCCTTGCGGACCTTCTATCCATAGACGGCTCCGTCACCTGCGAGGCGCTTCATGACTTTGCCGGAGCGGACCGCCGTTTTGAGTACAAGGGCTCCGTGGGCGGAGTCACGGTCATTGACGATTACGCACACCACCCCACGGAGATAACGGCAACCCTGAAGGCCGCCGCAAATTATCCGCACAAAACTCTCTGGTGTGTGTTCCAGCCCCATACCTACACCCGTACAAGGACCTTTATGCGCGAGCTTGCGCAGGCGCTGACCCTTGCCGACAGAGTGGTCCTCGCGGATATTTTTGCCGCCAGGGAAACCGACAGCCTGGGCATCAGCTCCAATGACCTGAAGCTGGCTCTGGAAGACCTGGGGCGGGAATGCCACTATTTTTCTACCTTCGACGAGATAGAAAACTTTTTACTGGAAAATTGCATAAACGGCGATTTGTTGATAACTATGGGAGCCGGCGACGTGCATAAAATCGGCGAAAATTTACTTGGCATATAGTTATCCACATTATCCACAGGGCAGGGCATAAAATTCACGCCTCTGTCTTGTGGAAATACCGTCTTTTGCTGTGGATAAGTTCACCCGGACTCCCGCACGGAATCATGGCTGTTTTCGTATTTTTTTCACACGCATTGAAATATACGCCCGTAAATATCCACATTGTCCACAATTTCCACATTTTTCCCTGTGAAAATTGTGCGCGGAGTTTTCGGAAATTTCACTATTTCTTTTTTAAAGGCCTTGTGCTATACTTTGTCTACTGTCCGGTCCAAACCGTACCCGGCGGTTCATATTTTCAAAGAGGGAAGTGTTACGCATGGCTCGTTTGAATATTTACAAGGATAATCAGGTGGACTCCACGATTGTGCCCAATCTTTTCATTGACAATTATATGAAGGATGCCAACGACGCGCAGCTGAAAATTTATCTTTACCTGCTGCGCAAAATGAATGCCCATCAGTCTACCAGCGTATCCGATATAGCAGACATGTTTAACCATACGGAAAAGGATGTCATCCGCGCTTTAAAGTACTGGGAGCAGATGCATCTCATCGACCTGGACTTTGACGGCTCGGGCAAGGAGCTTGTGGGTATTCACATCCGCGACCTGGATGCGGAAACAGCCGCGGGAACGGCTGCAGGCGCCCAGTCTCCCCCCTCCTTTGTTCCTGCCCCGGTCCCTGCCGCGGCGGCGGAGCCGCCGACAGAGAGCGCTTCTCCTTATGCAAAGCCCTCCTATTCCGCAGACCAGCTGCGGGAGTTTAAGAGCAGGCAGGACACCATGCAGCTTTTAGGCATCGCGGAGGCATACATCGGAAAGCCCCTCACCCCTTCGGAAATAAAATCCATCCTTTATTTTTCAGACAGGCTTTGTTTTTCCGATGATTTGATCGACTATCTGATACAGTATTGCGTAGATAACGGCCACAAAAGCTTCCATTATATAGAAAAGGTTGCGCTGGAATGGGCGGAAGCCGGAATTACCACACCGGAGCAGGCGCGGGAAACGTCCGCCCGCTACAACAAAACCGTATACACCGTGATGAAGGAGTTAGGCAAAAACGGCTCTCCCACCAGCACGGAGGTGGGGTATATTACCCGCTGGGTCAATGAATACGGCTTCTCCACGGATATCATCCTGGAAGCATGCCGGCGCACCGTACTTTCTACCGACAAGCGTCGGTTTGAATATGCGGAAAGCATTCTGAACAGCTGGAAGACTCAGAACGTCCATCAGAAGTCTGACATAATTCAGCTGGACAATATCTACCGCGAACGCCGGAAGACTGTCCCTGCGCCCGCCAAACAGACCAATAACCGTTTTAACCAGTTCCCTCAGAACGACTATGATTTTGACGCTCTGGAAGAAGCATTATTGAGCAATACATAAAACCTTAAGGAGAAACGCCGTGGCACTCAGCAATTCTCAGTATGAAGCCATCATAAAGAGATACGGGAAAACCAGGGACAGCAACCGCTATGTCCTGGAGGCAAGAAGGGAGGAAATCTATTCTTCCGTCGCCGGCTACAGGGAGCTCGCCGATTCCGTCAGCACCCTGTCCGTTGCCTGCGCCCGGCGTATGCTGGACGGGGACGAAGCCGCCCTGAAGGATCTTCACGAAAAGCTTGCGGGAATTGCCGCACGGCAAAAGGAGCTTCTGGCTGCCGCCGGCTATCCTCCCGATTATCTGGAGCCCGTCTACACCTGCCCCGACTGCCGGGACACCGGTTATGTTTCCCTGCCGGACGCGGAAGGCCTCAAAGAAAAGTGCCACTGCTTCCGCCAGCAGGAAATATCCGTTCTGTACGAGCAGTCCAATATTCAGAACCTGATTCAAAAAGAAAACTTTTCCACACTGTCCAGTAAATATTATCAAGGTGAACATCTACAACATTTTAATGCTGCCGTAGATTTTTCCCGGAAATTTGTACAAAACTTCAAACAGGACTATCACAATTTGTTTTTTTATGGTACAGTAGGTACGGGGAAAAGCTTTTTGTCCGGCTGCATTGCAAACGAGCTGCTCAAGCAGGGATGCTCTGTCATTTATTTCAGCGCGTCCGGGCTGTTTGACACGCTTGCCCGCTATGCCTTTGACGCGAAATTAAAGGAGGAGCAGCATGATTTCTGCGAGGATATATACGGCTGCGACCTTTTGATCATTGACGATCTCGGCACTGAGGTGACCAATAACTTTGTCAGCTCGCAGCTCTTTGTCTGCCTGAACGAACGGAATCTGCGCAGAAAGGCAACCATTATCTCCACCAATGTTACCCTGGAGGAGTTCAGAGACCGCTATTCGGACAGAATTTTTTCCAGGATCACCAGCAGCTTTACCCTGCGTAAGCTTACTGGTCCTGACATACGCATATACAAAAAGCTTCCTAACTGAAAATTTTCTTATTGAAAATTTCCTAACCGAAAAATTTCAACCTACAACTACGCAAAAAGCAGAAAGGACACTTTCATGGCAAACCGCGAAGAAAAAAGAAATCTGGAAACCATTCCCGTAGGTTCACTGGGTATGATCGCGCTTGAGGGATGTAGATCACTGGGCGAAAAGGTAGACAAATATCTCGTAAGATGGAGGGCAGAGAGAGAAAGCGAGCACAAGGATTCCCTTGCCTTCTCCGGCTACCAGAGGAACAGCTACCTGTTGAACGCCAAGGTACCCCGCTTCGGCTCCGGAGAAGCAAAGGGAATGATTCTGGAATCCGTACGAGGCACCGATCTTTATCTTTTGGTAGACGTATGCAACTATTCGCTGACATACTCGCTGTGCGGCCACGAAAACCATATGTCCCCTGATGACCATTATCAGGATTTAAAGAGAATTATTGCTGCCGTAGGCGGCAAGGCAAGGCGCATTACGGTAATTATGCCCTACCTGTACGAGAGCCGCCAGCACAAAAGAACCGCAAGGGAATCCCTGGACTGTGCCTTAGCCCTGCAGGAGCTTGTTGCAATGGGCGTGGATAATATCATTACCTTTGACGCCCATGACCCCAGAGTCCAGAACGCGATTCCTCTGCACGGCTTTGAAACCGTACAGCCCGCCTATCAGTTTATCAAGGGTCTGCTTCGCAATGTAAACGACTTAAAAATTGATACCGAGCACATGATGGTAATCAGCCCGGACGAGGGCGGCATGTCCCGCGCAATTTATGTGGCAAACGTACTTGGTCTTGACATGGGTATGTTTTACAAGCGCCGTGATTACACCCGTATTGTCAACGGCAGAAACCCTATCGTGGCGCACGAATTTCTGGGCACCAGCGTAGAGGGCAAGGATATGATTATCATCGACGATATGATCTCCTCCGGCGACAGCGTTCTGGAGGTTGCAGCCCTCCTCAAGGAGCGCAAGGCAAACAAAATATTTGTCTTTTCAACCTTTGGGCTGTTTACAAACGGTTTGGACAAGTTTGACCAGGCAGCGGAAAACGGCATTATAGACAAGGTGCTGACCACCAACCTGATTTATCAGACTCCCGAGCTGCTGGAAAGAGAATGGTACATCAACTGCGATATGAGTAAATATATCGCTTATATTATCGACACCCTGAATCATGATTCCTCTATCAGCGACCTGCTGAATCCCAACGAAAGGATTCAGAGCGTTGTGGCAAAATACCGAAACGGCGAGCTTTAAATGCTCGCCGTTTTTACATCGACGCCCTGCTTGGGTTCCCACGCCCGCCTCCTGTCACTGTCTAAATAACGCTACTCCTGTTATAAGTTCTTTTGTTTCCCCCCTACAATTGTAAACCATTTTTATTTATGGTTGACATTCTGCCCTGGGCAGTGTATACTGCTGATTGTAAACCCAACAAAAACACAGGATTACAATTAAATTACACAGTGAGGTGCTCAAACAATGAAAACAGCAAAAAATCTGTCAGACACCGTAAAAACCTTCTTCAGTGTACGGCGTTTAACCACCGTCGGGCTGCTGACGGCAGTGATCTGCCTGCTTGGTCCCTTTGCCCTGAATATCTCCTTCATCAGCCCTGTCCCCATCTCCCTGGGTACTCTCGGAATTTACCTTGCGGTATCCATACTGGGCATGAAGTCCGGTACCTTAAGCGTTGTCGTTTATATTCTTCTGGGCTTTATCGGCGTTCCGGTATTTACGAACTTTACCGGCGGTGCCGAAAAGCTTTTAGGACCTACCGGGGGATACATCATCGGTTACATATTCATGGCGCTGATATGCGGATTTTTCATAGACAGGTGGGACGGCAGGTTTTTGATCTGTTTCCTGGGCATGCTGCTGGGTACTGCGGTATGCTACCTGTTCGGCACGGTATGGCTGGCCCTTCAGATGTCCCTGACCTTCCCCCGGGCACTGGCCACAGGCGTGCTGCCCTACATTCCCTTTGACCTTGCCAAGCTGCTCATAGCCCTCCTTCTGGGCGGACAGGTGCGAAGACGCTTAAAAAAAGCCGGGCTGATTTAGCCCGGTTTTTCAGTAAGCTTTCATACTGTCTTGGCTTACGCACTATTAATCTTCTTTGTTTTCTTCCACAACAACTGTTGAATCCGCCGCATTCTTCTTCACGGACTCAATTCCGTTCATACAGCCTGCCAGCGCCTTATAGCCCTCGCCTACCGCAATAATCTGTCCGTTGGTTGCCTTTAAGCGGAAACGGAACTCTCCTGCCTTGTCCTTATAAACCTCAAACTTGGGATGCTTCTCAACGGCATAGCCTTCCACCGTCTGATTCTCCACCGCCGCAACAGGCGCATTTTTCTGCACGCTTGCAACACCGTTCTTGCAGGACTCCATTGAGTTGTAAACCTCAGACGTAGCGATAACCTCGCCGTTCCCTGCCTTCAAGTCAAACTTGATGCCGGACTTCACTTCCCTGATCACAAATTTTCCCATGATTGCCTCCTTCATATATGATTATATATAACAATTCAGCTTTCCGCCGAATTATTGCGACAAATTATGTATTTTATTTTACATCCTTTCGACATAAAAGGCAATAGCCAGTTGAGGCTGCCCCTTAAAAGAAAAAGGCCCATGTGAGCCAATATACAGCAGGCTATTGAGCCTGTATACAGGTAAGGCAAACCAAGCCGTCAGGCAGATAGCCTCTCATGAAAATTTCCTCTGTAATCGGCGCCAAAGCGCAAACCTATGCTCTCTGCAAATCCTGTTTCCTCTTTCATTTCCCGAATAACAGCATCTATGATAGATTCATTTTTACTTTCCAATCATCTTTTAATCTGTTTTGTAGAAGGTACTTATCATTTTGATGAATCATGCATAAAACCGTTAATTCGACATTTTCTGTTCTCTGCATATGCTATCCCTCCATGTACCGCTCTATTTCATTCCAGGTCTTTACCATCAGGATATTTGTATCTTCTGTGTAAGGCAGATCAATCGCCCCTATGTACCATATCGGCAGAAGACCGGCATTCAAGGCGCCTTTTACATCGCATTCATAATGGTCTCCGATATACCAGACTTCATCCGGCTCTAATCCAGCTTTTTCCAAAGCCAAATCGAATATTCTTTTGTTTGGCTTGCGGAAGATATAATTGCTTGAGGTAATGATAAATTCAAAAGCATTTTCCGGAAGCAGTCTGTTGATACGTTCTGCAACCACAGAAGAAGCATAAGAAATATTGCTGATTACGCCTGTGCGAATACCTTTGTTTTTCAAATATGCCAAAAAATCCTTGATACCCTCTGTAGGCATTCCCGGAGCAGCGGCATTCCAGAAAACGGTATCAATTTCAGAGTTGCTTAATGCAATCTCTATTCCCTGCGATTCATAAAGGTAAGGTGTAAACATAGTATTGGGTATCTCTATCTGAAATAAGTGTCTTTTTTCAGGATCAAATCTCCCTATGGAATGCATTTCTTCCCTATATTCCCGATTGATTTCATTTGCTTTAGCCTGGACCTGCTCTGCCGACAAATGATACTTATTTCTCGCAGCATACTGTAAGACAGCCTCTGTTCCCTTTACGCCGTCAAATTTCTGTTCTGCAATAAGTGTCTGACCATAATCAAACAATATCATTTTGGGTATTTTCATGCAATTTACCTCCACATTTAAAATATCCCTCTTGTATCAGTAATTCCAATACAAGTGCCTCTCGTTCCAACATTACCTGAGCGAAATCATCCAGTATTGTTTTCCTGTTTACACCTATTGCAAGTTGCGGCTTCAAAAATTCAAGCGTAAAGCCTTCATCCGCGGCGGATACACAATTCCAAAAAAGGAAAAGAAGGTTATCCCACAAAAGAATCGTACAGCGTCACAATGTTGCCCTGGGCGTCATACATGATTATTTCACCGCAATTGGCAGGAAGTGCCAAAGCAAAGGGGGCTGACGGCTCCACCTCTATGGTCCCCACCGCATCGCTTTCCACCTCGATCCTGCACACCTTATCCCTGTTCATGGATAACAGCACAATGCCCCTGTCCTCGTATATCATACTCCTGGAGCTGTCTATCATAAACCCGTCCACCCCGCCGTCAACATAAAAATAGCCGCGGGCAATACCCCCGCGAGTCATGTAAACAGAATATCTGCAGTCGCTTTTTTCCTCATCGTAAAACAGCATGACACACATATCTTCATTCACATCCTGTACCATCTTCCAATCATCGCTGACACCCTGCTCTTTCCTTGCAGTCTGTTCAAGCCTGTTTTTCGACACACCGATAATGTTTGATTTCCAGATAATCAAAACTCCTAACAATACTATAACCAGAATACCTACTATCACAGATATTTTTTCCGCTTTCACCTGCGTTACCTCCGAACTTCATATGTAAAATTTTTTTAACATTTTAACACACTTTCTTTCATTCGTCCAGTAATGAAAACCATTGACCCTTTGGATTTCACTGCTCCCGTCTGCATTTGCAAGCTCCCTCGGATGCAGGCATCCGGGCTTGGGCTCATAGCCCGCGTAAAAAGATATGAAATGGCGCCGCCGCAAGGTCCGGCAATTTCTCCAAATGCGTTGCCGCCAATGAATACCTGTGATATAATGTTGACACAACAGGACATTGTGTCAACTTCTGATTCCATGTGCGCTGAAGCGCATGAGATTGTGGTATAATACACTCAAGAATCCAGCCGCTGCGCGTCTGACGCGCTGTGCGCTTAAAATTTGCTTTGCAGATTTGATTCTTTCGTTACTATATCAGTTGAAATCAAATGCTCACTTTGTTCGCGCTTGATTTCCTGCTGATATGGTATAATGTTGACACAACAGGACATTGTGTCAACTTCTGATTCCATGTGCGCTGAAGCGCACGAGAATATGGTATAATGTTGACACAACAGGACATTGTGTCAACTTCTCATTCCATTTGCGCTGAAGCGCATGGAATCGTGACAAGCCCAGGCAAGACACACAACTAATATGATAAGCGAGAATAAAAATATGGCTTCTATAAAGCAGCAGTTAAAGCAGCTATTGATAAACAAGCAGTACCGGCAATATGAAAGAGAGCTGGCGGCTCAAAACGAAACCTATGACAACTGGATCAGGAACCAGGAAAAAAAGCTGAAGATTACCTCTCCCGCGGCGAAAACGGGGATCAGGCAATTGACCTGCGAGGTATTCTGCCAGGATATGACGTTTCTTTCCAGGCACATTACCCATGACATCCTTGTGCTGACCCTGTGCGAGGGAACCTTCAACAAAATAGCAATGCCCCTGATCTCAAAGGAATTTGCCTCAAGCAGGGACACGGTTTTAGTATACGGGGATGAGGATACCATGTCCGATACGGTCAGAAGCAATCCATGGTTTAAGCCGGACTGGTCTCCCGACAGGTTTCTGTCCGGTTTTTATTTTGGCGCGTTTGTCGCCGTGAGAACCGGCGCTTTAAAAAATGCCTATCTGGTCTGCCAGAAAAACGACATGCTGAAAAAAGCGCTGGACGAGCTGCCAAACGCCGAAAAGCTGTATCTTCTCCTGTTTGAAATGCTGAAAATGCAGAATGCCTTTGCAAAACACCGCTGCGGCCAAAACGTCCCCGTATGCCATATCCCCCAGGTGCTCTACCACAGTAAGGAAAACGGCTACGAGCAGTTAAAGGATTTCCGACTGCCCGAATTTGCGGTCGGCGAGTGGGAGGGACAGCTGGGAATAGCGGATATGCTGGAAAACACACTTCTGTCCGTTATCATCCCCTCAAAGGATAATCCCGACGTGCTGTTCCGCTGCCTGGATTCCCTGCTTGAAAAAACGGCGCCGGCATGCGATTTCGAGATTATTTTAGTGGATAACGGAAGCAATGACGCCAACCGTGAGCGTATTTCCCAAAGGGCAGAGACGCTGAACCGGCTCGCAGGCGAAAGCGGCGGGCAGGGCAGCGCATTTCAGGGCTGTCAGTATCTCTATGAGCCCATGCCCTTCAACTTTTCCCATATGTGCAACCTGGGGGCTGCAGGCGCCAGGGGACAGCTGCTCCTTTTCCTGAACGACGACGTGGAGATTATCCAGGCGGACTGGATGAAGCTCATGGCGGCTAAGGCTCTCCTTCCCTATGCAGGAGCGGTGGGCGCAAAGCTTTTATATCCCGGCTCTGACACCATACAGCATGCGGGAGTCACCAACATACGCCTGGGTCCGGCGCATAAATTACAGTTCCTGAGCGACAAGGAGGTCCATTATTTCGGCATGAACAGAGGCGTGCACGACATGCTTGCCGTAACGGGCGCCTGCCTGATGACGAGACGCGAGGTATTCGAGCAGAGCGGCGGCTTTTACGAAGGGCTGGCGGTTGCCTTTAACGATATCGATCTGTGTTACACCATCTATGAAAAGGGCTACTATAATATCCAGAGAAACGACGCCGTATTTTTTCATCACGAATCCTTAAGCCGGGGCTTTGACGGGGAATCGGAGGAAAAGCAGCGCCGCCATCTCAGAGAAAAGGATACCCTTTATAAAAGGCACCCCGATATCTATGGACAGGACCCCTTTTACCATCCCTATCTGGCTACCGATGTGCTGGAATCGGAATATTTTCCCGTTTTCCACTATTACTCCTCGTTGGACAGAATACTGGATATGAGCTGTTCCCCTGCGAAGATCGCCTCTGCACGGGCAAAGCTTGCGCGGGAGGACAAATGTCTGGTGCTGGGGATGGAAATTGCCATGGAATTATATAAATGGCTGTATAACACCATGCCGGAAAAAGCTACTGCGGCAGAGGAAAACGACCGCATATCGCCGGAATATTTCAACTATTATTTCCAGGGTTATGCCTTTGTGATAGGGGCGGACAACGCGCGCTACGAGAGAAAACTGTTGTTGAAAAGCCGTGAGCGCAGAAGCGTCTGGGCGCTCTCTGTGGAAAATCAGCGCAGACCGGATATCAAGGCCCACCTCAAGGACCAGACAAACGTTGAGCTGACCGGATTTACCGCAAAGCTTCACGGCAGGGAGCTTCCCCCCGGCGTCTATCAGCTTGGAATGCTGGCAATCGATAAGTGCTCCAGACAGAGGCTTGTAAGCTGGAGCAGCTGGACGCTGGAGATTGCCGACCGCCAGTGCGGTCAGTGACATTTCTTGAAAAAGGCAATCTTGAAAAAAGGATCTTGAAAAAAGAGAGGTCATATATATTGACATTTCACCCTTTTGCCGTTATACTGAAACGCTGAAAAGACCCTTAAAATCACGCTGCAGCGATCATAAGAATTTTCCGGTCTTTTTACGCTTTTACCGTCAGTTCGAGACCTTCCTGACGTCAGTCCGAAAATTTCAGACTGTCGCGGCCGGCGCCGAGTCTCCGCCCATGCAAGCATGGCGGCAGTACTCCCTCTGCCCGCGCAAAAACAAAACTAAAGGAGAAGAAAAATGAATAAGAAAGTGTTGTATCTCGTCCACGCAGCGGTTATCGCTGCTCTTTATGTGGTGCTCACCATGCTTGCCAGGCTCCTGGGGCTTGACAGCGGCGTCATCCAGGTACGCTTCTCGGAAGCGCTCACCGTTTTACCCTTTTTTACCTCTGCGGCCATACCGGGGCTGTTCATCGGCTGCCTGTTAAGCAACCTTTTGCTGGGCAACCTGCCTCTTGACGTTATCTTCGGAAGCCTTGCCACGCTGCTTGGCGCGGTTGGCACCTATCTCGTCAGCCGTCCTGTGAAAAGCGGCGCTGCCACGGCAAAGCAGTCCCTGCGCAGGTGGCTTGCCCCCATTCCTCCCATTGCGGCAAACACGCTGATTGTTCCCTTTATTCTTGCCTATGTCTACCGTTTTGAGGGATCTGTCCCTTATTTCATGCTGACGGTGGGCGCAGGCGAGGTAATTTCCTGCGGCGTTTTAGGCCTGATTCTGCTGACGGCCCTGCTGAAATATCGGAAATACATTTTTCCTCTGCCGCAGGAAAATAAACGGGCATAAATTGTACGCCTGATGCCCGCACCTTACATATTTGTATGTTCCCAATATAAGAGGCTGCTGCAAAGCTCAGAAAAAATACTTTGCAACAGCCCCTTCTTCAATAATCGTTTCCCGCCACTGCGGCTCTACCTCACATATGCGATAAAGCAGTTTCCGTTTTCCTCCAGCCACTCCTTTGTGTCGTTCATTCCCCTCTTGTAAAGCCTGCCTGTGGAAGGCTCAAAGACCATTATCTGAGATTCGTTAAAGCCCGTCAAAAGCACTGCCTCGCCGTCGCCAAGCTGTGCCAGCACCGGTATATCCCTGTTGACAAAGTAAAGCATGGCATCCAGGCTGCAGCCTGTCAGGTCGAGAATCCGATAGCCTTCCAGATTCTCCTCCAATATTTCAAAAACGCTCTTTCCCTGCCCTAAAAGATACTGCGAATTCCGTGAAAGACCTTCAAATTTAAAGATCATATCCAGACAGGCCGCCTTGCTGCCTCCCGGCTCGGTTTTCTCCGGCTCCTTAATCGCCAGTATCTGATTTCTCGTCACCCGATTTCCCCTTCTCCAGATGCACTCCCCGCTGCCGTCCATCACAAATCCGGAAACGGAATACGCAAGATTCACGGCTTCTGCCGGCGAGAGGCAGATTGCTTCGACCCCATAGGCTCCGTACACATAATACTGCGCCTTATCACCCACATCAGGCAGCACCAGAACACGTCCTCCCTCATAGACGACCTCCTTGGGATTCAGAAGCTTGATACTCTTGCTGTCAATGGTTTTGTACGCCTTAATCTGCACATAGCGCTCATACCTGTCAATATCCGCCGTCACCACCACATTTTTCCCGGCTGCCGCTTCCATGCTGTTCATAATGTGGTCCTGTTCTATCTGCCGATAGCCCCCTGATTCCAAGCGCTCCACACGCTCCAGGGTTATCTGATTTTCCGACACGGCGCACTCCGTCACATAGATTCCCGGCTGTGCATACTCCTTCAGCAAGTTGCCGTTAGCATTACAGATGCATATTTTATACATGGGGAAAAATATTCTGCCGGAATTCTCTCTGACAATGTTTTCCGTATACGCCACACCGTAAATGATATCCTCATCCATAAAGCCCAACGGCCTGATGATCTCGCTTCTGCCCACCGTTACCGTGTATTGATTGTCATCGCTCAGATTCCGGATATTCAGCACCGTTCCGTGTCCGCCCTCCAGGCGTTCTACCCAGACCGCTATCTTATGATTATCCGATACCTGAAGGCTGCTGTCCGGGGTGATATCCAACAGCCGCAGCAAGGTCTTTTTCTCCTGGTCTACCCTGTAGACCGAGCTGTCAGTCTCAAAGTAAAGCTGCCCTTCACGATTCAGATACAAAAGCTCGTCCATCTCCGCCGCCAGCACCGCATAGGTCTTATCGCATGGAATGTAGATCAGCTCCTCAATGGTGTTCAGGGCACTGTCATAGGTATAGATCTGAATACCCACCTCTCCCTCATGCCTGCCGCGGTTCATGTATCCATAAACGGCAAACTGCACATTGCCTTCCTCATCCACGTCCAGCATTTTTATTCCGTGCCGGTCGTACATGGTCCTGGCGTCTATATTGTCCTTATCATAAAAGCTGAAAATGCGCGTAAGCCTGTTTGTCGCCACATTGTAGCTGAACAGACACCTTGACACCTGGAACACGACGACGTTTCCGCCCTCGCTCTCCATCATCGGTACATCCGGGTCCGTGATTCCCAGCAGCAGCTTGTCATTGCCGTACATTCTGCTCTGGTCGGGAATCTGCGTCATATTCCTCTGATAGTCCAGAAGATAGATTCTGTCCGGCGTGTATCTGATGCGGTAATGCTCCTCCACCATGTAGTAGGTGATATTCTTTCCCTCGGATGTATAAACCATATAGTCCGCCAGAAAAGAGGCGGTCTGACTGGCAATGTCCGTCAGGTAATACGCCGGCTCCCTAACCTCCTTCACCTGCAGGTCTCCCCATGTGATCTGGCGGAAGCTGCTGTGTATATTCACATTGTGGAAGGATGTGTTATCCTCCAGCCTGGCGTCCGTTTCCAGGTATTTGGTAAGCTCACGGGCCGCCTCCCTGTCATACAGACGTTCGTGAAAATCCTTTACATACTCCAGCTTTTCTCCCACGGCAAGCTTCTGGCTCCAGATAATCCGCGTATAATAGGAAATGATCCTGCTATGGTCCAATTCCAGCAAAAAGGTCAGAGAATATTCCTCCTCCCTGTCAATCAGGTCCTTCAGGGCGATCCTGCCTTCTATGAACCCCTCCTTGACCCGATAATCGGTGATCTCCCTGTTCTCAATCAGACGCGATCCGTCCGCACTTCTCACCTCAATGGAAATGCCGGTTACATTTTCTCCGTAGGGCTCTATCACAAAACCGGTCTCTCTGCCCTCGTCCAATACCGTCACCGTATCCCGCTGAAACGCCACGTCCATAGCCGCAGTATAGCCGTGAAGCTCGTTGTATAAAATACCGTCCCATTCCATAGTCACCAGCGGCAGTGTCGCCGGAGCCATGTCCATTGTCAGGTTGTCATGTCCCCGGTTCATAACCTTGCTCACAATGACTAACGACAGTACAAATATGGCAAAAAACACGATGAGCTTTATAATGCCCTTTTTCATAGAAGCTCCTTCAGCGTGGGATTTACATGCAGAAATTCCGTGACCCTGTCAACGGAGGCGGAAGCTTGTCCGGCACGCATGCCGGAGGTCTTCACCGCCCGTATCATCAGGTTTTTAGGAGTATGCTCCATGTCGATAAACTCCAGTATCTGTGTATCATAGCCGTTTTGCTCCAACAGATTGGCGCGTATGGCGTCGGTGATCAGCGCTGCCATACGCTCCTTGATTACCCCGTATTTTAACACGGGGCGCAGCAAATCGCAGTGAATCTGGCCGTTTAACTCATGCTGGCAGCATGGCACCGCCATTATAACGGATGCTCCCCACCTCACCGCCTTTTCCAGCGCATAATCCGTGGCCTTGTCGCAGGCGTGAAGGGAGACAACCATATCCACCCTGTCGGCGCCCGTAAAGCTGCTGATATCTCCCTGCATAAACTCCAGCCCCTCATAGTGCAGCCTCCGGGCAAGCTCGCTGCAGTGCCGGATCACGTCCTCCTTCAGATCCAGCCCCGTCACCTGTATGTCCCTTCCCTGAAGCTGATGCAGATAATAGTACATGGCAAAGGTCAGATAAGACTTTCCGCAGCCAAAATCAATAATTCGGATGCACCTGTCCTTGGGAAGCTTATCCAGAATATCCTCAATAAATTCCAGATAACGGTTAATCTGGCGGAATTTGTCATAGCGCGCCTTCGCAATCCTCCCGTCAGGAGACTGCACCCCCAGGCCGACAAGAAAATCCACTGGCTGTCCCTCCTGGAGAATATACTGCTTGGCACGGTCGTGAGACAGCTTTTGCAGACCTGCCTCCCCGCCCCGGCCCTTATTTTCGGTATTATTACGGTTCGCGTTCTTATTTTTCTTTTTTATGGAAACGGCTCCCTTTCTGCTGACAAGCACCACCGCGTCCATGGATTCACAATGGATCTGCGCCTGCCGAAAAAGCCCGTCCTTTTCCAAACAGGCTTCCAGCCTTTGTTTCATATCCTCTTTCCGGCGGTTTGTGTGAAATACCTTCGTACCCAGATAAAGAGTTTCCTGAAAGTAAAGCTTTTCCTTTATCAGCACAGGACGGACCTTTAGCTTTTCCCCCTGTGCTGCGTCTCTTGTGTTGCTAAGGATCAACTGAATCAGCTCCTGATCCAGGATCTGTTCTAAAAGTTCCTGTAATTCGCTCATCTTCTATTTCCATTTTCGGCGTTAATTTTCGATTGGTTATCCTTAAAATATCTTTCCGCGTCTCCCGCCATGGCGACGCTTATATATCTCGGTAAGCAGAAGCACCTGTACTATATCCTGTGTCGGAGGGTCCTCCTCTTCCTTTTCCAATGCCTTCAGCATAGAGCCTGCCAGTGCCTGCAGACAGTATCTGTCAGGATACTCGTCATAGATCATGCTGCCTTCATAGTCTGTCTTATCAAGCATTTCCGCAATTCTTCGTTGAAAACGTTTCACTTGGCCCGGATACATTTGCTGCAGGTAATCCAGATCCTGCAAAAGCATTGCCTCCCGCTTGGGCTCATAGAGATCCGGGTAGGCAAGATAAAAAGGAAGGGGCCCATTCCAGCCCCTTACCTTACTGTCCGGCAGCGGCTGCAACAGTTTAGAATGAAATTCCATACACATTTTCCTTAAACCTTTTTTATCAGAATATGCGATGTTTCCTCTAATTGTTACCAGCCTCGGACGCTTCATAATCCACGGCTGCCCGGAAGCAATTCGTAAAAACCGCCTCTGCGTGTCAGAAAACGGCTCCGGACAGCACCTTAATTACTTTAAAACCTGTATACGCGCCAGCGCGCGCTGCAGCGCAGTCTCTGCTCTGGCAATGTCGGTCTCGGGAGTCCTGCTGCGCAGGCGCTCCTCCGCGCGCTCTTTTGCCGCCGTGGCGCGCTTTTCGTCGATCTCGTCAGGCCACTCGATGGTTTCTGCCAGAATCGTCACCTGCTCCGGCAGAATCTCCGCAAATCCCGCATGCAGCGCGGCTTCTTTTTCTCCGTCCCGCTGGCTGATATGCAGAATTCCCGGCTTTATAATCACCGTCAACGGTATGTGGCCCGGCAGCACACCCACTTCACCCTCTGTGGTATTAAACTCCACCATGTCGATCTGGCTTTCATAAAATACCCTGTCGGGAGTTATGATTCGCAGAAGAAAGCCATTTTTATCTGCCATAAGCTTTCTCCTCCTATTTTACCCTTGCCAGGACGTCGTCTATGCTGCCCGCATTCAGGAAATAGCTCTCGGGAATATCGTCGTGCTTGCCTTCCAGTATCTCCTTAAAGCTGCGGATAGTTTCATTGATAGGCACATACTTACCTTCCAGACCGGTAAACTGCCCAGCCACAAAGAAGGGCTGAGACAGGAACTTCTGTACCTTACGGGCACGGGAAACCACAAGCTTATCCTCCTCGGACAGCTCATCCATACCAAGGATTGCAATGATATCCTGCAGCTCCTTATAACGCTGCAGAATCTCCTGGACACCGCGGGCCGTTTTGTAATGCTCCTCACCCACAATTCTGGGGTCCAGAATACGGGACGTTGACTCCAGGGGATCTACCGCAGGGTAAATACCCAGCTCAACGATGGAACGAGACAACACGGTGGTCGCATCCAGATGCGCAAACGTCGTCGCAGGCGCAGGGTCGGTCAAATCGTCCGCAGGCACATAGACCGCCTGTACGGAAGTGATGGAACCGTTCTTCGTGGAGGTAATACGCTCCTGAAGGGCACCCATCTCCGTCTGCAGCGTAGGCTGATAGCCCACCGCTGAGGGCATACGTCCAAGCAATGCGGAAACCTCACTGCCCGCCTGTGTAAACCTGAAAATATTGTCAATAAACAGCAGCACATCCTTGCCGCCCTTGTCACGGAAGTACTCTGCCATGGTCAGACCCGTCAGACCCACACGCATTCTCGCGCCGGGCGGCTCGTTCATCTGACCAAACACCATCGTGGTCTTGTCGATAACGCCCGACTCCGTCATTTCATGATAAAGGTCATTACCCTCACGGGTACGCTCGCCAACACCGGTAAATACGGAATAGCCGCCGTGCTCAGTCGCAATGTTTCGGATAAGCTCCTGAATCAAAACGGTCTTTCCCACGCCGGCGCCGCCGAACAGACCGATCTTACCGCCCTTTTGATAAGGGCAAAGCAGGTCGACGACCTTTATACCGGTCTCCAGCAGCTCCGTCTCCGTAGACTGCTCCTCAAATTTAGGCGCAGGTCTGTGAATAGGCTCGTAGCTTACGCCCTCCGGAGCCGGTTTATTATCAATTACCTGCCCCAAAACGTTAAATATTCGTCCCAGCGTCTTCTCACCTACCGGGACGGAAATAGGAGCACCGGTTGCAACCGCATCCATTCCCCTGACCAAGCCGTCCGTACTGCCCATGGCAATACATCTGACCGTATCGTCCCCCAGATGCTGGGAAACCTCCACGGTCAGCTCGCCTCCGTCATTGGTAGGAATGCGGATTGCTTCGTTAATCTCGGGCAGCTTACCCTCGCCAAAGCGGATGTCAAGCACCGCGCCGATGACCTGAGTAACCTTGCCTCTGTTTTCTCCTGCCATTTCTACACCTCCCTGTGCGCTGAAGCGCACATATCTGTCATAATTTGAACGAAACGTCCAAACTTACTTCTTTACTGCCAGAAATCCGCGGACACATTTTTCCGCTTTTCAAAAGCACCCCAGGACCCGTCTTTTAGCCCAGGGCCTCCGCGCCCGCTATAATTTCCGTCAGCTCCTGTGTAATGGAACCCTGACGGGCTCTATTATACTTCAGCGCCAGATCGCTGATTATTTCTTCCGCATTGCTGGTCGCATTATCCATCGCCTGCATACGCGCACCGTTTTCGCTTGCAACAGATTCCATCAACGCGCCGTAAATCAAACTGGTAACATACTTGGGAATAATCATATCCAGAGCTTCCACATCCTCCGGCTCGAAGTTCATAATCGCAGCGGCCTCCCTGGACTGCTCCTCTCCCTCGCCGGAAACCTCCACGGGAAGCAGCCGGAGCAGGGTAGGAACATGACTCACCGTATTTTTGAAGGAAGTGTATGCCAGGTAGATCTCGCCCACCTCTCCGTCCGCAAAAGACTTCAGAAGCTGTGAGGACAGCTTCATGGCGTCCACATAAACAGGGCTTTCCACAATATCGCTGTCGCTGCTCTTTATCTCATAGCCGCCGCGGTGAAATGCCTCCCGTCCCTTGTTTCCCAGACAGTAAATCACCAGGTCCTCCTTCTTCCATTCAGGATTTCTGGTTATCAGCTTGATCACGTTTGAGTTATATCCGCCGGCAAGACCTCTGTTGGAGGTAATCACTATGACTGCCTTCTTGCCGGAGGTCCCCTGCGTCAGGTACCGGTGTTCGATATGCCCCACGCGCCTGAGGATACTGTTGACCGTATCATACATACAGTTGAAATAGTCCTTGGAACGCTCTGCGTTTGTTCTGGCACGCTGCAGCTTAACGGTGGATACGAGCTTCATAGCCTTGGTAATCTGCTGCGTACCCTGAATACTGCTCTTACGGCGCTTTATATCACGCATTGATGCCATAATTTTTTGTCCTCTTTCTACTTAAACTGCTTTTTGAACTCGTCGATTGCCTTCTTAAGTACGCCTTCCGTCTCGTCGGAAATGACCTTTTCGGTTATGATATTATTCGGAACCTCAGGATACTTCGTATCCAGGAACTCGAAAAATTCCTTCTCAAATCTGGTTATATCCTCAACAGGGACATCGAGCAGGTACTTGTTTGTAACCGCATAAATAATGATGACCTGATACTGTACGGGCATGGGTCTATACTGAGGCTGCTTCAGAACCTCCCTGATTCGTTCGCCCTGTGCCAGCTTCTCCTTTGTGTCCGCATCCAGCTCCGAGCCGAACTGAGCGAAGGAAGCAAGCTCACGGAACTGTGCCAGCTCCGTACGGATGGGCGCCGCAATCTTCTTCATCGCCTTGATCTGCGCGGCGCCGCCCACACGGGATACGGAAAGGCCCGCGTTGATTGCAGGGCGGAAACCGGAGTTAAACATCTCTGTCTCCAGATAGATCTGTCCGTCCGTGATGGAGATCACGTTGGTAGGAATATATGCCGATACATCGCCCGCCTGGGTCTCAATGATGGGAAGCGCCGTAAGGGAGCCTCCGCCGTACTCGTCGCTCATTCTCGCCGCGCGCTCCAGCAGCCTGGAGTGCAGATAGAATACGTCTCCGGGATAAGCCTCACGGCCGGGCGGACGGCGAAGCAGCAGGGAGAGTGTACGGTAAGCGGTTGCATGCTTACTCAGGTCGTCATACACAACCAGAACATCCTCTCCGTTTTCCATCCACTCCTCACCGATAGCACAGCCGGAATAAGGGGCAATGTACTGCAGGGGAGCCAGGTCGCTTGCCGTAGACACCACTACCGTGGTGTAGCTGAGCGCTCCGTACTCCTCCAGTGTCTTTACAATATTTGCTATAGTAGAAGCCTTCTGCCCGATGGCAACATAAATACACTTAACGTTCTGACCCTTCTGATTGATAATCGTATCCAATGCAATAGCGGTCTTTCCGGTCTGGCGGTCTCCGATAATCAGCTCACGCTGGCCTCTGCCGATGGGAATCATGGCGTCGATGGCCTTAATACCGGTCTGCAGGGGCGTATCCACGCTCTTTCTGGTAATAACGCCGCTTGCAACTCTCTCGATCTTGCGGAATTTGCTGGCCTGAATAGGTCCCTTGCCGTCAATAGGCTGTCCCAGCGAATTGACGACACGCCCTAACATAACGTCGCCCACCGGAACCTCCACAACTCGCCCGGTTGTCTTGACGGTGTCGCCTTCATTGATATTTTTGGCGCTGCCCAGCAAAACCACACCCACGTTATCTTCTTCCAGATTCAGCACCATTCCGTACACTTCGCCGGGAAATTCAAGAAGCTCTCCCTGCATGGCCTTTTCCAGTCCGTGCACGCGGGCAATGCCGTCTGCAACCTGAATGACCGTACCGACATCGGATACGTCCAGCGTAGCGGCATACTTCTTGATCTGATCCTTGATAACTGAACTTATTTCTTCTGGTCTTAAATTCATGGATCTGTCGCACCTTTCTTCCAGCCGGTTTTACCCTAACTGGATCTGTAATAATTGTTTTGTCAAGCCGTTCAATTTTGTCCGGATGCTGGTATCCACCACCCTGTCGTTAATACGGATGATCATTCCTCCGATAATTGACGCATCCACGTTGTAATTCATTTCCATCTTTCTGTATCCGCTGGTTCCAAGCAGCTTTGCCTCCACCTGGATCTTCTGCGCAAGAGTAAGCTCTACGGAAGTGGTGACATATGCCACGCCGATCTTTTGCTGTTCCTTTACCTTATCAATAAAATACGCAAATATAGCCGGCAGTTCCTTATAACGCTCCTTGGAGATCACTACCTCAAGCAGCCCCGTCAGCTCGTCGCTGACGCGCCCCTTAAAGACGGCGTCCGCCGCCTGGAGCTTATCCTGCTTCGGAATTCCGGGATGCTTCATCAGCTCGTCAAACTGAGGGTTTTCCCTGAGCAGTCCCTGAATACACTTAATTTCCTCCATCAGCGCCAAAGCCTTGTCCTGGCCTGATTCCAGACACACCTCATACAAGGCTTCACCGTATGTTTTAGATACTAATTTAGCCATGTCTTTTCACCCATTTCCTTCAAGGTTTCGTCAATCAGCTGACTCTGCACGGTAGTATCAATGGATGCCGCTACCACCTTGCCTGCCATAAGAGATGCGACGGAAACTATTTCCTTCTTTATATCATCAGACATTTTCTGCTTCTCAAGCTCCGCTTCCACCCGCGCCCTCTCAAGGATACGCGCAGCTTCTTCCTTCGCATTCGCAATAATCTGATTTTCATTGCCCAGCGCCTTTCTGCGCGCTTCGCTTAAGATGCTCTCGGCTTCCCTGTCAATATTCTGAATCCTGCTTTCGTATTCCTCTTTTAAGCGCCGAGCTTCTTCCATGTCGTCCTTTGCCGACTGCAGCTCGTTCTCAATCTTCTCCTTACGTCCGTTCAGCAGCTTACGCGCCGGATTAAAGAGAGATTTGCTCATAACAAGAAAGAGGAAAAAGATTGCTATAATCATCAGACAGTTATCAGCCACCAGCTGCATATCCAGGTCAAACAGCCTTGACATGGATTCGCCCTCTGTTAAAAGTATCATTCTCTGCCTCCTTTCTGCCTTCTTTCAAATTAATTCTGGCATATTTATGCTTCGTTAAGGCATAAGGGGCTTTACGAACAATAACAGAATAGCGATAAGCAGACCGTACAGACCGGTTGTCTCCGCAACTGCCTGACCCAGAAGCATGGTAGACATAACCTTTCCCTGTGCACCGGGGTTGCGTCCTACCGCAGCAGCAGCATGACCGGCTGCAATACCCTGACCGATACCAGGTCCGATACCGGCGATAACCGCCAGACCAGCGCCAATTGCGGAACAGCCCAAGATAAAGTTCTCATTAAAATCCATTTTGTTATCCTCCTGAAAGTTTATTTAACCTGATAATAAGTTATTGCTTTAATTTACATAGTAATTTTGCCGGATAAGCCCAGACCTCCGTCGGGCGTCCTTTCCCGACGCCCCGTAAGCTGTCCCCTCCTCAGCGCCGCGTCCCGTCGCCGATCTCATTTGAAATATAGGTCATGGTCAGCATACAAAATACGTATGTTTGAATTGCTCCCGAGAACAAATCAAAATACACATGAAGCGCCGCAGGCCAGATCGTGGCAAACCACCGAAGCAGCCCGTAAATCAGTGCCATCATCGCCGTACCCGACAGTACATTTGCAAACAGACGCAAAGACAGCGATATGGGAACGGCAACATTGCTGATTATATTGATAGGAACCCAAATGGGCAGCCACGGCGGCAGCGGCGAACAGTAATCCTTCCAGATAGTGACTGGCTTCTGGTATTTCCACTTGTTATAGCGAATCATGGAAAAAGTGATCAATGCCAGCGGCAGCGTCACACCATAGTCCGCGGTCGGGGGCCTTAAGCCCAAAAGCCCGGAGATATTGCTCATCAGAATGAAAATAAAAATCGTTCCGATATAATTGGCAAATCTGGGAGCTGCAGGTCCCATGGAGCTGCTTACCATCCCGTCCAGCTTCTCCACAATCAGCTCTATGACGTTTTGAAAACCGCCCGGAACCTCCCCGGCCTTCGCCATACACCTGTTTGCGGCAATGCAGAAGCCTACCAGAATCAGCATGACAATCAGGACGCACACATGCGTTGTTGTTATCCAGACATCGTGCCCGAAAAAGGAATATTTAAATACTCCGTGAACCATAAAATCCACCTCGGAGCCTCCGGATAACAAGATTCCATGTTCCATATTCTCACCTCCTCTTTTTAGTATTTTTTTTGCAACCTGTCCGGAGAGCTTTTATTTCTCCGGCGAAACATCCTCCTCCGGCAATGCCTCCGGAACGGGGTCCGTTTCATGAAACAGCATATTGCATAATTTATGAGTAAACGGCTGAATATATGCCGTTACCTTCAAACTCATATAGCCCAAAAAGACCGCCAGGGGATTCAGTATCCTTGTCAGAGACACCAGAATCAGTACAAAAGCGATCATCCCGTACCGAAACAGATAGCCTCTTGTGACCAGCTTTGAGGCGTCCGCTCCGCTTGCCATGGCGCGTTCCAGCGTGCGGTACATGTGAATGCTTGCCGCAAACGCAAAAGCGACTCCAAACCAAAGGCTCACGGCATAGCGCCCCTGAGCCTCCACGATAAGAGCCCCGGCAATCTGGCAGCACACTCCAAAAAAGAGTATGCCAATGTGCATTTCAAGAAGCGTTCTATTCTTTCTTTTTAACGCCTGTATGATCCTTTTTATCATTTTCACCGGAGATCCCCTGCTCCTTGTCCCGTTCTTCGCCCCCGTAAAGGCCTTTCGCCATACGGTAAATATTCTGTGCGCCCGCAATGGCCCCCACCGCAAACAAGACGATGGTAATCCAGGACGTGCCCAGCTTCCTGTCCAGCCAAATGCCAAGCGCCGTCATCATACAAATGGGCACTATCATATTCAAGCCAAACTGCATAACCATCGCAAGGGACTGCATCACGATCCGCCTGTCGTCTCCGCTCCGCCTCATCTAATACCCCATCTCCACATTATACCTATTTCTCCTAAAAATGTCTAGGCAATACCATGCAAAACTCTAATAAAAAATATGCCCGCCAATTCTGATACCGGTCAGGCCGGGAATGGGCGTCCTGAAAAACACACAGTTCCCAACATTGGTAATTCCCGCCATGGCCTCGTCCGCGGCTCTGTAGCATTTGTCCGTGGCCTTATTGACCTGCAGCGCAAGCGCCAGACGCCCGCTCTTAACGGGCGAAAACTGCCCCTTCTGGTAAATGACTCCCGCTATGGTATTGGGAAACTTGGAGCTTAAGACCCTGTTCATCACCACGCTTCCCACCGCGACCTGCCCCTCATAGGGCTCGCCGCCCGCCTCGCAGTAGATCAGATTGGCAAGAAGATATCTGTCTGTCTCCGCAAAGACCACGTCCGAGATATCCCTCCAGACTCCCTGCTGCGCCGCCTGGGACAGGGCGATCTCCTCCGCAAGCTTCTTTTGGAGGGTTTCAAGGTTTTCCTCCTTCTTCCGAAGCTCCTCCTCGTATGCCTTTGCCTTCTTCTCCGCCGCCTCTATGTCGTCCTCGTTGCGTTCGATTGCGGTGGAAGTCTCACGTATCAGCTTATTGACCTTATCCTGCTCCTCCGCAGCCTGGGCGAAAAGCCCTTCCAGCTCCTCTCTCTCCGTCTGAAGCCGCGCCTCCTCCTCCTCTATGAAGATCCGGTTCTTCTGGTATTCCTCCAGCTTCTGACGGCTGTAGGAAACCGTTTTTTCTATGTTATCCGCCTTGTTCAAAAGCTCGGTAAGACTCCCGGCCTCAAGCAGCGCCGACAGATAGTTGTCCTGACGCATCTCATACATGCACCGCATCATCGCCTCCATGGACGTGTGCTGCTGCCTCTCCGTTTCCTTCGCCCTGTCCAGCGCCTCCTGGGTCTCGGAAATCTCCTGCTCCTTGGCGCTGATCTGCTGCTCCAGGTTCGTCAGGTTCTCCGTCACCTCCATAAGCTGGGTGTTAAGACGGTTCAGCTCCTTTTGAAGCTTGCTTGAATTATTTTCAAGCTTATCTATACTGCTCTGAGTCTTATCCAGCTGATCCTCCAGCTTATTCATCTCGTCCTTTGTCTTGTCAATCTGCTGCTGTGTGGTAGAAGCATGGACAACGGAACAATCGCCGGAGGCGTTAAACGCTCCCAGAAAAATTACCGCTGCCGTAATAACCGCCGTTTTTTTCCACAATCTGCGCTTCCTCACAATGTTTTACCTTCGCCTTTCTACACTTCCATATGGATCTGCCTGCCGGTTCTGGAATAGGGGATATATTCTACGCCTGCCGCACGGAACATTTTCTTTGCCGCACGGTTGGAAGCGGTGCCGTCATACTTGTCCCCGTCGTACACCACCGTCCTGATGCCCGCCTGAATGATCGCCTTGGCGCACTCGTTGCAGGGGAACAGGGACACATACAGCTTTGTTCCCTCCAGGGAGCCGCCCCTGTAATTTAAAATGGCATTTAATTCGCCATGCGTTACAAAAGAGTATTTCGTGTCAAGCTCTCCGCCCTCCCTTGCCCAGGGAAAATCCTCGTCGGAGCAGCCGTTGGGAAAACCGTTGTAGCCCATGGACAATATTTTGTTATCGCTGCTGACGATGCAGGCTCCCACCTGCGTGTTGGGGTCCTTGGAACGCATGCCCGAAAGATGCGCCACTCCCATAAAATACTCGTCCCAGCTGATATAATCCTTTCGTTTATCACTCATTTTAACTTTCCTCTGTCCATTGTAAGAGATTGGGGACTTTTTTGCAATATGTTTTATCGTATATGTTTCTTTTCGTCTGTCGTCAATCGGCCCTTTCGATCAGATCAATCCTTCTCTGATGGCGTTCCTCACCGGAAAATGCCGTGCTTAAAAACGTATCCACTATCTCCAGCGCAAGGTTCCCTCCCACGATGCCCGCTCCCAGCGCCAGCATATTGGCGTCGTTATGCAGCCGGGTCATCCTTGCCGAGAGCACGTCCCCGCAGAGGGCGCAGCGGATTCCCGGCACCTTGTTGGCGGAGATGCTGATACCTATGCCGGTGGTACAGATAACGATGCCCTTTTCACACCTTCCCTCCGCCACCGCCTTTGCCGCCGCATGGCCGAAAACAGGATAATCACAGCTCTCCTCCCCGTTGCAGCCGCAGTCCAGATAAGAAATCCCCCTTTCCTCCAGATAATGAATAACCTTCTGTTTCAACGCGTAACCGCCGTGGTCACATCCGATCGCTATCATAATCGTTTCCTCCCGTTCCGTTTCTATTTTGGTTTCCCGCCTGCGGAAATCCGTAAGCGTCCGTCAGAGCGCCCTGCTCCCTGTAACTCTGCGCCGTGGGTCACAGCCTGACCACCCTGTGCCCCGCCGCCTTCAGCAGTCTGTTCATGATGGCCTGTCCCAGCCCCCTGTCGGGAAAGCTCTCCGAATATATTTTGTCTATCTTTTCATCGTCAAACTGCCGAAGCGCAGTAAACAGACCGCGGGCAATACTCTCCTCGTCGCTGCGGCTGCCCAGGCACTTCACCGCATCCGCCCGATACCTGCCCGCCGTCTCGCTGACGGCAATGACACCGGTTTTAAAGCCTCTTGCCTTATCCGCCGCCGTCTGTTCGTTAATATATGCCGCCACCCTCCCGGGCTCTCCCTCCACAAGCACCAGCTCCCCCTGCGGCGCATAATGCCTGTATTTCATGCCGGGCGCCCTGGGAGCCCTGCCGCTGTCCGGCTTCATGATTGTGACATCCGTTTCAACTTCTCCCAGCACCGCTGACAGCATCTCCTCCGTCACAAACCCGGGACGCAGAATCTGCGGCCTTCCCGCCGTCAGATCCACAATGGTGGACTCCAGTCCGATTCCCACCGCCCCGCCGTCTATAATCATATCCACACGCCCGTCCATATCCTCAACCACATATACTGCCTCGGTAGGGCTGGGCTTTCCCGAGAGGTTTGCGCTGGGCGCGGCCACATATCCCCCTCCGTACTCGATCAGCTTCCTGGCTACGGGATGAGAAGGGAATCTGACCGCCACCGTATCCAGCCCTCCTGTGGTTTCCGCAGGAACCCTTGCCGACTTTGGCAATATCATGGTCAGAGGCCCCGGCCAGAAGGCATCCGCCAGCTTCCTTGCCGTCTCCGGAACGGCTTGCGCTATCTCAAAAATATCCTCAAATTTACAGATATGCACGATCAGGGGATTGTCCGAGGGACGCCCCTTTGCCGCGTAAATCTTTTTGGAGGATTCCCTGTTCAGCCCGTCGCCGCCCAGACCGTACACCGTCTCCGTGGGGAAGGCGACCAGCCCCCCCGCCTTAAGCACCGCCCCTGCCCGGCGAAGCGCCGCGTCCTCCTCATCCGTCAGACCAAGCTCCGGACGCGATATAGCCACTACCTCTGTCTTCATCTTAATCCACCCTTCACAGCGCCCGCGTGCCCTTCGCTCTATGGTAAGCCCCAAAGCTGCCTGCTGCGGCGCTTCCCCGGCGCCCGCGGGATTTCCGGCGGCGCCGCTCAAAGCGGCCCCCATGCCCCGGCGCCGATGTTGTGGCTATTTTATCATATTTTTTTCAAAAGGAAAAGACAGGAGACCAAAAATGCCTGCTTATTGTTTTGTTAATTTTTAGAATCATTCAAATACTGCATAATTCCCATATGTATGGCCCAGGCCACCCTCTCCTGATACTCCTCGTCACAGAGCTTTTCCGCCTCTGCGCTGTTGGACAGGAAACCGCACTCCACTATGACAATGGGAATACCGGTCTTTTTCAGCAGATAATAGCTGTCGTTGGCCTTTACCTTGCGCTTGTTCTGAGGGTCAACCTTGTCAACCAGCTGCGTCTGGATGATCTCCGCAAGCGTCCTGCCCTCGGCGCTGCCGCTGTAGAAAAATACCTGCGCGCCATACACATACTCCTCAGGGTAGCTGTTTTGATGAATGCTCACCGTTATGGCAGGCTTTACGGTGTCGATGAGCTCCACACGGCGTTTCATATCCTGTACCTTCTTATTGGAAGCATCGGCATCATAGAGGCCGTCGTCTGACTCCCTGGTCATCACTACCTCTATATCCTCCGCCTCAAGATATTTTTTCAGCGCTTTTGCAATTTTAAGGTTAATATCCTTCTCCAGCGCTCCGTTAATTCCCACCTTGCCCGGGTCCATCCCTCCGTGTCCGGCATCGATCATCACGCACAGCCTGTTTTCCCCCGTCATGTTTTTTCCCATCACATAC
>CAJTPH010000035.1:0-5555 GCA_910578215.1 uncultured Acetatifactor sp. | reverse complement strand
CCCCACATAGAGCAGTCCTGCGGCAAGAATCAGCGCCGCTGCGCAGTACAGAATTTTAAGTCGAAGCTTATTCATTCCCTCGGTTCCTTTCATTCTTTTTTTATATAATTTATATAAAATATATTCTTCTTAATTTTTCTTTAAAACCTTTAAAACGGTTGCATTTTACCGACTTTTAAGATAATATGGAATTGTTCGGAGGTGATAATACACGAGTCAAAACAAATAGCCGATATCTAATACGGTATCTGCCTGCCTGTTAAAAAACAGGCGGATATTCAAACAGTCAATACCCCCCGACGCAGGCAGCGGGGCAGGAAATTTGACGCGCCCCAAGGGGAATGTGTCCAAATCACACATTGGTATTGACCCTCGCGGCATTCGTCAGCTGTCCTGGCCAGCCCCCGGTTGGTTTCAAGCACAGCTGCATGACTCATTGCCCGCGGGAATAAAATATTTAAAAGGAGGATTCTTTATGAAAAAGATCAAAACATTTGTAACCTTGTTTGCAGCGTTTGCAGCACTGATCCTGCTGCCGAACATTTCCGCTCTGAAAGCGTCTGCCGCAGAACCCACTACCTTCTATATTGATTATGATCCTGACGGATATGGATGGTATGTTCTGCTGGAATCCGATCCGACGAAAAGAGAGGAAGAAACGCCGAAGGTGCTGCAGGTCTACTACAACCTTGTTAAGGACGGCGACGTGGTAGTGGTATCCAATTACCACGAGAATGTGCCTCAATTGGATCTGGGAACCGCTCGTCTCGGTAATGTTACGGTAATTAACAATACTTCCTTCACCATGGTCAAGGCAGCGTCCATTACCGACTTTTTCGCGCTGGGCAACAGCTTCTGTTCCATATCCGCTCCTGTTACCAACGCCTACGTTTACGATCCTTCCGTTGTCAATTTCAACGATAATGTACAAAAGCTCGTTATAAACGTAGACGAAGCGGCAAGCACCTCGTCGCTGGGCTGTGTGGGTACGCTGGATCACCTGATGGTCCTGTTTACCTCCAACAACAGCTCCTACAATCTGTACAACTTTAACAAGGGAACCTTTTCCTTTGAAGACGGCGTGGTGACAACGGCTTCATACAATTTCACAACATATCCCGCGCCTACTCCCTCTCCCAAGCCTACGCCGGCACCTGTAACGCCTCCCGGCGGCTACAAGCTGAAGGAAGTATTCGACGAGAAATTTTATGCGGACCGTTACCCGGATCTGAAGGCAGCTTACGGATATAACAGGGAAGCCCTGTGGACACACTTCATCACATGCGGCATAAATGAAGGCCGTGCCATGAACAACCTGCTCGATGTTGTAAAATACAAAAACACATACGCAGACCTGAATGCCGCTTTCGGCAACAACTGGGATGCTTATCTTGAGCATTACCTGACCACCGGCGCAAAGGAAGGCAGAGATTCGGGCACAGGTTTCAACGCCCTGGTCTACGCTTCCGAGTATGCGGACCTGCAGAGGATATACGGCGACGACGTTCTGGCGCTGTGGAAGCATTACAATACCGCTGGAAAAGCGGAAGGCCGCTAATCCCGGATCATGATATTTGGGGTACACTAAAACGTTTCGGCTCAATATATAACAACAAAAACTCTATGTGGCGGCGAAAGCTCTCACATAGAGTTTTGTTTATTTCAAAATAATATTTCCTTATTTGCCTCCGTCTAAGCAGCGGGACATAAAATTATTGGCATTGACTCTCGCCGCAGGAAAACGCACCGTTGGGAAGCCTGATATCTACTTCAGGGCAAATGCCGACACCAGCGCCCAGGCCTCCGGAGTCCCATAGCCTATCCGCCACACTGCCACTCCGCCGATTCCCTTACTGCTCATCACATTCAGCTTTACCTTGATGGATTCCTCATCCTCTATCCAAATCTGATATCTTGCGTTGCCGTTCTGCCACTCCGCATAATTCTGGCATGTATCCTCGTCCCATACGGGAGGCTGGCTCAAACGACTCACAAAGCTTTTCATATTGCTCAGGGTTATATATTGGTCCGTCACCTGGGTTCCTTCCGTTTTCCACAGAATCGTATAGAAGGGCAGCGCGTTGACGATCTTCTCCGCCGGTACCTGTTCCAGTGTCTTGTCAAGGCCGTTTGAAACATAGCCGATGCTTGCCACGCTTCCCGGATCGCCGCTGCCGTGCCAGTGTTCGTCATAGCCCATGATAATAACATAGTCCACGACCTTTCCCTGGGTATCCAGCCTGTAATGATTGTTGAACTGGAAGGGTACATAGTTGTCAGTGGACAATATAAGCTTTTCCTTCCGGCACAGCACGGACAGCTCCCTCAAAAACTGTACATAATGCTCTCCGCATTCTACCGATATTCCCTCAAAGTCAATATTGACACCGTCCAGCCCCAAGCCTGCGGCAGTTTCCACAATATTCTGTGCCAGACGCTGCCTTTTCGACGTAGAGGAGAGAACCTCATAGCTGCTGACCGGAGTGGACGTCTCCAGCTCATAATTAAAATTGTCCCATACCCCCCATACCTGAATCCCGGCTCCGTGCGCCTTATCCACATACTCCCGCGCCGCATAGGAGCGGAAGGAGCCCTCGTTGTCCGTGAGGCTGAACCATGTGGGCGCGATAACATTGATGCCTCTGCTCTCCTCAAGCATTGCGTCCAGCGTAGCGTTGCCGCCCACTCCGCCGATAGAGTGCCAGCCAAGGCAGACCCTGCCATCCATGGCAATACTGGTATATTCCTCCACATAATCCGTCACCGGCGTCTCCTGCTCCGTGCTGTAATTACCCAGGCGCTTGTTCTCCACATAGCCGATCATGGAATCGGAGGTCTTCACCCTGCTCCAGGTCTCCATCTCCTCGAGAACTTCCACCGTTTCGCCCCGCTCAAGCTCCTTCAGAATGGGGCTTTTAATCCCTCCCTTGACGCGCAGCTGCGTGTCCTTTGCTATCTCCGCCGTGGCTTTTTCTCCCCATTCCGTGTAGACCTGCACATGCCGGTCAAACACCTCATATGAATAATTGGTAAACCGCCTTATATATTCCGCCGCGATATAGATATTGCCGTCCCGCTGAAGGCAGGCTGCAGCCCCCGCCTCATGGACCCCGTCCCCGTCGGAGTACTCCGTCTCCCCCAGGACTGCGGCAACAATGTCCAGCGGCGTGGTATAAAGAAGCTTACCGGCATCCTTGTCCATATAAAAGCCGTCGTTTAAGTATGTCTTTACCGTATTATATTCAAAATAGACATCCGGCCCCACAGCCAGCGCATTCTCCGGGATTCTGTCATCCTGGAGTATAATGGCAAGCTGCCCCTCCGTCACTCCGTAATATTCGTCCAGATCCGCCTTCTCACTGCTGTAAGAATACCTGTCCCACATTATTTTGCCTCCATAGCCCACTCCTATGAGCACGATCAGCACAAGCGCAACAATAACCGGTATTGCCTTCTTCATTTCTAACCCCAAGCCTTTCTCTGAAATGTAACTGCCCCCATCCAAAATGCGGGCAGTTACATCATACCACAATTGAGAGTCCGCGTCATTATCATTTTTAAGATATTGTTCGCCAGCCGCAGCACGAGAGGCAATCCCATTTCCGCAGGCGGCATTTCACAAAAACCCATGCCCCTGCCTTCCACGGCAGAAACACCGGCATTCGGCTCATCCCAGCGCGGACTCCCGGACCGCTACCGCCCGGTCACCCGGTCAAAGCGGATCTGCTCCAGCGCGCCGGTATCTCCCAGTACGTAGTCCGCCATATATGTGCTGCCTTCGCAGACGGCCCTGGCGGCAATTTCCCCGGGCAGCGCGGCTTCTCCGTCCACAAACAGCTTTACTCCCTTCTGTTGCATCTGCTCAAGCAGGATAAGCATGTTTTCCCTTGCGGCAGACATCTCCGCCGCATCCTTTTTTACCGCCTCCTCACTTATTACATTTGCTTTTGTAATACCTTCTTTTGTAATATTTTCTTTTATCATACTTTCTTTCGTTACTTCGCTCATTCTTTCATGGCTTTCATCATGCAAAGAAATACCTCCTGTCTTCCAGGCCCCCGGCCAAAAGGATCTGTGATGAATCATTCCCCGGAAGCCCTCTAAGTAATCCCATACAATCGTCGTAAATGAAAATAAGTGCCTTCAGCAGTACATTTATGGCAAAAATTGCCATTGTCTTATGCGTTTAAAAAGAATTATGTTTGTGAAAAATTTAGTTGAAATACTACGATCAAGCAGCTGTACAAATCAGCACGTTTGCTTGCAAGACATCCTCAAAGATTATGTCAGTTTTTTTTAACTGTCATATAATGTGTTATACACACTTAAAATAATACAAGGATGGACCGGGACGAATTGTCCCAAAATCTGCTAAATCAACTTGAATACAAGACTGCCGCCTCCTTCCCCGTACAGAGTACCGAAGGCACTTATGTATTTATTATATCCAGGTCTTATTGATTTGGCAAGACTAAAATGAAAATTTATTAAAAAATATTAAACTCAATTTCTGCTATTGACTTAAAACACACGAAAGTATATGATTAGATAGCTTTATTGTAAAGCGCGGAACCATCGGATAAACATACGTCCGATAAACATGTTACAACAGAGAACTATGCAGGAAGGAAGGGTTGTCGTATGAAAATTGAAAAAGTAAATGAGAACCAGATTCGCTGCACTTTAACGCGGGAGGATTTAGCCAGCCGGGAGCTTAAGATCAGCGAACTGGCATATGGAACGGAAAAGGCAAAAAACCTGTTCCGCGATATGATGAGACAGGCAAATTTTGAGTTCGGCTTTGAAGCAGAGGATATTCCTCTTATGATAGAGGCAATTCCGTTAAACGCGGAGTGCATTGTTCTGATTATCACCAAAGTGGAGGACCCTGAGGAGCTTGACACTCGCTTTTCCAGATTTGCCCCCTCCGTCACCGAGGACGGCGATGATGACGAAATGCTAAACGAATACGCCGGAAGCGCGTCGACCGATGTCCTTGACCTGTTCCGGCGGATACAGACGGAAGATACTGCCGAAGGCGCTTCCGCCGACGGAATGCAAAATCCCCGGACGGACGAGGCAGACAGCGAACGCACACGGGTCTTTATGATGCCTACTCTGCAGCATGTCATGAATGCCGCCGCCGTTATCGGCGGGCGCTACAACGGTCTGAGCCGCCTTTATAAGGACGAGCGCACCAACAATTACCTGCTTCTTCTGACACAGGGGCAGGAAAACAGCGCCGATTTCGACCGAAGCTGTAATATTGTTTCCGAATACGGCACCGTCCAGCGCACGGCATCGGCAAGCAGCACCTTTCTTGCCGAGCACTATGAAGCGCTGATCTCTGACAACGCAGTGGGAGCGTTAACCCGCATACAGCAGTAAACCGGCAAGAAGGCGCCACAGGCGCCTTCTTATCTTATTTAGCCAAACACCCGGTGAAGGGAGCTTACAGCTCCTCAATCGCCTTCATCAGCGCATCGATATCGATCCCATGCACCATTGCAGCTTCTTCCAGAGATTCGCCCTGTGCGGAAGGGCACCCGAGACAA
>CAJTPH010000034.1:8828-45598 GCA_910578215.1 uncultured Acetatifactor sp. | reverse complement strand
TCATCCCTTATTCCGTGAATGACCATAACAGACAGATGAGCGAGGCGGCAAGACGGATCAGCAATGTCAGCAATGTTGTCAATAATAGGAATGTTCAGCCGGTAGTAAACGGCGGCATCAACATTACCTGCCCAGGCATTACAAGCCAGGAGGTTGCCCGCCAGGTTGGCACTGAGCTGAACAAAATGTTTAACGGCTTACACCTTGAAGCTGAACAGCGAAGCCGAATGAGGTAAATGCAGACGGGCAGGAGATGCAGGCATCTCCTGCTCTCTTATTATACAAAAAACATAGAAAGATTAAACAAAATGAATTTTAAAGATGAAATATTTAAAACAATACAGGCTATGACTAACCAAACCATTCCAAGCAATAAATCGGACCGTACTTATAAATCCGTGATCAAACGCATTGTGCCGAAAGGATATGTAATCCTTGATGACACAGGAAGCGAAAGGACGGTCCAATGCTGCATTCCCGGCCTTGAGCTAAGAGCCGGACAGCATGTATGGGTGAAAATACCCACGGGAGATCTGCGAAATATTCATATATGCGGCACAGTAAGCAAAAAAGCCAAATAAACAGGGAGGTGATCAAATTGGCAAAACCACACATTCAGCATATAGCGCCGTTTGACGCAAACCAAGACTATGAAGTCGTGTTTTCATGGACGGGCAATCGTGCCTGCGGTAATCGGATTATTATTTACAGTAATGAAACAAATACGGTTGTTTTTGATGATACCGTATCATCATATGCCTTAAAGCATTTGATACCTGCTTATGTTCTGGAAAACAATCATCAGTATGTGATTCAGGTACAAATATATGATAAGGAAAATGTACCGTCAGCGTTATCAGATAAGGTTCTTTTTCGGACATTTGCAGCTCCGGATTTTTATTTTGAAGGCTTATCCGATCATCCGATAATAACAAATTCATCTTTCGACGCCGCCGTTCATTACCATTCCAGCGATTGGGAAGATATCGGCAAGTACGTTTTCTATTTGTACGATGCATCAAAAAAGCAATTGCTCAAAAGCAGCGAGATGACGGACAGCTTTAACATCAGCTATACTTACAACGGACTGGATAATAACGCAGTCTATTATGTAAGATGTATCGGCGTTACCGTCAATGGCATGGAATTAGATACCGGCTTCCAGGAAATTATTGTGAAATATGAAAATCCCAACACATACGCCAGGATTTATGCTGCTCCCCTCCCGTCGCAGGGGTGTATACAGGTTGCAACCAACATTATTATTATTCAATATAACGGTACAGACAGCTTTGAATATACGGACGGTATGATCGATCTTCGTGATAAAACCTTATATTATGACAAAGGGTTTTTAATTGAGGATGATTTCACGGTAATTATTCGCGGCGTAAATCTCTGGCAGAATGCCGAGCTGCTAAAAATGAAAAGCAGCCATGAGGGATTGGTCTTAAGCTCTCGCATTTATACAGACGGCAAACTGCGGTTCCGGCTGACAGTTCCCAACGGCGCAGCTCATTATCTTCTCTACTCAAACGAGCTTTCATTCAGCAATGACGATCTGGTGACTATTGCCATCAGACGAAAGAATAATATATACCAATTGGATGCATTCGTAGGAGGTGATTAAAATAATGTTTATTTGTGGAAGCAATTTTGTGGGCGGGGGGCTGGCTTGCGCCCTGACGCCCACCGGCTTGGAAAATATTAATTATGTAGAGTTAAAAAACGGAATATACGATGATTTATATATTACTAAGGCAACGGATTTTAAACTAAAAGCCTTCCGTCCCGAAGAATGGGATTTTGATACCATATTATGGGCAGCATTTAACAATACTGCCAACGCCGGCAATGTTGACTGGACACTTGAGACCACGTCTCACCTTGTTTTAAAAAGCAGAACCGAAGGTAATTTCCGGTGGAAAACCATCTTTGTCAAAGAAGTGGCTTCTCTTGAGGATTTTACAATTAATTATCCGGATTATTTCGTTGCCTCCGGACAGTCTGTAGAGTATGCAATTGTGCCTGTGTTCTACGGAAACGAAGGAGTCTATGCAAGCACAAGTATTACTTCGGTATTTAACAAAATGTTTTTAATTGAAGGGGGTACGGTCTGGGGAACGGAAATCACGGACGGATACTGCAATACGACGCGCAATATTCCGTCCTCTACTGTTGATCTGTTAAACGGCAAGTACCCTGTTTTAATAAGAAATACAATTGCCAACTATGATACGGGTAATTGCAGCGGTTCTTTTGTTCCATTAGAGGAGGTTGGATGTGCATTTGCTTATAGTCGTGAGCAGGATTATGTGCGGATTAAATATCAAAAGGATTTTATGGATTTTATCTGTAATGGCATCCCCAAGATTTTAAAGCTCCCGGACGGGCGTTTATGGCTCATTCATGTCAGTGACAGCCCAACAGATGCAGCAAATCAACAATATAATGACAGAGAGCTTTCCTGGTCCTGGGTTGAAGCTGGAGACGTCAACTCCGAGGAAGACCTGTATTATCTTGGATTTTCAAATATTGAACCGGAATGGTGGAGCAAATAATGGCTGATATTATTACACAGGAGGATTTGCTGATTGTTCTCCGGCATTCAGCAAATCCAATGCTAAAATTAAATATTGAGGTCTTAGACTCCGGCCAGAAGGCAATAGCTTCTCTTAATTGTGGCATCAGCAGCGGTAGCATGTCCATCAACGGAGAATCCGACATCCGGCGTACTGCCAGCTTTGTCGCACAGCCGGCATTAAAAGAACGGCTTAAGCTGACTGAAGACAGCCTGCTCTGGCTTAACAGGGATATCCGAATGTCTGTCGGACTCTATAACCCACGAACCAGACAATATAAGTATTACCCTCTCGGCTATTACGTGTATACGGATACGTCCGGCACCTACGACGCAGCAGCAGATAATCTTACCGTCAACTGTGCCGATTTTATGAAAAAGCTGGACGGTACAAAAAACGGGCAGTTAGGCACCCTGACAATCAGTTATCCGGCCTACAGGGAAAATGAAGAAACCGGCGAGGTTATCGAATATAACATTATCCGCAACGCAGTCATTGAGACTCTGGAAAAATTAGCGCGAATAACCAATCACCGAATCGATGATATCGGCGAATATAAAGGAATCCCGGAATATAACGAAAGCTGGGAACAATATAGAGAGGAAAACCAAACATGGAACACGATTCCATTCGACCAGGAATTTTCGGCCGGATGCAGCGTTCTTTCCATTTTGACAGCCTTTCGTGATTTATATCCCAATTATGAAATGTTCTTCGATATGGAAACGAATACTTTTGTATGCCAGCTCAAGCCCATGTGCTATGAGGATGACATATACATAGATAACAGCTTTTTACAGCGCGTACTGATTTCAGAAAATACCAGCGTTGACATGACTGCCGTAAGAAACATCTGCGAGGTCTGGGGACAGGTCTTAGATGCGGACTTCTATAATGAGGAATGCTCCTATTCGGATAATACCTATTCTTCCACTATTGCCGGTTATGAGGGTGGCTATAATAACGGCGATGTTATCGCACTGAGGGTTCCCTCCGCAAATCAGGCAGGCTCAAAGCTGAATATAAATAATTTCGGCTCAATTCCCATTTTGAATGAAGCAAATGAAGAACCCATCAAGGCTGACGAACTGAAGCAAAATGAAGTGTATGCCTTTAAGGTCAGGAAAAAACATGTCGACAAGCAAGACGTAATTACCGCATACCTTCTGGGACAATGGCAGGTACATGCAGTAAATGTTTTAACCAACGGAAATAAAAGCGGGATATTTGTGGCAGGCTCCGACGGCAGAGAATATGAGCTGTATTCAAAGGAATATTTTCAGAAGTTTTACAACTGTGAGCGCGTCGATCTGACCATTGTCGCAGACTCTCCCTTTACAGTAGAAAAATTAGGTGAAATCCCCGAGGTTAAAGTAAGCGGGGAATTTGATAATATTACCTCCAACGATCTCGCTGCGGACAGGGCCAAATGGGAAAACTGGAAGAACTGCCGGCTGACAGACAATATCACGATCACTACCGCTCTCCTGCCCTTTCTTGACGTAAACAAAAAAGTATCCTATAAGCGCAGCGATTCGGACAGCGAGCAGCCATATATCATATCTTCTATCTCTCATGATTTTTCAGGTTTTACCTCAACCATCACTATGTACCGTTTTTATCCTTTATTTGAAACATTACTCAGGGAAGCCGGTACACATAAAATATTATCTAAATTCAGCCATGGCATATTGGGCAAATATACCCTTGAAGATCTCGCCCATGTCATAAACGGAGAAGAATTGTAAATTATACATAGCCTGTCCATTGCAGGCAAGTAATATATAAACAAAACGAAAGGGGATTGAAATGGCATACAGTCAATATAAGAATTTAGAATTGCCTGCCGGATCAGAACGATACAGCATAGACACCTTTAATAACAACAATCGGATTATTGATTCTGAGCTGCATAAGCTGGAATTGGAGAATCAAAGACAAGATGATCTGCTGGCCACAAAGGAAATGTTAAATTCCGAAACGGCCAGAGCAACAACAAAAGAAAATCAGCTATCTGTTGAGTTAAATGATGAGATAGATCGCGCAAGGGCATCAGAAAATATGTTATCCGGCGATATTACAGATGAAACAAATAGAGCTTTGGCGGCGGAAAAGCGCGTTAATGATGCCTTGTTCAGCCACATATTGAATCAGGAAAACATTCATAAAGTAACAAAAACACAGGTTGGATTAGGCAATGTGGATAATACTGCCGACCTGGACAAGCCCGTATCCAAAGCTGTACAGGAGACATTGGACGCGCTGTACAGGCAGCTGACAGGATATACGGATCAGGAAATAGCAGACCTGATCGACGGCGCTCCGTCCACCCTTGATACCCTGGGAGAGCTCGCCCAGGCAATGCGGGACAATGAAAGCGTTGTGGATGCCTTGGACGAGGCCGTGGGAAAGAAAGCCAACGCCTCCGAGCTGGACAGCCATATAAAGGACAGGGCTAACCCCCACCTGGTGACAAAGGAACAGGTAGGTCTGGGAAATGTGGGCAATTATAAAGCGGTTTCCACCTCGGCGTCCCAGGGGCTGACAGATGCGGAAAAGGCCAATGCACGCAGCAACATAGGCGCGGGCACAAGCTCCTTTTCCGGCAATTACAACGATCTCGCCAACAAGCCGGCGATACCTTCCATTCCGGGGTCCCTGCCTGCCAACGGGGGAAACGCCGATACGGTGGACGGAATACACTTTATATGGGAAGGTCAAGGCGGGCAGCCGACTTGGTTATGGGGGAGCAACGACAGGGTGCATACCCGAGTCTGGAATCCGTCAAACTTCAGCGTTAATTACGCAAACGGCGCCGGTAACGCCGATACGGTGGACGGCAAGCACGCCAGCGATCTGCAGAACTACAACAACCTGACGAACAGGCCCTCCATCCCCGCGGCGGTGGCGGTCAAGGGCAGCGCGGAAGCAAGCTACAGGACGGGAAATGTAAATATTACCCCTGCAAATATCGGCCTGGGAAACGTCAACAACACGGCGGATGCCAATAAGTCCGTAAACTATGCAAACAGCGCGGGATACGCAAATTCTGCGGGCAGCGTAGCATACGGAAACGTATCAGGACGCCCCACCTTCAGCCTGTCCGGCAGCACACTGTATATTAATTTTTAAGGAGCGTATCAATATGCCTATTATCGCAAACGGAGTGACGATTCCCACAAACGGGAATTTTTTGATGTCAAACGGAACTGCCATCGATACGGTCGTAGCTAACGGTGTGACCGTATGGAAAAAAGAAACCAGGACTGTAATTCCGGTACTTACGTCGACAGTAAACTTTACGGAAATATATTTTGAGAATATAGGAGATCACCCTGTCACGCTTACCAACGCCATCGACGGAAGAATCTACAAATCCGCCATTATTACCTATTCCCAATTCTCCGCATCGGAATATTGGCTTTGGTACGGCTGGGGGGCAGGATTTGGGACACAGAAATCCGGTTCATGGAATGTATTGACGGCGGCAGTCGTATTGCAGCCATACAGCACAGACTCCGAGGATATTACCACTGTGACCACAGGAAGCGGAAGCATTGAGCTGGCGCTTCCAAATGAACCTGACATTACAATTTTTGCAGGCTGCGTCGCGTCTATAGGGCGCGAACTTGGGCTTGGAAGTATGCATGTATCAGGTATAACGATCACTGCCATAACAAGATAGAAAATCCATAGCTCTCTCCCGCCCCCTGGTCGCATCTCCTGCTGCTCTTAAGGAGTATACTTATCTTAAGCCCATACATGGCAGGGCTCATGTCAGGATAATGAGGATGGAAATTCTTTTGCACATGACTCCTGATATCTTCCAGGGCACAGAACTGCATTTACTACTTAATTTTTACACACATAGAATAATTCAAAAGGAGGAAAACGTTATGGGAAAATTTGAACAAGAATTCAGTAATTTCCCTGTACAAAAGATTACCAGGCATGATTTTAAAAATATTGATGACGATATAGCGCCTATAGTAAACGAAATCAATGCTCTGCGGGCACAAGGCTTGTATAGCCAGGCCGCCAATCTCATACAGGAAAATTTCAACACAATTTCTCATTACATAGTTGACGCTGTCACCTACAGGACATGGGAAGAAGAAATCTATAATACCCAAAAATATGCCCGCCAAAAACAGCAATCCATATTTTTTGATGAATCGGATGCTGATTTCGACGGTATTGAGGGCGATGTCTGGGCTGGGGGTGATTAATCATGCTTTGTAATCCAACATCGTTTTATCCCGGGAAAATAGACGACATGGTATTTTTCCGGGACAATAATCTTGAGAAAGCAGATATCATAAATCACTATAATGATTTAATTGCCCAATGCAAATACAGCGAGGCAAGTGAATATATAAGCCGGCAAGAGGGTGTCTTTGGATTCTTCGCCGACTATTTTAATCTTATAGAGAATCGTATCTATAATCTTCAAGAATATCTTTTAAATAAACCACCCAAAAAACAACCTTTTATCCATTTTGATCAAAAATGCTTGGTATCAGCGGAAAACATGTCCATTTTTTCAGATGCGGATGAAGCGGAACCCCTCGATATCATCCGGCTTTTTTCAGATGATACCGCCTCAGAAGCTTTAGATGTGCTCCAAATATTTATTGGCGACAATGAAGACGAGGCGGAAGCATTTATTGATATTTGGGAAGAAGAAGCGGAACCACCGGATTCAACAATAGACACCGTTTGGATTTAACAGAGAACTTACACACAACACATGGCACTTACATTATTATTGTAAACGAAAGGAGCTTCATATGGCTATCAACGAAACAATTGTAACAGGACGGAAATTTAGAAAATTAATTGACGAGACAACGAAATTATGGCAAAGGATCTCATTTTGGACTAAGGCTTCTGATGTGGAATTTGACGATGGCGCTACCGCAGAAGAAAAACTGGGAAATCTTAAATTCGTATCTCTCACCGCCGACCAATACAGAAGCCTGGCTGTCAAAGACGCGCACACGGTTTATTTGGTGACAGATTAGAAAATTGGAGGGAATATGGCTATAAATACCGGCAACAAAAAAACCAAATTATATATTAGTAATAAGGAAGTGTCAAAAGTATACCTGGGCAGCTCCAAGATATACCCTTCCGGAAATACCGTTACCTATTTTGTAGATACAGAAATAATTTATCAGGAGGATGTGGATGAAGGGTGCTCATGCCTTTCTCCCGCTTCTTTTACTCCGTCAAAACCAGGATGGATATTTGCAGGGTGGCGGTCAGATACGGCGGCAGACGGCGCAGTGTTAAACGAACTCTCCATGGGAGATGCGCCGTTAAACCTATACGCCGTATTTAAAAGGTCTCTTATGGTATCTTATGAGGGAAACGGTTCTACAGACGGCGCTACTGCCCAGCAGAAAAGTGATATATATTATAACAACGGAAATAAAGCTAATGCTGCTTTTAGGCTGCGCACAAACGGATTTGCGAAAACAGGCTACAAATTTGCTGCGTGGGCACAGGAAAGCGAGACGGGCGCTCAGTATCCCGAAGGTGAACTCGTAACATTGTCAGAAGACACTGTGTTTTACGCGGTATGGGCGCTAACAGCCTTTACTCCCCCTGTCGCTTCCATAAAAGACTATATAGACGTACAAGGAGAAAATGTTGGAAGCAGCATCTGTGAAAACCATGAAGGCGCTCCGGAATTCAGCGCCGGAGTATGGTATGTAAAAGAAGGTGAGGGTAACAGTGATGACCGTACATTCGTTATCACTCCGAAAGCCCCTTATTCAAGCCTTAAAGCTACGCTTCACTGGCAAACTGCTGCATATGGAGGTGATGAAGATGATGTAGTTGGAGCTTGGATAAATGGCTCGGAGTTATCCAAACCAGAGTTACCTGAATACAGCGAATACATTTCAGTGGAAGGAAGCAGTATTACAATACGGCTTTATGCTCAAAGCGACGGGTTTGACGGTCACTGGAAAACTACCTCCAGTATCTGCATGCATGATGTGACATTATCATAAAGCCCAAGAAACAGTAAATCCTTTCATGCAAAGATAACAAGGCATTCTGCTTCTCTTTTGTTTGGGCTTAAATATCTATTGCACCGGGCAAATGACAAAGACTGTCATTTACCCGGTTTATCACAGAGTTGCCCGGATTACGACCTTTAGCAGCGCCGGCAAACCAGCATTTATTATGGACCAGGTCCGGAACGGCTCCATAGCTTCCGGAAACAGCCCGCGTAACAGGAGGCGCCGTGTCCCTCCATCCTGAAGTGCTGTACTGCCATACTTTTTTGAGAGCTCCCGCCTGAAGGTCCACGGAGCATCCCCGAAAACAGGAATTCCGGACAAATCTGTACGGATTCTGTGCCGCAGACCAACGCGGTATGTGATTTAATCGTTATCTATTTGCCCATTAGAGACTTCAATTTCGACTACAGTACCATTAGCAACTACGCCTATCATATTTGAAGCCACGGTAAAATAATCAAATGAAACGCCTATCAAAGCATTGCCTCCTTGTTGAATTGCGTTGTTAATCATTTTATGTACAGAACTGTTTTTGGCTTGTTCTAATTTATCCGAAAAAGAATCAGCTTCAATACCAAAAGTATCACTTACTGCTGCTCTAACTTCCGATAAGAATCCAGTACCAAGCACAGTGCTTCCAGAAGTAATGCCAAAATATTTTGATATTTTATACCCTTCAAATTTGTAACTTGTCGCTATTTTAAAGTTTTTTATTGTATCCTCAATTTTATTTTTTGTTTGTATATTATTCTTATTCTCAGCAACAAGACTGTCAGCAACTTTTATAAAATATTCTCTCCCGCTTGCGCTATACAAAGATGTACTAAGCTTTTGGATTAATTTTTCATAATTCTCCTCCACTGTTTGGAGGCTAGAACTCTCCCTTATATTATGTAAATATCCGTCAATAGGAAAAAAACAGTTATCACAAACTTGATTGTTTAAATGGGCACCATTTAATAGTCCAATCTTCTTTCCGCAACAAATACATTTTTCAGCCATGTGAACCTCCACCATTACTAAAATTCCATTGCTATTTTATCATACAAAATATAGGATGTCCACAAGCTCCATGTAACTCTCCACACGTAATTACTATCAACTAATAATAAAGCCAGGCTTACAAGATCTATATCTAAGAAAGGCTACTCTAGTATATATGAATCCTATGAGGTACAGAAGAAGCCATGGATTAGCTGCTGAGCCACCCCAAGAAATCGTCCGCACCTCTCTCTGTTTGTAACTGGAAATGTGTCAATCCACTACCCCATCAAAATAAAAAAGTTTGCTATAAGCATAAAAATAACCAACACTGCAAATAACACCAAAATATTTTTTATAGTATGTATGTCTTGATACATTCTATCTTCTTTTGATGTATATTTACTATACCCTTGTTTTTGATTATTTAAATAGTATTCATATTTTTCTTGGCTATATTGAATCAACTCGCCTTGACATTTCGGACAGTTCGTTAATGTATCATCATTACAAAGTTGTTTACATTTTAAGCAGATTTTCATAACACAATCACCTCCTATAACATAGAATTGTACTTTTCCCAAGTACAGTAGCACAACTTCACAGTATTCATTATACAATAATAATACACCCATGACAACACATGCTGGAAAAAGATTCATATCCTTTTTATCTAACACTAAAAAGAAAATAAAAACATATCATAAATTATAGTATGGTATTCAAAACATGGTCAATAAATATGAGTAAAACCCTCAACACTCTCCTGTCCCCTGGTCACATTCCTTATTGCTCTCATGGAGCATGCTCATCTTAAGCTCATACATGGCAGGGCTCATATCAAGATAATGCGGATGAGAATTCTCAAAGCGCTGCTCCTCCTCCCAGATCTCATTGTCAAGCTGTCTGCGAACATAGCTCCTGATATCCTCCAGGGAGGGCAGGTCATATACCAGCTCGCCGTCCCTGAAAATCTGCTTCTGCAGCGGTTTGAAGGTACAGCCCACAAAGCTTCTGTTTTTCCAGTAATTGACAGGGTCCACATATCGCACCGGATGCGCGGTATCGATCTCCTCGCCCTTTACGGTCAGATAATCCGCAACCGCCTTCCCTTCCCCGTCATAAACCCTGTATATCTCCTTTATGCCAGGATTGGTGATCTTCTCCACGGTTTCGGATATCTTAATCTTGGGTACGGCCACGCCGTCCCGTTTTACCGCCGCCAACTTGTAAACCGCGCCGAACACAGGGTCCGAAGACGAGGTAATCAGCTTTTCGCCCACGCCGTAGCTGTCGATCATTGCCTCCTGTTGATTCAGGGATATGATAGTATACTCATCCAGGCTGTTGGAAACCACGATAATACAGTCGTTCAGCCCCGCGTCATCCAGCAGCTTGCGCGCCTCCTTGGACAGATAGGCAAGGTCTCCCGAATCAAGCCGGATACCCTTGAGCCTTTTGCCCTGAGGCTCCAGGATTTCCCTTGCCACACGAATTGCATTGGGAACGCCGCTTTTCAGCACGTCATAGGTATCCACCAAAAGCACAGTCGAGTCCGGATAATTCTCCGCATAAGCCTTGAAAGCCTCGTACTCGCTGTCAAAACACATCACCCAGCTGTGCGCCATGGTGCCGGAAATGGGAATATCAAACATCTGCCCCGCCAGAACCGTGGCAGTGGAGACAACCCCCCCGATATAAGCCGCCCTGGCCCCGTAAACGGCGGCGTCCACATTGTGGGCGCGCCTTGCCCCGAAATCGGACACAGGCTTGCCGTCAGCGGCACGCACGATTCTGTTTGTCTTTGTGGCAATCAGGGACTGATGGTTGATTTCCAGCAGGATCGCCGTTTCTATCAGCTGCGCGTCGATCAATGGCGCCACCACCGTCATGATCGGCTCATTGGGATATATGACAGTCCCCTCCGGCATGGCATAGATATCGCCTTTGAATTTAAACTGCAGCAGATATTCCAGGAAATCTTCGGAAAAAAGCTTCCTTGAACGCAGATACTCCACATCCTCCCGGTCAAAATGCAGGTTCCGCACATACTCCACAACCTGCTCCAGACCTGCAAAGATTGCAAAGCCAGCATTGTCCGGGTTCTTCCTGTAAAATACGTCAAAAGCCGCCACCACATCCCTGCAGCCCCTGTTAAAATAGCCATTCGACATGGTAAGCTCATACATATCCATGACCATGGAAATATTTCTCTCGTTAAACTGTGTGCCCATTATTTCTATCCCTTTCCATCCTAAAAATGTTCGCGGGAATCAAAGCCCCCGCAGCAAGCTGACAGGGTATCAAGCTTACAGCGCAGCAAAGCGCAATGCGTCCAGAGGACGCTGTGGTATTTGACCCTCGCGGAATACGCCAAATGGATACTGACGCATCCGCTTGGCTCATTGCCCGCAGGAATAAAACTTCCCTCTCAGTTATTCCTGATTTCGATCTGACACATCCTCATTGCCTCCAATGCGTTTTGATGGCTCTGAGGCGTGACGCCGGCACAGCATGCCGCGTCCACGCTGACAGGCACCTCCGGAAGAAACGCCTTTAGCATCAATGCGTTTGAGATTACGCAGATGTCTGTACACAGTCCGCACAGCTCTATCTCCTCGATGTGGTTCCGGCCTTTGCCGTTCTCCTCCTGCAGCTCCCGGGCAAGCTGTACGCAGCCGAATGTCGGCTTATCGTAAATCCTTCCGTCCACAGCCTGCGCCACATCCTTCAGTCCGTCGGCAAGCTCCCAGCCGTCCTCTCCCGCAATACAATGCTTTACAGGCAGTTTTTTGCCCTCCAAGGTATCCAGATAATCCTCCGTATGGGTATCCCTCGTGAAAATGACCCTGCCCTCAAAGTCACGGACCTTTTCCACCACCTTCGGAAGAACCGCCTCTGCTTCCTTTGTGCCCAGACTCCCCGTAATAAAATCCTTCTGCATATCCACTACAACCAGATACTTCATATTCCACCCCTTTTCTTAATCCGCTGCCCTGTAAATTTATACAATATTTAAAAAAAACGGGAACTATTCAGTTCCCGATTACTTTTTTCTGCCCTTTATAAATTTCTTACCATTGGATTAATGCGGAAGAAGGGACTTGAACCCTCACGATGTAACCATCACTAGATCCTTAGTCTAGCCTGTCTGCCAATTCCAGCACTTCCGCATATGCATCGCACGAATATTATATTAGCATCAGACCATGAAAATGTCAATTCTTTTTTTTATTTTATTCTGCAAATTTTATTCAGGGACATTTCTGCCCATAAAGCAATTTATCCAAAATTTTGTTTTCTTTCCAACTTATTTTTGCCATAATTAAAATTGTTATTTCTGTTTAAATGTGCTAGTATAAGTATTGATTATTATTAATCGGAATCATTTTATCATGAAATTACGGAGGAGCGAAATGAAAATTAAGAAACTGGCATCACTTGCACTTGCAGTCGTCCTTGCCGCAACGGCGCTGACCGGCTGCGGAAATTCTTCTGACGATCCCAATTCAAAGGAAAACAGTGTCGGTTATCCCGACGAGGACGGCTATGCGGAAGGTAGTCTCGGCAACACAATGCACACGGAATTCTTTGATTTTACCGTAAACAGTGCATACACCTGTGCTTCCTATGAAGACTATACTCCCGCCGACGGCAACCAGATGGTAGTCGTTGAAATGACGATAAAAAATACCTTCAGCGATACCATTCCCATGTTTGACACCGATTTCCAGATCCAATGGAGCGACGAGTCGGACGACGCTTACGACTATCCTGTCACCGTCTATCTGGAAACAGGCAAAACCGTCGGCCAGAATATGTTTCCCGACCAGTATGAGATGGCAAAGAAGGAAAGCCGCACCGGTATTTTAGCTTATGAGGTACCTGTCGGAGAAACACAGTTCTCCATTTCCTATCAGACAATTTTTGAGGATGAAAGCGTCGGCAATCTGTTCTTCGTATTCTTTACCGCAAATGCAAAATAGCTTCTGCCTGTATTTATTGAAAATTGTACTTGTTATACATAACGCGCATCTGTCGCATCCAAAAACTCCCCGGACTTTGGTCCGGGGAGTTTTTTTGCCTTTATCTCACTATCTCTGTACACGTCCGGAAGCGTCTCCGCCCGCAAGCGTCTCAACCTCTTTTCTGGAAACCAGATTAAAGTCGCCGGGAATCGTATGCTTCAGGGCAGACGCCGCCACACCGAATTCCAGCGCGGACTTGAAATCCTTACCGTCAAGCATGCCGCAGATAACGCCGCCTGCAAAGGAATCGCCGCCGCCTACACGGTCAACGATAGGATGAATGCTGTACTCCTTGGAATGATAGAATTCCTTTGTATCCCTGGAGTAAATGCACGCGGACCAACCGTTGTCGGAAGCGGAATGGCTGACACGCAGGGAAGAAATGCAGTACTCAAAGTTGTAATCTGCCACCATCTGCTCAAAAATGGACTTGTAGCCTGCAAGCTCAAGATCACCGCTGGTAACATCCGTGTTGCCGGGCTTATAGCCAAGCACCAGCTCCGCATCCTCCTCGTTGCCGATACATACGTCAACATACTGCATCAGGTTCTTCATAACCTTCTGCGCCTTCTCGGAGGACCACAGCTTCTTGCGGAAGTTTAAGTCTACGGAAACCTTTACGCCATGCTTCTTAGCCGCCTTCAGAGCCTCCTCCGTCAAAACTGCCGCCGCATCAGACACAGCAGGCGTAATGCCGGTAAAGTGGAACCAATCTGCACCCTCAAAAATTTCATCGAAGTTGAAATCCGCAGCAGTAGCCGTGGAAATAGAGGAATGCGCCCTGTCATAGACCACCTTGGAGGGTCTCATGGACGAACCGCTCTCAAGGAAATAGATACCAAGCCGCTCGCCGCACTTTGCAATGTGCTGTGTGCCAACATTGTACTTTCTCAGAGCCGCCACCGCGCACTCACCGATCTCATTTGCGGGAACCGCGGTAACAAACTCGGCGTCATGGCCGTAATTGGCAAGCGATACCGCCACATTAGCCTCTCCGCCGCCATAGCAGACATCAAACTCGTCCGCCTGAATAAATTTTTCAAAATTAGGGGTGGAAAGCCTGAGCATAATCTCACCCATCGTAATAACTTTAGCCATTGGATTAATTCCTATACCTTTCTACATGCTTTATCTCGCATATTTTTTCACTATTACTTCTGAACCAGATGAACCGCAAAGCCGCCTACTTCCTCTTTCAGGTAGATCGCCTTGTACTTGCCCTTGTCATCCTTCTTGGGCTCCTCGAACTCTACGCCGAGAACAGTGCTCATATAGTTGACCGCTCTCTCAATGTAATTGGTTCTGATGGCAATATGACCGTGTGCGCCCTTGAAAGGCGTCTTCATAACCTCTACTGCCGTTCCCGCAAACACGGAGCTGTTGCCTGCCTTTGCAGGCATGCCAAACAGGAACGCAAAGCGGTTTGCCGCCTTGACAGCCGCTTCCTCGTTTGCCTCGTTGATGCCGATATGCGCAAGCTCAAAGCCCAGCATGGTTTGAACCGCCTCTCTGGTGAGCTGTTCGATCTTGTCCCATTCGCCCGCGTTAATCAGGTCGCCGGGAACCATCCAGGAACCGCCGCAGGCAATGATCTTGGGGAAATCCAGGTAAGACGTCAGATTCTTTGCGTTGACGCCGCCTGTGGGCATGAACTTCATATTCACATAGGGCGCCGCCATAGCCTTGATCTTTGCCAGTCCGCCGGACTGCTCTGCGGGGAAAAACTTTACCACATCCAGCCCAAGCTCGATCGCCTGCTCGATATCGGAGGGGCTTGAAGTACCGGGCGTGATGGGAACGTTTTTGCTGATACAATACTTGACAGTATTGGGATTTAAGCCGGGGCTGACGATAAACTTTGCGCCTGCCTCAACAGCCGCGTCCACCTGTGCTGCGTTCAGCACCGTGCCTGCGCCTACGCACATATCCGGGAAATTTGTCGTCATAATCTTGATGGCCTCCGCCGCCGCATCGGTACGGAAGGTCACCTCAGCGCAGGGAAGCCCTCCCGCGCACAGCGCTTTTGCCAAAGGCAGGGCATCCTCCGCCCTGTCGATCTTTACCACGGGCACAATGCCGATCTTGCTGATTTGCTCTAATACCGCATTCATTAATTACACCTCCCTGTCCGCCTGAACGGACATTCCAATCAATATTCTTGACAATGAAAGTCTTCTGGATTTTATTGTATGAAAGCTTACGCCGCGGCTTCCGGAGCCGGGCTTTACGCCAGCACCTCTTTTACCGCCTCCGCAATCTTGTCGCACTGGCAATTTGCAAAGAAGTACTCCTGGAATTTGGCTCCTGACAAAGCGCCCTTTGTCAGCTCTCTGTCAAGATTCTTTAAAATCGTCACCATATCCGTATGCGTCACCTCTTTTACGGAATCCAGAATCTTTTTATTTCTCTGCTCGGGAACCACTCTCTCAGGCGGATAGCCACCGCCGCCCGGAGCACAGAACAGCTTCTCAAAGGTATACTGTAAATTCAGCTCGCCGCCCCAGCCGAAATTCTCTGCAAAGGGAAGCGCCACACAGTTACCGTCGTTTACCTGTGAAAACAGATAAGCGTCCAAAGGGGACTCAATGTGGCCGCAGAGTACCTTGGGGAAGGAATTGCACGCAAGCATGGCGCCCTCTCCGGTTCCGCAGCCGGTAATGACATAGTCAGCCGCACCGGAATTTAAAAGCACCGCCGCCAAAATACCGTTCTGCACATAGGTCAGGGAATTGGGGTCCTCCGCACCGCACATGCCATAGTTAAACACCTGATGCCCCATGGGCTCAACCACCTTTTTCAGGGTGGCGCAGATCATCTCGTTTTTTGCCGCCTGGCTGTTTTCGTTAATTAAAGCAATTTTCATAATATACCCCTCCGCGTGCTTTGGCACGCATTAACTCAATAATTGGAAATGCCCTTTTTCCAATTTATGCCCTTCTGCGTGCTTTAGCACGCTTCAATTCAATAATTGACTCCCGCAGCATTTGTGAAGGTTCCGCGGATGAAAGCATCCGGGACCTTGACCCCTTGCCTGCGGGAATCCATTTTTCGCACTTCCCTTCATGCCGCCGCAGGCGGCTCAGGAACCCGGCGCAGCGCTGTTATTGAGGCTGCTTTCCGATATAAGCGAGGATACCGCCGTCCACATACAGGATGTGGCCGTTTACGGCATCGGATGCATCGGATGCAAGGAATACGGCGGGACCTGCCAGTTCTTCGGGCTTCAGCCATCTGTTTGCGGGAGTCTTTGCGCAGATAAACTGATCGAAGGGATGTCTGCTGCCGTCGGGCTGGATCTCACGCAGAGGAGCCGTCTGAGGAGTCTCGATGTAGCCGGGTCCGATTCCGTTACACTGAATGTTGTACTGACCGTACTCGGAACAGATATTTCTGGTGAGCATCTTCAAGCCGCCCTTTGCCGCAGCATACGCGGACACGGTCTCACGTCCCAGCTCGGACATCATGGAGCAGATGTTTATGATCTTGCCGTGACCCTTCTTGATCATGGAAGGAATAACCGCCTTGGATACGATGAAGGGAGCGTTCAGATCAACGTCGATTACCTGTCTGAACTGCTCGGCGGTCATATCGATCATGGGAATTCTCTTGATAATGCCCGCATTGTTTACAAGGATATCGATTACGCCTACATTCTTCTCTATCTCCGCAACCATGGCGTTTACAGCTTCCTCGTTGGTTACATCGCAGACATAGCCGTGAGCCTTGATGCCTTTCTCCGCATAAGCCGCGATCCCCTTGTCAACCAGCTCCTGTTTAATATCGTTAAAAACGATGGTTGCGCCTGCCTCTGCATACGCCGAAGCGATTGCGAAGCCGATGCCGTAGGAAGCGCCGGTCACCAGAGCCACCTTTCCCTCAAGCGAAAAATTGTTTACATAATTTCCCATTTCATTGTCTCCTTTTCTAAGTTTTATGTGTTGGCAGAAATAACCTTTCCGCCTTTACATCCAGTCCTTAACCTTCGATTCCCATGTCAGGCTCCTGCTCCTTATCCTCTGCGTCAGGCTCCCTGCACCAAACCGTCCGTTAAATTTTTTACATCAGGTCCTTCATTGCCACGCCGTCCATATCGTCGAAGTCCTGATTTTCACCTACCATGCCCCAGATAAAGGTGTATGCCCTGGAGCCGCACCCTGAATGAATGGACCAGCTGGGTGAGATCACCGCCTCCTCGTTTCTCATGACAATGTGGCGCGTCTCACTGGGCTCGCCCATGTAATGCATGACAAAGGCATCCTCCGGCATCTCGAAATACAGATACACCTCCATGCGCCTGTCATGGGTATGGCAGGGCATTGTATTCCACACGCTTCCGGGCTCCAGCTTTGTCATGCCCATCTCAAGCTGGCAGCTCTCTACCTGGCCGGGAAGAATATACTTGCAGATGACTCTGTGGTTCGCATCCTCCAGAGAGCCAAGCTCCACCTTGTTCTCATCCTTTACAATGACAACGCCTTCCTCGGGAGTTCCCTCCGGCTTAATCAGCACGGTAGGGCATGTCCTGTGTGCAGGCGCGGAATTCAGATAAAATTTTGCGGGGTTCTCCGGATCGTCGCTGGAGAAAACAATATCCTTTGAGCCCATGCCGATGTACATAGCCTCTTTAAAGCCAACCTTATACGCCTTTCCGTCAACGGTGATCGTTCCGGCGCCGCCTATATTGATGACGCCAAGCTCACGCCTCTGGCAGAAATACTCCGCGCGGAGCTCGTCTCCGGCCGTCAACGTGATAGGCTGCACGGGTACTGCCGCGCCCGTGATAATTCTGTCAATATGGCTGTACACCAGCTTGATCTCGCCGGGGACAAAAAGCTTCTGAATCAGAAATTCCTCCCTCAGACGTTCTGTAGTATAATGCTTCACATCTCTTGGTGATACTGCTGTTCTAAGTTCCACCTATTTACGCCTCCCTTTCCTCGGACTGCCGCGTTCCCACGGGCAGCATACGCATGCGCCGCCTGGCATCGCCGCCGATTATCTTTTTATGAAAGTACTTTCAGTATAACACAATTTTTTCCATAATGCCACTGGAAAGCATACTTTTTATAGAAAACTTTTGGGAACAGGCATCCTAATATACCTCCTGCATCATGTCCTTAAAATACAGGTATCCGCACAGAACATGAAGAAAAAACAGGCTCCACCCTATGTTTAACAGATTCCTCCTAAGTCCCGTATCCGCCTGAGTCCGCTCCAGCACAAGCAGTCTCAGCACGGAAACCACCCACATGACAAGCATTGCGGACATCAGCGGCCAAATAAAATCCCCAAAGCTCAGCACAGTGCTCTCCCCAAGCAGCGCCGCCTCCAAAAAGCCCACGCCATAGCAGGCAAGCGCCAGTCTGCCCAGATCATCCTTCAAAAAATACCTGACATTGATCAGCACAATGAAAAGAGGGAACGCCATTCCCAGCAAAACGGACAGACCCACATTTTCCGAATACATGCCCCAGACCTCCAGAAACTTTGTTATCACAAGGCCTCCCTCGCTCCCGTAGCTCCCTCCCAGAATAAAATAAAGCGTAAACTGCAGCACCATATAGGCCAGGGCCGGCAGCGAGCAGAGCAGCATGCTCAGGCACTGCCTGAAATAAGGCGCAGCGCTTCCGTCCTTCTTTACAATCCTGGCAATCCACTCTCCCAGCATCACCAGCGCCACGGCGGGAATAAACATCTCCGCAAAGGTAGGCTTTGCCAAAACGGACAGGAAAAGCATGACGGAGAGATAAATATAATACCGCTTCAGACCGTTCTCCACCTTAAAAAACAGCCCATGATAATTTTCGTCCTTCTGTTTCTGCCAGATATCCCAGACAAGGCAGAGACAGATCAAAGAAAAGCCCTTCACACACATCTGGGTGGGATTGTGAATAGGGTTCATGGAATACAGCCCAAGGAATCTTCCGCCCGCGTCAAGCCAGAAGCAGTACAGCGACTGCGCGGCACACATCCCGAACGCAATCAGAGAGGCTTTCAGGCAATCCTCCCTTCTCCCTGCCGCCGCCGTAACCTTCTGTATCATCCAGTACAATATAAAATATGCAAACACACTGTACAGGCATGCAGCATATGCCGCCGATACATCCAGCGGAAGACGCAGCGCCTTATTCAGAAGCAGAACGGTCATATGCCACAGGCAATACGAGACTGTCTTCCACCCTTCCACCCAGGTCCCCCCGGTAAACATGGGAACATATACATAGGTATGCCCGTTGTAATCCTGCCAGATCCCTCCCAGCACATGCAGCACATATATATATGTGAGATACGACAGCAGCACCGCAAAAAGAATCACAAAAAACCCGTCCTTTTTATTTTGTTCCGTTTGTCCCATATTCCTATACCTCCCCGTCCGCTCCCGGCATTAGTAATTTATAAGGCGCATCCACACTTTTTCTCGCTAAAAATCACTTGATAAAATTATAAAATTTATATATTATAAAGAACACAACCGTCGTTCACGCTTTACGAACCGAAAGGAGCCCGCCAATGAAAACAGCAATAAAAAATATAACCTTAAAACAGATCGCAGCCTTTTCAGCGTTTATCCTGATAACGGCAGTCTTTGTGCTCATGCCCTTTCCCGCGTCAGACCTTTATTTCAGAATCTATTTCGACGAAGTCAAGGGCAATACCTGCACTCTTTATTATTCCACCGACAGCGCCGAGGGCTTTTCGTCGGACAGGCAGGTCTCCTCTGAGATCGACTACTCCGACATGCATGTTGCCTTCCGCCTGGACGCATCCCTTGCAGGGCATATCACCGGGCTGCGCCTGGATTTTCCCAACACGGAACAGGTGATCAATATTAAAAATGTCACTGTCAGCAGCGCAGGCATCGTAAAACGTCAATATGACCCCTGCAATTTTTTCCAGGATGAAAATATCGCCCAGTCCAACGACATCGATTCCGTCACCCTGGTGCCGTCAAGAGATCACGCTTATGTGGCCACCCTGGCTGAAGACCCCTTCCTGGTCTTTTCGTCCGGGCTGTGCCAGCAGATAACGGACTGCTACAGCCGCTTCTGGCTGACAAGGCTGCTCGTCTGTCTCTTTCCCGCGGCATGTTACCTTGTAGCCAAATCCAAAATCTTCAGGGCGTAGTGTGAGAAGAACTTCTAATTGCTCACAGCAAAGGCTGTTTCGCGAAGAAGTTCTAAGTCTCACACGGAAAAACGCCTAAACTGCGGCGTTTTTCATCCGGATTTGAATGCCCCGCTGCGTATTTTCTTCAAAATCAGCATAAACACCGCAAACAACACGATACTGACAGCGCTCACCGCCAGTCCTGCCCCCGTTCCCGCCGGCACATAGGTCATCTCAAGGCTGTATTCTCCCGGCTCCAGATCAAACGCCATCAGGCACCCGCCGAACAGCTCCCCTTCCGTCTCTTTTCCGTTCACCAGCACGGTCCATCCCGCCTCATAGGGCACGGACAAAATCAGGCGTCCGGGTTCCGTCAGGGTAAGGTCACCCTTGATGCGGTCGCTCTCCCATTCCACATTTTCCATATGGCGGGCGGAAAGCAGCTCCAACGCCTCAGCCAGCGTCTCCTCATCCATTCGGTAGATTTCCATGTTCAATCTGAGGAGAGCGTCGTCCCCGGACCCATTGGCAAGGGTTATGGTCTGATCCTTCTCCAGATAACCCAGGTACAGGACAGAGCCGTAGCTTAAATCCCGAAAAGACTCCTCCTCCGTGCCGCCTCCGATATAATCAACCCTGCCTATGCCGCCGGCTGTAAGCATGGCATAATATATGCCGCCCTTCTTGGGCGTAAATTCCAGGTCGTCCCCCCGGCTGACGGCGTTTGCCCTGGCAAACAGCTTCCTTTGGATTCCCAGGTTCTCTATCAGCTCCTCCTGGACCCGGATGCCGTTGTCCTGATGCTCCTGCGGCAGATCGAACCCCAGGGGCGCCACATAGCCGAAGGGAAGCGTTGCATTGCACTTATACAGATATATATCCCCGCTGTGACCTGACAGCGTATACAGGGAATTTTCATACTTTTCCGACTCGCCGAACATATAATTTACGTTCAGCATGGCCGAGACCAGCGCCGTAGCGCCGTCAAAGCAGTAAAATACCTTGCTGTGACGCATTCCCAAAAGCCGGTACATATCCATCACATACGAATTCATCGTGGAAGAAAAGACGCTTGCCGTGGGAAATCCCGCCAGCGTACCGTCATTGTTCGTCCTTCTGCTGAACTTCTCCACCCTGTAAAACTCCGTGTCCCGCTCTCTTACGGATTCATACAGCGCCCTGTAATCCTCCAACGGCTCCAGATATGCGCTTCTGCTCACGGTTGCGATGCTGGTGTCCCAGGTATTGATGCCGCTCTCCAAAGCCACCATAAGAACCGCCATGATGGCAAGACCTCGGCGTACCCGCTTTCTTTTCCCGTCTCCAGACGCTTCGGCGCCTGCATCCCTGGTCCGGTACAGATACAGCAGCACGGCATAGACGCTGATAAAAATCAATGTCAGGAGCTTCACGCCGGGTTCAAAATCCTCATGCTTCACAAACCTTTCACAGAACAGAATAAAAACCGCCGCCGCAAGAAATCCGTACAATATATGCTGCGCGTCCGTCTCCTTCACATGAAGGTACGCCTCATAGCACATGCCCAGCACCAGAAAAATATAGATAAACGACTGTCTCGCCGGCAGGGAATCCGGATAATTCAGTCCGTGCCAGATAAAGTCCAGAATATTTGTCCCAAAGCTTAAGAGCATAAACCCGCAAAGCGCCATCCGGCAGAACTTTTCTCTGATGGAGATCCTCCGGTTCATCAAATATAAGGGCACCAGCATCAATACGGCGCTGCCGCAGTAGATATTAGGCCAATGATCCAGCCCCCGTTCGGTAAAAACACACATACAGTGCCTTGCAAGCATATCCAGAACGGAAAAGTAAGACTCCAGGATTTTGGGAAAATCCATGTCGCCAAAATCCGTCTCCAAAAGCGCAAGCACCTCCGGAATCAGAAGCACCGACGCCATTCCCCCTGCCAAGAGCGAGGACAGCCCAAAATAGCCGATGCTTCGCAGGCGATGCTTATTTGTCACCAGAAGTATGCAAAAATACAGCACCAGGAAAATGCATATCATAATGGAAATATAGAAATTGGTAAAAATGGACAAGCCCAGGGCAACGCAGTACAGCCCGCAGCGCCCTTCCTTCACCAGGCGTTCCAGCCCCAGCACGATCAGCGGCAGCAGCACCACACAGTCCACCCACATGATATTGTAATTGTACGCCGCCATAAAACCGGACAGGGCATAAAAGCAGGCAAATAAAACCGCTCCTATATCCGCCGCTCCGTCTGCCTCCGCCTTTTCGCGCTGAAAATGCTTTTCCAGATACACAAAACAGGTAAGCCCGCAAAGACCGGTTTTCAAAACGATCAGATAGCTCAAAAACTCTATCAGAAAGCTTTCCGGAACCAACAGCCCGAAAAGGTGCAAAGGGCTGGCCAGATAATAGACAAACAGCGCCAGAAAATTGGACCCGATTCCCACATGATAAGAAAAGCTCAGGCTTTCGCCTGCCCTGACCTTATGCACAAGCTCTCTGAAAAAGGGCATGTACTGATGGTAAAGGTCACCTGACAAAAACGATCTGTCACCAAAGGGATAAATACCCTTCACCCCAAAAAGTACAAGCATTATTATTACCGGCAGCAGGAAGGAAAGCGCTCCTGCAGTCTTTTTTATATTCCAATTCCGCACGCCTTCGATTCCCGCATCCCGGTTTTTCACTACTTCTAAGTCACTCATGATTACTCCTGCTCCACCGCGGAACCCCGCTACCATATTCTAACAGATTTTTCCCGTCCGTTAAAGTGTCTTTTCCAAAAAATATTTAATATCAAAGACGCCGACGAAAAAATCCCAATACAAAAAAGCCTCCTGCCAGAAGTATCTTTATATAAAAAGCATCTTATGCAAAAAGCGCCCAATGCAAAAATTACCTTAAGCTAAAGTGTACAAAATTTAAAGCTGCCTGCATACATTTATAAAAAATATTTTTTTGAGGCCGCCATGCGAATTGCAATCGTCGGGAAAATAACAGAGACAAATAATTATGTTCAATATGTGAGGGGAATGAATTTGGACCCCTGCGTCACGCTGAATCTTGGGGAGGTTACCGGCTGTGACGCGCTGCTCCTGCCGGGCGGAGGCGACATCACGCCGGCCTTTTTCGGGGAGAAAAACAGAGGTTCCAAAAATGTGGATACGGAATTAGACATCCTGCAGCTTCAGGCCCTTGATTTTGCCGTGAAAAAAGGGCTCCCCGTGCTTGGCATCTGCAAGGGGCTGCAGATCATCAACGTGGGGCTGGGCGGGACCATTATACAGGATATGCCCACCGCGGACCTTCACAAATACGCAGACGGCGACCAATATCACTCCACGGTCATTGCCCGGGGCTCATGGCTGTATGAGCTGTACGGCAAAGAATGCATTGTAAACAGCGCCCACCACCAATCCATAGGCAGGCTGGGAAACGGTCTGTGCGCAGTTCAGACCTGCCCGGCCGACGGCTGTATCGAAGCCATCGCCCACGTCACGCTGCCCATCCTAGGCGTTCAATGGCATCCCGAGCGAATCGACGAAAAAAAGGCTATGCTTTCCGGGCAGAAGGTTTTGTCCTGTTTTGTTTCGCTGGCTTCTGCCTGGCCGCAAGCCTGTTCAAGGTAGCTTCTTTCCTGGAGGCTGCCTCCTTTTTCCTGTTTGTGCTGGCGATCACAAACAGCGACTTTACTATCTTCTTCAGAATGCCTGCCGTCTCCTCGTCGATGTCCTTCAGTGCTGCCACAATCCCGTTCATGCTTCGCCGCCACTCCGCCGTAAAATCTATCAGATTATCGGCTTTGGAGGCGGAAATCACCTGAAACAGCGTATCCACAAAAATACGCAGCTGCTGCTCGTCCAGAGACAGTATCCATTCGTTCAGAGTGTTGTCCATCTGCTTCCTGCGCTCATACAGGGCATCGGCGCGGACCAAATGTGTATCCTCCACCTTCCATGTATAGGGATCATGCTGCAAAAGCCCAAAGGTTTTGCTCTCCACTACCTGAAAATTCATGTTGGACTCAAACAGCATCCCCACCAGGGAGGAATGTGGAAGAATCTTGACGACCCTGTCCGCTATCAGATCAAACCGGCACTTCTCCAGCACCTCCGGACGAAAGCCCGGTCCATCCATGCTGAAAATCTTGACGATCCTCTCCAGCACCTCCCGTCTGCAGTTCATGGCGCTGTAAACCGCCAGATTTCCGCCCTTGGAATGCCCGCCCACATAAAAGGAACCGCGTATCCGCGATGCGGCCGTATTCAGATAATCCACGCTCATCTCCTGGCCGGGCACCGGCGAAAGGAACGCCATATTAAAGTCCTCCTTCCAGCCCACAATGCTCTCGTCTGTGCCGCGGTATGCCACATAAACCGTTCCGTCATCCAGAATGAAGGTAACCGCCGAAAACTGGGTCTCCCACTTCTGAACGATAATGTTTACATAGCAGTTCAGCTTTAAGCTGCCAAACCGCTTTCCCGCCAGCATATTGTTAAACAGCTCCCTGTTTACCTTCTCGTACCTGGTATCCGCAAAAAGCTGCTCAAAGTCCGGGTGATCCACCAGGCTTCTAAGCTCCACCGAAGGCCGGTCGTCCCGAAGCCCCGGCACCATACCGTCAAATTTCAAATAGGAAAGCTGGCACAGCGCAAGGCTGTCAACCTCCGTCATAGGCATTTCCTTAAAAGAGCAGTCTCCGTATTTTTTTAGATAATCCAGCACAGTTCCCATGGCTACCACCTTAATTCATCTCAAGTCTTTGCGTCCATGCCGCCGAAGACGGCACAGACAGTCGGCTGTGTTAAAATCTGTCCGCCTTATACACTTCGCCTTAGTTTCTGCATTCCATGTCTATATATTCACGTTCCCGCATAACGCTTTTGTAAGCAGGGCGGATAATTTTATCCATATTGATCAGCTCCTCCAGCCTGTGAGCGCTCCAGCCCACAATCCTGGCTATGGCAAAAATAGGGGTATACATTTCCAGCGGTATCTCCAGCATGCTGTACACAAATCCGCTGTAAAAATCCACATTTGCACTGACACCCTTGTAGATACGCGCTTTCTCGGAGATCACCTGGGGCGCGAGCCTCTCGATCATGGAATACAGCGCAAAATCCCTGTCTCTGCCCTTTGCGGCAGCAAGCTGCTGCACGAAGCCCTTAAACACTTGAGCTCTGGGATCGGACAGAGAATAGACCGCGTGCCCCATTCCATAGATCAGCCCCTTTTTGTCAAAGGCCTCTTTATTCAGAATTTTTTTCAGATAGCTTCTGACAGCCTCCTCGTCCTCCCAGTCGGACACGTTTGCTTCGATATCCCGCATCATTTCCACGACCTTGATATTTGCGCCGCCGTGCTTGGGTCCCTTAAGGGAGGAAAGCGCCGCCGCAATGACGGAATAGGTGTCGGACCCTGAGGACGTCACCACACGGGTGGTAAAGGTGGAATTGTTTCCGCCGCCGTGCTCCATATGAAGCACCAGAGCAATATCCAGCACCCTTGCCTCCAGCTCGGTATATTTCCTGTCCGGGCGCAGCATCATCAGAAGGTTTTCCGCGGTTGAAAGCTTCCTGGAGGGTCTGTGTATGTACATGCTCTCGTCGTTCTGGTAATGGTTGTAAGCGTGATATCCGTAGACGGCCAGCATGGGAAATACGCTGATCAGCCCCATACACTGACGCAGCACATTCTCCACGGATGTATCGCTGCAGCTCTTGTCATAGGAAGCCAGCGTCAGAACGCTCCTTGTGAGAGAATTCATAATATCGCTGCTGGGCGCCTTCATGACCACATCCCTGGTAAAATTTGTGGGAAGGGTTCTGCTCGCTGCCAGCATCTCCTGATATTCCTTGAGCTGCGCTTCGTTGGGCAGTTCTCCGAACAGGAGCAGATACCCCACCTCCTCAAAGCCGAAGCGCTTTTTCCGGAATCCCTTTACAAGCTCTATACAGTCATAGCCCCGATACCACAGCTTGCCCTCGCAGGGCATTTTCACACCGTTTTCCATTTTAAAGGACTCGATATGGGAAATATTGGTAAGCCCCGTCACCACACCGTTTCCGTTTTTGTCGCGCAGCCCCCTCTGAACCTCGTACCTGTCAAAAAGCTCCGGCTCCAGCCTGTCTGCCTCCCTGCATAACTTTGCATAATCATTAAATAATAATTCGTTTTTCTTCAATAAAAATACCCCCTTCTCCTCAAAACATTATTTTCCTGTGCTGATTTGCTGTATCCTGTGGAAGAATTCCACAATTTCGATTACTTTGGAAAACCACCCGGATTACTCTGGCCTGAAAGCGGCACGGCGGCTTTTTCCGTCCCCCGTCTCCGGATTTTATTTGTCGCTGTATCGCTGTGACGCGAAACAGAAAGGCTTATTAAATATAATATCTTTTCCAGGGTAAATATGTCAATTAAATTTGTATTAATTTTTTAAGGCACATGGTCTCATGAAAAAAGCTTCTGAAATTGATTTACGCGGAAAGCTGATCAGTGTCGCTGAGCTGGCCATCTGCTACTAAAATCACAATATTTTTCCAGAGCTGCAAGGCGGGCTCTATATAAAAAACGGACCCTGCAGGGGAAATTTCCCGCGCCGGGTCCGTTTGACAGTCCGTTATTTACACAGCTCCGCCACCGTCTCGTTGATGACCTTGCCGTCCGCCTTGCCCTTAAGCTCTCCCATGACAGCCTTCATGATCTGCCCCTTATTCTTAGACGCCAAAAGCTCTGCAAAATGCTCCTCTATATAGCTCTTTATCTCCTGCGCGCTCATCATCCTGGGGGCGTATTCCGCAATCACATCATAGCGCCGCTGGTATTCCGCTCTCAAATCCGCCCGTTCCTCGGGGCAGGTATCAAGCTGTTCCCTGACCGTCTTCAACTCCTTGATGATCACCCTGTCCACCAGCTCTGCGGGCACATCCTCTCTGCAGCCCTCGTCGATAGCCGCCTTCTTCACCGCGGACACCAGCGAAGATATGGCGTCCTTGCGCTCCTTGTCACGAGCCTTCATCGCCGTCATCATATCGCTTCTCAATTGTTCCAGTTCCATGGCAACCTCCTTTTATGATCCGTCTCCGTTTATTATGCCCCGCAATTCCATTATACCTTCCAATACCTGACGCCGCCGATGCCCTGTTTTGCCGGAAGCTACATCAAATATACCGGAAGCTCCTGCCCTACGCCGTAGGCCTCATATTTTCCTGCCGCCTTCGCCGGGGCTTCGCCCCTTCCTGCATTCTCTGCGGCTGCCGCGCCGCCCTCTTTGACCGCGGGCTGCTTCTTTCCTGCCTCAGATTTCTTTCCTGCATCCTTTGTCTCTCCGGCCTTTTTTGCGGCTGCTTTTTTATCTTCCGCCTTTTTGTCACCGTCCTTCGAGGTCTTTTTCCCATTTCCCGCCGCAGTATTTTTTACGGATTGCTTTTTAGCCCCTGTCCTCTTTACGGTCTCTTTTGCCGCTTCTCCAGAGGCTGCCTTTATTTCTTCATTCTGCTTTTCATTCTGCGCTTCTTTTTCCCTGTTTTGCATGTCATTCTGGGAGATTGCGTTATTCTCTGCCCCATCCTCCGGCATCGCCTTTTCCTCCTGCCTTACATCCTCCGCTGCGCTTACAGACTCCCCTGCGTTTGCCGCCCTTGCCGCTCTTTTGATGCTACCTGCTCCTACGGACATTTTCCTCTACCTCCTTAGCCAGTTCCATGTATTCTCCTGCGCTTCTGGAACTCTTTTTATGTACCATAACGGGCCTGGAGTTATCCTGCGCCCATTCGATCTCGCTGTCCACTCTGATAACGGTGCCGAACACCGTCACCTCCTTAAACTCATGAAGCACCTCAAGGGTCTGCCTGCCGTAATTTTTTCTGGCGTCCATCTTGGTGATAACAACACCCAAAAGCTCCAGACCCGGGGCAAGCTTCCTTACGCTGTCAAGGAACTCAAACATATTCGCAACGCCAAATAATCCCCAGGGAGAAGCCTCCACGGGCAGAATACAGAAATCGGAGGCACAGAGAATATTCATCACCCAGCCCCCCAGCGTAGGCGGCGCGTCGATCAAAATATAGTCATAGCCGCCCTTCTCTTTCAGTCCTGCCAGCGATCTGCTCAGGATCATCTCCCTCTGCCACTTGGTAAAAAGCTCGAACTCGATACCGCTCATCAGCGTGGAGGAGGGAATCAGGTCCAGGTTTTCATAGGGAGTATGCACCACGTAATCCGTCAGATCATCCTCCTTTTTCATAGCCGTATACAGATTTTTCTCCCCGGAGGCAAATTTCAGGACCTCATCCTCCGGAAAAAAAGAAAGAGAGAGATTCATCTGCATATCGCCGTCAACCAGCAGTACCCTTTTCCCAAGCGCGGAAAGGGAATACCCCAGGTTCGCGCAGGTAGTAGTCTTGCCGCTTCCGCCTTTATTATTCGTAAAAGCTATGGTTTTAACCGCATTCCCTTCCATAAAGACACTCGATTCCTTTCTCTGCAAAATACCTCATCCATTCCTCTGAGGGACGGACATCCGTCACCACCATATCCACAGACGAGAGCCCGCATATCTTGGAAAACGCAATATTGTCAAATTTAGTATAATCCGCCGCAAGGATGCGCTGCTTCGCGGATTTCAGCATCGTCTGCTTCACCTGCGAAAACATCTCGTTGGAATCGGTAATCCCCTGCTCCATATCCAGCCCCTTACAGGATATAATCGCCCTGTCCACATGAAAGGAGCCTATGACATCCGTTGCCTTGGGCCCCACCAGGGCAAGATAATTTTCTCTCAGCGTGCCCCCGGTAGAGATAATATCCCAGCCGCTGACGTCGGACAGCTCCACCAGGACCTCGATAGAGTTTGTGATCACCGTCAGGCGCTTCCTGGTTTTCAGCGCCTTTGCAATGGCTACCGCCGTGGTGCTGGGGTCCACGATAATATGCTCCCCCTCCTGGACCAGCCCGCTCACCAGCTCGGCAATCAGCTGCTTTCCCTGCATATTGCGCTTTTTGCGCACATTAAAGGGCATGTCCAGGCTGGTGTTCTCATTCAGCACCGCGCCGCCGTAGCTCTTGGTAGCCAGCCCTTCCTTGTCAAGCTTATCCAGATCCCGCCTGATCGTTTCCTCGGAAACATCAAAAAGGGTACTCAGCTCACTGACTACCACTTTTTTCTCGTCCTGGAGTTTTTCCAGAATTAAATTCCTGCGCTCTACCGCAAGCATTCTCTGCCCTCCGTTTTAACCTGCTGCGCACACGGCTGTACGCCGTTACAGCCTGCCTCCCTGTTTTCCTGAATCAGCCTTATCCGCGGCGCAAAGCCGCCCTCCTACAGGATGGACTTGCATATCTGCTCGTCGGGATGAGCGATCACCGTGGAATCCAGGAACATGCCGCCCTCGGACACGCTGGCCTTCGCCCGGGAAATTGCCGCCTCCACCGCAGACACCTCGCCGCACAGGAACACATAGGACTTTCCGCACATCCCCTTTGCAATGCGAAGCTCTATCAGCTCCACATCGGAGGTCTTTGCCGCCACATCAGCCGCCACAATGATCGCCGCCGCGTCATAGGTCTCCAGCACGCCCAGGGAGCTGATATGCTCCACATGGGTGGTTCCATAAATGGCAGGGAAAATTCCCTGATGGGGATTTCCCAGCACAAAGCTGTCTATCAGCTGCTCGCCGTACTGCACCCTCGCATTTTCCACCGCGGCGTCCACGGCGCTTAAATCCCCGGTTATCAGAGCGATATATTTGCCGGGACAGACCACCTGCGCCTCGATCAGCTCCACCTGTGCTGTCTTTACCATAGAATCCGCCGCGGTCACACCTGCGGAAACCGTCTTAAATTCTATCATTCCCAACGCTTTGCTCATATGGCTACTCCTTTATCAAAATCGTAATGTATCTGTCAGTCACTTCCTGAACCGTTCCGTCCACCGAAGAATGAATCGCAACGCTCAGTCCCTGGCCGGGTCCTGCAATACACTGCCCCGCTTTGACAGACGCACCCTTTTCCACCGCCGGAACGGCCGGCGCACCTATATGCTGGCTCAGATTGATCTTCACCTTATGTATCTGTACGTGCTCCTTCCAGTAGCCGTCGGCCTGAAGCGGCGCCTCCACATCATATTTTGTAAGACCAAGCCTCGCGGCAAGCCTCTCCTCCGGCACCTTGCGGTACTGCCTGCTCTCCTTCACGGGAGCTGGCGTCACGCCTGCAGGAGGCTTTACTCCCGCCTTGCGCAGCCCCAGCTTATAATCCGCAATCAGGCTTCTGGGCGACAGTCCCTGAGGACATGAGAAGTTCTCGCACAAGCCGCAGGAGCTGCAGAAAAATGTATTTAAAAATACGTTTGTATCCTGAAAATCCTTATTTGCCGCGCTGCGCATAAATTTATGGGGTTCGATGGGATGTCCCAGCGCATGTCTCGGGCAGAGGCTGGTACAGGTCTCACACTGGCAGCAGGAGGAAGCCGCGCGCTTTAAATCGATTGCCGCGTTCCTGTCTTTCCGCCGTATCAGGGAATGGGAGCTGTCCAGTACGATGACCGCGTTGGTGGTCTTTGTCACCACAGTGGTCTCGTCTCCCAGATTGCCCATCATGGGACCGCCGATCAGGTACGCCGGCTCCCTGGCAGTCACCGCTCCCGCATAGGCGACCACATCCTTAATCCGGGCGCCCACGGGCACTCTCACCGTCACGGGATGCTCCACCTCACCCACCACGGAAACCAGCTTATCCAGTACCGGGGTCTCCTGCTCCACCGCGCGGAACACATTGTACACCGTCTCCACGTTAAAGACGGCGACCCCCTCCTCAATGGGCAGACCGCCGGGGCGAATCACCCTGCCGGTTGCCTCATAGATTAAAATCACCTCATCCCCCATGGGATACGCGCTGTCAAGCAGCTGTACACGCATATTGGGGTACGCATCTATATATCTGTCTATGGCTTTTAACGTCGCCTTATATTCTCTCTTAATTCCGATGACCGCTTCCTTCGCGCCTACTGTCTGCGCAATCATGTCAAAGGTCTTCAGAATTTCTTCCGCATGCTGCTCCAAAAGCTGTCTGTGAAGCTTTAAAAGCGGCTCGCACTCCGCGCAGTTCATCAAAATGACCTCCGCGCGCTCATCCAGCTTCGCATAGGTGGGAAAGCCTGCACCGCCTGCACCCACTACGCCGTTTTCCTGCAAAATCTGCTTTAAAGTCTGAATTTCCATAGCCTTGTCTCTCCTGTTTCATCAGGCAAATAATTGGTCTCACTCGTCAACGATTCCAACGATCGCCGCATCCACCGGCGCATTTTCCATTCCCACCCGTGCGGCGCTTCCCGTAGCCACCAAAACGGTCTCCCCGATGCCCGCGCCGATATTGTCAATCGCCACGAAGCGGGAGGCGCATGCCGCCATCTCCTCCACCGGCTCGATAATCATAAATTTATTTCCAATGAGGTTTTCGCACTTGCGGGTAGAGACAATGCTTCCCACTACCTTACCTATAACCATGGTATGTTCTCCTATGCCACAATGTGGCTTAATGCCGCAAAGCGGCCGTCTGCCTCAGGGCAGCCTTATTCTGCCGGGCGCGCCGCAGCGGAAAGAAGGACGGTAATAATATACCTCCCCCGCTGCAGGCTGCCTGACAGAACAGTTTTTATCTGTCACTGCTTAACGATCGTCACCCTGTCTCCGGTTTTGATCTTGCTGGCGTTTGCCTCATCAGTATCAATATGCATCTCCAGCGTAAAACTTTCGTTGACACGAATTTTTACATGATTAAATACGGTTCCTCTCTCGTTTTCCGCCTTCACGGAAACCACGTCCCCGTCATGCACACCCGCGGCTGCCGCGTCTGCAGGCGACATATGTATGTGGCGCATTGCAACAATGCAGCCCTCCTTCATATAGATGGCGCCCTTAGGTCCTACCACCGCGATCGGAGCGCTTCCTGCCACATCCCCTGACTCTCTGACCGGCGCTTTAATTCCAAGCTTCAAAGCGTCCGTAGATGAAATCTCTATCTGGGATGCCTTTCTCACAGGTCCCAGGACCCTGACATTCTCAATGGCGCGGAGCTTCAGCCCTACGATCGTAACGGTCTCGTTGCACGCGTACTGCCCGCCCATAAGCTCCTTTTTCTTTGTCAGCTGATACCCTTCGCCAAACAGTGTTTCCACATCCTTCTGGGTCAGGTGGATATGCCGTGCAGACACACCAACCGGCACCTGATAGCCGCCAGTCTTATCATCCATCTTGTTGATGGTCTGAAGTACCATCTGTGCAATCATTTCAACTGTCTGCTGTTCCATGATTCCCTCCATCCGCTTTCCTGTCGTCACACATAAATTTCCACACCGAAAATCACGTCCCAGCCCCAGTGCCTCTCAAGGAGGCACAACAAATTCCAGGCTGCAACGCGGAGCTTTCTCACGCCTTGACTACGGGAAGGATCATCTCAACATCCGTATGAGGACGAGGGATTACGTGTGTAGCTACCAGCTCGCCAAGCTTGGAAGCGCTGGAAGCGCCGGCTTCTACGGAAGACTTAACAGCTCCCACATCGCCGCGTACCATAACGGTCACCAATCCGGAACCGATCTTCTCGGTGCCTACCAGAGTAACGTTTGCCGCCTTACACATAGCGTCCGCTGCCTCTATTGCCGCAACCAAACCTCTTGTTTCTACCATTCCCAATGCTTCCTGTGCCATTTCTTTTCCTCCTTAAATTTAACACATTGATAAACTCTTTTTAAACCTCTTTGATCGTCTGTTCGTCAAGCGTATCCTGAACTGCCTGCTTCTTCATAAATCTGCTTGCGCTCAGGTTTACAAGCCGCACAATCTCCTCATGGGGATTTGCGATCACACCGCTTGACACAGGCTTTTTGATCGCCTTCTTCACCGCCGTGTCCACCGCCTCGGTGACGGCTGCCACATCACCTCTTATGATGATGGTGACCAGCCTTCCGCCCAGCTTTCTCTCCCATGTGGCAAGCTCCACTCCCGAAGTCTTGCACATGATATCCAGCGCGTCCACTGCGGCAACCACACCTGAAATTTCAATAAAGCCTAATGATGTATTGCTCATTGACCGGCTCCTTTTTATTTAATGTACCCTGCTTTATGTGAAAGGTCTGCACCACAGACCTTTACGCACTTAGATGCGGGGAAGAATCTTCTCCACATCGCTGTGGGGACGAGGAATAACGTGTGCCGCTACCAGCTCGCCAAGCCTGCTTGCCGCTGCGGAGCCTGTCTCGACAGAAGCCTTGACTGCGCCTACATCGCCGCGCACCATAACGGTTACCAGACCGGAACCGATCTTCTCGGTGCCTACCAGCGTTACCTCCGCTGCCTTTGTCATTGCATCAGCCGCCTCGATTGCAGCTGTCAAACCTCTTGTTTCTACCATTCCCAATGCTTCCTGTGCCATAATGTTCTCCTTTCATTCCGGCAAAATATGTATCGTTTCCAAACCCTATATACTAGCTTTTGTCAAATGCGTTAAGCTTCAGCATTTTTTCCGTATCCCCGGTAGGTCTCGCAATGATATGCTTCTGGACAACTCCGGTGAGGGATTTTGCCATCTCCTCCCCCGCTGCCATCGCAGCCTCCACCGCCGCGACACTTCCGCGGAACTTGATCGTCACCAGCAAAGGCACAGGCAGTTTGTCTGCGTTTGCCGGCTTGTTTTTATCAAAGGTCTCCAGCCTGACGTCCGCCGCCTTACAGCCCGCATCCGCTGCCATAAATGCACAGGTCAGCCCGTACACCTCCAAAAGTCCTACCGCTTCTTCCATGGATTCCTCGCTTCCATTTTGGTTTTTACCCTGTTTTACAGGCTATGGTTACTTATTGATAATTGCGATCTTTAATCCTGTCATGGCGAGATTGGTCTTCAGCGCTTCGTTGATCTCCTCCAGAGGATAGGTATGGGTAATCAGCTTGTCGATGGGAAGACCTATCTTTTTGGCGCTCTTTAAGAAATCAAAGGTGGTTGCGTAATCTCTCAGGGTATATACCCAGGAGCCCACGGTCGTGATCTCCTTGGAGCAGATGTCAAAGTGGGGATTGATGGTCGCGTCGCCGCCGTTGATGAAGAATCCCAGCTCGCAAAGTCCACCGCCGTTGCGGATGAACTTATAGATATTGGAATGCCCCGCGGGAGAGCCTGTGCACTGGAACGCAAAATCCGCCAGATGTCCTTCAAACTTCTCCGCCACCGCTGCAGAAAGCGCCTCGATTCCCTTGTGGTCCTTGAAGTTTACATAATCGGAAGCGCCGAGCTCCTTTGCAAACTCAAGACGCTTGTTTTCGCCGTCCACCGCCACGATATTGTTGATACCCATGGTGCGCAGAATCGCAATACAGATCAGGCCGATAGGTCCACAGCCCTGTACCACAACCCTGGAGTTAAAGCGGAGAATCCCCGTGCTCTTTGCCCTCTCCACTGCGTGAACCAATACCGCGCAGGGCTCGATCAGAACTCTGGAATACAGGTCAAGATCGCTTACATTAAACACGGTAGAACCGCCCCTGATCAAAATATAATCGGAAAACCAGCCGTTCAGATGAATATCGTCGTCGGGAAGCAGCCCGTATACATCGGCGCCGCCTACATTCTGCTTGTTCAGGTCATACATGGTGATGTCAGGGTTATCCTTGAAGATCATACAGGTGACAACCTTGTCTCCAAGCTTCAGCTCCTTGCCGGCACTGTCCTTCTTGACATTCTTTCCCATCTTTACGATCTCGCCGGTGCCCTCATGGCCCAGAGCCACGGGAATCAGGCCGAAGGGATCTCTCTTAAACTCATGGGCATCGGTTCCGCAGACGCCGCAGCCCTCCACCTTTACCAGGATATCGTCATCCCCAACCTCAGGCATGGGGAATTCTTTTACGTCAAAATGCTCCAGACTGGTCAGCATTGCTACATGCGCAGTCTTGGGTATGGTGCCGGCTGCCGCGCTTCCGGACATGCTTGCCAACACTTGCTTTACTATTTCTTCAATCTGTGCCGTATCAGCCATTTCTTGCTCTCCTTTCTTATTTTACGGTCAATCGCCGATTTTATTTCCGTTTTTATATCCGTTCTTTTTGCTTCGCCCAACTGCAAAGCCTTACTACCGTATGCAGAGACTGTCTGACATGACGCAGCGTCTGCTCTTGGTAAAGGACTTCGCACTGGTCAGACCCTCGCCGGTACGGCTGGCAATGGTAAAGGTGCAGTAGCCTTCCCCGCCAAACCCAAGCGCCGCGTAAGAGGGCGCATTCTTTACCAGGATGGCTGTGTCGATTTCTCTTGCGTATTTTGTAATATTGTCAATGTTCTTGGAATGAATATGTGCGGAGTGACGGTTGCCGTGCTCCAGCCATACGGCCTTCTCAATGGCATCGTCGATGTCCTTTGCGCGGACCATGCCCAGAATAGGCATCATCAGCTCTTCCGCAATCAGAGGATGCTCTTTCTCTCCCTCGAACACAATACAGCGGATATTGTCAGGCACATTGACCCCGATCATGCCAAGCAGAACCTTCGCGGAACGTCCCACACATTTGCGGTTCAGTCCCTTGGGCGTAAGAACCGTGGCAACCAGCCTTTCCTGCTCCTCCTTGGAAATCAGGTAGCAGTTCTGCTCGGTTATCATGTAATTCATCAGCTCGTCGGCAATGGAATCCACCGCCACGATCTCCTTCTCCGCGATGCAGGGAAGATTGTTGTCGAAGGTACATCCGTTTACGATATCCCTTGCCGCCTTCCTCACATCCGCCGTCTCGTCCACCACAGCGGGCGGATTTCCCGCGCCAGCGCCGATGCCTCTCTTTCCGGAGGAAAGAACCGCCGTTACCACGCCGGGACCGCCGGTTGCCGCAATCAGCGGAATGTCCTTATGCTTCATCATAATATTGCTGGACTCAAGCGTGGGCTTTTCCACGGTACATGCCACATTGTCGGGGCCGCCTGCCTCAAGAGACGCCTCATTGATCAGATTCAGCGCAAACATGGAGGTCTTTACGGCTGCAGGGTGGGGATTGAAAACCACCGTG
>CAJTPH010000034.1:0-8818 GCA_910578215.1 uncultured Acetatifactor sp. | reverse complement strand
CCCGCCGCTATCATGCCGATGGAATTACAGATAACGGTTGCGCTGGGATTGGTGCAGGGAGTGATCGCTCCGATAACGCCGAAGGGTCCCATCTCGATCAGGGTCAGTCCCCTGTCTCCGGACCAGGCAACGGTCTTCAGGTCCTCCGTTCCCGGCGTCTTGTCCGCAACAAGATGATGCTTTATGATCTTATCCCCTACATTGCCCATGCCGGTCTCATTGACCGCCATCCTGGACAACGCCTCCGCATTTTCATGGGTCTTCCTGCGGATATTTGAAATAATTTGTTCTCTCTGGTCAAGGGACATTCTGCGCACAACAGCCTGCGCCTTCTTCGCCGCCGCAATAGCGTCGTTCATGTCGGTAAATACCCCGTGGTATTTTGCCGCCGGCTCAGAAATATTCAGCTTTGCTACAACCTCCTGTACAATGTCCTGTACCAAGCTCTCGTTTACAAGCACGTGATTACCTCCTCAAAAATGGATTTTCCGTAGGCAGCCAGCTCGGTGTCCTGCTTCGCGCTTCCACCGCTGACGCCCAGCGCTCCAATAATGACTCCATTACGCTTCAGGACCTCTCCGCCGCCGAAGATAACAATCCTGCCCTCATTGGTGAACTGGATTCCATAAAGGCTTTCCCCCGGCTGGCTTAAGCCTGCCAGCTCCGCGGTAGACATCTGAAACGCTATGGATGTGTATGTCTTGTTCAAGGCCACGTCAAAGCTGCCCATGTAAGCACCGTCCATGCAGTGAACCGCAACGGGCCTGCCGGAAGCGTCCGACACCGCCGTCACCACTCTCATCCCCCACTCGGCGGCCTTCTCCTCGATCCTGCCGATGAGCTTTACCGCCAGGGCAAGGGGCATCGAGATCTGTACCTGCCCTCCGTTTGCCTCTGTAAGCTTACCCTGCCCGGGTGCGCCCTGACTGCCCGAGGTCTTGTTTAAAACCTCGCGGACAATGGATTCTATCTCAATATTGTTCATTTTTACACCCATATGCCCGCCTTCCACGGGCACTGATTTCAATATTTTATCCCAAAATTTCCCCGAAGCTTAATTTCTGCCCATAACCGGATTTCCTGAATGCTTCAGCTTCTCAGTGAATCTTCACTCAGAAATTTTTATCGGTTTCCCTGCAGATTTTTATTTGCCAAGCTGCTCGATGACCTTCTTGGTGATCTCTGCTACCAGATCGGGAGATGCCGCGCCTGCCTTGTGCTCGCCACAGTGTCCGCCGCAGTTATGGCAGCTGGGCTGGCCTTCCTTCAGGTTCGGGCAGAGGTTAGCCGGATGACGTCCCTTCATGCCGAACTGCCTTCTGATCTCATAGAGCTCCTCCACCTGCTGAGGGGTGAATTCCTTGGGACCGCCCAGAAGTCTGGACTGATACAGAAGCTGTGCGTAAAACTCCACGGACTCCATCTTCAGGTATGCGTTGAGCAGGGAATCGGAATAGGTCAGCGCGCCGTGGCTCTCAAGCAGCACCGCGTCAAAATACTGTACATACTCCGAAACCGCGTCCGGAATCTCCATGGTGGAAGGTCTGCCGTACTTTGCGATGGGCACGCAGCCAAGAGCGATTACTGCCTCGGGCATGATGGGCTGTGTCAGAGGAATGCCTGCGATGGCAAAGCTGGTGGCATATACGGGATGAGCATGAACTACGGATCTCACGTCCGGTCTCTCCTGATATACCCTCATATGCATCTTGATCTCGGATGAGGGCTTAAAATTGCCGTTTGCCTGGATCACATTGCCCTGTGCGTCTACCTTACAGATATACTCGGGAGTCATGAAGCCCTTGGATACGCCGGTAGGCGTGCAAAGGAATTCGTTGTCGCTGAGCTTGACAGAAATGTTACCGTCGTTTGCAGCAACCATGTTCCTGTTGTAAATTCTCTTGCCGATGTCGCAAATCTCTTTTTTGATTTCATACTCGTTTTGCATTTTGATTCCTCCTGATGGTTTGTTATTTCTTGACTTAATTATAAGCCTATATACCACACAAGTCAACCCGTTATATGTTGATTTGTGTCGTTTTCATTGTTATTTTGTGGGATTTCGGTGGTGTCGCCCCCGTTCAAGTGCTCCAGAAGCTTATCCACGCCCTCGCCCGTTGCCGAATCCACAAAGAAAATGTCCCTGCACCCCGCATTGCGCAGCCAAAGCTCGGCTAAAGGCAGGTTTGCCTTCGGGTCGTTTATCTTGGTGACAATGCCGATAACCTCCCTGTTCACCATACAGGTGATATTGGGTGGGAAAAGGGTATAGGGCTCGGTTGCCGCCACAAGCAGCCCCACCACATCCGCCTCATAGGCGTACAGCGCCAGCGCGTAGCCCAGATGATGGGTCTGGGCGTATTCTCCCGGCGTGTCGATCAATACGTCATTATAATGAATATATTGTGTTTTGTAATAATGAACCTTTTCTCCGCTCAGCGCCTGCTTTAACGTAGTTTTCCCGCTTTCGCTGCGTCCCATTAAAATAATTCGTTTCATAGCACCGCCATATACTTTCCGGCAGATTATGTGCGGGTCATATTACAGACCGTGTATCTCAGTTCATCCCTCACATAATCCAGGATCGCCTGCTCGGAAGCCTCCACCTCGGAGACCGTCCCCGTGATAATCAGCGAGCCGCTGAACCTGTCCACAAATCCCAGGTCCACCGCCGCGGACTTGATCGCCACATCCGCCATGATGATCGCCGTCTCCGCAGGAGACACGGTCATAATGCCGATAGCCGCCCGGGAATAATCCATCGCAGGGTTTAAGCCCAGCTTCTCATATAGGATTTTGTCAGGGCTTGCGATAATATGCGCCAGCGTGATCTGTTTGCCGGGCACCAGCTCCTGCACGATACGCTGCTTGTTTTTGTCATCCAGCCAGTCCATGTTTACACCTCCTGACGCTTATGCCTTCTCCGGTCCCAAGCCCGGAACCGTCCGGTCTGTTTCCTCAGCCCCCGATCTGGCACCTTAAGCTTGTGTTACTCTCCACAACGCCCTTGAGCAGCTCCATATGGGCGGGCTCAGGCGGCAGGATATCCGGCAGCTCGTATTTTCTGCCCAAGCCCTCGTACTTGTCCTGACCCAGCCTGTGATACGGCAGCAGGTAAATGTCCTCCACGCCGGGCAGCCTTTGGGCAAATGCCGCAATCGCCCTGATCTCCTCGGGCGTGTCGTTAAAGGTGGGAATCACCGGCACCCGGATGCTGAGGCGAACGCCCCGGAATGCCGCAATCTTTTTTGCATTCTCCAGCATCAGCTCGTTCCCCTTCCCGGTGAACTCCTTGTGCTTCGCGCTGTCCATATGCTTTATATCCAACAAATAGTGGTCCAGATAGGGCAGAAGCCGTTCCACCGTCTCCCATCCTGCACAGCCCATGCTCTCCATCGCCGTATTGATTCCCGCCGATTTCGCCGCATGAAGCAGATCCCTGGCAAAATCCGGCTGGCACAGGCTCTCACCGCCGGAGAGAGTCAGCCCGCCGCCGGAACGGTTATAATACGGTCTGTCCTTCTCCACGGTCTCCATGACCTCCGCCACCGTCACATCCCGCCCGATAATCTTCTTTTTGCCCCGGACCGTCATCTCCTGAACGGCATATTCCTGGGACTCCGGATTGCAGCACCATTTGCACCGGAGCACACAGCCCTTTAAAAAACAGATGGTGCGGATGCCCGTGCCGTCGTGTATGGAATACCGCTGAATATCAAAAATTCGTCCCTTAGTCTGTAAATAATCCATATCCGCTCCCTGTTTCCCGCTTTCCTGATTTTCTGACTTTATCTTGCCGCAAACGCTTCCCGCCCGCCGTGCCGCCGGAAACGGCACAGGCCACAGCTTTCCGCGCTAGAATCCCTGCTCCGTCCTGCGGATAATATCGTCCTGCAGAGACTTGGAAAGAGTGGTAAACAGTGCGCTGTATCCCGCCACACGCACAACCAGGTGCGCATATTTGTCCGGATGGGCCTGTGCGTCCAGAAGGGTTTCCCTGTCCACCACGTTAAACTGCATATGGCTGCCCTTCTGGTCGAAATAAGAACGGATCAGCGCTACAAAATTCTCCAGGCCCTTCTCGCCGGAAAGCGCCGTGGGGTGGAATTTCTGGTTAAACAGCGTGCCGTTGGAGGCAATGCCGTGGTCCAGCTTTGAAACGGAGTTTGCCGCTGCCGTAGGTCCGAACACATCCTTTCCCGCAGAGGGAGAAACGCCGTCCGCCACCGGCGTATGCGCCAGTCTGCCGTCGGGCGTGGCGCCTGTCTGGGCGCCCAGAGGCACATTCGCAGACACAGGATAAAGCCCCGCCTGGAACTGCCCTCCCCGGGGATTACGGTAATTAAGAAGCGGTTTCGTGTATGTATATGCCACATCTCTGGCAAACATGTCCACTTCCTCAACATCGTTGCCAAACTTGGGCACCTCGTCTATCATTGCCCTCAGATCTTCGTATTTCTTCTTTTCCTCCGCAGGCAGCTCCGTTTCCATCACGGTCTGGATCATTGCGGCAATCTGCCCTTCGTCCACGGTCATGCCGTTTCTTGCCATCTCCCCGGCGATCTGGGCAACGATCTCCCCGGCGCTCACCGCGTCAAAGCCCTGCCCGTAGTTCATGGCAAGGGCGCGCTTGTACTCTGCAAGCGTAACCTTCTTTTCGTCGAACACCAGCTTTTTCACCGCATACAGGGAATCCGCCATATTCGCTATGCCAAAGCCCTGGGGCCCGGTAAAGTTGTATATTGCGCCGCCCTCCTGAACGGTCTTTCCCCTCTTGATACAGTCGTCCACCATACAGGAGAGAAAGGGCAGCGGGCATCTGACCGCATGCGCCACATCGATGGCGTTGTCCGCGTTGACAAGCAGCGAAATGTTGTAATCCATCTGCTTCTTATATGCGTCGTAAAATTCCTCAAAGGTGGCCATATCCTCCACCCTGCCGGTCTCTATGCTGATTTTCTCTCCCTTGTCCCAGCCGTTGGAGAACACCAGCTCCAGAGGACGGCACATATTATAGAAGGCGGCATCGTGCCAGCCCTCCGTCTTTCCCGCCTTCTGAGGCTCCACACAGCCTATGATATTGTACTCTCTGGCATCCTCCAGGGTCAGCCCTCTGCTCTGGAGCGAAGGAATGATAACCTCGTCGTTATAATATGCCGGCAGCCCGATGCCCGTCCTTGTCAGGTCCGCCGCCTTTATCATCAGGTCATGGGGCGTCTTGTTCCAAACACGGATGGAAAGAGACGGCTGCGGCAGGAAAACATGCTTGGACGCGCTGATGCACATGAAGGACAGGTCGTTTGTCACATCGTTTCCCTCTTTGTCCTGCCCGCCCACGATCAGATTCTGGAAAAGGCTGTAGCCTGCGAACCCTTCCGCGCTTGCCGCGTCCCGGCACTTGTTCAGGTCGTTTAATTTCACCCAGATGCAGTCCAGAAGCTCCTGTGCAAATTCCCGGGTCAGCTTCCCCCCATCCAGATCCTTCTTATAATAAGGATACATATACTGGTCAAAACGTCCGGGGGAAATGGAATGTCCGCTGGACTCCAGCTGCAGAAGCTGCTGCACGAACCAGAAGCTCTGGCACGCCTCATAAAAGCTTTCAGCCCCCCTTGCAGGCACATTACGGCAGTTTGCCGCAATCTGCAGAAGCTCCTGCTTCCTGGCGGCGTCAGAGCAGTTTTCAGCCTCCTTCTGCGCCAGATCCGCATATCTCTGGGCATAGCGGATAACCGCCCTGCAGCTTATGATCACCGCCTGTAAAAACGGAACCTTCGTACAGTAATCCGCAGCTCCGGGATTGCAGCCAGCCAGCTCCTTCTCCACATCCTCGATAATTCCCTGGAAACCAACGGCAAGCACCCTGTCATACTGTACGGTCACATGACCCACACCATTGTAAAAATAGTTGCCGGGAGTAAAAATATTATGCTCCATGGCCTTCAGGGTCTCCGGCGCCATAAGCGAGGTTGCAAGCTCGCTGGTGGTCTTGCCCTCCCAGTACGCATCCGCCTCAAGCAGCTCCCTCTTGGTCTGCTCAGCTATGTAAAAGGGGTCCGCCTTACGGGTCGCCACCGTCTCAAACTCCGCCTCCAGCCATTTATAGGAAAACTCGGGGTAGGTCTGACAGCCTCTGGGCGCAATGGTCGTGCTGCCTGCGATCAGTTCATTTTCTCTTATGATAATGGGAATATTGTCCAGAATATGTTCAAAGGCAAGGGCACGCCTCATGATAATGGGCTTATCCTCCGTCGCCTGATAGGATTCGGTGATCAGTCTCGCCCTCGCAGATTCTATCTCAGGCATCTTGGCATACAAATGTGCCACCAGCTTCGGAATTCTCTCTGTCTTTGGAATTTCCTGAGTGTAATACTTAGCCATTTTTACTCCTTCCCGCCCTGTGGGTGAACTTATATTTTTATTATCCCAGCCCGCCAAATACAGGCTTGTTTATCCGTCCGAAAAATCTATTTATAAGTATAAACCCATACACCCTAAATGTCAATCATCTGTCATATTTTTTGCGTGTATTTTTGTGGATTTATTTTTATTTTTGTTGGTTTCCTGTGGGAAGCTGTGATTTTTCTTGACTTTTTTGCAGATAGAGGGCATACTGAATAAACAGGAAATACATTCCGAATACAAGCTATTCATAATATCGACTGGAGCGAATCCACAGGCATCTCCGAAACCGTATCAAAGGTCGAGGAATGTTTTTGACTTTCCAGAACCGAGGCAGAATAAGGAACCATTCCTACGCATGGCATATTGAGAGGTATACAATGACAACTGAAGAAATAAAGCTCCGGCGGCTGGCGAACCATTACCTGATTACCCCGGCAGACAAGCTGACAGTCGTGCGCGATCTCTGCGGCATACAGTCTCAGTTTATGACAAACGTGTTCCATTCACTCATGATCCGGTGCACCGATTACAGCGAAGATACCGTCCGGGAAGGCCTGGCAAAAAACTGGCCCCTGCGCGGTACAGTCCATGTTTTTGCAGAGGACGATCTTCCGTTGTTTATGCACTGCAATAACGGCAGAGATTACAGGCGGAACGACTGGCGCGGATACACCTTCTGGAACCGGCGGGACAGCTGGGCGCTGACCCCGGAGCGGCAGAAATTTTTTGCGGATATTATCCTCAAAGCCGTCGAAATCATGCCTCAGAGCCGTGACGAGCTAAAAGCCGCCTGCCGTGAACACGGCATGACCCCCTGCGAGGAAGAAAGCATGTTTGATCCGTGGGGCGGAGGCATAAGGGAGCTGTGCGAGAGGGGATTTATAAATTATACCGTACAGGAGAAAAAGGAGTATTGCCTGTCTCCGCAGTTTACCCCGATTCCGGAGGAAGAAGCAATGCTGGAGATTGCCAGACGGTACTTTACGCATTTCGCTCCGGCTACGATCCACGATGCACAGTACTATTTCCGTAAATCAGCCGCCGAGGTAAAGAAATGGCTCTCAAAGCTTCCCGCAAGGGCTGCCGAATGCGGCGGCAAGGCCTATTATTACATAGAAAACGGCAAGACCTGTCATCACGATATCCCCAAATGCCTGTTCCTTGCGGGCTTCGACCAGCTTATGCTGGGATATGAGAAGAAGGAAAGCCTGTTCCTGGCGCCTGAAAACATAAGAGGCATATTTAACCTGGCGGGAATCGTCATGCCGGCGCTTATGTTGGACGGAAATGTGGTGGGCAAATATAAGAAAAAAGACAGGAAGCTTACGATCACATTGTTTGAAGCTTTGAATAAAAAAGACAGAGACGCTGTTCTGGAAAAAGCAGGAACATTGTGGGATGACTTGACAAAGATAGAGTGGGCGTAGAAATCGCCATGACTTTTCAAAATCCGCCGCGCAGCTGACGCACTGAGCAGACAAATACGGCAAATTGCTTATTCTAAGGCTTTAGACCGCTAAACAGGCTTTCATACAATAGGCCTCTCCCAAACAGCAGCCTACGCTAAAATCCCGAGGAAGGAATTTCGTGCCAGGTATTGTTAACACTATCCATTACATGCAGAGCCATACATTGGTACGCGAGCCAAATCACGCAAAGGGGTATAAGTTTGGAAGTAAACTTCCAAATATTGAATTGATGCCCGCTAAAGCGGGCAGGGAGGTATAAAAATGGCTTCTAATAATACGCTTTCACCCGAAACCACATACATAAATGCAGACCTGCACACACACACCTGCGCCAGCGGCCACGGCACCAGGGACAGAATCACAGATATGGCAAAGGAAGCCGCAAGACGCAGCATCGAGCTGCTGGGCATCAGCGACCACGGACCGGCAAGCATGGGCTCCGCGGGCCTGTCCTACTTCCGCAGTCTGTTTCTGTGCGAGCGGACACGCTTCGGCGTAAGCTTACGCTACGGCGCCGAGGCCAATATTCTCGATGCCCACGGCGCCCTGGACATCCCGGACGAAATACTTAAAACGCTGGATTTCTGCATTATAAGCATGCACAGACCCATCTATGCCTCCGGTTCAGCCGGGGAAAACACCCGCGCCTACATTCATGCCATGCGCCATCCAAAAGTCCGTTTTATCGGACACTGCGACGATTCCCGTTTCCCGGTGGACTACCGGGAGCTGGTGACCGCCGCCCTGTCCGCAGGGGTCATGCCGGAGCTGAATAACGTCTCCCTTTTGCCTGACAGCTACCGCAGGAACTGTCGGGCAAACGCGGCAAGGCTGCTGGACGCCTGCGCCATGCTCTCCTGCCCCGTGATCCTCTCCAGCGACAGCCACGGCCACGAGCATATAGGCGAGGTTGGGGAAGCGGTAAGGCTGGTCAGAGAGGTGGG
>CAJTPH010000033.1:30004-45811 GCA_910578215.1 uncultured Acetatifactor sp. | reverse complement strand
TGCTGGCCCGGACGGAAAAGACGACCGTGTCCTCAAGCACGGATTTTATTTCCATGGAAACGACCTGAAAGACCGTACCTGCATAATAGCCTTTTGCTGCCTCCTCCGCCTCTGCTATCCGGGCATCGCCCGGCTGTAAGGGCAGTTCGCTGTCTGCATTTTCGGGAAGCCCGGGCTCGGGGTCTGTCCTCTGGTATTCGCCTCCGATGGCAGGAGCATTGCCGGAGAGGTCCTCCTTGGGGTCGGAGCTCTGTGAATAGAGAATGTCCCGGGGTATCGGCTGGCTGTCGGCGCGGCGGACGAAGGTGTCCGTGGACCTGATTTTATAGTCGTCAAAGGAGGCAAAAAAGGTGCCGTTGTCCAGCAATGAAATTGAAATCGCCTTTGTGTTCGTGCCGCCGTCCGCAAAGGTAATTTCCATAACGATCATGTCGTTTCGCATTTCCTCCGGCAGTCCGGCGATGGTACAGCCTGTGTGCAGCTTTTGTACGATGGCGTCCGGAACCCAGTCGATCAGAAGATAATAATATTCGCTTTCGTCTCCGCCGTACTCAACCGTGAAATTCTGCGCCAATCCGAATTCGTTTCTTTTTTCTGTCCAGTCCATAAAACAGAGCTGCTGGTTTTTGCAGGAAAATCGCACTCTTGCAATATTTTTGCCGGAAAGGTAGAAAAACAGAGGCTTTCCTGTCATGGAGCCGCTGTCGTTAATCGAGCCGGTGGAAACAACGGCTCCTGCGGCGGTGATTTCCTCGTCCGTTCCCTGGGCGTGGGCCGTCACGGTCATCTTATCGGAGGGGGACAGGATGCCTGCCCCTGCGGCAATCAGGCACAGCGCCAGCGCCGCTGCCGCCGCTGCACGGAAAAAGAGGTGTGTACGGTTAGCAGTCGCTGCGGGCTTGCCTGCCGGGGCCGTTTTCTCTGGGGCGGTGTACTGCCCCGCCTCCTGGATGTAGCGTGTGTCAATGCCTCCCAATGCCTCGGAAATGAACAGTCTTGTTTTATCATTATTTTTTTTCATGGAATAATTCCCTCTTTCCTTAAATATTTCCTGAGCCTTGTGCGTGTGCGTGAAAGCCGGACGGAAACGCTGTTGTTGCTCATATGGAGCTTTTCCGCAATGTCCGAAACGGAATCCGAATACCAGTAGCGCCGTACGAACATTATTCTGCTTGTCTTATCCAAGGTTCCCAGAAATAGGTCCAGAAGCCGGGACAGTTCCTTTGCAGACAGCTCCTTTTCTATTGTCTGCCCGGAAGCAATGCAGTCCTCCAGCTCGTCCAGCGCGGCGTCGTAAAAGCCATTGCGCTTTGCCGTGGTATTGGAGTGGTATTTTTTGAGGGAAAGGTTGCGGACAATCCGACATACATAGGTGAGCAGCGGGTCGGGATTTTGGGGCGGCACACTGTTCCAGACCCCTAAGTAAGCGTCGTTGACACATTCCTCCGCATCAAGGCGGTTTTTCAGTATATTGTTTGAAAGCCTGGCGCATATGGCGCCGTATTTCTTTGAAAGCTCCGTTATCGCCTGTTCCGAGCGGCTTTGAAATAATTGTATGATCTCGTTATCCTCCAAGCCGGTATCACCTCCTTTCCAGCTTCATGATCCGAAAGACCGATATCCGTTTCCCTGCTCTCACCTATATACTACGGTTTTTCTTCAAAATCTTACAGCCCGGTTAGAATATTTTTAATTGATAACAGACTTTTAGAAGTGCCGAATTGTTCCCGGGAGTATTGATTTGACGTTTAAAACGGGGTATGCTATCCTTAGTTTAATTAGGGAGGTTTTTTATGCTGACGATTTTCCTTAACTGGATATATATTCTGTTTACGGTTTTCACCCTTGGGTTTGCCTTTTCGCGTTTTGTCCGAAGGGCGCTGTGTTATCAGATAAAGCGTGTTGACAGTATTTTGATGACGGGCCTGGTGATCGCCACGGTATACGCCCAGGTTTTCAGCCTTTTTTACCGGGTGAATGTGGAGGCCAATGTAATTCTCACGGCAGTGTGCGTCTTACTCTGCATTGTAATGAGAAAGGAGATGCTTGCTTTTATACGCGGCTCCTTTCGGGGATGCTCCCCGGGCGTCAAAATACTGATTCCGGTTTTGCTGGTTGCATGGTGCTATTTTACCTCCAGGGGCTATATGCCTCCGGATATGGATGAGTACCAGGGGCAGAGCATACGATGGATAGAGGAGTACGGTGTGGTCAAGGGCCTGGGGAATCTGCTTCCCCGGTTTGGCTATAACAGTTCTATCTTCGCGGTGTCCGCGCTTTTCAGCATGAAATTTATTCTGGGCGTCTCGCTTCACACAGTAAACGGTTTTATTGCCTTTCTTCTGAGTATTACCGCGCTGGATCTGGGCAGATGCTTCAAGAGGAAAAAAATGCTGCTTTCCGATTTTGCAAGGGCAGGGGGCGTATATTACCTGACCACCATAATAGACGAGGTTTTGACGCCCTCCTCCGATTATGCGGTTATGTGCACCATCTTTTTTATTGTGATAAAATGGCTGACACAGCTTGAGGAGCCGGACGAGGAGAGACGTGAGAATATTGCGCCTTATGCGCTGCTGTGTGTGGCGGGAGCCTATGCGCTGACGCTGAAGGTGACGGCGGGCCTGATTTTGATTCTGATTGTAAAGCCGGCATATGAGCTATTGCGGCAGAAGCGCTGGAATCAAATCGGCATTTACCTTCTTCTGGGACTGCTGGCGGCCGTTCCCTGGATGGCGCGGACGGTGATTATTACGGGCTGGCTGTTTTATCCCCTTCCCGGGCTGGACCTGTTTAGCTTTGACTGGAAAATGACGGACGTGGAGGTCATCCGGATGGATGCGCTCAGAATCAAGACCTGGGCGAAGGGGATAAGCGTGACGGACGGGAACGTGGGCATTGCAGGGTGGTTTCCCAATTGGTTTAAAAATGAACTGTTCACTACGGAGAAGCTTCTGATTTTGGCGGATTTGGCGGCAGTTCTGATTGCCGCCGTGTCAGCCGTCTATGTGTTGATAAAAAGGCAGTGGGAGAAGCTGGATGTAATTCTTGTGCTGGCCGCTGTGGCCTGCTCCTATATTTTCTGGCAGCTCACCGCTCCCATGATGCGGTATGGATATGCGTATGTGCTTTTGCTGGCGGCGCTTACGGCAGGATATGTGCTGCAGCATTCCAGGGTGCTTTCCGGGCTTGTCTGTGCTTTTCTGGCTGTGTACGGTGCGTATAAGCTCTATGTATGCGCGGATTATTTTATGGGCACCAGGCTTCTTCCCGCCTATGTATGGCAGGAAACCTATGACACCTACGAGATGGAAAGCTATGAGGTGGACGGTATCACCTTTTACTATAATCCCATGGGAGGCGCTATGGGATATGAGGCATTTCCCGCCGCATGTATGGAGGACTACGGCTTTGAGCTTCGGGGCGACAGTTTAAGGGAGGGCTTTCGGCGCAGATAAGGCATGGCAGGTACGTCCGAAAAAAGGCACGGGCTTGAACGGCGATAACGGACCTGACAGAATACGGAAAGACGAAAGCTTTTCTTGTATAGGCTTATCGTTTGTGATAAAATAAATGTGCCCTTATGGTGCAGCCGGTGAGACCTTCACGGGGATGTTCCCCGGTATCTACAGGCGCTGCGCGGGAGGCATAAAGGCAGAGTGTAAATACGGGAGGAGGAATTAATATGAATCTGGTTATCACTATGAGCCGCAGGTTTGGCACCGGTGCAAGCATGATTGCGGAGGAGCTCTCCGGGAAGCTGGGGATTCCGGTCTATAATAAGGCGTACATTGAAAGTGAGCTGGAGGGTGACAGCTTTGTCAATGAGGCGGAGGTTATCAGGGAGCTGGCGGCCCATTCCTGTATTATCTTAGGACGCTGTGCTTCGGAAATTTTGAAGGATCAGGCAAATGTGTTTAACATATATGTGGTCGCCGATAAGGAAGACCGTATTAAACGCATTATGGAAAAGGAAGCCCTTTCTTATGACGACGCAAGGGCAATGCTGGAAAAGAATGATAAGGACCGGGCGGAGTATTACTATGAGAATACCGGAAAGGTTTGGGGAGATGTGAACAATTATCATATGATTCTGGATACCTCCAGGCTGGGAAGGGAAAACTGCGCGGATATTCTGATTAAATATTTTGAACGGATAGAAATTATCTGACCGGAAGCGCAAAGGGTTATTATAATTGTATATAATGCCGCATAAGCGGCTTTATAAATTTAATATGAGGAGAGGGACAAAGAAATGATTTGTGAGAAATGTGGACAATGGATCGAAGACGGAAGCAAGGCCTGCGGCAGCTGCGGCACCCCTGTAAACGTGCAGGGTGTTCAGAATGCGCAGGGTACTGACGCCGCCGCTCAGGGCGCAGCCAACGGGGTTCCTGCAGCGGTACAGCCTGGCATGGCTGCGGGCGTCGATGCAGGCGGCATGGGTGCAGGCGGATATGCCGTGAACCCGGGGCAGGGAGGCCAGCCTCCTCTGACGAAGGATCAATTTTACAAGCATCCCAATGTTGCCTATGCGAGGACCCAGATTCGCGCCGCCGCAATCATTTCCTATGTTGTGGCAGGAATCAGCCTGGTATTTGGCGGTATGGGCGTGATTATTGACGTTCTGCTTATTATTGGCCTGGGCTTGGGGATTCAGCTATTAAGAAGCAGGGTGTGCGCTGTTATCCTTACCGTGTACGGCGTGTGGAATACGATTTGGGTGACGTTATCAACGGGCACTCTCGGCGGATGGTGGATACTCCTTGCGGGAATTTATGCGATTATTTATACCTTCAAGTATCAGGGCGCATGGACGGAATATCAGAGGACGGGCGTTATAAAGGATTTAAGCCCGGCCGGAAAAAAGAAGTAAAAATTAACGGCTTTCCGGCTTGAAGCCTAAAGGGCGATACAATACATAACAGCGGGAGAAAACACATGAGGAATGCAAGCAGCATTGAGATTCCGTCAATTTTGAAAATCGGAAAAGGGGCGCTTGACAGCATAGGCGCATATATGAGAGACGCCGGCTTTAAACAGGTGGTGATCTATTTTGGCAACGGTTTGATAGACCTGTTCGGGGAGAAGGTCATGGAATCGCTCAGGCGGGAGGAAATCGACGTGCTGGAGTACTGCGAGATCGATACCGTCGCCATAGACGACATTATCCAGATGGCTTTCTCCATGCCCAACAAGACTCATGCCGTTGTGGCAATAGGCGGAGGAAAGGTCATAGACGCAGGCAAGTACGCGGCGTTTTTGAAAAATCTTCCCTTTATCAGCGTGCCCACCTCCAGCTCCAGCGACGGCTTTTCCAGTGCCAGCGCATCCCTCATCGTGGACGGAAGAAGGACCTCCGTCCCGGCAAGGCTCGCCTACGGCATTATTGTAGACACGGAGGTCATCCGTACCGCGCCCGAGAAATTTATCTATTCCGGTATAGGGGACATGATCTCCAAGATAACGGCGATTTATGACTGGGTATATGAATCCGGAAAGGGCTGTTCTCAGCTGAACGATTTCGCCGTGATGATTGCAAAGAAGGCGGTGAACAGCTTTGTGCGCACCCCTTATCAGAGCATTAAGGACGAGATCTTCTTAAAGGAGCTTTTGGATTCACTGTCCATGAGCGGTATCGCTAACGAGATAGCGGGCAGCAGCGCTCCCACCAGCGGCAGCGAGCATCTGATATCCCATGCCCTTGACCAGCTGCTTGAGCAGCCGCAGCTTCACGGTATTCAGGTGGGCGTCGCCACCTATATTATGAGCGTGGTGCATGACCACAGGTATAAGCGTGTCAACACGGTGCTCACAGACACGGGCTTCTGGAAATTTACGGCAGGGCTTGGCATGAAAAGGGAGGACTTCTGCAGGGCGATCGACATGGCTCCCGCGATTAAGCCTCACCGCCATACCTATCTGCATGAGGAATGCTACAGAGAGGCCGCGAAGCGTGTGGTGGCGGAGGACCCTGTGCTTGCGGGGGTTCTGAGGTAGAAGGCGGGATTGCTGCGGACGAGAGAGGGAAATTTAGTGTTGTTATTTTATTGATTCTGTGATACAATGCCTTCGGCAAATTAAATAGAGTTGCTGCAGGTGTCGGACAAGGCGGCGTAAGCCCGTTTTGGTCCGGTGAAAAGGGAAGCAGGTGAAAGACCTGCGCGAACCCGTCGCTGTAAGAGAGGAGTTCTGTTTCAGGTACGATGTACCGGCCACTGGGCGTGAGCCTGGGAAGGTGGGACAGAATGAGGATACTCGAGCCAGAAGACCTGCCTGTGGCAAGTACTTTAGAGTCACGCGGATTTGACTGGGTACGGAACGATGGATACGCCGCAGGCGTGAGATCCATTTTTTGTTGTGTCAAACCTCTGTTGCAAGGCGGAGGTTTCTTTTTGGCGCACCTCCTGTCCGGCTCTTTATCCGCAGAGAAAAGGAGAAGGATATGGCAGAGAACAAAAGAATGGACAAGAAGGTAATTATCGGCGCTGCGGTGTTAGCGGCGGCAGTGGTCATGATGGCGGCAGGATTCTTTTTATTCAGAGAGAAGCCTGTGGAGGGCAGCAAGGCTATCGTTATCGAGGTGGTGGATAACGAGCAGAAGACGGTCACCTATAACGTAAAGACCGATGCGGAGTACCTGCGTCAGGCAATGGAGGAGGCAGAGGGACTGGAGTTTTCAGGCGCGGAGAGCGAATACGGCATGATGGTGGATACGGTAAACGGGATTACGGCAGACTACAATGTGAACGGGGCTTATTGGTCCTTCTATGTAAACGGCGGCTACTGCAATTACGGCATAGATACACAGCCGGTTCAGGACGGGGATACTTTCCGCATTGAGTATACCCCTGCCCAATAGCTTCGGGCCATGAAGACGGGGAAAAAAGGGCGGGCTTCGTCAATAACGGTCTCACTCAGGGATATGACATTGGTTGGAATGATGGTTGCCGTGATTGAAGTATGTAAAATGGCGCTGTCATTTCTGCCCAATATTGAGCTTACATCCTTTTGGCTGATTATGTTCACGCTGCTTTTCGGATGGAAGGTCTTCCTTGTGATTCCGGTGTTTATTTTGATCGAGGGCTGTGTTTACGGTTTTGGGCTATGGTGGGCGATGTATCTGTATGTTTGGCCCATATTGGTACTGCTTGCCTGGAAATTCCGGAAGGAGGAATCCCCCTGGTTCTGGAGTGTCCTATCGGGAATGTTCGGGCTGTTTTTCGGTTTGCTCTGCTGTATTCCCTATGTGATAATAGGAGCGGCAGACGGGCTGCGGCATGGGCTGTATGCCGGGTTCAGCTGGTGGGTGTCGGGAATTCCGTGGGACATCGGGCACTGCGCGGGCAACCTGGTGCTGATGCGGGTATTGTATAGACCAATCAGGTCAATTATGGGAAGGCTGCGATAAGATGACAGGAAACTTGCAGGACACAAATTTTTCGTAAAAATATATGTAAAATACTGCACAATTTTCTGCATTCTTTGTTGAGATTGTAATGTATCTACTCTAAAAAAACGAAACAATATAGCATTATAAAGGAATTTGTCAATTAATAGCAGCTGTTATTTGGTGAAAATGCTGCTATTTTTTGGTGTTTTTGGATAAGAGCGTTATAACGCTGCTTTTCACACCTGCTGTCGTTACCGGATTTGTGTTTTTGACGGTGGATTCCTCTTGAAATCTTTTCGCAAAAGAGGTAAAATAGCAACAGTCAGGCGACAGGGTTCTACCTAAAAATTCAATTTTCTTATGAAAGGATAGTGGTTTATTGCTATGAAAATTCAAAACAAATGGATACGCGCAGCCATACCTGCGCTGCTTCTGCACTGCAGTATCGGTACGGTGTACTGCTGGTCAATCTTCAGTCAGGACATCGCCGATTACATTGGCTTTTCAAAGGGAGCTACCGAATGGGCATTCAGCTTTGCCATCTTCTTTTTGGGCATGTCGGCGGCTTTTCTGGGAAACATTGTGGAAAAGGACATCCACAAGTCTTCTCTGATTGCTGCGATCTCCTTTGCCCTGGGAATGGCGGGCACGGGATTTTTCATCTATTACGGAGGTCTTCACAAGGGAAGCCCTGTTGCGCTTATCGGCATATATGTATGCTATGGTTTTATTATGGGTATCGGTCTTGGAACAGGCTATCTGTCCCCGGTGAAAACCCTGATGCTGTGGTTTGAGGACAGAAAGGGGCTTGCCACCGGACTTGCAGTGGCGGGCTTCGGCGCTGCTAAGGCAATTGCCAGCCCTATTATGGAGGCTCTTCTGCACAACATAAAGGAGGGCGGCATTTATAAGATGTTTTTGATTCTGGCTGCCGTTTACTTTGTCATGATGTTTACCGGGCACCTGCTTCTGGCGAAGCCGGAGGGCTGGCATGAGCCCGAAAAGAAGGAAAAGAACAGCGGCATTATGGCTACGCTCAGGAAGGAGCCGATTACCAGCTACATCGGTATCTGGCTGATGTTTTATATTAATATCACCTGTGGGCTTGCGCTGATTTCGCAGGAGAAAATGATTGTGAAGTGTATCGGGCTGGCGGCTATGGCAGGTATTATTTCCACGATTTCCGCCGTCTTTAACGCAGGCGGCCGCCTTGGTTTCTCCGCATGGGCGGATCACATGAAGGACAGAAATACCATATACAAGCTGATTTTTATTATATCCATAGTGTTTACCATAATTGTGCTTTTCACCAACGGCATTAAGAACGGGGAAGGCAATCTTCCTCTGATGATTCTGGTGCTTGCGCTGATTTTTGTGGTAAATGCAGGTTACGGCGGCGGTTTTTCCAATGTGCCGACCCTGCTTTCCGACCACTATGGTATGGGAAGCATCAGTGCCATTCACGGAATCACTCTTTCCGCATGGGCGTTTGCGGGTTTGACCGGGAACCAGATTGCTACCCTAATCGTGAATAACACAGGGGAATTTTTTGAGGATTCCCATGGTATCATGGTCAATCCTGTCGGCTATCAGAATGTGCTGTTTTTTACGATCACCCTTTATATTGTGGCATTGCTGATCAGTTTCTTTATGGTGAAGCCCTGTAAAAAGGGAGTAAAATAAAGGCTCCGGGCTATCTGCAGAGGCGGCAGAGAAGAATGCTTTCGGCAGGATATGCCGCCCTTGATGAATAATTTCATATTGCTGAAATTAAGAGGCTGTTGCAAAACAGCCTCTTTTTTAGTATGACGGGCATCCAAGGGAAAAATGGCAGCAGAAGCTGACGGACACCCGGCGAGCGCGGCAGGCAGCGGAAGCAGCTTTCTGTTCGGCTGCGACCGTCAGCTTTGCTGCCTGGGCTTTGAGCTTATGCTTACATGGATAAGCAAAATAGGTCAATAAATATAATAAAATAACACAATATTTATTATGGAAATTATTTGTATAAATAAGCGTTTATAGTATTTTGGCGATGCTATGAGAGTAAAATAAATCAATCTAATCAATAAAATAAATCATTGAAGCAATTGAAATTCTGTGATAATATTTTCAAATCGACGCCAGACTATGAAATTGAGCCCACACAGGTAAACGGCAGATTTGTGCGGATACCTGAATTTGCGGGCAAACGGCAAGGGAGGATTATTATGGACAGAGCGGCAATCAGCGGGAAATACGGCAAGACCTATCACATGCCCCCGGAAGTGACCTATGACTGGGTAAAAAGGGATTCAATCGACAAGGCGCCCATATGGTGCAGCGTGGACCTGCGGGACGGCAACCAGGCGCTGATAGACCCCATGAGCCTGGAGGATAAGCTGGCGTTTTTTAAATTGCTGGTGGAAATCGGGTTTAAGGAAATCGAGGTGGGATTTCCCGCTTCCTCCGATACGGAATATAATTTTATCCGCGCCCTGATAGAGAAAGATATGATACCGGAGGATGTGACGATTCAGGTATTGACCCAGGCCAGAGAGCATATTATTAAAAAAACCTTTGAGGCGGTGAAGGGCGCTCCCCACGCGGTGGTGCATCTCTATAATTCCACCTCTGTGGAGCAGAGGCAGCAGGTTTTCAAAAAGGATAAGGACGCCGTAAAAAAGCTTGCCGTGGACGGGGCGGAGCTTTTAAAGCGGCTGGCGGAGGAGACGGAAGGGTCCTTCACCTTTGAGTACAGCCCGGAAAGCTTTTCACAGACGGAGGTGGATTACGCGCTGGAGGTGTGCAACGCGGTGCTGGAGGTGTGGAAGCCGGACCCGGAGCACAAGGCGATTATCAACCTGCCGACCACGGTGCAGGTGGCAATGCCCCATGTTTTTGCCTGCCAGGTTGAATACATGCACAGGCATTTGAAATACCGGGAAAACGTGGTCCTGAGCGTGCATCCCCACAATGACAGGGGCTGCGGCATCAGCGACGCGGAGTTCGGCATTCTGGCGGGGGCGGACCGGGTGGAGGGGACCCTTTTCGGAAACGGCGAGCGCACCGGAAACGTGGATCTGGTGACGGTGGCGCTTAATATGATGTGTCACGGCGTGGACAGCGGGCTGGATTTTTCCCATATTATGAGAGTCAAAGAGGCTTACGAGGGCTTTACCGGAATGAGGGTTCACGAGCGTACTCCCTATGCGGGGGAGCTGGTGTTTACCGCTTTTTCCGGCTCCCATCAGGATGCCATCAGCAAGGGAATGACATGGCTGAAGGAGGGCAGGAGCGGAAAGCGCTGGGATGTGCCCTATCTGCCCATCGACCCGGCGGATGTAGGCAGGGAATATGAGTCCGACGTCATACGTATCAACAGCGTGTCCGGCAAAGGCGGCGTGGCGTTTGTGCTGAAGCAGCAGTTTGGATTTTCACTGCCTGCGGCCATGAAGGAGGAGGTGGGCTATCTGGTGAAGGGCGTTTCCGACAGGCGCCACCAGGAGCTGCATCCCGCTGAAATTTACGCTGTCTTTGAAGAAAATTATATTTCTCCCCGCCGTATTTTCAGCATTCCCGAGTGTCACTTCCGTCAGGAGAAGGGTATTCAGGCGCAGGTGACGATTGAGGAAAGCAAGAGAAGGAGAGTCGTGGAGGCGGCGGGAAACGGACGGCTGGATGCGGTGAGCAACGCTCTTAAAGCCAGCTTTGGCATAAACTACGAGCTTTCCGTGTATGAGGAGCATGCCATCTCCAAGGGCTCCAGCTCCAGAGCGGCGGCGTATGTGGGCATCGCCTGCGAGGGCAGGTTTCACTGGGGGGTCGGCGTGGATGAGGATATCATAAAGGCATCCATTGCGGCTCTTGCCGCCGCAGTAAATAAGCTTGCCGCGGAGCAGCACATTACTGAGGCACGGGAGGACAGGATCGTGGAAATCGTCACCTATATCCAGAACAATTACAAAAGCGTGACGCTGGATACCCTGTCGGAAAAATTCCGTCTTTCCAAGCCCTATCTATCCAAATATATTAAGGAAAAGGCGGGCATGACCTTCCAGGACGTGGTGAGGGAGGAGCGCATGAAAAGGGCGCGCACCATGCTTCGCGAGACCGACCAGACGGTAGAGGTCATTGCAGCGGAGTCGGGCTATGAAAATGTGGAGCACTTTAACAGGCTGTTTAAGAAAAGCTACGGGGTGACGCCCGTGCAGTACCGCAGGCAGGGGTAGCGCTGAATTTCTTATGTAAGAGAAAACGGTTTCCGACCCGCATAAACCAAAGAAGAATTGCGTAATCTCCGCCGGGGTGTTATAATAAATTTACCCGGCGGACTCAAGTACAGTGATACGCCTATACAGCCATGAAATCTCAGAGAAATGAAGTTTCGGAGTGATGAAATTTCAGAGAAATGAGGTCTCAGAGAAATGAAGTTTCTGAACAATGATTTTGTAATAAAGGAGGTATCATTATGCACTCACCCTTGGAAATCGCAAGAAATTATATCGAAGTGGGCATCCATAAGGTCAATCTGTCCATCTATAAGATGGTGCTGCTGGGCTTTCTGGCAGGCATATTTATCGGCTTTGCCGGAATCGCCTCCACCACTGCGTCAAGCACCATCTCTTCACCGTCTGCGGCAAAGCTTCTGGGAGCGGCGGTATTCCCTGCGGGAATGGCGATGGTCCTTATTGCGGGAAGCGAGCTGTTTACCGGAAATAACCTTATTATTATCGCGGCGCTGGAGAGAAAGGTAACAGTGGCAAAAATGCTGAAAAGCTGGTTTTTTGTCTATCTGGGCAATTTTCTTGGCGCGGCGCTGGTGGCGGCGCTGGTGGTCTATGGGCACACGCCTGACCTGTTCGGGGGAAACCTTGCGCTGTCTATCGTCAATGCGGGGAAAGCAAGAACGGACTTGAGCTTTGGGGACAGCTTTATAAGAGGCATTCTGTGTAATGTGCTGGTGTGTATCGCCGTTTGGATGTCCTTTGCGGCAAAGGAGGTATCGGGCAAGCTGCTTACCAGCTTCTGGCCTGTCTTCGTGTTTGTACTCTGCGGCTTTGAACACAGCATTGCGGATATGTATTTTGGAGTGGCAGCGCTTTTGGGCGCTTCCGAGTATGGCATTGCCGCCGAGGGGCTGACCTGGGGACGGTTTCTTGTGGGCAGCCTTCTGCCTGTGACGCTGGGGAATATTGTGGGCGGCGCGGGAATCGTGGGCTTCGGCTACTGGCTTGTATACATTCACCGGACGCCTTATTCACATATCACTACGGAGGCGGAGCAGGAAGAAATCGACATTGCGGAGGAATACTGAGCCGCGGACTTAAACAAAAAATATTCAACATAAAGGGGCAGTTGCAAAACTCAGAGAAGGTACAAAATATGGCTTTTATTCGTACATATACGCCATATATTGCATTAAAACCTTGTTTTGCAGCAGCCCCCTTTTTATCGGTATGCCTTAAAATGCATGTTTAATTCTTACGATTCCACCATCTCCAACAGCTTTCCTGTTATTTCCGCCATATTGGTGGATACCCGCTTGGTGTTTTGCGAGATCTCCACATTCCTCTCCACCACGCTGGAGATACGCTCGATCTGCCTTACCGCGTCGGATACGGTTTCCACATTCTGTCTTACCATGCCGGTAATTTTCTCTACGTCGCTGTTGGCTTTTTCTATATCCTCAACCACGCTGCCGAAGGCTTCTACCGTCCGGTCCGTGATCTCTTTCCCGTTTTCCACCGCCATAATGGAATTGGTGATCAGCTCGTTGGTTTTCTTTGCCGCCTGTGAGCTCCTTGCGGCAAGCTCGCCCACCTGCGTCGCCACAACGGAAAAGCCTCTGCCCATTTCTCCCGCACGCGCCGCTTCAATGGAGGCGTTCAGGGACAGCATATTGGTCTGCTGCGCAATGGAATTTATCTCGTCGATAATCTTTTCTATTGCCACGGACATTTCCGTAATTTTCTGCATGGACTCCTTCAGCTGGTCCATCCGGGACTGGGTCTGAATGATTTTCTCAACGGTGGCTCCGGTTTCTGAGGTCACATTTACGGAGACGTTGACGCTGCCGTTCAGCTCGCTTACCAGCTCATCCATGATACGCTGCATGTCCTCAACCGCTTTTTTCTGTTCTCCGGTTCCGTTGTAGATATTATCCGCATGCTCAAGGGTTTCGCCGGATACGTGATCCAGCTCCATGCATGCGTTTTTCACATTCTGAATCAACATATTGTTGTTTTCTACGTCCGCCTTCTGGCGTTCCAGAAGCGCCTGGTTTTCCTGCATGCTGCTGCGGATACTGTTCACCATCTTGTTAATGCTGTCGGACAGCTGGGTAAATTCCGGGCTGCCGTGCTCATTTACGGTAATATCGAAATTTCCGGCTGTAATGCCTGACATGGATGCGATAATGTGGTTAATTCCCTTTATTATCCTGCTGTCCATCAGATGATTGATGGTCAGCAGAAGTACGCCGAAGATGATCAGCATGCTGATGGCAACCACGATAGTCTGGTTAAGCCTTTCCCTGTAATATTCGCTGGCCGGCATAAAGGTTCCGATAATTTTTCCGTCGTATTCCTCTGACTGATAATAACCGTTTACACCGTTTATCCGGGCTCTGCCATGCCCTGTCAGCTTCTTGGGAAAGCCTGCGTCTGCCGCGGGCGTGCCGATCAGATTCTTGTCCGGGTGTGCCAGAATCGTTCCGCTTTCAGGATCAAGGGCATATACGTATCCGTTGCTGCCGTACTCAATGGTGCTCAGAACCACATCGATCTCCGTTCCGGCAAGCATATTTTCCAGCACCTCCGGGCGTACGCCCACCTGCACGAGCCCCTTGCCGTCCTTTCTGGCAACCCCGATGTACTGCATGACCACTCCCTCGGCAACGTTTACCTGCGGCTCCTGGGCAATTTCTATGGAAGGGTCCTTTACGATTACCATAAATGCATTGGACTGTTCTCCGCTTTTCATGTCAAAGCCAATGTAGCTGCTTATGGTACTGCTTGTGATAATTCCGTTTTCGTCGATAATATGTAACTCGTTTACTTCAAGCCGGTCCTTAATCTCATTTAACCGGTTCATGTTGCCGTAAATGGATTTGTCCATGGCGAGCATATCCGCAAAGGCTCTGGTTTTCGCCAGGTTATCCGCGCTCAGATTCTCCGTCAGCCTCCGGACATTGTCTTCGTTGCTTTCCAGCTTTTCTTTTACGGCCGACAGCCTTTCTTGACTGGAAATGCGGTTATTTCTCTGGTTTACAAAAGTCTGCAACACAAAGATGGCGGTAATGGTGCAGAGAAAGGCGGCAAACATGTAGATAAAAAGGTGTTTTGTAATCGTTTTCTTCATAAATCCCTCTCCCGTAAATGAAACCTGTTGATTTGGCTGCAGTCATGCATTTTGCTGTACAATGTTTCTACGAAATTAATTATAGCATTAAAATATGGATGAATCAACAGCTCATTGCCAAATGTCAGTCCTTCCCCCGGAAATAGTTTCGCAGCCATTTTCCGGTTTCACTGAGCTCGCCCTCCGTCCAGTCCGACGTCTTGGAGCAGGAGGGAGAAATGACGGCGCTGGTCTCCGCTTTGTTGCACAGGCTCCAGCTGAAAAAGCTCAGGTTATAATTTTCAATCAGCTCCAGCCACTTGGAGGTCTGGTCAAAGTTGTTTCCGCCGTTTCCGGAAGCGTCGCAGGTCCCGAATTCGCTGATAAACACGGGCAGCCCGTTGTCAATACAGGTTTCCAGACGGGAGCGCAGGCTCTCTCTGTGGGTGTCCGCGTAAAAATGCAGGGTATACATGATATTGTCAAAATCCAGCGGATCAGCGGCGGCCTTGTCGATATCCTGGCTCCAGGTAGGGGAGCCTACCAGGATGACGGCGTCCTCGTCGTGTGCGCGAATAACGGGAATCACCTCATTGGCATAGCTTTTCACGCTTTCCCATGTGGCGTGGCCGTTGGGCTCATTGCAGATTTCATATATAATATTTGTGTAATCGGCATACTCGGTGGTTATTTCCTCAAAGAAGGCAAGAGCGTCCGCTTTATGGACGTTAGGGTCTCGATCGTTCAGCACATGCCAGTCCACGATCACATACATATCCTGGCTGGTGGCGTAGGCTATGCCGTTTCTGATAATGCTCTTTAAGTTTTCCTTATCCCCGCCGTTTGCGTATCCGCCGTATTCGTCCGTATATAAAGCAAGGCGGACACAGTTGATATTCCAGTCATCGTGCAGGGTGCGGAAGGCGTCTTCGTTTACATACTGGGGAAACCATGCCAGTCCGTGGGTGGACACGCCGTAAAGCTGTATTTTTTCTCCGTTTTGGTCCACAAGGTCCGTTCCGTCTACGGAAAGCGCGCCGTGCAGGCTCAGGAAGGAGCCTTCGGCGGGAGCCTCCGTGGGGCTGGGAGCGGGAGGC
>CAJTPH010000033.1:0-29892 GCA_910578215.1 uncultured Acetatifactor sp. | reverse complement strand
GGCGGTCGCGTCGGGAGCCGCAGTTACCGCCACATTCGCCGTGGGAGCAGGCGTGGGGATCGAGGCAGTGCCGTCGGCGCTCAGCTCCTCAGGCTGCCCGCATGCCGTAAATAACAGCATTAAAATTCCTGAGAGCAATAAAATCCTTTTTTTATTATTTTTCATAATTTTCATATTTTTTATAATTTTCATAGTTTTCATGGTTTAGTCATTCTCCTCATTTCTTTCCGACAGAGAGAGGGAAAAGATAAATTCGCTTCCGGCTCCCTCTGTGCTGATTACGTTTATATGCTCCTCGTGGCTGTTCAGAATCTCCTTTACAATGGAAAGCCCCAGTCCCGTGCCCTTTTTGTCCTTGCCCCGGGATACATCGGACTTGTAAAATCTGTCCCAGATCAATTTCAGGTCTTCCTTGGGGATGCCGATGCCGGAGTCCTTGACGGAGATGAAAAGCTTGTTTTTTTTCACCGAGGTCTCAACCTTGATAACGGAGCTGTGGTGGCTGAATTTGATTGCGTTATCCAAAAGGTTGTAAAGGACCCGTTGGATTTTTCCCATGTCCGCGTTGACATACATCTCGTCATCCGTAAGTATCAGCTCGACGGAAACGGCCTTCTGTCTGCAGGTGCCTTCAAAGGAGGCGGCGGTGCTGCGGATAATGCGGTTGATCTCAAAATCCGTCCTGTCCAGGAGCATTCCCTTGGTGTTCAGGTTGTTTAAGGTGAGCAGACTGTTTGTGAGCTTCGTCAGCCGCTCCGTTTCGTTTAAGAGAATATTCAGGTATTTGTCGTGCATTTCCGGGGGGATGGTGCCGTCCATCATCGCGTCCAGATAACCCCGTATGGAGGTCAGCGGGGAACGGAAGTCGTGGGAGATATTTGCCACAAATTTTTTCTGGTCGTCCTCCGCGCCGGCAATCTGGCTTGCCATATAGTTCAGACAGCCTGCCAGATATCCGATTTCGTCCTCGCTGTCCACCTGGAATTCATAATGCATATTGCCGGAAGCATACTGCTCCGTGGCGTAGGTGATTTTTCTGAGCGGGACATACACCAGCTCCGTAAAAAAAATCAGGATAATCAGCGAAAGCAAAAACAAAACCACCATTGTGATATAAGACACACTCAACAGGCTGTTGCAGGACGCCTGAATGTTTGACATATTGTAGTGAATAACAACATAGCCCTTAACCATGTAGTTGGAGGTAATGGGCGCCAGCACGCTGAGCACCTCGGAGTCAAAGCTGTCAAAAAAATTGTCCGTCACATAATAGGAGCCGCTGGTGACGGTTGGGTCAAAGTCTTTTATAATAACCACTTCCTCCACATTGATGGGGGCGTCGGTATCCAAAACCAGACGCCCGGAAGGGTTCACAATACGGATAATGGCTTTCATGTAAAGGGCAAGGGCGTCCAGCTGCCTTTTGACGGTTTCCAGGTCTGTCTCGCTGTTGTACAGCTCCGTTGCGTAAGTGTCGGCAATCAAAACCGCCTCCGAATAGAGGTCTTCGGCCTTTTCGCGCACTAACCGCTCCGTCGTCATGCTGGGCACAAAGACGGATACCACAATAAAGCTGAATACGCCAAAGATAAAATAGGCGAGCACAAATTTCAAATAGAGGGTCTTTCTCATTAACCGCGCACCTCAAATTTGTAGCCGATTCCCCATATCGTGGATATTTTCCAGCTGGCGTGATCCTTGATTTTCTCCCGCAGACGTTTGATATGTACGTCAACGGTGCGGGTATCTCCGATATATTCATAGCCCCAGAGCTGGTCCAGCAGCTGTTCCCTGGTGAAAACATGATTGGGAGAGGACGCCAGAAAATATAACAGCTCAAGCTCCTTGGGGGGCATATCTATGGTCCTGCCCATATATACCACGGAATAATTGGTCAGGTTAATGGACAGGTCAGGATAATCCACGCATTTATCCCGGGAAACCTGCGGGGTGTTGGCCGCGGGCTTATAACGGCGCAGCACGGCCTTTGCCCGCGCCACAAGCTCCTTGGAGTCAAAAGGCTTTTCAATATAGTCGTCCGCGCCCAGCTCCAGCCCCAAAACCTTGTCAAAGACCTCGCCCTTTGCGGAGAGCATAATAACGGGCACGGAATATTTTGCGCGAAGCTCCCGGCAGACCTGATAACCGTCCATGCCGGGAAGCATAATGTCCAGCAGGATCAGGTTCGGAGCAAAGCTCTCCATTGCGGGCATGACGGATTCGCCGTCGTTGACGATCATGGTCTCATAGCACTCCTTGGTGAAGTACAGAGAAATCAATTCCGCAATATTGCTGTCGTCGTCCACGATCAGGACTTTCTGTTTGTTTACCATATATTCAATACGCCTTTCTGCTGCCTGTAAATGTATGTCTGCTGCGCACTGTGTACTTTCGCAATACGAAAGTCATACCGTTTTGGCAGGCATGACTTTTGCCTCTGGTATCCTGCCGCTTAGCTTATAGCTTACAGTACAGGCCGCCTGTGCCAAATAAAATGACATTCCTGTTCCCCGGCGGCTTATTTAAAGGTGACGATTGTCACGCCTGCGTCGCCCTCCCCGTATTCGCCAAGCCGGAATTCCTTCACGTATTTCAGCCGTTTCAGGTGGTTGTGGACGGCGCTTCGCAGGGCTCCGGTGCCCTTGCCGTGTACCACCCTCACGCTGGAGAGGTGTGCCAGATAAGCGTCATCCAGGTACTTATCCAGTACGGAGAGCGCCTCGTCCACGGTTTTCCCCAGAAGGTTGATCTCCGGCGAGATGGTAAGGCTCTTGGACATTTTGATTTTGCTGGCGCCGCTGCGCTGCAGGGCGGGAGCGGAAACGGTGTCCTCGTTTATATAGACCAGGTCTTTTACGTTTGTCTGGGTGCGCATAATACCGCATTGGACGAACAGCGCGCCTCTGGAATCCGGGAGGCTGCTCACAATGCCCTTCAGCCCCATGGAGACGATTTTTACGGCGTCTCCCTTTTTGAGCTTGGCAGGGTCTATGCCCTTCTTCTCCGGTTCCTTCCTGCCGCCGCCCACGGACAATCGCTGGTTTTTCTCGTTGATCTTATCCCGGACCTTCTGGCGTTTTTTCTCAAGCTCCCTGATATCCGTGCCGCTGCTTATCTTGTTAAAGTCCCGGATAGTCTCGTCGGCAACCTCTTTTGCCTCCTGCAGGATCTCGCGTGCTTTTTCGTTGGCTTCCCTTAAGATGCGGTCCTTTGCCTGGTCGATCTTTTCGTTTTTATGCTGCAGCTGCTCCTGCAGAGTGCGGATACGCTCCTTGTATTCCGCAATTTCCCGCTGCTCCTTTTCGATTGTAATGCGGCTCTGCTCCAGGTCGGCGATGACATCCTCGAAGCTTTTGTCCTCTTTGCCGATCTGCTCTCTGGCGGCGTTTATAATCTCGTCCGAAAGCCCCAGCTTGGAGGAGATGGCAAAGGCGTTGCTCTTACCGGGGATGCCGATGAGCAGCCTGTAGGTAGGCTGCAGAGTCTCCACGCTGAATTCGCAGCAGGCGTTTTCCACAAAGGAGGTGGAAAGGGCGTAGATCTTCAATTCGCTGTAATGCGTGGTGGCTATGGTGCGGATTCCCCTGTCATGGAGGAAATTCAGAATGGCAATTGCCAGGGCGGCGCCCTCCGTGGGGTCGGTGCCTGCGCCCAGCTCGTCAAAAAGGCACAGGGAATCCGGGTCCGCATGGGCTAAAATGTGGACAATGCTTTTCATATGAGAGGAAAATGTGGACAGGCTCTGCTCGATGCTCTGCTCGTCTCCGATATCCGCATACACCTCCGTGAAAACGGACAGCTCCGAACGGTCCAGGGCCGGAATATGCAGACCTGCCTGCCCCATAAGGGCGAAAAGCCCTACGGTCTTCAGGGTTACGGTCTTGCCGCCGGTGTTGGGGCCGGTGATAATCAAAAGATCAAAGTCCCTGCCCAGGTGGATGTCTATGGGGACTACCTTCTTTTTGTTCAGGAGAGGATGACGTCCCTTGCGGATATTAATATACTGCTTTCTGTTAAAAAGCGGCTCCGTAGCGTTCATGTCCATAGCAAGCTCTGCCTTGGCAAAAATAAAGTCCAGTAAGGTCATGAGCTTCTGGTTGTCCGCAAGCTCCCTTGTGTGCTCTGCCGCCTGGGCGCTTAAGGAGGCGAGAATCACCTGGATCTCCTCCTTTTCCTCCAGCTCCAGCTCCCGCAGGCGGTTATTCAAATCCACTACGGCAGCAGGCTCGATGAAATAGGTGGAGCCTGTGGCGGATTGGTCGTGAACCATGCCGTTTACCTGCCCCTTGTATTCCGACTTTACGGGAATACAATAGCGGTTGTTGCGCATGGTGATTACGGCGTCCTGCAGATAGGTGCGGTAAGCGCCGTTTAACATATTATTCAGCTGTGTGTGGATTTTTTCGTTGGTCTGTATCATGGAGCGGCGTATGCTCTTTAGCTTCGGGCTGGCGTCATCCGCGATCTCCTCCTCCGACAAAATGCAGCGGTTGATTTCGTTTGCCAGCTGCGTCAGGGGAGTGAGCCCTTCAAAATAGCCGTCCAGGGAATCCTCCGGCGCATCCTCCCGGATTCTTTTTCCATAGGTCTTGATGCGGGAGACATTGTCCAGCATGGACGCTATGTTCAAAAGCTCCAGAATGGAGAGTGTTCCGCCGATCTCCAGCGATCTGATGGAGAAGCCGAAGTCTCTGTTGCTGCCGAAGGAGGTGCTTCCGACTGCAAAGAGGCGGCTTAAGGCATCTGCGGTCTGTCTCTGATTTTCCCGAATCTCCTTAATATCCGTGGACGGAGCAAGCTCTCTGCAGAGCTTTTTCCCCGGCTCGGAGTCCGCCTTCTCTGTGAGCATATCAATAATTTTGTTATATTCAAGGGTTTTTAATACTTTCTCGTTCATAGTTCCTTCCATTCTGCCGTGTATGCGGTCCGGCTGCAGTTACATTATGTCTATTAGAGGCACAGTGCCCCGGATAAATCCGTTTTTTATGCATCCAGTTCAAAGTATACCATGTTCTTGGAAAAAACGCGAGTAGTTTCCTTGTTTTAAGCCTGAAAGTATAGGATTGCCTTTGATTTCTGTTAACGGCTGAATCTGTATGGCGAACTAACCGCCACAGTTATTGAGAGTAATAATGCTGACGGAGTGGCTAAATGGTTGGAAGCACATACATAATTGCCCGTGGGAAAACAGTGACCAAAAAGTCGGATTTTGCATAAGATAACAGAAAAAAGGAAAATATGCTATGTATTTCTCCGTAGGAATTTTATTATTTCTGGTCTTATTTTTATCAGGCTTCGGCTTATTTGCCATCCGAAGGAAAAGGGCGCGTAAAAGGGTTTGTTCCATGAGCTGTAAGGAAAAGCTGTCCGCTCTTGACGGGCTTATAAAGCCCTTCGGCTATTGCTATGTACCGTCTCAGGATGTGTTTTCCACCGTGGTGGACGCGCCCCAGCGGGCCTTCGGCTACACGGCGCTCTATGACCATTATGCCCCGTATTTCAACATGGTCTTTGACAGTCTGCCGGTTTACTTCGATTATGGCGGCAGGACCTGGCTGATAGAGCTTTGGAAGGGGCAGTATGGGATCACTCTGGGCTGCGAGACCGGTATTTACAAGGCGGATTCCCTGGTTGCTTCGATGAACTGGAAGAAGACTCTGTTTCACAGCGTGGATAATTCTGAAATGCTTCCCATGTCGGTGCGTCTTTATAAGGGGGATGACGAATGCGCCCACCTGCGCAGGAAGCAGTGGTGGCTGACGGCCTTCCGCATGGGCTGCTACTGTGAGCCCAAGGAACTGACGGCGAAGGTGTGTATTGCGTTCCCCAATATGAATATGCTGAATTCCTTTGTGAATGCGTTGAGCGAGCAGACGGACGTGGGCTTCAACGTCTGTGGTTCACAGGTTCAGATATTCTTCAGGCACTGTGCTCCCCGCAGGGTTTCCCTTTGGCGCAGGCTGGTCTGCCGCCAGGCACAGTGGAAAAACAGGATTTGCTGCCGCCTGTTCCTTTGGGCGACAAAGCCCTTTGAATGCAGCATGGACCGCCTGCTCTGCCTGTTTTACTGCCTGCCGTCCTGCTTCCGCCGCATTTTCCGGAATAAGAAGCGCAGAAAGTGCTGTAAAAAGTGCTGCCGCAGGTGCAGATAGCGTGAGAAGAATTTCAAAACCACGGCAGTTTTCAAGCCGTAGGGCGCTGAAAGCGTGTATTTTCTTAAGATAAATGGTCGGCTTTGGGGTTTGGAATGCCCCAAGGCCACTTTGGAGGGTGGGGAGAAATATAATTGATAAGGAGTATGCCATGAAAACAGGCTGTGAGAGAAGACTGGACAAAAGCTTCCGCAATGCGCCGGTGCTGGCGCTGTATCCGCATTCAAGGCTTGTGCTGATCAGCGACTGCCACCGGGGAGTGGGCAATTCTAATGATAATTTCCTGAAAAACCAGCATTTATACTTTGCCGCGCTGCGCCATTATTATGCCCACGGATTTATTTATATAGAGCTTGGCGACGGGGAGGAGCTGTGGGAAAACCGCAGACTGGCGGCAATTCGGGAAATCCACAGCAATGTTTTCTGGCTGCTCTCCCTTTTTCAAAAGGAAAACCGGCTTTACATGCTCTATGGAAATCATGACCATGTAATGAAATATAACCGGGAATTTCCTCATCATGAGGGGCTGGTCCTTAAAATCTGCCATACTGCTCCCCGGGGAGGGGGACAGTATGGCAGCGTCTCCCGGGGAGCCGGGAATACGTTGCGCAGCCCCGGATGTCTGGAGCTGTATCTCACTCACGGGCATCAGGCGGATATGCTCAACTCAACCTTCTGGAAGCTGTCCCGTTTTCTGGTGCGCTATCTGTGGAAGCCCTTGGAGCAGATGGGGGTCCTGGACCCCACCAGCGCGGCAAAGAACTACCGCCACAGGCAGCGCAGCGAGAAACGGCTTTCCGCCTGGGCGGTTAAGAAAAACTGTTATCTGGTCACGGGGCATACCCACCGTCCCATGCTGGGCAACGATGAAACCCGGTACTTTAATACGGGAAGCTGTGTGCATCCCAGCTGCATTACCTGCATTGAGATCGAGGACGGCAGCATCTCTCTTGTAAAGTGGAATGTTGAGACCAGGCAGGACAGGTCGCTTTATGTGTCAAGATCTTTGCTGGCAGGACCGCTTTCGCTGTTTGATTAGCTTATTCAATAATCATTTATTGTAAAACAATAAAGAATGTTGACTTCTTTTTCCGGTCGTGATATCTTACCTTGTATCGGTATATAGCGGCTTTGGATAAGCAAAGAAACAATATTAAGAAGGAAATGCAAAATGTCTGGGAATAAAGATAAGGAATCGCAGGGCAGGGCTCAAAATGCGGATGAAAGCAAGAACGACGGGAAGCGGAGTCTGACCATATGGACCAAATATCTGCTTGATTTTATGTTTTTCGGCGGAATAGCAGTGACGGCTACGCTTCCCTTCAGCATAAAAAAGATCGGTGAGAGATTGCCCAAGATAGCGGAACACTATGAGGAAATGGTCATTATCTATTTTGTTCTGGGAATTGCGGCGCTGGTGCTTGTCAGGGAGCTGCGCAGGATGTTCAGGACGGTTTTAAATGAAAACTGCTTTGTGCAGGAGAATGTTACCAGCCTGAAGAAAATGGGGAACTGGAGCTTTTTTATCGCTCTTATGCTCTTGGTGAGAAGCATTGTCTATGTGACAGTGTCGGTGGCTACCGGGATATTGGTGTTTATCATTGCGGGATTGTTCAGCAAGGTGCTTGCCAGTGTATTTGAGGAGGCCGTGCAGTATAAGGAGGAAAATGATCTTACGGTATAAATTGTGTCAGCTTCTGATTCCATATGCTATGGTATAAGCTTGAAAGCTTGCTTTCAAGTATTGAAAAAATGCGTGTCAAGGCACGCTAAGAGGTATAAAATGGGAATTGTTGTAAATCTGGACGTTGTGATGGCGAAGCGCAAGATCGGGCTCACGGAGCTTGCGAACCAGGTGGATATTACGCTTGCGAATCTGTCCATACTGAAAAATAACAAGGCGAAGGCAGTGCGTTTTTCCACCCTGGAGGCGATCTGCAATGCGCTGGACTGTCAGCCGGGGGATATTTTGGAGTTTGTTCCGGATGACATGGAGCAGGAGAAGCCGGAGTCGGGCAGCGGGCAGTAAGAGGAGGCAGAGGGAAAAATGAGAGACGGTCATAAGAATGAATTGATACAATACAGGGAATTGAAGCTGAACGAAATTAATACGCAGCTATTTCATGCATTTCAACGCAGGCAGGTGGTCACGGACTGCTGGCGAAGGGAAAACGGACAGTGGGTCGTTAAAAGCGATCCTTTTATTGATGACTGGGGAGCGGAGGATTATGAGGAATTAACGGACTGTCTGAAAAATACGATTACCACAGGCGGGCTGGCATACGGGGCGTTTGCGGACGGCTGCCTGAAGGGCTTTGTATCCGTGGAGGGCGCGTTTATGGGAAGCGGGCAGCAATATATGGACCTGTCCAGCATACATGTCTCCGAGGATATGCGCGGGCAGGGCATCGGCAGGGAGCTGTTTTCTGCCGCGAAGCGCTTTGCCGCGGGGAAAAATGCGAAAAAGCTGTACATATCCGCTCATTCGGCAGTGGAAAGCCAGGCGTTTTATAAAGCGATGGGGTGTGTGGAGGCTGCGGAATATAATGCGGAGCATGTGGCAAAGGAGCCGTATGACTGCCAGCTGGAATATGTTTTGTAGAATATATGTTTTGGACGGCAGGAGTTGGGGGCTGCGGCAGGAGAAAAGCCGCAGCTTCTTATATTTTCCGGCTTTTGGCGGCTTTACTTTTTCGCCCCGATGGGTTATACTGAATAATGGGGGAGGAATTTGCATTGGCTGGGAGAGGCGGTTTGGCTGAAGGGAGAACGTATGTCTGATTGGGAACAAAACAATAACAGACAAAGCGACTTTTTGACGGAAAAGATAAAGGTTAAGCCTGTCAATAAGAGGAAGCTGATCCGTAGAACTCTCATCACTGCTGCGATGGCGGTGATTTTTGGACTGATTGCCTGCGTGACGTTCCTGGTGCTGGAGCCTGTCATCAGCAATTGGCTTTATCCCGAGGAGGAACCTCAGTTTGTGACGTTCCCGGAGGACCAGGAGGAAATGTCGCCGGAGGATATGCTGGCGGAGAATCTCCCGGAGGAAAGCGCCGTACCTGCCCAGGAGGGGGACGAGGCGGTTAAGCTGGGGGAGGCGCAGATTCAGGATATTTTATCCCACATAAAACTGGATTTAAATGATTATAAGGATATACAGGCAGCTCTTACCGCGTACGCGGGCAATTTAAAAAAGTACATGGTAACGGTTACCGCCGTCACTTCCAACAGGGATTGGTTTGACGACATTCAGGAGAGCAGGAATCAATGCTCCGGGCTTATTCTGGAGAATAACGGCATAGAGCTGTTAATACTTACAAATTATTCCACAATAAAGGATGCGGAGCGGCTGAGCCTGGTTTTTTATGACGGCGCACAGGTGGAAGCGCAGCTTAAGCAGCATGATTCCGCCACGAATCTTGCGGTGGTTTCCGTGGATCTTTCGGACCTGCCGTTTGATATGGAGGAAAATCCGCCTATTGCCACACTCGGTTCATCCAACAGCCAGAGCCTGCCGGGAACGCCGGTGATAGCTATGGGAAGCCCTATGGGAATAAGCGGCTCCGTGGGCTATGGCATGGTGATGGCATCGGGCAGCCAGCTTTCACTGACGGACAGAAATTATAACATACTTTTGACGGATATTGTGGGAAGCAGAAACGCCAGCGGCGTGCTTTTCAATTTGAAGGGACAGGTTATAGGAGTCATTACGGATAAAAATACGTACTCCGGTATGGACAATATGATCTGTGCCTATGGAATTACGGAGCTTAAGAAAATAATCGAAAACATGTCCAACGAGATTAAAAAGCCTTATTTGGGAATCATCGGGGTAGATGTGCCCGCGGAGGCCAACAGGGAGCAGGGAGTTCCCTATGGAGCCTATGTCAAGGAAATAGAATTTGACTCTCCGGCAATGCGTGCCGGAATACAGCGTGGAGATGTGATTACCGCTCTGAACGGCAGGAGCATTACTACCTTTTACAGCTACAGCAACAGCCTGATGCAGTTTGAGGCGGGCAGCACCGTTGAGCTGAAGGTAATGAGACGGGTCCGCAGCGAATATAAGGAAATGGATTTCAGCGTTGTGCTGGGAGAGGCGAAGGATGTAAATTAGCATTCCCGGCAGGAGCACGCGCCCCGGGGCGCAGATGGGAGCAGATATGAAATATATCAGGGATTTTAAAGAGGGCGACAGGGTTTTTGACATTTATCTCTGCAAGCATAAGCAGGCGGCGGTGACAAAGAACGGAAAGCCTTATGAGAATGTGATATTGCAGGATAAAACGGGAACCATTGACGCTAAGGTATGGGAGCCCAACAATCCGGGCATCGGGGAGTATGATACCCTGAGTTACATAGAGGTATATGGGGACGTCACCAATTTCCAGGGCAGCCTTCAGATGAGCGTCAAGAGAATCCGTGCGTGCCAGGAGGGAGAATATACGGCGTCGGATTATCTGCCGGTGAGCTCCAGAGATATCGATACCATGTACGGAGAGCTTTTGGAGCTTGTGCAAAGCATTCAGAATCCTTATCTGAAGCAGCTGCTGGAGTCCTTTTTTGTTGCCGACGAGGGATTTGCAAAGGCATTTAAGGCTTCGTCCGCGGCAAAGACCGTACACCATGGTTTTGTGGGCGGTCTGCTGGAGCATACGCTGGGGGTGGTAAAGCTGTGTGATTATTACTGCAGCGCTTATCCCGTTTTAAAGAGGGATCTGCTGCTGACCGCGGCGGCCTGCCATGATATCGGCAAGATCAGGGAGATTTCCTCCTTTCCCGAGAATGATTACACGGATGAGGGACAGCTGCTGGGGCACATTGTCATAGGCTCCCAGATGGTTGCGGAGCATGCGGCAAAAATAGAGGGCTTTCCCGGCGGGCTGCTTGTGGAGGTGCAGCATTGTATTCTGGCGCATCATGGCAAGTATGAGTTCGGTTCGCCCAAGATTCCCGCGCTGATAGAGGCGCTGGCGCTGAATTATGCGGACGACACCGACGCGAAGCTGGAGACCTTTAAGGAAATACTTGAAAACAATAAGGACAACAGCGGGTGGCTGGGATATAACAGGCTGTTTGAATCCAACCTGAGGGCGACCAGGCTGTAAGGAGCCGTGGCGAAATAATTTGCAGGAATGAGGTTTCCATGGAGTTTCGGAAGAATGATTATGTGACGGTGACGATCGAGGATATCGGCAGCGACGGCGAGGGCATCGGAAAGGCCGATGGCTTTACCCTGTTCGTAAAGGATGCCGTTATAGGCGATACCGTGGAAGCAAAAATAGTAAAAAACAAAAAGAATTATGCCTATGCGCGGCTGGAAAGGGTGCTGAAGCCGTCCCCCTTCCGCGTGGAGCCGGGCTGCGCTTACCACAGGCAGTGCGGAGGCTGCCAGCTGCAGGCGCTCTCTTATGAGGAGCAGCTTCGCTTTAAGCAGAAGAAAATCCGTGATAACCTGGTTCGCATCGGAGGGTTTGCGCCGGAGCAGGTGGACGCCTGCATGGAGCCCATCATAGGGATGGAGCAGCCCTTTCGCTATCGCAACAAGGCGCAGTATCCTGTGGGTACGGACAGGGACGGCGGTATCGTGACCGGCTTCTATGCCGGCAGGACCCACACCATTATTCCAAACACGGACTGCCTGCTGGGCGCCGGGGAAAACAAGGAAATTCTGGAGTGCATTTTGAAATATATGCGGGAGAATCATGTGTCGGCGTACAATGAGGTCACAGGGGAGGGGCTGCTGCGCCACATATTGATACGCAAGGGCTTTGCCAGCGGAGAGCTTATGGTCTGTCTGGTGATAAACGACAAAAGGGGCTCCGGGCTGCCCCGCCGGGAAAGGCTGATTGCCGCATTAAGGCAGATTCCGGGAATGACCAGCATTTCCGTCAGTCTTAACAATGAGAGAACCAATGTAATCATGGGCAGGGAAATCCGTACCTTGTGGGGCAGCGATACCATATCCGACACGATCCGTGTGCGGGATATGCGGGCGCCGGGTTATCCCTTTACCGGCAGGGAGCTGACCTTCGGCATATCTCCGCTGTCCTTTTATCAGGTAAACCCTGTGCAGACGGAAAAGCTGTACAGCCTGGCGCTGGACTATGCGGGGCTCACCGGCCGGGAGACCGTGTGGGACCTGTATTGCGGCATCGGTACGATTTCCCTTTTTATGGCGTGCAGCGCCGGGAAGGTCTACGGTGTGGAGATTGTTCCTCAGGCGGTGGAGGATGCCAGACGAAACGCGGAGAGAAACGGTATTAAAAACGCGGAATTTCTTGCCGGAAAGGCGGAGGAGATACTTCCGGGGCTCTGCGGGGAAGAAAAGCCGCAAGCCGGCGGGGCAGACGTATTTCAGGATGCCGCAGGCTCGTATCATGGCCCATTGGAGAAGCCGGACGTCATTGTGGTGGACCCGCCCCGCAAGGGCTGTGATGCAGTCTGTCTTGACACCATGCTGAGGATGGCGCCTTCCCGCATTGTCTATATCAGCTGCGACCCCACCACCCTGGCCAGGGACCTGAAGCTTCTGTGCGAGGGAGGATATGAGCTGCGGAGAGTAAGGGGCGTGGATCAGTTCGCGATGACGGTGCACTGTGAGACGGCGGCGCTTCTTGAGAGAACCGGGCAATGAACACTTTGTTAATATTCCTTTCGGCAGCGGAGCCTGTACGGCAGCCCGCCGCAGGTTCCTTGAAAGGATATTAAATAGATCTATAATCAAAGGTTTCCGGCATCCGCCCGGACAGTGCCCAGAGGATTTACGTGCGCGCAGCGGACGGAAATTCTCTGCCGATAAAGGAGCTGGCAGGGAGGATGCGGAACTAAAAAAGGAGGAAGGAAAATGAAAAGAAGGTTTCTGAGAAAAAGAAACAAGGTCTTGGCGATGGCGCTTGCCGCGGCAATGGCGTTTCCGATGCTGCCGGCAGGGTCCGTGCAGGCGGCGGAAAGCACGCCGCTTTATACGGATGAGACCTCGGCTCCCGCAGGCTGGAAGCTGAGCGGCGACGATGTTGTGTCGTATGCAGGCAAGACCATGGACTTCCAGAAGGGCGGGACGGCGGATTACACGCTGGGTTCTGCCGTGTCCACAGGGCATTTTAAGCTGGAGTACGAGGTGAATAACAGCGGAGTAGCCAATGCGCTGGTAATCTGTGACAGCGCGGGCAAGGCGCTTATTAACATCGGCGGCGCAGCCAGCGGCAACATGAATCTTATGCCCGCGTATGAGGAAGATGCGGTATCCGGCGCCAGCTTTGCCACCCGCGGTACCTTATTTACATGGATGGGTCTCTGCAAGAGCTCCTGGAAGAAGGTTGTCCTGGATATTGACCTTGACAAGTCCAATAAGGACGGAGTGCTTAATTTTACGCTTGATCTCTACACACCCGACGGCGATTATAAGGGAACCGATACCAAGTGGAAAATCTTTGAGGCGGAAGACACCGAGTACGCGCAGAAGCGAACGGGCAAGTTCAGCCAGGAGGATTACATTAAGCCCCAGGGCGGCAATAAGGGAACCAATATCATATCCTCCGGCACTCATGCAAACGGAGCGGCTACGGCCGGCATCACGAAATTTGATGTGGCGGGCATTCATATGCTTACGACCGGCAAAGGGCTGACATATGACAACATTGTAATGACGGCTGACGGGGCAGGCGCAGCGGCGGGTACGGGCAGCACACCTCCGGCATCCGGCACACCGGAAGCGGGCACCGGCAGCAGCGGCACAGGAAGCAGCGCAGGGGATGCGGTAAAGATCTACACGGACGAGACGGAAGCCCCTGCGGGATGGATCATGGATTCCGGCGCGGTGGTTTATTCCAAGGATGACAAGGGAGGCAACACCTCCAACAAGCTCACCTTCAGCAAGGCGGCGCAGGTAGATTATAAGCTGGATTCCGCCATGTCCACAGGGCATGTGCAGCTGGCATATGACGTTTACAGCGACGGCGTGGCGAATGCACTTGTAGTCTATGACAGCGCGGGCAATGCGCTGGTCAATATCGGCGGTGCGGGAAGCGGCAATATGAACATTATGCCAGCATACGAGAACGACGCGGCATCCGGAAACGGCTATGCCACCAGCGGAACGGTTCTGACCTGGATGGGTCTGTGCAAGTCCTCCTGGAAAAGAGTAGTTCTGGATATCGACCTTGACAAGTCCAATGCTGACGGCGTTCTGAATTTTACTCTTGAGCTTTATACTCCTGACGGAGATTACAAGGGAACCGATACTAAATGGAAGCTGTTTGCCACGGAGGATACCGAGGGCGGACAGAAAAGGACCGGACAGTTCAGCCAGCAGGATTATATCAAGCCTCAGGGAAATAATAAGGGCGGCAATATCATTGACGCAGGCACCCATGTCAACGGAGCGGCTACGGCAGGCATATCCAACTTTGACGTGGCAGGCATCCAGCTGAAGACTACGGGCGCGGGTCCGTTCTATGACAACATGACGCTGGCATGCACCGGGGAGGGCACAGGCGTAAGCTACACGGCTTCGGATGTGACAGGGATTACCAATCCGGCAGGCGTTTCCTTTACAAAGAAGGATTATGAAGGCTTTAAATTCCCTACAAAGGTAACTGCAAAGATGGGAGACGGCAGCAGCAGGGATGTGACTCTGGGCAAGTGGGTTTCCGAGCCTGCATTTGACGCGGAGAAATCCGGCACCTATGTGTGGACGGCGCCCCTGGAGCTGGAAAGCGGCATGAACAATCCCAAGAATTTGAGTGTGTCCTTTACCATGCAATACCTTCCTTATATATATCCTACCTACGCTTTTCATCCTACGACCCTGGAGCTGGAGTACGGTGATAATCTCACCAAGGATATGTTCCCCACAGAAGTGGATGCGATCATGAGCGACGGCAAGATGGGCAAGGTAAAGGTTGGCGAATGGACGGCGCTTAACGGTGAGTTTGACATTACCAAGCAGGCTATCTATGTATTTGGCGCTAATCTGGAAGGAACAGAAGGGTTAGTTGAGATCCAGAAGGATAAGCTGGCGAAAAACACCAACCCCAGCGGAAAGCAGAGCTTTTCAGGCTATGATGTATACTTCCATGTAAGCAATTTCTACAGCCCTGATCTTTATAACGCATATGCACGCAATATGGAATTATTGGACAGAGGCGTTTATGCGGTAGCTACGGATAAGGGAGTTTTCGTCTCCTGGAGGTTGCTTGCGACGGAGTACGGCGAGAACATTTCCTTTAACGTAAAGCGCAACGGCGAAAAGGTAAACGATGTGGCGATCAGCTCCAGAACCAATTTTATGGACGCAAATGGTAAAGCTGGCGATTCCTATACCATTGAGACCATTCTGGGTGACCAGACCACCGAGAGCGCAGCGGTCAAGGCAAACGATAAAAATTATATTTCCATTCCCATGCAGAAGCCGGACCCTCAGCCCAACAGGGACGGAACCCTTTCGGCCTATACCCTGAATGACGCGGGTGTTGCGGACGTGGACGGCGACGGACAGTACGAATTTATAGTGAAGTGGTATCCCGACAACGCATTTGACTCCGGTAAGGCAGTCTCGCCCTCCTCTCCTACCATCTTTGATGTGTATAAGCTGGACGGCACACCTCTCTGGAGATTGAATATGGGTCTGGAGATGCCTTCGGGCGCGCACTTTAACCAGTTCATGTTCTACGATCTGGACGAGGACGGCAAGGCAGAGCTCTTTATAAAGACCTCCGACGGCACGACCACCTACAAGCCCAATGCGAAGGGCAAATTTGACATGAACGACGAGAGCACGATCGTATCCTATATCGGTGATAAGAGCGTGGTTCCCGGAACCAATATTGATAACAACGGGCATGTGAATTCCAACAGCCATGAGTATGTGACAGTGTTTAACGGCTTGACCGGCGAAGAAATCGATACCATCGACTATGTGAACACCACCGGAAATTACACCGACTGGGGTAAGGCAGACGGAGGCAACAGATCGGCGCGTTACAATATTGCCCTGGCTTATCTGCCCAAGGATAAGTCCGATGCCAACTGCACGGAGACGATTCCCGCAGTATTGTTCAACCGCGGCTATTATGCTAAGACCACCATTGCGGCATATACCCTGCGTGACGGAAAGCTTCAGATGGAGTGGAACTTTGTCGCGGAGACCGGCGACGAAAATGCCGGAAAGGGCAACCACAATCAGTCTACCGGCGACGTGGATCAGGACGGCTTTGACGAGCTTGTCATGGGCGCTATTGCCATCGATCATGACGGCACGGTGCTCTGGGTAAACAACGGTAAGGACGGAAGGGATTTCGGCGGACACGGCGATTCCATTCACCTTGCGGCTATGAACCCCAATAACAATAATCTGTATGTATTTTCTCCTCAGGAGGATAAATCTACGGCGACCATGAACCAGGCTCTGTACAATGCCGCAAACGGCACCCGTGTCGGAGGCTCATGGTTCAGCTCAAAGGATGTAGGACGCGGAGTCGCGGCGAATATAACGTCCGCTCCCGGCTTTGAATCCTGGGCAACATCGGATGGCAGCGGTATTTACGGCTTTGACGGTTCCCTTGTCAATCCCAGCAGATCCGCGGTATCCTGCAACTGGAGAATTTACTGGGACGGCGACCTTCTGAGCGAGCTTGCCGACGGCGCAGGTACGGAAGGCAACATGACCATTACCAAGTACAATGAGACCAGCGGCGGCAGCGACACGCTGATCACCTTTGAAGGCACCAAGATGTGCAACAGCACCAAGAACACCCCCAGCCTTGTGGCCGACCTGTTCGGCGACTGGCGTGAGGAAGCGGTGGTGCGCAATGAGGATGATACGGAGCTTCGTATCTATATGACTACGGAAGAAACCAGATACATGATCTATACGCTGATGCATGATCCCGTATACCGCAATGCGGTTGCCAATCAGAACACCAGCTATAATCAGCCTCCTCATCTGGGAATTTATCTGGGCGAGGATATCAAGAGCGATGTATCCGCTATGAAGCTTGCTACCGCAAACATAAAGTACCCCGGAACAGAGGGCAGGCCGGCGCCTACGCCGAAGCCTCTTGTGGTGCCTGAGGCGACAGCTGCCCCGGAGCCCGAGGCGGAGACATCTACCATAGAACCCGAGCTCCTGCCTACCACGCAGCCCACATCTACCACAGAGCCTGAGGCGGCGCCTACGGATGCGCCTGATGACACCGACGTATCCGGCAGCTCCGTTAAGAGCGAAGAATCCGGAAGCCTTACCTGGGTCTGGATCGTTGCAGGCATAGTAGTAGTGGCCGGCGGAGCGGCATTTGCGCTGCTTAAGCTCCGCAAGAAAAAGTAAGTATTATTAGCATTACCTTCCGGGCGCGGCAGCCGCGCCCCGGGAGGTAATATTTTTTTGCTTCGGCTACGAATAGCTCAGCGAATATTTATTAAAAAGCACCGGGGAATAGGCAGAGTGACGGTTTTTCAGACAGTATGAGTATAATTAAAATATGACGCCTCAAGAGGTATAGAAAAAAGGGGCTGCTGCATAACAAAGATTTGATACAATATATGGCAAATAGGAATTAAAAACCATATTTTGTATTTTCTCTGAGCTTTGCAACAGCCCCGGAAACATTAGAATTGTACTGATTCTGCTATTTGAAATACAAGCTCCTGTAAGGCGGCAAGCGTGTCCTCCGAGGAATCGGACATATTTTTACAGCTTATAGTCGCTTTAAAAATATTTACGTCCGTGGAGCAAACCACAACATAGGTGTGGCCTGTGTTATATACCTTGCGGCTTACGCCGTTTTCGCCGGCAGTATCAAGAATGGGCTCTCCGTACTCAATATAATCAAAGGGGCTGGCATATTTCTGCGCCAACATGGTAAAAGATAAGCTGATATAGTACCTTTTACCGCTGTCATTTAAAACGCTGTCCACACGGCGTTCCGATTTAAGCATACCCGGAATCGTTTTATATTCAGGCGCCCACAGCAGGCTTACATTGTGGATATCGGAGGTTTGTGTGTTTGGCACATTCTCGAAGGAAATCGTTGTTAAACTATTTCTGTCGCTTTCATGAATACTCTTTCCGATTTCAAATCCGGAAAGGACCTGGGTGTTTCTGTCAACCCGGACGTTAATTCCATATTGCATATCCGTGTGGGCGCTTCCGAGCTGCCCATACTTACAGGTCAGGTTTGAGTCGACCTCCGTGGCTTTTCCCAGCTTTTCCTCAGCCGAAGCATAAGGGGCGTCAAAGGTCAGGCCGCCGGGGAAATACATTGTAATAGTTTCAGGCTTGCTCAGTACGGAAATCTTATCTATTAACGGGTTTATGTCCTTTACGGTCTCGGGTGCTTCCGTTTCTTTTGTAAAGACCAGACTGCTTAGCTGCACTCCCTTATATGTAACATTCAATGAAATGGTCTCATTTTGCGTAAACAGAAAGTCCTTGGACTTATTGCCGGATGCAATTTCATAATCCAGCCCCATATCCACCAACTCGTTTAAACGGACAGGCAGCTGAATCAGCTTGTCGTCGATCTGAACCAGTCCGCTGTCCCAGGCTGCGTCAAGAATTTCCTGCTTTGCCTCGAAGGAATCGACTGGAGGGACGGCAGGCTCCTGATCGGAGGCGCCGGAGGACCCCTTAGCAGAATCCAGCTCATTTAATGCGTCTTCCAAATCCTTTTCGGTCCAGTTATCCAAGTCCTGCTCCGTTGAGGGCTTCTTATCGTCATTCCCGCAGGAAGTAAAGCCGAATATCATGCACAGTACAATAACAGGTAATAGTAACTTTTTCATAAATAGCTCCTTGTTTTTATAAGCATTGATTATCATACAGCAATTTAAAGCTTTACGTGTTTCTTATTTGTACTTTATACGCTGATTGTATCACATTCGATATCTGTATAAGTGATCTTTTCAAAATGTGCGTATTCTTTATATTTTTCATAATAATCAAAAAAATCGTTATCCAGTTCGTCAAAAACGAGCCAGTCCGCCGAAGCCGGACCTGAAATGGCAAATTTTGCCTGGGCACAGCCCTGTACTCTCCAGATAAATTCCGAATCAATAAACGTCTGTAAAATAAATTCTATTTCGTATTCAATATGGATCTCATTTCCTGATACAGAATAATTGTCCACAAAAGAATTATCGATGCCCAGAATCTCACATCTTGTAGTTTTGGCAATCAGTTCCTGCTTGTCCATAAGATAATGGATATCTTTTAACATTTCCGGCAGCTCCGAAACTTCTTCGATTTTATTGCCAACATATTGCAGAAAAAATTCTTCCAGAGTATCATTCAATAAATGTTCCAAATCCATAAGTGTTCCTCCTGTTATTTTCCGATAGATCCTGCAAAATCCCATAGCCGTGCCGTCATGTAATTTCCCACTGGCAGCCGCCGGGGAATGCGTATAGCGTACCCTAAAATTTAACCCTGTAGTCAAAAGAAATCCGCGCGGTATAATATCTGCCCTGTATATTTCCACAGAAGACCACTGTTTTCCGGAACAAAGGAATCCAGTGAAGCATGGGATAAAGTGAAAAGTTTATTTCCACTTTGAAGGGGATAAAAGGGATTTTAGTCTTTCACCTATTTCTGCTTGGACAGATGTTGTATTTTATGGGCACCTCGTATTATTATATTACTAAATCAGCAGGAAATCAACCTTGATTACAACCGAGTTTTTTGCTGCTTTTGCTGCCGAAATTTTGCTGTGCCAAGCTGCCTTTGCGCCAAGTTCTTTCTTATAGTCCTTTTTTGTCTGATTTTTCATATATTCTTCGGAGTTCATATTAATCACCTCACGAAAAACATCATAATAAGCAATCAAGTACAAAAAGTATTTTTAAGTATTGTCGGTAGAAAATTTGTTATATGCCTGCCAACAAAAAATCAGCAACAAGATAGATAATTCCTTACCGGCTGTAAGGCATATTAACCATAAATATATTGTAATAGAAAATGTTTCCGGCGCCGTCATGGTAGATCAGGCTGCGGAAGTGCCCGTCCAGGCGGTTCCTGGTGATGCGGGAGCCGCTTTTTTACTTGACGGTTCTTTGGGTATGGGATATAATATGCTTAACAAGAAAGCCAATGGCTGGAGTACACCTAGCCGCCGGCAAAATAATTAGTTACGAAAAGTAGCGCCTTATCTTACCAGGACGAGGGCGCTACTTTTTGCGTTTGATGTAGACAACAAGAGTTATCACAGCGCAAAGCATAATTACAAATGTGAACAGATCACTGTATGTAACCATTGGCACCAGCTCCCTTCCTTTAATGTCCGGCAGCTGACATAATCGCCCCATCGGCTCCCCTGGTAAGCATATTATATTGTCATGGTGCGGTACGTCCGTTTTTCGGACAGACCCCCAACGCAAGGTTGCTCGGCTCCTGGAGGTGATGTTCCAACAAGGAACACTCCTATATGACGCCCTGATCTGCTGGTTCGGCGGTGGGGCTATTCTTCCTTGCGGTACTCTGGTATCTTGGTCAACAGCTTCACTTGCTCTATGGCCTTGTCTTGGCCTGCTGGGTTGAGCTGCCTGTAAGTTTCAAGTAAAGGCTTTTCAGAATCAGCCAGAGGATAGCCGCTCAATTCTATTGCTGTATTATGGGACATGTTCTCAGCACTGTCATTTTCCAAATCTTCTGATATCTCATCTTTAGAAATCTTACTCCAATCATCCACCAGGTCGCTGATATAGACACCCAAAGCGGCGGATATCTTACGGATAGTGTCCAACTTAGGATTTGCATTGCTCAGTTCATATTTCCTGATTTGGGATTCATACATATCACATTTTTCAGCCAGCTGTTTTTGAGTATATCCTTTTTCTTTTCGTAGTCGTCTTATATTTTCACCTATCGCCATATAAAAACCCTCCTATGGTTTAATATATCATAGGTTTATTAAAAGCAACAGATAAAATATTGTCTGTCAAACAATATTTAAAGAAGGTGAGGAAAACAAATGGCAACAGTAATGACAAATCTTAGAGTCAGCCAGGACAATCATAAACCCTGGATTCCTTGAAAGGCCCTGGAAGGGAAGAAGTCAGCAATACAGGCAAATCTTAAACAAATCTTAAAGCATCGGTCAGTTTAATGTTAAAAATTTGTTTGTTACAATCTTTGTAACAAAGGCCTGCAAATGAAGCTTTTATAAAGGTATACACATGGGGCTTATAGATAAGGGCATGCAAATAAGGCTTATAAATGAAGACTTTCCAAATAAAAATCTGTAATGTCTTCAAGGATGGGGGGAGTATTGTGGCAGGTTTTTCACAGTTGTACGAGCAGTATGTGGAACAGGTGTATTACTTCCTGCGGGAGCTGTGCGGCGATGACAGACTTGCGGAGGAGCTGACCCGGGAGACCTTCTATCAGGCGTTTCGGCATGTTGACAGCTTTGAAAACCGCGGCAGCGTGTTTGACTGGCTGTGCAGGGTCGGGGAAGACGCATATTTAAAAAAATGTAAGAGAGCGTCAAAGCACGGAAGGAGAGCTGTCTGCGGGGATGAGGCGCAGATTTTTAGCGGAAAGGTTCAAAAGGATTTCTCATTGGAGAAGAAACCGTCTGAAGTTGAAGCAAATGCCGCCGAGAGGGAAAAAAGAATCCGACGGGGCCTGCGGAGGATAAGGAGGAGATGGATATGCTCAAGTATGGGGGCAGTGGTTATTCTTCTGATATTCTTGGGCGTGATGTGGGCAGCGGGAGGGGGATGGAGATAATGATTAAAAACAGATGCACATATTTGTGTAATTTAAAGCTTTTGCTGATCGTGCTGGTGGTGCTGGGGCACAGTCTTGAACAAATCCAGGCGCAGGGCAGCATTGTCTACAGAATCATCTACCTTTTTCATATGCCCCTTTTTGCGTTTGTGACAGGGCTGCATCTGAAGACGGTTCAGAAATGTCTGAAACAGGCGCGCGCGGCCCTTTTTCTGTATTTTCCGGTCCAGGGCGTGATTGTGCTGGGTGGACGGCTGGCGGGGTATTCGGATATGAGGCTGACGGAGCCCTTCTGGCATTTGTGGTATCTGCTGTCGCTCTGCCTTTGGGCGCTGGCGGCAGCTGCGGTCTGTTTCTGGCGGGAAAGACACCGTCATGGGCATGTTATTCTGCTTTTGGCAGCGGCAGTTTGTTCCCTGCTGTGCGGTGCTCTGCCCCTTGGGAGATTCCTGTCCCTGTCCCGGACGGTCTGCTTCTTTCCATTTGTATTACTGGGTGCTTTTTGCCCGGTGAGACTGCAGGAGGGCCCCTCGGTTAAATGCAGATTCGCTCTTGCAGCCGCGGGAGGACTGGGAATTCTGCCACTGTGGGCGGCTTTAAGGAATGTGCCCTATGAGTTCTTTTATCAGGCGGCGGGTTATGACAGTTTTTCGCTTTCCGTACCGGAAGGCTGTATTATACGAGGGATAAGTCTTCTGGCGGCACTTAGCCTTGGGGCGCTTGCTCTGGCGGCGGTTCCCGCCAGAAAGCTTCCCGTGACGAAAATAGGAGGGGACACCCTGCCCGCCTATCTGCTGCACATAGTATTCCTGCCGCTTGCTGCGCTTTTGCGGACAGACGGCAGGAATGAGTGGTCTGCGGTATTTTTGATCGGCGTGTTTTCCTTTGCCGTGGTGCTGCTCAGCTGGGAACTTGGGCGATGGAGCAGACCCATGTACACGGTGACGCCCCGGCAGTAGATGACTGTTATTTTGAAAACCAGGCCACGGCAATTGCGCCGGGTCCCGTATGAGTACCGATGGTGCCGCCTACGCTGCCTACGGGAAGCCGGTCGGTCTCGTTTTTCCAGAGAGGGGCATTGTCTTCTATATATTTCTGAATCAGGGCGTCGCTTAAGCCTGTGTATCCAAGCAGATAGGGCATGGAAAAATCTATGCTGCCCGCCTTTTGAATCTGCTCGGCAATCAGGTTGTTTGCCTGCTTTGAACCCCGCGCCTTGCCCAGCATGACAACCTCTCCGTCCTGAATGGCGATGACAGGCTTGATGGAGAGCACGCCTGCGGCAAAGGCAACGGCGCTGGAGACGCGACCGCCCTTCTTTAAATATTCCAGGGTATCCAAAAGCGCAACCAGATGAATTCTTTTCTTTGCAAGGTTTAATTCCGCCACAATTTCGGCGGCGTTCATTCCACGGTCTATCAGTTCAAAGGCGTAATTGACGAGAATGTGTTCGCCGATGGTCACGTTTTCACTGTCAACAACATAGACGGAATCTCCAAAAGCGGCCGCAGCGGTCATGGCACTCTGCCATGTGCCGGACAGCTTGCCGGATATGGTTACGACAATTGCCGTATCGCCGTTTTCGACAATTCTGCCCATGGCTTCCTCAAAAATAAAGGGCGGGATCTGGCTTGTGACAGGCAGGGAATCGCTTTCCACCAGCATTTCGTAAAACTGCCTGTGAGTCAGCGTTACCCCGTCCTGGTATTCCGTCTCGCCGAACGTGATGGTCATGGGCAGAACGGTCAGGTTTTCCCTCTCTGACGCAGAAATGTCAGAGGCGGAATCCGTTATAATGTGTATACTCATAATTCGTGTCACCTCTCAGAGTTGTTATTTTTTATGCATGCTAAGAAGTTTAGTGTACAGGGAAGGGTTTGTCAACATTTATTCCCGCGGGGCCTTTGATTCACGCGGGCAGGGAGCGGGAAATAATTTCCGCAATTCTTTCCGCGGGCTCCTGTTTTCCGCCCTCCTCCCATTTCAGGAAGGTATTCAGCAGCGCGCCGGCATAGTAATACAGGCCGTAAAGGGAGCTTTTGAACCCGGAGGTGAAACGGGAGGTCATAAATTCGTTGATTCCGTTTATCAGGACCGAATACAGCCCCGCCTGTGCCATCACTAAAAAATAATCCGCATATTGGTCAAAGAAATTCAGTGAAAAAAGGATATGCGAATATTCCTGAAATCTTCCCACATCGGGATTTTTACGGCTTTCTTTTAAATACAGCAGAATAATTTCATCCAGATAATCCGTCAGGGCTGCAAGCTTGGAATCGTAGTAGTGATAGAAGGTCATCCGCGAGATACCGGAGCGTCTGGCAATATCGGAAATTTTAATATTTTCATATTCGGCGGTTTTCATCAATTCAATGACCGCTTCTCCGATGCACATTCTTGTAAAGCGGCTGCGTCTGGTCTTGTTCTGGGTCGTTATATGTTCGGTGAGAAATTTCATACAGGAGCTCCTTCTTTTTTATCACTTAAAACGGAAGCTGAAAACACAAATCTTTACAAAGTGCCTTGTTTTGTAAATTGTAACATAAAAGAGTTTGGGTTACAATATAAAGTAGTTATTGAAACTATGTTGTTTGGAAAAAGAGTAAAAATATGATTTCTGAAAGGATGTATGGAGCGGTCGTGCGCCATACCGGGGGAAGAAAAATGAACGTTAAATTTGTTGTGGATTCATCCTGCGATATGCGGGATACAGAGTACAGTAACCTTACGACAGTTCCTTTGACAATTTCCACAGACAAACATAACTGGCTGGACGAGGATCTGGACATTAACGAGATGCTGAGCGAGCTGGAGTCGTACAAGGGAAGATCCTACACGGCCTGCCCCAATGTAGAATGCTGGATGAATGCGTTCAGGGGAGCGGACGTGGTATATGTTGCGACGCTGACCAGCGGCCTGTCGGGAACGTACAATTCCGCCATGGTAGCCAGAGATTTGTATTTGAAGGAAAATCCTGACGTAAAGATCCAGGTTTTCGATACCCTGAGCACAGGCGCCGAAATACGTCTTTTTGTAGAAAAGCTGATGGAGCTGAACAACCAGGGCTGCAGCTTTGAGGAGGTCTGCCAGAAGGCGAGAGAATATAAGAAAAAGACGAGGCTGTTGTTCTCTTTGAAGTCACTGCATAATCTGGCTCAAAACGGACGGATCAACAAGGCAATCGCTTCGGCGATCGGAGTGCTGGGAATCAGCATTATCGGGATGGCTAGCAGCCAGGGAACCCTGCAGCCTATTACCAAGAGCCGCGGAGATAAAAGGGTTGTGGCAAAAATGCTGGATGAGCTGAAGAAGCTGGGCTACAACGGGGGGAAAATACGTATCAGCCATGTTGAAAACGAGCCTCTGGCAAATCAGATAAAGGCGGCGATAAAGGAGCTTTATCACGGCGCGGATGTATTGGTTTACAAGGCACGCGGTCTTTGCAGCTATTATGCCGAGAGGGGCGCGATCCTCATGGGCTGCGAGCTTGCATAGAATGTGAGGGCTGTTGGCGCCTTGCCTGTATAAATAAATAGGGTCTGTCGTCCGGCTGAATGGCTCAGCCGCCCGGCGGACCCTATTTCCTTAATCAGCCGCCAAAATAAAATTTCCATTGTGCGAACCCCTTGAGAGGTGTATACTTATCAAAAAAGCAGAGGTGAAAACGCTATGAAAAAAATAAGGGTACGTAGGATTTTAGCAAAGGCTTTGTCAGTGGCAGGTCTGATTTTGCTGACGGCGTGCGGAAAGGAAGGAAATATGCAGATTACAGGTGGACAGGAATATATTTATGCGCCCCATACGGGAGAGACGGCGCAGTCGGCTCCCTTTACGGTGACGAAGGGGGAGGAGGCGCAGCCGGTTGAGGGCGTGACATGGAGTATTTTGAGCTCCGGGGAAGGGGTTTCCGTCAGCGAGGAGGGTGTTGTCACCATCACTGACGCCTATGTGGCGGGAGACATCAACGGCACGGATATCACTCTGAAGGCAGCATGGGGGGAGGGCGAGGACCAGTCGCTGACTGCTACGCTGCATGTGCGTGAGGCACAGCGCGTTGCTTCGTTTGAGATCTCTCTCCCTGACGCGGTAAAAAGGCGGGAACAGCCGGAAATTTCTTTGATAAACTGCCTTGACCAGTACGGGGAGCCTATGGAAGCGCCCGCGCTGGAGGATGTTTTATGGGAGACCAGCAATGAAAATCTGACGGTAAGAAACGGCGCGCTTCAGTGCTTTCTGCCGGGTACGGAGATTGATTACGGCGCGGTTTGCGCTACCATAGACGGCGTCACGGCGGAGAAGCGTTTTATTGTGCACAGCCTGGAGGATTATCAGCCGGATGCGGCGGCGCTGGAGCAGCTGGCGCAGGCGAAGGTGAAGATTCTGAGGGAGATCGATTTTTCCCAGGAGAGGGCGGTGGACCCGGGCGCTTATGCCTACATAAACGAAAATGCTTCCGGTCTGCAGGAGCTTTCCGTGGATGTGACGGGGCTGGTAAATTATACTCCGAATACGATCTATCAGGTAACCGTCCGTCATGAGGACGGAAGCGTGACAAAGGAGGATATGCGTGCCGGCGAAGGCGGAAAAATAAATCTCAAGCTGGAAAAGGCGGCGGCAGTGGAGGTGTCACCCGTGCTGCTGTTCGGTCTGGGCCTGAGCGAATTTGATGAGAAGGACGGCTATGTACATGTGGATGCCGCGGAAAAGTACACCGGAGAGGAATTTTACGGCTTCTACGGAGCGGTGGCGGGTACCACGGGAGGCGTAACCCTGCGCAATGAGAGCGGCATGTTTGTCGCAGCCCTTCCGGACGGCTTTTACAATATCAGAATAACCAAGCCCAAGTCCGGCACCGGACGCTCAACCGTGCGTGTCAACGGCGCTTCTCAGGGAACCAACGTGGGAAATAAGGGAACCGGAGACAGAAGCGGGGCGCTGCCTTACGTCTATCTCATGGAGGATGTGCGTGTTGAGGGCGGAACCATGAGACTTTCGCTCAGTGAAAAGGATTATTCCCTTGCCGCTGTGGAGATCAGGAAGACTCCCCAGATCACGGAGCGCAGGGTACATATTTATATAGGCGGGGATTCCACGGTAAGCAATTATTATCCCATAGAGACTTCCGAACCGCAGCCCGGCAGATACCAGACCGGCTGGGGACAGGTGTTTGCACAGTATGTAACGGAAGAAAATGCCGTTACCAACCTTGCGGGCGGCGGCACGTTTGCCAAGAGCTGGTATGAGATGGCGTTTCCCGGCGTGGTACAGAACGGGCAGCCCGGGGACTATTTTATCTTGCAGGCGGGCATCAATGACCGCTCCTACAGCAATGTGGACGAGATGGTGCTGTATCTGACGAAAATGATAGACGAGTGCCAGGAAAAGGGAATCATTGTCATTCTCGCAACAACGATGCAGAGTTGTAAATTCTGGAAGGATGCAAACGGAAACGAGCTTGGAGAGTTCGGCACTCCCGAGGGCAGCGGGCTTGCGCCGTTTATGGACGCCATAAGAAAGCTTGCGGAGCAAAAACAGGTGTTTCTTGTGGATACCGGAAAGATGACGGGAGAATGGTATTCCGTAGTGGGAAGAACCTATGTGGCGCAGAATTACCATCTCTATAATCCGCAGAGGAAGGTGGAGGAGGACACGCTTCATCTGTCCTATCACGGAGCGCTGAAGGTGGCGGAGCTGATTGCGACCTCGCTTGCACAGCAGAAGGCAGACGGTGCGACGGACGGGCAGGGTCATACTCTGGAGGGGCTGTCCCTGAACGATATGACGACCTATGATGTGGTCCACAAGGACAGTACCGGCAAGGAGGTCACAACCTCAGTGACGGGCGTACAGGCAATTTATAAGAGATACGCGGAATAAGTAAGCTCCTGTATGAAAGACGCGGGCGGGGCTATTGCAGAAAACAGGATAATCTTGCATAGTCCTCGTCCTGCGTGCAGACCACGCGCGCATTTTTGAGCAGATCCGGCTTGCAGGCAATGGATGCCAGCACATATTGGGAGAGCAGAGACTTTAAATTTACGATGTCGCCCTCAACGGAATGAAAGAATACGTCGCCGGTGCAGTCCTTGGCAGCTTCCATAAAATCGGCCATATTGAAATCTTCTTTAAAATGCATAAAGTAAACCTCCTATGCTTTTTTTGTTATTTTAGCACAAAATAATGATAAAGAAAAGCCATTTAATAGTCATTTAGTAAAAATTTCCTGTAAGAAAAACTTAATTTTTTAAGGAAAGAATGGACAAAACAGGGTATTTGGATATAAAATAGATAAAAATGAAGCAGAAAGGAATTAAGGATATTATCTATGAAAAAGAAAGTATTAGCGGCATTGTTTATTGCGCTGGGTATTTTGGCAGGATGCGGCGAGAATGATTCTCCGGTTATCATAGACCCGGTGCCATTGGTAACGGATGCGCCTACGGCAAATACGCAGGGACCGAATACAGGGGCGACGCCCGAGCCTGCGGCGACTCCGCCGGCAATTTCCACGGGAGGTAAGCTTGCCGGCGGCGAAAACCATCCCATTACAGTGAGGACGGTTGTAGACGGTAAGATGCAGAGCTATCTGACCGGGGAGTGGAAGAAGGAATCTGTCGTCAAGAGAAGAAACATGGCGGTTATGATTAACAATATCCAGGTGAGTCTTCCCCAGTACGGGATCTCCGCCGCCAGCATTATTTACGAGGCTCCCGTGGAGGGACGTATTACCCGTCTGATGGGATTGTTTGAGGATTACGACGATCTGGATCACATCGGCTCCGTGCGAAGCGCCCGTGATTATTATCTCTATGAAGCGATGGCATATGATTCCATTTACTGCAACTGGGGGTTGGCGAGACCCTGGGTGGAGGAGCTGATCAATTCCGACAGAATTGACAATATCAGTACTCCCCTTGCAGGCATCAACAACGGCGTAAGCGAGGCTTACGGGCGTATAGACAGAGGAAGCAAGTATGCCAGCGAGCACACAGGCTACCTGTTTATCAAGGGATACAATTCGGGAGTGAAAAAGCTTGGCTATGAGACCGAGTACAGGGATACCTTTGTAAAGGCATTCTCCTTTGCGGAAGACGGCTACATAGCTACCTATGACAGCTATCCCGATGCCACAAGGATTTTCCCCGGCGGCACCCAGAGCAATGCGGGCGGCTACGGAAAGCACAATCCCTGCTTTGCATACAATGAGGACGACGGGCTTTACTACCGCACTCAGTATGGTTCGGCACACATAGATGAGATGAATAATGAGCAGCTTGCCGTTACCAATGTGGTATTTAAGATTTGTCACGGCGAGAAGAAGATTCCCGACGACCCTTCAAAGGATTATCTTGGCTTTGGAGTACACGGCACGGGAGATGCCTATGTCTTTACAAACGGCAAGGTTATCAAGGGAACCTGGAAACGTGACAGCGACACGGCTCCCAACCTTTTCTATGACGAGAACGGCAAGGAAATCGTCCTGAACCAGGGTAAGACATGGATCTGTTGTATTTGGAAGGAATATTCTCAGTTTATGTCCTGGGAATAAGACATTAAAGGCAAGGGGCCGTTGCAAAACAAAATTTTCTGAGTTTTGCAACAGCCCCTTCATACATATGCCGCCGGGCGGCAGGAGCTTATGAAGATAAAAAAACATATTCAAATCATTATTTTTGCTATTATCGGACTTTTGGTGGTCGTATTGAATGCTGCGGCGTGGAACAGCCGGGCGTTTTCCGACTGGTATATCGCAAATATTTTTCCCCTGTGGGTGAATCTCTATGGGGGGCTGACAGGGGTGTTTGCGTTTTCCGTAGGGGAGTGGATGCTGGGGGCAGGAATTGTGCTGACGGCATTTGCGCTGCTTCTGGGGCCGGTCTGTGCCGTGGCAGGATCGGTGCGTGGAATCAGGCGGTTAATCGGGATATGTGGAGCAGGCAGCACTGGCGGAGGACATACAAATCCTTTACCTGCGCATCCAGCCCTGACTTGTCCCCCAGCAGAAGGGCG
>CAJTPH010000032.1 GCA_910578215.1 uncultured Acetatifactor sp. | reverse complement strand
TCTGCCGCGCTGTGCGCTTAAAATCTGCTTTGCATTTTGATTCTTTTGATTCCATGTGTGTTAAGGCGCGCGAAAGTATGGAAATGGTACTGCCGGAACAGGAACGACAGGCAGGAATACATAATATAAAATACAGGAGACAGGTTATGGGATTATTTGGAAAAAAGGGAGATAAAACGAAGGAAAAGGCATCGGAAACAAATACGGGGAAAAAGCAGGAGGAACAGCCGGAAATAAAGGAATATATCAGAGGGGCAGGGGGCACCATTGTCACCAAGTCCGTCTTAAACGGTACGTCAAAGCTGAAATGGCTGTTCCGGCAGGACAGCGGGCACGGAAACGGATGGGTGGCTTTTGGAGATACGGATTCCCAGGAATATGTAAATAATGCCGATAATATGTCGATCGTAGATTTTAATGTGCTGGCAAATATTGAGCCGACAGTGGTGAATGTATTTTATATGCCCTTTGGCAGCGATCTGGAATTTCGCTCCGATAAGACAGGGAAATATTTTATAGACACAACAACCGAGAAGGAGATCCGAGAGCCGGTGAAGCATCCGGCGCAGGTCGCCTTTGAGAAGAATCTGAAATTTCTGAATCAGGAATCATATCCGGAGGACTTTTTTAAGCTGCTGTTTACAGAAAGTCACAGGCTCCATGTGGTCAGGGCGGGGGAGGCGGATTTCCCTACGGGGGAGGTGGTCCTTGCGGACCCGCTTGCCTATCTGGGGACCCGTTATGAAACGGTTCTGAATAAGAGAATACCGGCGGGAAGCTATCCGGTAGAGCTGTCGGTCTGCCGTTCCGGGCTTGTGGGTCTGCGGATTGCCGCTGCAAGGCTTCTTATCAGTGACAGGCCGGCAGTCCGTTATGAGCTTGCCATGCCCAAAGGAAAGGAAACGGAAAGCCTGGGGAAGCCGGGCGTCCTTACCTTTTTCGGGGTGGACGCGGGGCTTGCCTGCTTTGCGGATGCGCGTATCTCCCAGGAATACGGAAATTATTTTGAAAATTGGGAGAGAGAGAATCCGGGAAAAAACAAATATACGGATTACTATGAGGAATTATTCAATAAAAGCTACGAGGCGCAGCCGGAATTTCAATGTCAGGGAGGAAGCTTTCTTGAGTGGAGCCTGCCTGACACCGGGCACAGGACGGTTTTCTTTTCCAGCGGTATGGGAGACGGCATATACAGCGGCTATTGGGGGCTGGATGCGGAAGGAGAGGCGGTCTGCCTGACGGTGCCCTTTATGAATCCGGAATTTTTTTGAGAAAAAACGTCTGTCGGCGCCGGGTGACGCGTCGGCGGGTATTGACGGAAGGCTTTTGGAACCGGATGATACAAGGGAAGCTTGAGAAGGGCAGGCGGTATGTGAGGCAGCTTGAACTTTACAGGGGAGAGGCTTGAAAAATACGATGGATAAATTTGCGGTAATCGACACTGAGACAAACTGGAATGACGAGGTAATGTCCATAGGAGTAGTCGTGGCCGATTCGGAAAGCAGGCAAAAGATCGCCTCGGTATATTACATAATCGATCCGGAATATAAGGTGGGCGGAATGTTTGCGGGTGAATTGAGGCTGGATGATAAGGCGGCTTGCGTTACGGACAGAAAGCGGGCGCTGGCAAAGATAAGGGAGTGGCTGAATGCCTATGGGGTAAGGAAGCTTTTTGCATATAACGCAGCCTTTGACCAGAGGCATCTTCCGGAATATTCGGAGTACGAATGGTTTGATATTATGCGTTTGGCGGCTTACCGCCAGTATAATACGCAGATACCGGATTCCGCGGACTGTTATAAGACGGGGAGGCTGAAGCGGGGATACGGCGTTGAGGACGTGCTGAGAATGCTTCGCAAAAGCAGGAAATATCGTGAGACGCACAATGCTGTCCTGGATGCGCAGGATGAACTGGAAATCATTCAGCTGCTGGGGTATGGGCTGGGAGAGTATGAGATTGCCCGGCTTGGATGACGGCCCATGCCGATAGGGGTATTCCGGCCACAGAGCTGCAGTGAGTAAAACGGCAGGCGGAACAGGCTGATGCTTTACAGAGGTCTAAACGGGATCTGTGCCGGGCATATTCGGGAGCGGAGGGACGCACAATGTATAAGGAACTGTATAAGAAAACCGGGGCGGTCCGGGAGGCATACAAAAGGAAAAGAACGAACCTGACTGGCATTCCGGAGACGACAAAACAGCGTTTTGAGGAGATGTCGGGGTATTCGTTTGATGATGTGAGGATACACTATTCTTCCGACAAGCCTGCTCGGCTCAAGGCGCTTGCTTATACCAGAGGGAGCCAGGTCTATATTGCGCCCGGCCAGGAGAGGTGTCTGGAGCATGAGCTGGTTCATGTTGTACAGCAAAAGGAGGGGCGGGTACGGCCCACATTGCGCATAGGGAATATCCCTGTCAATGACGACGCAGCCCTGGAGCGGGAGGCGGATGTACGCTGGCGTTCCGGCTGAAGGAGCGGTCCGGCGTCCGGTGAGGGCAGGAACGGAGGAGATTCATGAGGAACGAAAAACAGGTCAATAGACAGAGTGAGAAGCAGGGCGGGTTAAAGGGCAGGATACTCACAATCCCCAATATGCTTTCTGCTTTCCGCATATGTCTGCTGCCGGTTATGATATGGCTGTATTGTGTAGAGAAGAATTATGTGTTGACAATGTATATTCTTTTTTTGTCCGGCATGACGGACCTGGCAGACGGATATATTGCAAGGAAATTCCATATGATAAGCGATGTGGGTAAGGTGCTTGACCCTGTTGCCGATAAGCTTACACAGGTGACAATGCTTGTCTGCCTGACGATTCGTTTTCCGCTGATGGCTGTTCCGCTTTTTCTGATGGCCGTAAAGGAGCTTTTTATGGGAGTGGCAGGGCTTTTGGTTATCCGGAAAACGGGAAGGGTGTTCGGGGCGCGCTGGCACGGAAAGGCGGCGACCTGTCTGCTTTATCTTATGGTGCTTGTCCATGTGGCGTGGATTGATATTCCCCCGGCGGCATCGGGGGCTTTCATTGCCGCATGCGTATTTATGATGGCGGTTTCTCTGATATTTTACGGAGTCGATCATCTTAAGGTATTAGGCGGGAAAAACTGCGGCAAGGGTGAGACGAGAGACGGCGGCTGAAACAGACGTAATGCCTGCGGCTGTAAAATCCAAGAAGCCGGGAGGAGAATAAAATGTGGGTAATGCTTGCTTTTGCGTCCGCTTTCTTTGCGGGGGTGACATCCATCCTCGCAAAGTGCGGGATTAAGGAAACGGATTCCAATGTGGCGACCGCGGTGCGCACCGTGGTTGTCCTGGTTTTTTCGTGGGTCATGGTGCTGCTTGCGGGCTCGTTTGGCACAATAGGGACGGTAAGCGCAAGGACATGGATTTTTCTTGTCCTGTCGGGGCTGGCTACGGGGGCTTCATGGCTCTGTTATTTCAAGGCCCTGCAGACGGGGGACATCAACAAGGTGGTCCCTGTTGATAAGTCCAGCACCGTACTGACGGTTTTGCTGGCGTTCCTGTTTTTGAACGAGGAGCTGACAGGGCTGAAAGCTGCGGCAATTGTTTTAATCGGGCTTGGGACATATCTTATGATACAGAAAAAAAAGACAGCCGCTTTGGATTCCGCCAAAGGAGGGGCGTGGCTTCTTTATGCCTGCGGCTCCGCGCTGTTTGCCAGCCTCACGGCAATTCTGGGCAAGATAGGCATAGAAGGATTGGAGTCTAACCTGGGTACGGCGATCCGCACCAGCGTGGTGCTTGTCATGGCGTGGGTTGTGGTTTTTGCCACGGGAAAGCAGGGGGCGGTGCGCAGGATTCCTCCGAAGGAGCTGCTTTTCATCTGCCTGTCGGGGCTGGCCACGGGAGCCTCCTGGATTTGCTATTACAGGGCGCTGCAGGACGGGCTGGCAAGCGTGGTGGTGCCTGTAGACAAGCTGAGTATTCTTGTGACCATCTTGTTTTCTTATGTGGTGTTTCACGAGAAGCTGTCAAAAAGAGCGGCGGCAGGCTTGTGCATGATCGTGGCAGGCACGCTGGCGATGCTGGTAAAGGTTTAGGGGGCGGAGGCGGCATTGCCTTATTTCGGCAAAAGGAGCGCTTATGAAAAAAATATGTCCAATGACTGTCCTGTTATTTTTGTGTGTTCTTCTTGCCGGCTGCGGCGGGCAGAAGGACAACGGAGAAAGCGCATGGCGGGGAGTACAGGCGGGCATGGAGGATTTGTCCGCCATCACGGAACGGACGGAGTATTATGACATCGTTGTAGAGTCGGAAGCGATTTTTCAATGGGAGCAGAGAAAGGAAGAATCGCCGTTGGCAATGTCAAAGGCAGCCTTCATTTGCATGCAGTTTTATCGGGGAGAACCGGTGCAGCTTTGGAGAGAGCCAAACCTTGGTTCGTATGGGGAACTCCTATCCTGGGACATATGCTTTTATAGACCTGACGGGAGCCGGGAGGCTATACTGCAGGGAACTGGCTCGCCATATAATGGATGCGGTTATTTGGATCAGGAGGGAAATTTTTATTGGTGGGAAAATTCAACTGTGAGGACATATTCAGACGGAAAAACAGAAAAGACAGGGACATCTCTGAAGAAGTATGCCCCGTCAGGGGAACTTCTTTTTGACAGACAATATGACTATGGCTATGATATAGAAGATCTCTGCGAAAAGGCGGACGGCAGGATATATTTAATCGTGGGTAACAGGGAGCAGGGATACAGGCGGCTGGCGGAGCTGGAGCCTGCCACCGGGCTTGTCACGGAGCAGGCTTCCGTTCAAATGGTGACGGGGGATATGGACAGCCAGAGGCTGGGGGTGTGGGGAGAAAAGCTGGTTTCATTTAAGCTTCAGACGTTGCTTGGCAGCGAGGTTGTGGTAATCGATGGAGATGACGGGTCGGAAGCCTGTCTTCTCTCCTTTACAGGAACTTCGTACCTAATGCCTGTTCACTATGAGATGCATGACTTTCGGGTTTTGGATGATGAAAGTGTGGAAATCCTCTGGGCTTTCAGTGACGGCAGCAAAAGCTTACAGGAAAGGCTGCGGATGACGAAGGTGGAGAAGACGCCCATTGTCCTGAGAGGAGTGAATATTGAAGGCTGGCTTGCCGGACAGATAAACGGCTTCAATCGTCAGAGCGAGAAATATCATGTGATAGTTGAGGATTGTGGGAGGGGAAATGACAGGGAGGATTTTGCGCGCCTGACCAGCATCCAGATCGCGTCCGGGAAGGGACCGGACATCCTGTATGGAAGTCTGATGGAGGATTATATTACCGGTATGATCGAAAAAGGGGCTTTGGAGGACCTGCGCCCCTATATGGAGAGGAGCGGCATCAGTGAGGAGGATTATTTCCCTTATACCTTCAGTATATGGCGGGATGAAGACAGGATTTGCGGCGTCAGCCCGGCGTCGCCCAGTCTGGAAGGCTATTGTATGGACAGCTCTGTTCTTGGCGGGACACAGGAACCTGATATTGAAGCGCTGGTGAACGCCCTTCTTTCCAGGAGGGAGGATGCCGTATTTCTGAAGGGATATGATTCCATGAAGCTCTTAGGGCTTTTACTGGAGGGATCAGACACAGTATGGGGAATGGTGGATTGGGAAAGCGGAAGCTGTGATTTCAGCGGGGAACTGTTTACAAAAATTTTGGATGTGGCAAAGAGGTATGGAGATAGTGCAGGCAAAGGAAAGCTAAGCTGTCTTGCCGAGGAATGGGATGTGGGCAAGGTTTATTCTTTTGAGGACAGGGCAGAGCGGGAAAAGAACGATAAGGTTATCTGCGGCGTGCTGTTTGATGACGGATGTCATCCGGCAGTCATGTCCTGTTCGGCTTTGGCAGTCAATGCCAATTCCCCTAATAAGGAAGGGGCATGGGAATTTATCGCATTTCTTCTGGGAGATGAGGCGCAGTCCGCAGTGAGCGGTGTCCCGGCGGCAAGGAGGACTTTTGACGCGTGGGTGAGGGGGCAAAAGGAAGAATTTGAGGATGGGAAAGAAATCAAAATGCTTCTTGGTGAAAGCCTGGCAGATGGCAGTACGGTGATAACTGGAATGATCGTTTATACGGAAGCAGACATTACGGAGGAAATCATTGAAGAATATATTCGCATGCTGGAAGACGCGCGTTCCTGTCCCCCTCGTACAGTCCCTGTTCTTGCTCTTATCAAGGAGGAAGCATCGGATTATTTTAATGGAAGCAAGAGTGCGGCGGAGGCTGCAGGGCTTGTTACCAACCGGGTACAGACCTATCTGGACGAGAGGCAGTGAGGCGGGATTATTGACTTTAAATCCGTTTGTAGTATACTGTTAAGAGAATATAATGCAAGCCCAAAAACGGGAAGGGTGGGGAGGAGGCAGCGGTGGTTTACAATATTAAGGATTTCGGGGCGGAGCCGGATACGGGAAAGGTATGTACGCAGGCAATACAGAGGGCGGTCGACGTCTGCGGCAGGGGAGGTACGGTGCTGATTCCTGAAGGGACCTTTGTCACGGGGGCTCTTTTTTTGAAAAGCAATATGACGCTTCGTGTCGAGAAGGGCGCAAGACTGCTGGGAAGCGGTGATGTGAGGGACTTTCCTGTCATGGGCTATCCCTTCGAGGGCTTTGAACAGCTCTGTTACGCCAGCCTTATCAATACGGACAGCGCGCCTCATGAAAATATAGCCATCACAGGGGAGGGCGTGATCGACGCTAACGGAAAGCAGCTTTTTGGGGCGGAAATGTCAGACCCAGGGGTGAAAAGAGGCCGTGCGGTCTGCATCCGCAATACGGACAGGCTGACGATACAGGGAGTGGAGATCCGGCAGTCGCCGGCGTGGTGCCTGCATCTGATATACTGCTCCGACGTATTGATCGATCATATAAAAATACACACCAAATATGACGAAAACGGGAATAAGTACGGGATGCATAACGGCGACGGCATAGACCTTGATTCCTGCCGGAGGGTAAAGGTCACGGGATGCATAATTGCCAGCCAGGACGACTGCATTGCAATAAAGTCCGGGCGGGACGTGCAGGGGCGCAGGGCAGGAATTCCCTCGGAGGACATATCGATTGAAAACTGTGTTTTTAAGAGCGGGTTTGGCGTTGCCATAGGCAGCGAGATGTCGGGAGGGGTTAAGGATGTATATGTGAGAGGCTGCTCTTTTGAGGACGTGCACAGTATCGCCAGTGTGAAGGCCGTGCGGGGCAGGGGAGGCTTTGTCAGAAATATTCATTATGAGAGCTGCACATTGGCAAACAACAGCACGGAATATAAGGATACCAAGTGGTTCAGGGGCGCTTTGTATGTGGACGGCTTCTATGGTGAGGAGAGGTTTGACCCGGACCTGACATGTCCCGTGGACGAGGGGACTCCTGTCGTGGAAGACATTTATTTTAAAGATATTTCCCTGGAAACGATTGCAGGGAACGCCGTTTATCTGTACGGGCTGCCGGAAGCCCGCTTTAAAAATATTTATCTGGAAAACGTAAAAGCCCGTGGAAAGTACGGGATAAAGACAAAAAATATCGATAACCTCCGGCTTATCGATACGGATATAAGCGGCGAATGTCAGGAAGGGGACCGTTGACTTTTTTTGTGATATCGCATATATTACCGGGTGAGGCAAGGAAGCTCTGAATTAGGGAAGCTTTTAATCAAGGAAGCTCTGAATTCGCAGACTGCGGAAAGGCATGGTGGGCATATGGGAATGATAGAATATGACAAGGCATACAGGCTTGGAAAAAAAGATTATCAGGCGAGACTTATGCGGGGGCAGCAGCCGACGCTGAAGGTTCTGGACGATATACTTCCCAGCGACAATCATTACGCCGAGGTATCCCTGGGCGTGGTGCAGATACCCATCGACAGGATCGTGGGAACAAAGACGGGGGGCAGAAGCAGCGCCTTTGCCGGCAATTTCATGCCCATCCTCGCGGGCGAGACGGAATTTGCCGCGAAGTGGGCCAATCTGAGCACCAGCCATCTCGAGGAGGGAATACAGGACCCGATCAAGGCTTATGAATACATGAATGAATTTTATGTAGCTGAGGGCAATAAGCGTGTGAGCGTGCTCAAGTTTTTTGACGCGGTTTCCGTGCCGGGAAACGTTATCCGCATTCTTCCTCCCAGGACAAAGGAAAAGAGCAATAAGATATATTATGAATTTGTAGATTTTTATGAGCTGTCGAAAATCAACTACATATGGTTTTCCAGCCTGGGAAGCTTTGCAAAGCTGCAGGAGGCCGTGGGCAAGGGAGAGGGCGAGCCCTGGACCGAGGATGACAGGCTGGATTTCAGCTTTGTCTATGCAAAGTTTGCGGCGGAATACAGGGCTAATGGCGGAGATAAGCTGCCGGTCACCGTTGGGGACGCGTTTTTGGCGTTTATAAGCCTCTATGGTTACAAGAGCCTGGAGGAGAAAACCTCCAATGAGATCAGGGAGCTTGTGGCAAAGAGCTGGGAAGAATTTGAGATTGGCGGTGCAGAGAAGAAGGTGGAGCTTAGGATGGAGCCCGCCAGGGAGAAAAAGCCGCTGCTTAACCGCATTCTGCCCATGAGTGCGCCTAAGCCGAAGATTGCGTTCATCTATGAGAAGACGCCAGGCTCCTCGGCGTGGACCTATGCCCATGAGCTGGGGCGGCAGCATATAGAGCAGGCTTTTTCGGATGAAGTGTCCACGGTGTGCTACGAAGGCATCACGCAGGAGCTGGCGGAGGAAACAATAGAAAGTGCCATCGGGGAGGGCTGTAACATTATCTTTTCGACCACGCCCGCCTTTGTGACAGGCAGCGTAAAGGCTGCGATCGCTCATCCTGACGTCAGGATATTAAACTGTTCTCTGAATACCTCTCATCGATATATCCGCACCTATTACGCGCGTATGCATGAGGCCAAGTTCCTGATGGGAGCCATAGCAGGGTCCATGGCGGACAATAACAGGCTGGGGTATATCGCGGATTATCCCATTCTGGGGGTTATTGCCGGAATCAACGCCTTTGCACTGGGGGCGAAGCTGGTCAATCCCAGGGCGGAGGTTTATCTGGAATGGTCCAGGCTCAAGGAGCATGAGGACAGTCTGGAGAAGCTGAAGCAGAAGGGGGCATCCGTAATTTCAGGGAAGGATATGAATATTCCGGAGGATTCTTCCCGCTTTTTTGGCTTGTTCAGCGTAAAGAACGATTATCCCCGCAATCTTGCCATGCCTCTGTGGCATTGGGGAAAATTTTATGAGAGGCTTATCCGCACCATCATGGACGGTGCGTGGAAATACGATGAAAGCACGGATGCGGTAAAGGCGATCAACTATTGGTGGGGCATGTCCGCGGATGTGGTGGATGTGATTTATTCCCAGAGCCTTCCCATTGGGACAAAGAGGCTGGTTAATCTGCTGAAGAAGACCATCCATATGGAGGAGTTCAATCCCTTTGCAGGCATTCTATATTCTCAGCAGGGCATGGTTCAGGGCGATCCTGACCAAAGTCTGTCTGCACAGGAAATTATCAACATGGACTGGCTGGCGGAAAATGTCATCGGTTCTATCCCCAAGCCTGTAGAGCTTCAGGAGGAGGCGAAGCCCATCATGGACCAGCAGGGGCTGGAAACGGTGGAGCATTGACGGACGGTACAAGGGAGATACGGTATGAGAATACTGGCAATTGCGGATGTGGAGTCCAAGCTTATGTGGGATTATTATAAAAAGGGTATGCTGGACGGCATTGACCTGATTATTTCCTGCGGAGACCTGGACCCCAGATATCTGTCCTTTCTGGTGACAATGAGTACGGTGCCTGTATTGTATGTGCACGGAAATCATGACACCAAGTATGAGACGGTTCCCCCGGAGGGCTGCACCTGTATCGAGGATATGGTCTATGTCTACAGGGGTATACGGATTCTGGGACTGGGGGGCTCCATGCGCTATAAGCCCGGAGACCATCAGTATACGGAGCGCGAGATGCAAAGGCGTGTCCGCAGGCTGGGTTTTCAGCTGTGGCGGCACGGAGGGTTTGATATTCTGGTGAGCCATGCGCCCGCCTACCAGCTGAATGACGGAATGGATCTGCCTCACCAGGGGTTCAAGGCTTTTCTTTCTCTGATGGAGAAGTACAAGCCTAAATTTTTTCTGCACGGTCATGTCCATAAAACCTATGGCAGGCAGCATAAGCGGTACGACAGGTATAGAGACACGCATGTGATCAATGCCTTCGAGAGATGCGTCTTCGACTTTGAAGCGGAAGACGTAAAGGAAAATCTGACGCGGTAAAAAAATATAAAAAAACAGTCTCGAAACGGAAAAGCCCCGGAAGGAATTTACAGAAGCGGTCTTTGCGGATGGAAATTGCTTCCCGCAAAAGGGGCTTGGAAGTGGCGAGACGGAACTATAAATAGGAGGACCCGGCATGGAACAACATAATCCTGTACATGCGCCGATTCCCGGACTGGGGCTTCGCAGTATTAAAACGGCTCTTGCAGCCATGGCAGTGGCGTTTATCTACGCTTTTATTCCCAATCACGACCCCACCTTTGCCTGTATCGGCGCGATCTTTGGCATGGGTGCGGACATGGAGAATTCCCGCCTGAACGGGGGCAACCGCTTTTTTGGCACTGTCATAGGCGGCATAATAGGTCTTGCGCTGTATTGGCTGGAGCATTTGCTGTTTCCGGCCGGAAATGACTGGCTGCGCCTGCCTCTGGTGTTTATGGGCATTATTGTTCTTGTTATATTGTGTGTGAGTTTTCACTGGCCGGGCGGGGTCCAGCCGGGGGGAGTGGTGCTGTGTATTATTTTGTTTAACACGCCGCCCCATCATATCGATTACGCCGTATGGCGCATGATCGATACGGGAGTGGGGGTGGTGCTGGCGCTGCTTGTGAATTATTTCTTGTCCAGGGACAGGCTGGGAAGATGGTACCGGGCGCTGGTTAAAAGGAAGGTGCTTCCTGTGGAAAAATCCGGCGAGGGAACGCCTACAGAGAATAATCAAAAAAAAGATTGAAAAAAGTCTTGTTACATGATATAGTAAAATTGTTAAAAAATTCTAGAGAAAAAAAGAAAATTTTGTGAGAAATGAGAAATAAATGAATTCTTTATCCTTTAAGCAGTACAGGGCAATAGATTTATGTATCTGGACGGTTATTCTGCTTGTGTTCGAGTCTGTCACGGCGATGGCGGCTGCAAGATGGTTTCCGGGGGAACTGTACACGCTCTCGCAGACGACAGCCGTGCTCTGCATAGTCATGATGCGGTGGGGCGGATATGCCGTTGTTCATGCGGTGGCAGGGGGAGCTGCTTTTTGCTTTGCCTCGGGGGGAAGCGCCGAACAGTTTGCGGTATATTGTGTGGGGAACTGCTTTGCATTGCTCGCGCTTGTGCTTTTCAAGGCCGTCGGCAAGGAAAAGGTAAGGGAAAAGGTACATATTACGGTTATTTATACGGCTGCGGCGTTCTGCGCCATGCAGTTGGGCAGGTGGCTGGTCAGCCTCATTTTCGGAGCTCCGCTTGATTCTCTGGTAATGTTTTTTGCCTCGGATTCGCTTACGCTTTTGTATTCGGCGGTGGTGGTGCTGATCTCCCGCAGGGCGGACGGGCTGTTTGAGGACCAAAGGAGCTATTTGATCCGGACCGAGTCGGAGAGAAGACAGCGGGAGGCGGATTTCTGAGCCGGCAGGTGCCGCCGGAACAGGGTGGGAAGCTATTATTACAGGAAGTTAAATGTGGTGTTAGGAGGTTGTTTATGAAGCAGAGTGGCGCTGGTGATTATTTGATTTTCGACGAGGAAACCGGAGTCTATGTTGAAAATCCCGAACAGGTTGTCCGGGACGATGTGGAAAAGCATCATTGGCTGAACGTCTGGAGAACGATTATGAAGGACTGGCGTCTGTACCTGATGCTTGTTCCCATGATCGTCGTGTTCCTGCTGTGGCGTTATATGCCCATGTACGAGCTTCTCGGATGCTTTAAGGTGACGGACCCGGTAAAGCCGGTTGCCGACCAGTATTACGCGGGGCTGTCGTATTTTAAGAATCTGCTGGTAGGGGGGACGGGGCTTTCCATAGAATTCTGGAGGGCGTTCCGCAATACGTTTCTTCTCAGCTTTTACGGCCTGTGCTTCGGATTCCCGATGCCTATTATCATAGCGCTGTTCTTTAACGAAATACGCTCGAATGTCCTGCGAAGCGTGTATCAGGTCGTAACATATCTGCCCAAGTTTATGTCGACGGTAGTTATGACCTCCCTGGTGACGATGCTTGTAAAGCAGGGTTCGCTTACCTCCGGCATGGGTATTTTATCGCAGTTTCTGGAGATGCTGGGACTCATCGACCATGTGACGGCAAATGCCGGGCTGCTGAACAATCCGTCTTTCTTCAGGGCCATTTATCAGATCAGCGGCATATGGGAGGGCGCAGGTTATGACAGCATCGTGTTCTTTGCCGCGATCATTGCCATTGCGCCTACAAGCTATGAGGCGGCGCAGATAGACGGGGCCGGGAAGCTGGCGCAGATGAGGTATGTGGTGCTGCCCTGTATCCTTTCCACCATTGTCATCATGCTGATTACAAGAATAGGCTCCCTGCTGAATGTAGGGTATGAGAAGGTTCTCCTTCTGTATAATCCAAACACCTATGTCACGGCGGATGTGGTGTCCACCTTTGCGCAGAGGTATGGTATGCTGGGCAATGCCGTGCCGGGGCTTGCCTCTGCCGCCGAGATGATGAACAATGTAATCGGTATGCTGCTGGTTATCGGCGCCAACACCATTGCGCGGAAGGCATCGAATGTGTCACTCTATTAAAAAGGGCTGAATGTGGAGCGGTATCGCGGGAGCCATGCGATATCCATGGGGATTATTATGAAAAGAAAACTTGAGATTTCGGAACTGATATTTAAGATATTGAGCTATACGCTGCTGACCATCTTTGCCGTCGCCTGCCTGTATCCTTTTGTCTATACGATTTCCGCGGCAATAAGCGGAAGGCACGCGGTGGATTACAATGAGCTTGTGCTGCTTCCCAAGGACATTCAATTTGAAGCGTTTCTTAGGATGTTCAACGATAATATGTTTTGGAATTCCTATACCAACACGCTTTTCCTTACCTTTTTCGGGACGATCTGGGCGCTGGGAATATCCATATTCGGCGCGTATGCCCTTTCAAAAAAGCGTCTGCTGTTCCGCAAGGGTTTTAATTTCTTTTTGGTGTTTACCATGTGGTTCAGCGCAGGTATTGTTCCGCAGTATCTGAACTATCTTGCCACAAAGCGGGTATTTCACTCCATAGGCATTATGGATGATAAGTGGCTGGTGGTTATGGCCATGGGTATGGCGGCAATGAATATCATACTGCTTAGAAATTCCTTTGAGGGAGTTCCCTCCGAAATAGAGGAGGCGGCGATAGTCGACGGCGCTACGGAGATGCAGGTGCTGTGGAGGGTTTACATACCCATGAGCAAATCCATCATAGCAACGGTGGCTCTTTTCTTTGGGATATCCCGATGGAACGGTTATTTCTGGGCCAGGCAGATGATCTCCAATACCAACGAGCACCCGCTCCAGGTATTTATTCGGCTGAAGCTGGAGGAGTTTACGGACCCGGAGGCGATGGCGGGCTGGAACGAGGCGTATGCTTCGGACTCTGTCATTTATGCGCTGATCGTGTGCTCCATTGTGCCTATTCTCATCATTTATCCCTTTATTCAGAAGTATTTTGCTAAGGGAGTAAATGCCGGCGGCGTTAAATAGAAGGTATGCCGGGTGAACGACCGGTCAATCGCGCAGCAATGCGGTTGATATTATAGAAACAGTTTTTTCAAACAATTCTATTAAGGAGGAGAAAGATGAAAAAGAGAAAAATCAGTGTCTCACTGCTGGCTGCTTCTCTTGTCGCGACTACGCTGTTGACGGGCTGCGGCGATAAGAAGGGTCCTTCGCTGGACTATGCAGAGGGCACAGTGCTTCGTATGGCGACAGGCTATAACAGCAAAAAGACAGGTATTGCCTTTGACGCAGAGACAGCGGGCTCAGGAGTTACGCTGGCTGACGGAAAGACCTACAATACCGGCGATCTCAAGCCTACCTGGGCAGCACTGGAGGAGATCCTCGGCGTTGAGTTTGAGGACAAATATCAGGGCAACAGCGAGACCAAGGAGTGGGCTTACTGGAAGGATCAGCTGGATCAGGTTGACATGGTAGCGGGTACCGCAAGCGACCTTACCGTCGCGGGTACGGCAGGTCAGCTTGTAGACATCAACAAGTACATAGACAGCATGCCCAACTTCAAGTCGTATCTGGAGGCAAATCCCATTGTGCGCCTGTCTATTACCGGTTCCACCGCAGGCGATACGGCGGGTTCCATCTACTTTTCGCCTTACTTTGACGGCGTAAACGATATCGAGCGTATGCCTCTGATGAGAGTGGACTGGGTTCAGAAGCTGCTCGACGGCGAGGGAGAGTTTAAGGCGGACAAGAGCGGCAAGACTGCAGCGCCTGCCTATACGCCTTATATGCCTACGTCCGGCAAGGTGGAGATCGAGGTAGTTAAGAAGGACGGCTCCGGCGTTGAGAAGATTAATAAGGATTATGATGCAGCGGGCAACATTATCAAGGCAATGAACGATAAGGGCTCCATGACCGGTGTTGAAGCGGTCAATATGCTTCGTACTTATATTGACAAGGCTTATAACGGATATTACGGAACCACCCGTTCCGATCTGTTCTGCGGCCAGAATGCGGCATGGGACGCTGACGAGCTTGTAGCTCTCCTTCGCTGCGTGGTTGCAAACGCAAATACGCTGAATGGCACGGACAATGTCCAGGGTCTTTTCTCCCGTGAGGACGACAACAACCAGCGCCGTGTCGATATGTTCCGTTTTGCAGGCTCTCTCTTTGGAGTACGCGGACTTGAGTCCAGACAGGATTACCTTTACATCGGCAACGACAACAAGCTTCACGATGCGCGCCAGGAGGCTGCTACCTATGAGGCTCTTGCGAGGATGAACAGCCTGGCTAAGGAAGGGCTGATCTCCAAGTCGTTTTTGGAGAAATCCAAGGAGTCCAGCAGCACGATGCTTGAGAACGATCTCGGCTTTATGCACTATGACTACAATCAGACTCAGACTATTCTCAATGCTACCAAGCTTCAGGAAGGCGAGAAGTACATGGCAGTCATGGTTCCCGTTGCTCGCTGGAACGACGGAACAGGCGAGAAGTTTATGAGATTTACCGAGTCCTGGCGTTCGGTTAAGACCGGCGGCTGGGCAATCTCCAAGGCAGGCGTGGGAGACGATACCAACAAGCTCAACGCGCTTCTTGCATTGATCGATTACGCATACAGCCCTGAGGGACAGATTCTGATGTCCTACGGTCCTGACGCTTTCATCAAGACCAATTCCGACGGCAGCTATGTGACCTTTAACTTTAACGGTAAGCAGATGCCTGTCATCGCAGACAAGACCTATGACGAGCTGTGGGAAAAGGCGAAGGGAAACTATACGAACTATGCCCGCATGTATCTGGGCTCTACTCTGAGCTTTGTAAAGAGCCAGGCGTTTGAGTATCAGTGTACGCATGAGGTAGGTAAGGAGGGTGCAGGTTATATTTCCACGGCTATCGGACTTGGCACCATACACCATCCTGAGCTTGCGCTTACAAGCAACGCATGGTATACCTCCGTTCCTACGGTTCTTCCCACCACGGATGTCGCTAACCAGACGATCAACGGCTTTACCGAGCTTGGCGCCAGCGGTAACTTCGGCCAGGGCAAGGATCAGACCAACCTGCTTGTTGACATTATCTGCAGCGGCTTCACCGGCGAGGGTACCGCTTCCGCGGATCAGACTGTTAAGACCGTTTCCGAGACATGGCATGGTTCTCAGTATCTTGAGCTGAAAGAGGCGGCTTGGCAGGAGCTTGTAACTTACTACAACAGCATGAACAAGTAAGGCGATTTTATGAATCAAGGCTTTTTTATGAATCGGAAACTGCCTGAACGGTAATGAAACGCAGGCCGCGCGAAATTTTACCGCATCCGGGTTCTGGGCAAGGTTTGTTTTGCGTGGTTCTGCAAAATTGCAGCGGTTTGGCTGAATACCGGGCTGTTATGCAAAATCCACATTATGTTGCTTTGAAGGGGAGAGTCCTCCGAGAGGAGCGGCCTCCAAGGGGAGCAGATCTCCAAGGGGAGTAAATCTCCCCTTCCAATATAAAAGGAAGGTTTTTATGTATAAAAAACAAATGGTATTTCAGAGAATAGTATGTATGGCTGTTTTGACTGCTTCCGCTCTTGTGTTTTTCTATTCCCTTGGTCTTATGACAGACATGTTTGACAGCTTGTATTTAACAATTATTAATCCGGCGCGTCCGGAGAATACAACGGTGCGTGGTTCGGGAATTTATTACACCATGCAGCCGTTTAACAGCAGCTTGACCAGAGTAAGCATTGGAATGATTCTGGTCTCTCTGGTTTTATTTATCATGAATACCCATTCGCGCAGGAAGTATTATATCGGAAATTTTGTTGCGATAGGGCTTTCGACTGTGTGTAATATTGCAGCGTCCGTTTGGGCGGTGGTTAATATATCCGCTTTTAGAGCGCAGTTTGTAAATTTGGATTTTGCGGCGCTGAAGGAGCATTCGGAGAAGTGGGATACCCTGTACACGGAGTCCACGTTCTGGTTCGATGCCGGCTATGTAGTGTTCGGGCTGGTTATATTGGCAACAGTGCTGCTTATAGTAAATCTGATTTTGAAATTAACCATGATGAAGGAAGAAAAGCGGCTGATTGGGAGCAGAAAGGATGTTAAGGTATGACTTTAAATGATGATGCCCTTATTAAAAAGGACCGGTTACGTTTTACGAGAAACAAGCTTTCTGCAAACCTGACGCTGCTAGCAATTGTATTTAACGCAATTTACTTTGTCAGTATATATACATCCGATGTGGGAAATTATTATTACAGCATTATCATAGGGGCGTCCGTTGTCTATAACCTGCTGTTTATGCTGGTGGCATTCCTGGCGTCAGAGGGCGTTAAGGGCTATAAAATGATGTATGCCTATGCGCTTCTTGTCTTGGGAGCAGGGCAGATCATAAGAATTTTTATCCTGCCTACGGATGCGAGAAATGCCACAGTGCAGCTTGAGATGCATGAGCAGATCGTGATGGGCAACGCACAGTTTATCTGGGTCTGCGCGTTGTTAATTGCGTCCGCGGTATTTTGTATCATTGCAGGAATTGTCGGTATAATTAAAACCAGCACGCTTGTAAGCTATCAGGCTGAGCTTGAAAAGGAGCAAAAGGGAGCGGCACATGAGTGAACTTAAATTACAGCATCTCGATAAAATATATGACAATAAGGTTCAGGCGGTTTTTGACTTTAACCTTGATGTCAAGGATGGCGAACTGATCGTTCTCGTGGGACCTTCGGGCTGCGGAAAGTCCACGACTCTGCGCATGGTGGCAGGGCTGGAGGATATCTCCGCCGGCAAGCTTATCATCGACGGTCAGGATGTCACGGCGAAGCCCCCTAAAGACAGGGATATCGCCATGGTTTTCCAGGATTATGCGCTGTACGGCCACATGACCATATATGAGAACATGGCGTTTTCGCTGATGCTTCGCAAGGAAAATGTAAACGTTGTGCATCAGAAGGTGATGGCGGCGGCAGAGATATTGGGCTTGACTGATCAGCTCAACAAAAAGCCCAACCAGCTTTCCGGAGGCCAAAGGCAGAGGGTTGCCATGGGACGGGCCATTGTCCGCACGCCCAAGGTATTTCTTTTTGACGAGCCATTATCCAATCTTGACGCCAAGCTGCGCGGTTCCACCCGCCGGGAGATTTTGCTGCTCCACAAGCGTCTGAAGGCGACGATGCTTTATGTCACACACGACCAGACAGAGGCGCTTACGCTTGCGGACAGAATTGTGTGCATGTCCATGGGGCATGTCCAGCAGATCGGTACACCGCTGGAGCTTTATTATACTCCTGCCAATCTTTTCGTGGCAAGCTTTATCGGGCTGCCGCCCATTAATACCTTTGATGCCGTTATACGAAATGGGCAGGCTGTAGGCAGTGAATTCAGCATAGCGCTGACTTCGGAGGAAGCGGAGCTGCTTGCCGGGTATGAGAACAAAACGGTGGTTCTCGGGGTGCGCCCTGAGGATGTGATACAGGGGGGGGAGATTTCGGTGAACGTATTCTCAAACGAGAACCTCGGTCAGACTACCCTTGTAAACGGAGTTGTGGGAAAGCAGAAAATTACCTGCAAGTTCCGCGAATGGTGCAGCTATAAGCCTGGCGACACGGTCAATGTCTCTTTCAAGAGAAAGCATTTCTTTGACAAGGAGACAACCAGGGCAATTCGTTGACGACGGTTTTTTCAATTTATGATAAGGAGAACAAGGCAGATGAAACAAAAACAGGAGTCCGCTAAACAGAAGCGAGGGAAAAATGAATTTGTCCGCAAGTTTTTCGTCTCTCTGAAGCGAAGCCCTCAGAATATTCCGTTAGTAGTATTGGGGATAGCGTTCCTTGTCTACTCGCTTAATCTTACGTCGATATCTAACACTACGGCGAGGATAAATACGCCCAATATGGGGCAGTGTGAGTTTGTGGCGATGCTGTTGTCAATTCTGGCATTTGTCTGTTTTTTGAGGACATTTCCGAAGCGTCAGAAACCGAATAAAATAATGCTCTCGATTCTGTATGCGATGCTTGGAATCATGATTTTTGTAGACGGCGTTTATCTTGTAAGGATCGGTCAGGCGGTGAATCGTGCCGTGAATCCGATCAAAAAATCAGCGGATATCTCCGCTGCTCAGACCACGGTTATCATGCATATCGTATTTGTTGCCATATGCGCCGTCCTGCTTTTAACACTGCCATTGTACGCAAAGGGCTTGAAGAAGATCAACACCTCCATCGATGTGGAGGGCAACGGTGAAATGGCGGAAATCGATATTTCCGGTGAGGATGAGTAGGAAAGGGTAAACAGCCCTATTCTCTTTTATAGAAAAATTATGTCAAAGAAACAGAAAAAACACCAGGGCGAAAAGCCCGTGGCGGAAAATTATTATGACTTGAAGACCGATGCGGTCGACAGGCTTGTGAACGCGGAAGCCGCCCCCAGGGTTCCTGACGCAGAGATAAAAAAATATACCTCAAAGGGAAAAAAACGTATTCCCACATGGCTGAAGATCTGTTTTGTAAAATTTTGGTTCAGCGGCGCTATGTGTTACTTTTTCCTGTGGGGTCTGGGAACGTATATTTCCGGGCTGGATCTGATGTTCGTGCTGGCGGTGGGGCTGGGGCTGTCCGTGGATTTGCTGGTCAATCACCTGCTGCGTTATTTTGAACCCGAAAAGGGCGCTTATAATAAATGGATGATGATTACGACCAGAAAATTCTGGTCAATCTTCATAAATGTAATCTATTCGGGCTTGGTGTTGTTCTGTATTGTCAGCACATATAATATGATCAATACGATTCTGGTTGGCGATATTGAAACGGCGCAGAGAGTGGCGGTGCCCGTGGAGCCCATTTTGTTTGGGTTGCTGTATATGGGGTTTGATATGTTGTTTATCACCGTGAAAAATACGATTATAAAGGTTTTCCGCGATGCGGAGGCAAAGGTAGCAGGCGACAGAAAACAGAGCAGCTAAGGAAACAGATTAAATAGTGGGAGAGTCGTTATGTCATATTTAACATTGAGAGGAATCAACAAAATTTACCCGAACGGATATCATGCGGTCCACGATTTCAACCTGGAGATTGAAAAGGGTGAATTTATCGTGTTTGTAGGCTCATCCGGCTGTGGTAAATCCACAACGCTGCGTATGATTGCCGGGCTCGAAAACATCAGCAAGGGCGATTTTCTCATCGACGGAGTCAGGGCAAATGAAAAGGGTCCCCGAGAGCGCGGCGTGGCAATGGTTTTCCAAAGCTATGCTCTCTATCCGCATATGTCGGTTTATGAAAACCTTGCGTTTGGACTGACGCTCCAGGGGGTCGACGAGGACGTCATAGAGCAAAAGGTATATAAAACAGCCAAAATACTTGGATTGACGGATTATCTCGACAGAAAGCCCCGTGAGCTTTCAGGAGGCCAGAGACAGAGGGTTGCGGTTGGGCGGGCTATTATCCGCAGAGTTGATATTTTCCTTATGGACGAGCCGCTTTCCAACCTTGATGCCAAGCAGAGAGTTACCATGCGTTCCGAAATAACTCAGATTCACCGTGAGACGGGCGCTACAACCATTTATGTCACGCACGATCAGACTGAGGCCATGACCATGGCGGACAGAATAGTGGTTATGAAGGAGGGCTATGCCCAGCAGGTCGGAACGCCCTACGATCTGTATTTTAATCCTGTTAATATGTTCGTGGCGGGCTTTATCGGAGAGCCGCCGATGAACTTTATAAATGCCACCGTAAAGGGTGGTAAACTCAATATCAAGGGTAATGTTATAGATCTTGGCGCAATAGCGGATAAAAGCGTTATTGACGGGTACGAGAACAAGGAGGTAGCCTTCGGCTTCCGTCCGGAGGCGATCAGGCTTGCGGAGGGGAACGATACCGGTGATGCCTATAGGATTACCTGCACGGTGGAGCTCACGGAGCTTTTGGGCGATAATACCAATGTGTATGCTGATATCCAGGGGATAAAGACAATATTAAAGGTGGACCCTCAGGAGACGCCTCAAATCGATGAGAAGCTGGAATTTGCCATTCCCTATAAAAGCGTATATCTCTTTGATAAACAGACCGAAAAACGCATTAAATTGAGGGCGCAGTGAGACTGTTCTGCGAAAATTAAGCTGCAGAAGCGGTTTGGGAGACCGGAACGGAACCGCCACAGATATGTATAAATCCCAGGAAATACACCAGTATAAAATGTACATTAGGGCTATCAGACAGCTGGTAGCCTTTTTACTGTATAATTACAGCGATAAGGTATAAAACAGTATTTATAGAATAATGCCCGCTCTGGATGGCAATGAAAGGGCAGGCGCGTAACTTAGAAATGGAAGAAAAGTTTTTCATGCAGGAAAAGCTTTTCTATGGAAGAAAATATTTTTATGGAAGAAAAGCTTTTTATGCAAGAAAAGCTTTCAAAGGAGGTAACATGGGAGTATTAACAAATTTAGAGCCGAAAAAAGTTTTCTGTTTTTTTGAGGAGATAACAAAAATTCCCCACGGGTCCGGAAACGTGGGACAGATAAGCGATTATCTGGCGAACTTTGCAAAGGAGAGGGATATATTCTGCATTCAGGACGAATTAAAAAATATTATCATGATAAAGGAGGCTTCGGAGGGGTATGAAAAAGAGCCTCCGGTCATCCTGCAGGGGCATATGGACATGGTGGCGGTAAAGAAGCCGGGCTGTGATATTGACATGAGCACGGAGGGGCTGCGGGTCGCTGTGGACGGCGACAAGGTCTATGCGGAGGGCACCAGCCTCGGCGGCGATGACGGCATTGCCGTGGCTTATTCTCTGGCGCTTCTTGACTCCGATACCGTCAGGCATCCCAGGCTGGAGGTTGTGATCACCGTGGACGAGGAGGTGGGAATGGACGGCGCAAGGGGCATTGACCTGTCCATGCTTACCGGAAACCGTATGATCAATCTCGACTCGGAGGAGGAGGGAATCTTCCTGACCAGCTGCGCAGGCGGAGCCAGAGTAGGATGCAGGCTGAAAGCGTCTTCAAGTAATGAGACGGAGGGTATTCCGTTAAGTATACATGAGAGGACCGGCGTAATCTGTGAGCTGACCATCGGCGGGCTTCTGGGAGGACATTCCGGCGGCGAGATACACAAGGAGAGGGGCAACTCTAACCGAATTTTCGGCAGGCTTCTTTACAGCATTGCCATGAAGCTGCCGGTGAGCCTGATTTCTGCGGAGGGAGGTCTGGCGGACAATGCCATTCCCAGAGAGACAAAGGCCCGGATATTGGTTGCTGAGGACAATTATGCTTTGCTGGATGAGATTGTAAAGAAGGTTGAGAAGGAGATTCAGGGGGAGCTTTCCTCCAGGGACCCCGGTTTTTATTTGCAGCTGATAAGGAAAGAATGGGGCAGTGCCCGCTGTATGCCGCCTGAGGATACAAAGCGCGCGGCGGCATTTTTAAATATCCTTCCAAACGGCGTTCAGGCCATGAGCGCCGATATGCCGGGGCTGGTGGAGACTTCCCTGAATCTGGGAATACTAAAGGCAGGAGAAGAAGGAATCCTGGCGGAGTTTTCCGTGCGCAGCAGTGTGGAGAGCGCAAAGCATGCGTTGATTGATGAGCTGCGCGCCGCAACGGAGCTTGCGGGGGGCGGCATAGAGGTAACCGGGGAATATCCCGGCTGGAAGTTCCGCAAAAACTCACCGCTGAGAGAAAAAATGATTTTGTTGTATGAAAAAATGTATGGCGCCGTGCCCAGGGTGGAGGCGATTCACGCAGGGCTGGAGTGCGGAATTTTAGGGAGCAAGATCAGAGATCTGGACTGTGTTTCTATGGGACCGGATATGAAAGACATTCACACTACGGAGGAGACACTGAGCATTTCCTCGGTCAAACGCGTTTGGGAATACCTGGTGGCACTGTTAGAGGAAAAGGAGCAGCATTAAATGGAGTTTAGCAGAGAAAAGTTAAAACAGATCAGAAGGCTGATGCTGCTTGCGGCGGTTTTGGTGCTCGCCGTCATATACAGCGGAAAGCTTTTGGTGGCAATCGCTTTTATCTATCGGATTACAAAGCCCTTTATATACGGGGCGGCCATTGCCTTTGTACTGAACATACCCATGCGCGCTTTTGAAGATAAGCTTTTGAAAGGCTGGAGGGGTAAGCTTGCGGGGAGGTTTAAGAGGCCGGTCTGCCTGGTGCTTTCCCTTGTGACGGTTGCGTTGGTGGTCGCTGTTGTGCTTGGGACGGTGGTGCCGCAGGTGACTGCCACGGCAGCGGAGGTCGGCAGAAAGATTCCCGGCTTTGCAGAGAATGCCATGGCATGGCTGAATGAAATCGCAGAAAATTACCCGGTGTTTGCCGAGCAGATCCGTAAGCTGGAGCAGATTGAGATAAACTGGGAATCCATGCTTGACAACATTATAGGCTTTTTGAAAAACGGAATGGCAGATATGCTGACTTCGACAGTCAGCGTTGCAAGCGGTATTATTTCCGGTATTGTCAATGGGGTTATCTCTTTTATTTTTGCGCTGTATATATTGTCCTCAAAGGAAAAGCTGGAAAGCCAGGGCAAGCGGATTATATCGGCCTTTCTGCCCGCTAAGGCGGCGTCGAAGACCCTGGAAATCTGTACGCTTCTGCACAAAAACTTCAGCAGCTTTATCACGGGTCAGTGTATGGAAGCGGTTATTTTAGGAATCATGTTTGTAATAGCAATGAGCGTGTTCAGGATGCCCTATGCGCTGATGGTGGGAGTACTGATTGCTTTTACCGCTCTGATTCCCATTGTGGGTGCATTTATCGGCTGCGGTGTGGGTGCTTTTCTGATTTTGATAGACAATCCCCTCCAGGCCATGTGGTTTGTGATTTTGTTTTTGATTTTACAGCAGGTAGAAGGGAATCTGGTTTATCCGAAGGTGGTGGGAAACAGCGTAGGACTGCCCTCCATATGGGTGCTGATGGCGGTAAGCCTTGGCGGCAGCCTCTTTGGAGTAGGGGGAATGCTGATCTTTATTCCGCTGACCTCGACGGGCTACGCGCTGCTTCGGGAGAGCGTCAACAGCCGGAATGCGACGAAGGGCTGCAGCGTGAAGGCCGGGACGCCGGGGGAGATCATGCTTTCCCCGGACCCGGCAAAGGCTCCAAAAGGGCAGGAAAGGAGCCGGAGCAATCCGGGCGCCAAAAAAGACAGAACCCACAAAGGCGGAAATTGACAGGATTTTGATAAAAAATATAAATTTCTAAAAAATTAAAAAAAGGGCTTGCTTTTTTACGGGTAAACAGTTATAATAACTCTTGTGTTACGGGGTGTGGCTCAGCTTGGTTAGAGCGCCATCTTAGGGAGGTGGAGGTCGCGAGTTCGAATCCCGCCACTCCGACGCAGAAGGCCTTAGCTGTTTAGGTAAAAGGCTGAAAGGGCTTGTATGTCATCTGACAGGGTGATGTGCAAGCCCTTTTTTTCAAAAATGTTTAAAAATACGGTGCCTAAGCGGCAGGTAACATGATAAGGAGCAGAGAGAGGAAAAACGGTGGAAAGCAGGAATCAGTTAAAGCGGGACAATAAACGGAATAAGGGGCAGGCAGCCGGCCAGGGAAGCAGGCAGAGTAAGGAGCAGGGAAGCGGCCAGGGAAGCAGGCAGAGTAAGGAGCAGGTAAGCGGCAGGGAAAACAAGCAGAATAAGGGGCAAGTAAGCGGCCAGGTAAGTAAACAGAATGAAGGGCAGGCAGGCGGTAAGGAAGGTAAGAGCAAGGAGCAGGTAAGCAGTCAGGACAGTAAGCAGAGTAAGGGACAGGTAAGCGGCCAAGGAAGTAAGCGGAGTAAGCAGCAGGCAGGCGGTAAGGAAAGTAAGAGTAAGGGGCGGGTAAGCAGCCAGGTAGACAAGCAGAATAAGGAACAGGTAAGCGGTCAGGGCTCTAAGCAGTATGCAGGGCAAAGGTATAATCAGGGGAGAAGGCTTGATAAAGGGCAGGAGGGTAAAACGGCGTCAAATGGGGCTCAGAATCCGTCACTGAGCAAGAGCAGGGCAAGGGACATTTGTCCGGTGTCTTCTTCCTGCGGAGGCTGTAAATGGATAGGCAGGAGCTATGAAGAACAGCTGCAGGAGAAGACTAAAAGGCTGCGCATGCTGATGGAGCCCTATTGCAGACCGGAAAAAATCATTGCCATGGATCATCCAGCACACTATCGGAACAAGGTACACGCGGTCTTTGGCGAGGACAGGAAGCATAATATTATTTCCGGCATTTATGAGGAGAAAAGCCATCGCATTGTTCCTGTGGATAGCTGCTATATTGAAAATCAAAAGGCGGATGAAATTATTGTGTCTGTCAGAGAGCTGCTGCGCTCCTTTAAAATTCGGCCTTATAATGAAGACACCGGATACGGTCTGCTGCGGCATGTTCTGGTTCGTACCGGGCATGTGACCGGGCAGATAATGGTGGTATTGGTAATCAGCTCTCCTATTATGCCCTCCAAAAACAATTTTGTGAAGGCGCTTTTAAAGCAGCATCCTGAAATCACAACCATTGTGGTCAACGTCAATGAACGCAATACCAGTATGATTTTGGGCGATAAGGAGCAGGTTCTTTACGGCAAGGGCTACATTGAAGATGAACTTTGCGGTAAAACCTTTCGGATATCTCCCAAATCCTTTTATCAGGTGAATTCCGTCCAGACTGAGAAGCTGTATGAGAAGGCTCTGGAGTATGCGGGACTGACCGGACAGGAGACCGTGCTGGATGCCTACTGCGGAACAGGTACTATAGGCATAATAGCCAGTGAAAGGGCAGCCAAGGTGATCGGTGTTGAACTGAACAGGGATGCGGTGAGAGATGCCGTCAGCAACGCCAGACGAAACAATATATCCAACATCAGCTTTTATCAGAATGATGCCGGGAAATTTCTCATGGGGATGGCAGAGCGCCATGAGAAGCTGGATGTCCTTTTTATGGACCCGCCCAGAAGCGGCAGTGACGAGGCTTTTTTAAGCTCTGTGGCCGCGATTGCCCCCGGGAGGGTCGTTTATATTTCCTGCAATCCGGATACCCTGGTGCGGGATTTAAAGTTCCTGCAAAAGAAGGGATACAGGGCTGAGAGGTGTGTTGGCGTGGACATGTTTCCGTTTACGGAGCACGTGGAGGCTGTGGTCTTGATGTCACGAGCGGACAGATAAATGCGCCGAAAAAGGCTTGAATAAAGGGATTCCGATAGATTGCCCCCTGAGAGGGCGCTCTGCTGGAAGCCCTTTTTTCGTTCTGTGACAATAGCTCTTACCACTGGGACTTCGGGTATGTGTAACAAGAGAACTGCATTTTGCCTTTGGTGTAACAAGGCAACTATTGTCAAAGGAGAATTTTACAAGGGTGTGGCAAGAAAACTGCTGTCAGCCCTACGAGATATTAATTACTTGGATTCTTTTACCTCGATTTCTTTCAGTGTTTCCCCATCCTTATTTCGCCAATTTGCCGGTCCGCTGATGCTGTATCCTGTAACAAAATCTGCGGCAGCAGATGAACTTGAAAAGATAATATCCTCGATTGTAGTCAGATCCTTAACCTTGCCTGCGTCAAAGTGTTTTTTGCGGAGGGCAACAGCACCTTTGCTTAGAGATTTTTCAGAAGTCTTTTCGTTGACGGTTGCACCAGCGAACAGAACGAAACCTTCCGTTGTGACAACACCTGTGGCTTTTGCATTGCCCATATTTAAATATAGCAGTTCACTGTCATCAGAGGAGCTAGGATTGCTCTGAACTGTAGGCTCAAGAACTTTATAGCCCAAAGCGTTGATAATCACTTTTACATTGTCTATGAATTCCTCCATTGCGGCTGTTTGGGATTCCTTCATTACGGTTTTTCCATAGGTGTTCTTTGTGAGGACCTTATATCTTTTGCTGTCACGTGCAATCTGAACAAAACGATCTTCAAGATAGCGGATCAAAGCTTTGTTTAAGTCCCGTCCCAGAAAGATGATGGCAGTGGTCCAGTAAAACTTTTCTTTTTCAGAACTGTAGTCACGCAGGTGCTGAAGAAGTCTGTCATGGACGGATTCAGATTCTCCAATGTAAACAGAATCAGAATCGTCTTCCTCCTTACAAAACAGAAAGTACACACCAGCGCCTTTAATATCTGTTCGCTTGCACTCTGCAACTTCAATTCTGGGAATCTTAATAGCCTTGCCATTCCAGTTTGAAAGTTCAGCTGTGATTAAGCTGTCTGCTGTGCCGTTGGCGAGAAACCACTCGATTGATTTTCCATATGCCATAAAGTGACCTCCTAAATCATGTCTCAATTCAGACCATTTCACGATGTATTCTATCATAAACCACCACACAAAACAACAGAAAACATGAAAGAACCGTTGAAAAATTCATAAAACTATAGTATCATAGAACACGACGTGGCATGCAAATTTGATGTACGAGGTGAAACCATGAGCGAATACATTGAAGAAAGATGGATAAACATTGATGAAGCAGCTGACTACTTTGGAGTGAAGCCCGCAACGATCCGGGACTGGATTCGTAAGGGCAAGGGTATCCCGGCTCAAAAAATAGGAAAATCATGGAAGTTCAAATATTCGGAATTAGCTGAGTGGGCTAAGACCCAGGAAAGCTCTAATTGACAGAGCCACAGATAATTTCATATGTAAGTAATAAGACAGGAGATTGAAGAGGTTATGGCTGTGAAAAAATCTGAACTATATTCTCTCCTTTGGGAGGCTTGCAATAAACTGAGAGGCGGCGTGGAACCAGCAAGGTACAAGGATTATGTGCTTGTCCTGCTGTTCTTCAAATATGTGTCGGACAGATACAAAGGTCAGCCGTTCGCTGAATTTACCATCAGCAAAGGCGCATCCTTTGAGGATTTGATTGCCGCTAAAGGTAAGAGTGATGTCGGAGAACGTGTGGACATAATTATCCAGAAATTCTTGGAGGATAACAGACTGCAGGGTTCTCTTCCCGACGTCAGCTTCAACAACCGCGATGAGTTGGGTACCGGCAAAGAACTGGTTGATAAAGTATCTGGCTTGATTGGTGTGTTCCAGAATCCGGTGATTAACTTCAAAAATAACCGTGCCAGCGGCGATGACATCATCGGCGATGCGTATGAGTATTTCATGATGAAGTTTGCGCAGGAATCCGGCAAGAGCAAAGGACAATTTTACACGCCGAGCGAGGTTTCCCGTATTATCGCACGGCTTATCGGTATCAGCAATATCAAGCAGATGCCCACTAAAAAGTGGACTCTGTATGATCCAGCTGCAGGTAGCGGAAGCCTTCTCATCAGAGCTGCAGACGAAGCACCTGTGGATGAGAACGGTGATTCCATTGTGACCATTTTCGGTCAGGAGAAAGACCATGCTACAGCAGGCTTGGCAAAGATGAACTTGATCCTTCACCAGAAAGGCACCGGCGAAATTAAACGCGGCAACACGCTGGCTGACCCCGCATTTACGGACGATTTTAGCGAACTGAAGAAGTTTGACTTTATCGTCATGAATCCGCCTTTCTCCGACAAGTCCTGGAGTGACGGCATCAAGACCTCGGAAGATCGATATAAGAGATTTGACGGTTATGGTATCCCGCCCGAAAAGAACGGAGATTACGCTTGGTTCCTCCATGTGCTGAAATCTCTGGACAGCAAAGGCAAGGCCGGAATCATTATGCCGCACGGTGTTCTGTTCAGAGGCAATACAGAAGAAACCATCCGTATCGCGGTTCTGAATAAGAAATATATCAAGGGTATCGTTAGCCTCCCGGCCAACCTGTTCTATGGAACAGGAATCCCTGCCTGCATTGTCATCATTGATAAGGAAGATGCAGAAACCCGCGAGGGCATTTTCCTGATCGATGCCAGTCGTGGCTTTAAGAAAGACGGAAACAAGAACAGGCTGCGGGAGCAGGACATTGAGAAGATCGTCCGAACCTTCCTCAACGGTGATATTATCAAGGGTTACTCCCGCTTTGTAAAATATTCGGATATTCTGGTGCAGAACGTTGGCAATTTGAATGTGCCGCGCTACATACAAAAAATTGATGATACTCTGCCACAGAATATTGCCGCGCATTTGAAAGGCGGTATTCCTGGCCCAGATATTGAATCGCTGAAAAAACTGTGGGATATTTCCCCAGCCTTGAAGCAGGATATTTTCACCTGCGTGGATCAGGCACACGATGTATATAACCTTGCAATGGCGTCTGGCAAGATCGAAGGTGTGATTGGGCAGGACACAAGCATCCTGGCAGAAAAGCGAAACGAAACGGAGACGATCTTTACACAGTGGAGAAACTCCGTAAAGGACATCCTGCTCGGCATTGAATCCGATACCGAGCCGAAAGAACTGATCCGCACAATTGCCGGTATGTTTCTGAAAGCATATGAATCTGCAAGGTTGCTGGATAATTATGATGTTTATGATTGCCTACTGAACTATTGGAACGCCAAACTGCAGGATGATGTGTACGTCATTAAAGCCAGTGGCTATGAAGTCGGCAGAGAGATCGAATATGAGTATGTGCAGAAGAAAGAAAAGGGTGAGAACGGTGAGACCATCTCTGTGAACGATACTTCTAAAGTAAAGTCTTTTGATGGTACGCTCATTCCGAGGGAAATCATCGAGGCAGTGTATTTTGCGGACGAACTGGCTACCATCAATGCACTGATGGAACAGTCTGCTGCACTTGAGGTCGAACTGGAGGAGATGCGTGAGGAAGAGTCAGGCGATGAGGGCCTGCTAAAGGAAGTCCTTAATGAGAAGGGTGACAGTATCCCAAAGGCAAATCTGAATAAGCGGCTCAAGGAGCTGGAGGGCAAAAAGACCTCCCCGGTCATGGACGCCATGACCAAGCTGGTGGCACTCTTTGATGAAGGCAAGACGGACGAGGTGGAGACGCTGGTCCGTGAGATGCCGGAACTGGCTGAGTTCGATATCCATAACAAGAATGGAACATTCAGCAAGGCGAAGCTGAAAGCCGCGTTGAAAGCTGCCGCAGATACCGCAGTCGTGCCGGATATTTATAAGGATGAGTATGACGCACTTACTGCCTATGCCGCAAAATCCGCCGAAAAGGATGATGCTGACAAAGCTTGGAAAGAAGTCCGTAAAGCCCTAGACGGAAAAGTCGAAACAAAATACAGTGAATTGACCGTAGACGAGATCAAGCATCTCCTTTTTGACATGAAGTGGATGGCAAAATTGGAGGCTGATATCCGTGACGAGATCGAGCAGGTGCTGAACGTCCTGTCCTCCAAGGTTCTGTTGATAGCCAAGCGGTATGAGCATACACTCGGTGAGATTGAGGACAGAACTGCGAAATCAAGGGAGGCGGTAGTGGCAGCTTTGGAAAGGATGGGATATAAATGGTGACTTATCCGCAGGAATGGACAGAGAAGCTGTTCAATGACTTCATGAAGATAAAGCGCGGAGCATCACCACGTCCAATTGAAAGCTATCTGACATCAAGCACAGATGGAGTGAATTGGATTAAAATCGGCGATGCTCCGAGATACGGAAAATACATTACTTCTACGGCAGAGAAAATAACTCCGCAAGGGGCAGCTCATTCTGTAAGCGTATATCCCGGAGATTTTATCCTTTCCAACTCAATGAGTTTCGGAAGACCGTACATATTAAATATCGATGGGTGCATTCACGATGGATGGCTTCGTTTATACGATTTCCAATCTGAGGCAAACGATGAGTTTCTGTACTATTTGCTGTCTTCATCTTTTGTACAGAAACAATACAAGGCATTTGCAGCTGGGAGCGGCGTTCAAAATCTGAATAAGGAAGTAGTCAAGAAGGTTAAGGTATACCTTCCCTCACTACCCGAACAAGAGAAAATCACCAAGGTGCTTTCGCAGTTTGATACCTACATCGATGACCTTGCCGAGTTGATTGAGAAGAAACGCGGTATCCGTGATGGTGCGTTAGAGGATTTGATATGTCAAAGATCACGCCTTAATGGAGTTCATGACGAATGGACAAAGGTATCCTTTAATCAGGTCATCACTCCAAAGGCGCGCATTGGCTGGCAGGGATTGAAAAAACACGAGTATTTGCGCAGCGGCTATAGTTATCTGATTGGTGGCACTGATTTTCATCGTGGAACAGTCAGCCTTGATAACATTTGGTATGTATCCAAAGAACGTTATGATATGGATGCAAATATTCAAGTAGCGGCAAACGATGTACTTGTTACGAAAGACGGGACCATCGGCAAGGTCGCAATTGTTCCTAAACTTAGCAAACCAGCAACGCTCAACAGCGGTGTATTTGTGTTTAGAACGAATGATAGATTGTTGCCGACTTTCCTATTCAGAGTTTTGTCTTCGTCTGTGTTTAAGGAGTTTATTGATACCCTTTCAGCAGGCTCTACAATAAAGCATCTGTATCAGAAGGATTTAAAGAACTTTGAATTTGAGATTCCAACAGACAAAAAGGAGCAAGACGAAATCGCTAAAGTTCTAACCGCAATGGACGAAGAAATTGAAGCACTGGAAACCGAACGGGATAAAATGATTCAAATCAGAGAAGGCGCAATGGACGACTTGCTGACTGGTCGTGTTCGCCTGAGTGTACAAGGAGGGGTAAGATGGCAACAGTAGATGCTGAGAAAAAATTGCAAAACAGAGTCCTGCATTGGCTCGTTGATGATTTGGGCTATACATACCTTGGCAACCTTGAGGACATCGACAATACGCCCGTGAAGGAAGAACTGCTGGAAGCAAATCTGAAAAAGCGCGGCTATTCTGATGACCAGATCAAGACTGCTGTTAGCGAACTTGTGGGCAAGGTCAATAACCAATCCGACACGCTTTATCAAATTAATCGCAGTGTATACTCCCTTCTCCGTTACGGTAGACAGGGAGTAAAAGATGCAAGCGGTCATCGCCAGACTGTCCACTATATTGATTGGGAAGATATCGACAAGAACGACTTCCTCGTAGCCGAAGAGGTATCAGTCCTGCGCTTTGACAAGGTGACGAGAAAGCGCCCTGATGTGGTGCTTTATATCAACGGTATCGCTTTCGGTATTTTTGAACTGAAGAGTTCCTATGTCAGTGCCGGAAAAGGTATCCGTCAGCTTTTACAGAATCAGAAAAAAGAAAATATACTGGGTTTCTTTTCTACATCGCAACTTTTATTTGCTGGAAATGAAGCTCAAGGTCTGTTCTACGGGACTACTGAGACAAAAGAAAAATACTTTTATCAGTGGAAAGAGGATCAGAAAGCGACCGATGATCTGTCTACGGAAATCAAACTGTTACAGGTCACAGAGACCAACCATCTCCGTGATGGAGTGGTGTCTCTCTGTCAAAAGAAACGGTTTCTCTCTCTCATACACGACTTTGTGATTTATGATGCGGGTATAAAGAAAGTGGCGAGGCACAATCAGTACTTTGCCAATATCGCTGCCCGCAAGCGCATCCAGGACGGCGAGGGCGGTATTATCTGGAACACGCAGGGCTCCGGCAAATCGCTTATCATGGTGTGGCTCACAAAATGGATTATTGAGAATATCACGGACAGCCGTGTGGTTATCATTACCGACCGGGATGAATTAGATGATCAGATAGAGAGTCTTTTTATTGATGTGGATGAAAAGGTACGCAGAGCAAAAAGCTGTGCCGACCTGCGCTCTATCTTGGATAAAAATGAGGATTCAATTATCTGCTCCCTCATTCACAAGTATGGTCATAACGCTGGCAGCCAGTCGGACATAGACCAGTACCGTAAGGAACTGCTCAAAGACCTGCCAAAGGATTTCAAAGCGAAGGGCAATATTATTGCTTTTATAGATGAATGCCATCGAACCAATTCCGGCAAGTTACATGAGGCAGTAAAGGTGTTGATGCCGGATGCCATTCTGATCGGTTTTACAGGGACTCCGCTTCTGAAGACCGATAAGAAATCCAGCATTGAGACTTTTGGCACATACATCCACACCTATAAATTTGATGAAGGTGTGGCGGACGGTGTCGTTCTCGATCTGCGCTATGAAGCGAGAGACGTGAATCAGGATTTGTCCAGTCAGGATAAGGTCGATTTGTGGTTTGAACAGAAAACGAAGGGCTTGACTGAACGAGCGAAACTGCAGTTGAAGCAGAGTTGGACTTCTATCAATAAATTGTACAGTTCAAAGCAAAGATTGGAGAAAATTGCTTCTGATATCGTATTCGATATGAGTCTGAAGCCGAGGCTCAAAGATGACCGTGGAACAGCCATGCTCGTGGCAGGCAGTATTTATGAAGCCTGCAAGTATTGGGAAATCTTTATGAGCATGGGTTTTACCAAATGTGCCATCGTGACTTCCTATGAGCCAACCACGCAGAGTGTCAGAACGGCTACCACTGACCTCTCACAGGAGAGCGAGGAAGAATACAAAAAGAAAATTTACGAACAGATGCTTGGTGGCAAAAAACTGGTCGAGTTCGAAAAAGAAGCCAAGGAACAGTTCAAGGATGCGCCTGCTCAGATGAAACTGCTGATTGTGGTGGACAAGTTGCTGACAGGCTTTGACGCTCCGAGCGCGACTTATCTGTATATTGATAAATCCATGCGTGACCATGATTTATTCCAGGCTATTTGCCGCGTTAATCGTCCTGACGGAGAGGACAAGGATTATGGATACATTGTGGACTATATGGACTTGTTCCGTAATGTCCAGCTTGCCGTTGCCGATTACACTTCCGAGGCTTTTGACGGCTTCGACAAGGAAGATGTCGAAGGGCTTATCAAGAACCGCTATGATGAAGCAAAGTCCGAACTGGAAGGAACGCTCACATCGTTGGAGGCATTGATTGAAAATGTACCCGCTCCGCAAGCTGATACCGATTTTATTGAGTATTTCTGCGGCGAGGACAGCGAGGATGATGCGAAGACGGCACGGAGGGACACCCTCTATGCGCTGACAGCCTCTCTTTCTCGTTCATTTGCAAACTGCTGTGATCGTCTTGTTGCTGACTATAGCTATACTGAGGATGATGTCAACCATTTGCGTGGTGAGATTTCCGGTTACAATAAAATCAAGGAAATGATAAAACTGGCAAGTTGCGACTATATTGACCTCAAACCCTATGAGGTGGATATGCGCTATATCCTTGATACATACATTCGTGCTGAGGATACCAGAGTTATCAGCGAACTTGGAAATATGTCTATTGTGGAGCTGCTTCTCCAAGGCAAGACTACCACGCCCGTTGACTTGGTAAAAGATTTGCCGGGTAATAATAAGGCAAAAGCAGAAACGATTGACAACAACCTGCAGCATGAGATCGTAAAGAAGATGAGTTCCAACAGTGTGTATTATGGTAAGCTGTCGGAGATGCTCAAAAAAATCATTATGCAGCGCAAAGTTGAGGCAATGAGTTATGAGGAATATCTGCGCCAGGTTGTGGAACTGGCTGAAGCAATCATTCACCCGGAGACGAACGGCAGTTATCCCGATGAAATCAAGGACAGTGCAGCGAGACGCGCACTCTACGATTATTTTGAAGAAAATGTCGAATTGACTATTGATGTGGACGGTGCGATTCGTGTTTCCATACAGCCGGATTGGAAAAGAAATTTTCAAAAACAGCAGCGTATTAGACTTGCTATTTATAAAAAATTATTGCTTCATAGATATACCGAAGACCGAGCCACCGAGGAAACTAACAACGTCTTCGATATAGCACAAAGGCAGGAAGAATACGATGCATAATGAGGAAATGACAATCGGCGGATTACTGATAGAGGTTATTAGAAAGAAAAATCTAAAAAATCTCTATATCCGTGTTAATCCGCCGGAAGGAAATGTAACGGTAAGCACGCCAACGGAACTATCGGACGAGGACATTAAATTGTTCGTCCTCAAGAAACTCCCGGAGATCACAAAGGTCAGGGACAGAATGCTCTCGCAGGAAAGGCAGAGTAAACGAGAGTACGTGTCAGGTGAATCCCACTATTTGTGGGGTAAGCTCTATCGTCTGCAGGTGGTGTATGAGGGAACACAGCACAAGGTAGTAAAAACGCCAACCAAGATTATCATGACTGTGCCGGCGGGAGCAGGTATTGAAACAAGAGAAAGGCTACTTACTGAGTGGTACAGACAGGAATTAAAGCGTGTGCTTGAATCTATGGTAATCGGATGCGAAAAAAAGGCAGGCGTTCATGCAGATGAGTTCCGCATAAAAAACATGAGAACCAGATGGGGTACTTGCAATATCGAAAAACGCAGGATATGGATCAACCTCCAACTTGCAAAAAAACCGATGGAGTGCCTCGAATATGTGGTGATTCACGAACTGGTGCATTTGCTGGAAAAGAACCATACACACAGGTTTAATGTGCTGGTTGAGGAGTGTTTCCCCACATGGCGAGAAGCAAAGAAACTGCTGGTTACTATGCCGCTGGATTATATGGATAAAGGAGATACGGATGACGAACAAGCCGACATCGAGCGATATCTTTGATATAAACAAGAAAACCGGGGCCTTGATTCTTGGAAAGAACCGCCTTGAGGACTATGCGACTAAATATCTGGCAAGGCATTGTAAAGAGGCTTTGGAAACGCCAATGCCGCTGCCGGTTGATGAAATATTGCAGAAAGCAGAACTGACTGTTCAAGAAGTATCCTTGTCACGAAATTTGGATGTTTTCGGATGCTGCCTGCTTCTTGATGGAGAGGTTGAGGTTTATAATCACGAACAAGGCACATCTGAAGCTGTATCCTTCCCGGCCGGAACGATTCTGATTGATCCTGATTCCGAGGCGATGTATGGAGAGGGTGCTAAACGAAATACACTCATACATGAAGCTCTCCATTGGGAGAAAGATAAAATATTCTTTGAAATTTTGTCGGTGAAAAACGCAGCGGCATCAGAGAAACTTTATCCAATTATGTGCCGTCAATCGGAAACTTTCTACGAGCCTCCAGAAGGGAAAAAGACCAAGGAAAACGAGGTAAAGTGGCTAGAATGGCAGGCACACAGGTTAGCGCCAAGAGTGCTGATGCCCTTTGAGATGTTTAAGAAAAAGGCTCTTGAACTGATCGAAAGTTATCAGAATCCGCAAAACGATATCATACCATCCTGCGATACTTTGGTTGAGGATTTGAGTACATTTTTTATTGTATCACGGGTATCAGTAAAATATCGTTTGATTGAAGTCAGCCTGCTCGGTCGAATATCTAATTTTGATGATTTTGATGCCGTTTTTTCTGAAATCAACAACAGTAAGGAACTGGTAGCCCTCACTCCTGTTGAAGCATATCAGTTAATGAATTTCGATTCCTCTCTGCGGGAATGGGTCAGTGGTGGTCAGTTTGTATTCGCCGATGGATATTTTGTACTTGCTGAAGAGAAATACATAATTGCCAAGGAAGACGGTCTGCATCTGACGGCCAGAGCAAAGAAGAACTTGGCACAGTGTGTTATCAACATTCATGAGCAGAAATATACTACCTATCGGAATATACAAAAGGACTTTTTAGGTTTTGCTGTCCTGCACAAGGTTGAAGGAATCGATCAGCGTATGCTGACCTTCCACCCGAAGTATCAGGCGAATTTTCAATACGAAGCGGATGATGTGTACTCTGCATTTCGAGACCATATTCTCTCCTACGATACAAACGAGGAGATTGAACTGGTAAAACGACTGAGCGATCCGACAACTACACTCTGCCAATGCTTATGGTTTTTGATGGAGAGGAGAAAATGGACATATCCTGAAACCTTTCATGACAACACAGGTCTGCACAAGAATTACCACGGCAAAATAAAGAACGATAAGTACAACAATATGGGTACGGATGTTTTGATGGCTATATGTGTCGGCTTGAAACTGAGCTTCCGTATCGTAGAGATGATATTTGCGAAGTCCAATAACAAGCTGAATTATTATAAAGATCCAGACAAGACTTATATCCGTATTCTTGAATTTATGCCTGGAATTTCTCTGCAGGATTTCAATGGGATTTTGCAAAAGACAGGCATCAAAGAACTTGGAAGTACGATAAAAGATGACCCCGAATAAAATTTTGATAACTCACTAAGTTGACTTTGGACCCTGAAAGGGGTCCTTTTTTTATGCTCTAAAACAGGAAAATACCAAGATTATAGCGTTTCATGATCAACTTGGTGAGTTGCTCTTTAAAAAGTGAAAAAGACGATAATCAAAAAGGATTAGCCAGAAGGTTTTCCACAATATTATCTCATTTGTCCGAGATGGCCATTAGGACGATGGGATGCATAGAGAGTTCAGGCAGCGGTAATAAAGACCGCTCCGGAAACGAAGATGCACCCACCGTTAGATTTCTGCGCCCATTTTCGGATTTTCAGGAGTCTGTGGACATCTTCACCACAGGCTCTTTCTGCGTTCCATCGTTCGCGGTCGAGGACGGAAAGGAACGCAGACATGAAACTGAAGATTCGTTACGAGAACGAGTACCAGACAATCACGCTGGACGCAGAAACAACGGAGGAACTGTGGGTATCTCTCTCACTTGAAAGCCAGGGATTATCGCAGGAGGAGCGAGAAAAGCTGATCCAGGAGGAATGGGAGAAGCAGTTCAATCGTCCGGATTATAACTGCTGGCATAAATTCTGGCGGCATCACGGCGAGTCTAAGGCGAAGCCGGGCGATGAAGAAGATGAGGTTGATACCTCCGAGCCGCTGATGGATGAAGTGGCGGATAATCGTATTTTCAAAAAGGACGAGCTTGGCCGTGAAGAACGTGAAAGCTACGAGGCAGTCTGTCAGCTTGTCAGAGAAGCCTGTGGCAAGAAGGCTGACTGGGCAGAGATGTTCATTGCTATTCGTATCGATGGTGTAAGCATTAACGATTATGCCGACCAGATTGGAGCCGATTCGAGCAACATCAGTCACAAGTTAGACCGAGCGGCAAAGAAAATCGAAAAGTTTATGCAGAACCGTCAGATTTAAATGTCTGCCGGGGCTACCTCTTGGAGGCACAGCCTCGGCAAATTTTTTATAAGGAGGCAGTTGATATGTCAAATAAACCGAAAAACCGGACATACAGACCGCTTGTCTATATCTGCAGCCCGCTGTCCGGTGATATACCCAGCAATATGGAGAGAGCAAGACAGTTTTGCAGATTTGCGTTGGAAAAGGGACAGATTCCGCTTGCTCCACATCTCATGTTTCCTCAATTCGTAAATGACGATGATCCTGCGGAGCGTGAGTTGGTTCTGTTTATGGATATCGTTCTTCTGGGCAAGTGCAGTGAACTGTGGGTGTTCAGTGATACCGTATCCACAGGCATGCAGACGGAGATCGAGGTGGCAAAGAAGCGCAGACAGCCGATCCGCTATTTCAACAGCGCATTCGAGGAGGTGGAGTCTTTATGAGAGAATTGAAAGTAATACAGACCGAATACAAAGGATACCTCTTCCGCTCAAGACTGGAAGCGAGGTGGGCCGTATTCTTTGATGCCTGCGGTGTAGAGTGGGAGTATGAGCCGGAAGGTTATGATCTGGGTGATGGACTTTACTACCTGCCGGATTTCTCGCTCCATGGTGTAACTGTAAAGCATGGGTATTTTGAGAAGAACTGCGATATCTATGTTGAAGTTAAGGGTCAGATGAACGATGCCGATGCGGAAAAGATAAACTGTTTCTATGCAGCAGGATATCCGGAGGATAACAGATGGGGTGTTTCGCAGACAGCGGTTTTAGTGGTCGGTAATATTCCCGCCGGTGATAGTATGGACGAGATATTGGATTGCCTGCAGACCGCAGCCTATCGAGACCACCATAACTGGCCGAATTTTTATAACTTCGAGACGGTCGATGGCGATTATTTTGGGGCATATCCCGGTGTAGACAAACATGGTGTTTTTGATCTGTTCGGCGATGACTACAACTATCTTTGGAGTATGAATGCTACAGCAACGGAACACGCCTATCGCTTAGCAAGGCAGGCAAGGTTTGAACATGGTGAGACTCCCAGGGTAAGGAGGTTCAGATAATGCGGGATTTAACGATAGCCTACGGGAATAACCATCGGGCAAAGAAATGGGTCAATAAGACCACGAAATATACAGATTTAAAAGAGCGTCTCAAAGTCACGATTCGCACAACAGAGTCGGCTGAAGAATACGCAAAAATGAGTAAAGCCCAGAGGGATGCTGCCAAAGACCACGGTGGTTTCGTTGGCGGTGTCCTGGCCGGCGGTCGCAGAAAGGTAGATACGGTTGAGTCACGTTCTATGATTGTGCTGGACGGGGATCGTATCAATACGGCATTTCTTGATAACTATGAAAGAAATGCTCCCTATACATCTTTCCTTTATACAACGCACAGTCATACAGCAGATAACCCCAGGGTGAGGCTTATTTTTCCGCTTACCAGGGATATCACGGCAGAGGAGTTCGTGGCAGTGTCCCGATACCTGGCGCAAATGCTTGGTATCGACTATTTTGATGAATGCTCCTATCAGCCCAATCAGCTGATGTACTGGCCGTCCTCTCCTCAGAACGGCGTATTTGTATATAAGGAAGTGGAGAAGGACTGGCTCGATCCGGACGATATCCTGTCGGCGCACCCGGAGTGGACGGACCCAACAAGACTGCCAACATCCTCCCGTGAAAGCAAAGCCAACCAGATTTCACAGCAGAAGGTCCAGGACCCGCTTGAAAAGGAAGGTACAGTCGGGCTCTTCAACAGGGTCTTCTTCCCTGTTTCAAAAGCCTTGGATAATTTTCTTTCGGATGTCTATGAGCCAACTGACAACGAGAACCGCTATCACCTGATTGAGTCGAGCAGTATGGCGGGCGTGGAGATCAAGGATGATAAGTTCGTGTATTCCCACCACGCGAAAGACCCGGCGTATCTCAAACTCTGCAATGCCTTTGATATCGTCCGTATCCATAAATTCAGCGACATGGATGACAAGGCGTCTTTTCAGGCAATGTGCGATTTTGCCATGCAGGTGGATGATGTTAGGCTCCTTGCAGCGAATGAGCGCCTTGCCGGAGCTGAGGCAGATTTTACTGCCATCGGGGATGATGACTGGAAGAAGCGCCTCAAGTTCCAGCCGAGGACGAGTATTCTGGAAAACAGCGTTTATAACTTGAATCTCATTCTTGCCAATGATCCTGATTTCCAGAACTTTGCCTATAACGAGATGGCGAACCGCATCCAGGTCACGGGTCCGCTCCCTTGGGAGCGACCGGAGGGCAACTTGTTTTGGCGTGATGCCGACACAGCGCAGCTTAAATCCGTGATCGATATCCGCTATCTGCCGTTCTCAAGCAGGAACCACGATGTGGCGTTCACCAAGACGGCGGATGACAGGCATTTCCATCCCGTCCGCGATTACCTTGACAGCCTTCCTGCATGGGACGGCATTGAGCGGGTGGAGGATCTGTTTATCCGGTATCTGAAGGCGGATGATACTGAATATGTCCGAACGGTCACACGGAAGACCTTTGCTGCTGCGGTAGCACGTGTCTATGTTCCCGGCACGAAGTTTGACTGCGTTCCCGTGCTGGACGGCGACCAAGGCATCGGAAAAAGCACCATCGTAAAGGATCTGGTCACGCCGGATTATTACTCCGAAACGCTGTCCCTTACCGACATGGACGACAAATCCGGCGCAGAGAAGCTGCAGGGTTTCTGGGTAGTGGAGATTGGGGAGCTTGCCGGGATGAAGAAGGCAGATATTGAGAAGGTCAAGGCATTCCTGTCCACTTCGGATGACAAATATCGTCCCTCTTATGGCAAGGTGGTGGAATCGCATCCGAGGCAGTGTATCATTATCGCTACGGTCAACGGTGAGAGAGGGTATCTGCGTGACATCACGGGCAATCGCCGCTTTTGGATCATCAAGGTGCATCAGAAAAAGCAGAAAAAGACATGGGATTTCGACGAACAGTTCCGGCAGCAGTTCTGGGCGGAGGCAAAGGAGATCTGGAAGTCCGGCGAAAAGCTGTATCTGGAGGGGGACATTCTCGAAGAAGCAGAAGAAGCGCAGCGCGGGGCTATGGAGGCGGACGAGCGCGTCGGCATGATCGAGGAATACTTAAATACCGATCTGCCGGACGACTGGATGGAAATGGATCTTTTTGCCCGCAGGAACTTCCTCACAGGTACGGAGTTTGGCAGACCGGAGCATGACGGGAAGACCATCCGTACCGAGGTTAGCAATGCGGAGATATGGTGCGAGTGCTTCGGAAAGAGTCTGCAGGAGCTGAAGCCTTCCGACAGCTATGGGATTGCGGCGATGATGGCGCAGATTCCCGGCTGGGAGCGGACTACTGTGATCCGGCGTCAGCCCATATACGGCAGGCAGCGGCTTTACCAGAAAATCATGTAAGCGAGACACACACAACACAACTGTTTTCCTTATATTCAAAACGCTTTTTATTAGGGTCAGTAATGAAAACATGTGAGCGCGCACCCGCGATAGTAAATATAAGGGAGCAGTTGTGATTTTGTGTTCCTGTGTCGCATGGAGGCAAATATGAATGAAAAACAGATTGAAAGAAAACTTGTGGAGGCAGTAAGGTGTGCAGGCGGACTTGCGCCGAAGTTCGTAAGTCCCGGTTTTGATGGCGTGCCGGACCGCCTGATTCTCTTCCCTTCCGGGCGCGTGGCGTTTGCGGAATTGAAGAGCCCCGGCAAAAGGATGCGTCCCCTGCAGGTCAAGAGGAAGAAGCAGTTGGAGCGTCTTGGTTTCCGGGTTTACTGCATAGACGGGACGGAACAGATTGGAGGTGTCATTGATGAGATACGAAGCACATGATTATCAGAAATATGCCACCGATTTTATCCTGACACATCCGATAGCGGCGGTATTTCTGGAGATGGGGCTTGGTAAGAGCGTGATTACACTGACGGCGCTGTTTGACATCATCCTGGATCAGTTCCTTATCCGAAAAGTGCTGGTAATCGCCCCGCTGCGAGTGGCGAGGGATACCTGGCCTTTGGAAATAAGGAAATGGGACCACCTGTCGGGGCTGACCTATTCCGTGGTGGTCGGAAATGAGTCAGAGCGGAGGACGGCACTGATGCGGACAGCGGATATTTACATCATCAACCGGGAAAACGTGGACTGGCTGATCACAAAAAGCGGCATTCCCTTTGACTTTGACATGGTGGTGATTGATGAGTTGTCATCCTTCAAATCCCATCAGGCAAAAAGGTTCAAGAGCCTCTTAAAAGCCAGACCGTCCGTAAAGAGGATCGTAGGACTTACAGGAACACCGAGCAGCAATGGGCTGATGGATTTATGGGCGGAGTTTCGGCTCCTTGACCTGGGACAACGGCTCGGAAGATACATCTCCCATTACCGAGCAGCCTATTTTATGCCGGACAAGCGGAACGCCGAGGTCATCTTCAGTTACAAGCCTCTGCCGGGTGCGGAGGATGCAATCTACCAGAGGATATCCGACGTCACCATTTCCATGAAGTCCTGCGATTACCTGAAACTGCCGGAATGCGTGACCAACGAAGTGCCGATCATCATGAATGATAAGGAAATGGCGGTGTATGACCGGTTCCGGGAAGACATGGTGACAAAGATCAAGGATAAGGAGATAGATGCCGCCAACGCAGCAGTGCTTTCCGGCAAACTCCTGCAGATGGCAAACGGTGCGGTCTATGACGAGGAGAAAGTCAGCTGCCATATACACGACCGCAAGCTGGACGCCCTGGAAGACCTGATCGAAGGCGCAAACGGTAAACCCGTGCTGATTGCCTACTGGTATCAGCATGATGCCGAGCGTATCAGGGCAAGATTCCCAGTTAGGGAGATCAAAACATCCCAGGATATCGAAGATTGGAATGCGGGAAAGATTTCTGCAGCAATCATCCATCCGGCATCGGCGGGGCACGGTCTGAACTTGCAGGCAGGCGGTTCCACGCTTATATGGTTCGGGCTTACATGGAGCCTGGAACTGTATCAGCAGACGAACGCAAGGCTCCACCGGCAGGGACAGAAGGACACGGTCATAATCCACCATATCATCGCAAAAGGCACGATTGACGAGGATGTCATGAAGGCGCTACGGAAGAAAGAAAAGACCCAGGATGCACTAATCAATGCGGTCAGGGCTAACCTGGAGGTGGGGCGATGACCGTTCCTTATGAAAATCTCGCCCAAGCGGTGATCCTGCAGGCAGTGAAAGACTACCGCACGGCGAGGAAGGAACTGAAATATCACCCGAAGAACAAAGACACGAAGCTCATGATAGAGGATTGTGAGAGGTTCTTTCGTTCCGACTGGTTCGGAGTGTTGACATCAGTCGATGGACAGATGCTCCTAATAAAATTACAGGAGGAAAAACTATCATGACAGCAAAGGAATATTTACGGCAGGCATACCGCCTGGATCAAAAAATAAGCAGTGATCTGGAGGAGGTGGCATCGCTTCGAGAAATGGCCATAAGCGTATCCTCCCCACAGCTGGCTGAGCGGGTACAGACTTCAGGAAATACAGATGCGCCGTTTGTGCGGGCATTGGAAAAGATTATGAATCTTGAGGAACGGATTAATAAGGAAATTGATCTTTTGATGGAGCTTAAGAAAGAGATTCGGACGGTCATTACGACGGTTGAGGATACAGATGAGCGCATGGTTCTTAAATACCGTTATGTTCATAACTATACCTGGGAGCAGATTGGTAATGTGCTTCATGCCGATGCGAGAACGGTACGCAGATGGCATGGGAAGGCTCTGCAACATGTGATTTTACCTGATAATTCCATTACGATATGAAATGCGCCCGAAATGTCCAGGTTTGTCCTAAGACGTCCATGTGTACATTATGATATAGTAAAATCAGCAAAGATAAGATGAGCTGAGCCTCATGGGAGTAATTCCACGGGGCTTTTCTCATGCCTGGAAAGCGAGGTGATTTGTATGCCGAGGAGACCGCGGCGCGGGTGCGCTTACAGCGGCTGCCCAAGGCTGGCTGTCGAGGGCGGTCAGTACTGCGAGGAGCATCAAAAGCTTACCGTGCAGCAGTACAATAAATACACACGCAGTCCCGACACGAACAAGAAGTACGGCCGGGACTGGAAGAGAATCCGCGACCGCTATGCTGCGGCGCATCCCCTGTGTGAGCGGTGCCTTAAGGAAGGACGGCTGACTCCCGTGGAGGAGGTACACCATATCCTCCCCATTTCTCAAGGCGGCGATCATCATGAGAGCAACCTCATGTCACTGTGCCAGTCCTGCCACACCAAAATGCATCTTGAGATTGGAGACAGGCAGATCCGCAGATGACTCGGAGGGGCGGGTCAAATCTCTGCATAAGGGTTCTCCGGGGAACGGCGTGGGGTCACGCGTATAAAAACCGGAAATCAAACAGGGGATTGCCCTGTTTTCAATTTCCGCATTTCATAGGCTTTTTGAGGTGCTGCGGCGTTTGATTTCCGCAGCATTTTTTCGAACGAAATCAAAGAAACGGGGTGAGAACAGTGGCAAAAGACGGCAGTAACCGCGGCGGTGCAAGGCCGGGGGCGGGGCGCAAGCCCAAGGCGCTCATGGAGAAGATCAGCGAGGGAAAAAAGGCAGCGGTTATGATGGAGCCGGCCGAGCTGGAGGGCGTGGATGTGCCGCCCGTGAAGGACTTCCTCAAGTCCCCGCAGAAAAGTGGGCGGGAGCTGGTGGCGGAGGAAGTGTACAACGAAACGTATGCCTGGCTGAAGGCGAGGGGCTGTGAGAAGCTGGTCACCGTGCAGATGGTGGAGCAGTACGCTATGAGCGTGTCCCGGTGGATTCAGTGCGAGGAGATTGTTTCGTCTACTGGATTTTTGGCAAAGCACCCGACAACGGGAGCTGCCATCGCTTCCCCTTACGTTTCCATGAGCCAATCCTACATGAAACAGACCAATTACTGCTGGATGCAGATATACCAGATTGTGAAGGAGAACTGCTCGGTGGAGTTTTCGGGGAACACGCCGCAGGATGATGTGATGGAGCGACTGCTCCGTGCGAGGAAAGGAATGTAGGATTATTTGAAAATAATTTTTCTGTAAAAACCTTGATAATTATCCTGCAGGTGATATAATGTAATGATTTAGCAGTTTAATGCTGAATGGGAGGCTTGGGAATAAATGAAAAAATACGAAGGAGAGTAAAGTTATGCAACACGATTTTCATTTTATTTCTAAGAAAGACCCTAAAGTAAAGAAAGCCTATAATGACATCCTGAATATCCTCAAGGAAGTCCAGGACTTGGTAAGAAAGAAGTTTACATTCAGGTTTGATGTGGTGGGCAGTTATAAACGGAATATGATAACCTATGATGCAAAATCAAATGTGGGGTATGACTTCGATTTTAATATTGAGGTTAATGATGGAAACGACAGGTATAAGCCAAAACAGCTAAAGAATATGCTTCAAAATGCAATAGATGCCGTTTGTGTGAAATACGGATATGAGCATCCAGAGGATTCAACACGCGTTTTGACAATCAAGATGAAGAATAGGAAAAAATCTTGCATTCTCCATAGCTGTGATTTCGCAATCGTAAACAACTACATTGACGATGACGGGTACGAAGGCCAGGAATATATTCATAATGATAAGCACGGGAACTATACATGGTGTGAGCAGCCGGAAGGATATTATATGCTGCCGGATAAAATTGACTGGATTAAGGAGAATGACTTATGGGATGTTATGTTAAAGTTATATATTGAGAAGAAAAATAGAAATAATGATCCGAATGTGCATTCAAGGACTATCTTCGCTGTAACTGTTCACGAGATATGTCAGAAATTCGGGTTTTATGAAGAAGAGAATTAAATAAATGTGGCAATTAAAATAATGCCGTCCAGCAGAAATGTTGGGCGGTTTTTCTATGCGATTTTTGGAGGTGGAAATGAAGACCACGACTGATATGCAGCTTGTAGCCGTTGAAAAATTGGTGCCATATGTGAATAACGCACGGACTCATTCGCCAGAACAACTCACGAAGCTACGCTCATCCCTGCGGGAGTTTGGATTTGTGAATCCGGTCATCATCGACCGGGATTTCAATGTCATTGTGGGGCATGGCAGGATTATGGCGGCGAAGGAGGAAGGGATCACGGAAGTCCCGTGTGTGTTTGTGGACTATCTGACGGAGGCGCAGAAGAAAGCCTACATCCTTGCGGACAACCGCATGGCTTTGGACGCGGGATGGGATGAGGTGCTGCTCCGCATTGAAATTGAAAGTCTGCAGGGTGCGGATTTTGATGTATCCCTTACAGGGTTCGGTGAAGATGAAATTGCAAATCTCTTTGCCGGAGACAGTGAGAAAGATGTGAAAGACGATGACTTCGACCTTTCCGCAGCGTTGGAGAAAGCGGCGTTCGTGGAGCGGGGTGATATCTGGACGGTGGGCAGGCACAGGCTGATGTGCGGCGATGCTACCAGTGCGGAGGATGTGGCGGCGCTCAT
>CAJTPH010000031.1:18136-48667 GCA_910578215.1 uncultured Acetatifactor sp. | reverse complement strand
TGCCTGGCAAAAGCGCAGCTGTTTTATACTTATAAAGCGCCTTCTGCATGTGTCAACGCAGGAACTGTCGCAGCACACTCATAAACAGATCGATGTCAAGAGGCTTGGCAATATGGGCGTTCATACCGCTCTTAAGCGCCGCTTCCTTATCCTCCTCCATGGCATTGGCCGTCATGGCTATGATAGGCAGGGTCTTCGCATCCCTGCGGTGCATGGCCCGGATGGCCTTTGTAGCCTCGTAACCGTTCATAACCGGCATCTGCACATCCATCAGCACCGCGTCATAATAGCCTTCCTCGGATTTCTCCAGCATTGCCACCGCATCGGTCCCATCCGGCGCAGCTTCCACCATAAAGCCCACCTCCTGCAGGATGACCTCTGCTATCTCCCTGTTCAGCTCGTTATCCTCTACCAAAAGCAGCCGTTTTCCGTTAAAGTCAGCCTGGGTCCATGCCGCCTCTGCCTCCGAGCTCTTATCACCTAAATTATTTGCCGCCAGCAGCGCCGCCTTTAAGTCGGACATAAAGAGCGGTTTAGCGCAGAACGCGGTAACGCCCGCCTCCTTTGCCTCATCCTCGATATCCGTCCAGTCATAGGCGGTGAGAATAATAATAGGCGCATCCTTTCCCACCACGCTGCGGATCTTTCTTGCGGTTTCGATTCCGCTGGTCTCCGGCATCTGCCAGTCTATGATGTAGGTATGGTACGGATCTCCCTCCTCATAGGCGGCCTTTGCGCGGTATGCCGCCTCTCTGCCGGAGGTAGTCCATTCGGAGCGCAGTCCGATGCTTTTCAGCATTTTGCTCACGCTGTCGCAGACATTGAAATCGTCGTCTACCACCAAGGAGCGCAGTCCCTCCAGCTCCTTGATCTGCTCCGCGTTCTTTTCCACATCCTGAAGCTGCAGCGGAAGCCTTACCGTAAAGGTGCTCCCCTTTCCCACCTCGCTGTCTACGGTGATCTCACCTCCCATCATATCGATGATGCTCTTGGTGATCGCCATGCCCAGCCCGGCGCCCTGTATGCCGCTTCTCGTGGTAGTGGATTCGCGCTCAAAGGGTTCAAAAATATGTTCCACAAACTCCCGGGACATTCCGATTCCGTTGTCCTTGATAATAAAGACGTAATCGCCCCACCCATGCTTAAAGGTGGTATGCTGGGTGATGCGGAAGGTTACCGTCCCCCCTGCCGGCGTGTATTTGACGGCATTGCTCATCAGATTGATAAAAATCTGGTTCAGCTTCAGCGGGTCGGCAATCACATCCTCGTTGACCACCTCGAAGGTATCAATAAACATCTCCATCTGCTTTGCCTTCACCTGGGGCTGGATGATATTTACCAGATTGTGCATCAGCTCGGGAATATTACACTCCTGATTGTGGATCTGCAGCTTTCCGCTCTCAATACGGCTCATGTCCAGAATATCGTTGATAAGCCCAAGCAGATGGTTGCTGGAGGAAAGAATCTTCTGCAGGCAGTCTCTCACCTGGTCCGCGCGGTCCATATGGCTGGCTGCAATGGTTGCAAAGCCGATAATAGCGTTCATGGGCGTGCGGATATCGTGGCTCATGTTGGACAGGAAGGTTGTCTTTGCCTGGTTTGCGTGCTGCGCCTGCATCAGGGCGTCCTGCAGCGCCTGCGTCTGTTCACGCTGCTTTCTAACCTGCTCCGTGACATCCCTGGAAACCACCATGGCGATAATGTCGCCGGTGTCCTCGTCGCAGGTCATAATGAAGGACTGGCGCACACACAGGGGAACGCTGTTATTTTCTCCGCCCCAATAATCCACGTCCACCTCCATATTTCCCAGCTCATACTGGCTTTTCAGATAATCCACATCTACCGTAGCGGAATAATCCTCCAGGGACTCCGGCAAAACAAACTGCGTCCACCGCTCAAAGCACTCGGAGGCGCTGCACGGAGCGGACAGCCCTGCCCGCTCCAGCAGGGAAATCTCCTGCCCGTCATACATGCGGGTGATGTCCTGCTCGATCCGGTCCTTTGTCAGATTGCACTCAAAGGCGCTGAAGGAATTGGACATTATGGCAATCTTGTACTGCCGTTCCTTCCGGTTCAATATAGCCCGTTCCCTCTGCTCGCTCAGCTCCTTCAGCTTCAGCTCCGTTATGTTCTGGCGGACATATAAGACCCTCACAGGCTTTCCGTCCCTGCGTTCCAGGCACATAACGATCAGATGCTCCCATTCCTCCTTACCGTTACGGGAGACATGGCATTCATGGACGGCGGAATCCTCGGAGCCAAGGCACTCCCTCAGCGTATCGATCCGGCAGAAATCATTGAACGTTTCTTTCCCCTCGTCCCCGATGACCTCCGCGGCATGGGCCTTTATCATCTCGCTGTATACGCCCTCCATCGGAATACTGTCATTCAGGGCGCCGATTCCCGCCGCATAGGAATAGCGGTCGTTTTCCAGATCCACCATGAGATAGCGCGAGGAAAAAAGGATATTCATGCCGTAAAGCACATCGCTGATAATCTTGTTCTCCGTTTCCAGCCTCTTTCTCTGCCTTCCCGCACGGATCACCAGAAAAGCGATATACAGCACAAACACTACAAGCAGGCAGATTTCCAGAATAACGCCCGCCATATTCGCCCTGGTTATCATGGACTGTGTGATATTCTTGGGAAATGCCTGCACAAGCACATAGTCATACCCCGACAGGTGCATTACGCAGAGATTATCCGTTTTACAGCCCTCACTGCACAGAAGCGCCGCCTCACCGCCGTCCGTGAATACGGAACGTGCCTTTTCGGCAGTCCCGGCATCGATAACGCCCGATTCCGTAAGATAGTTCAGCAGATCGTCCCCGTAGGTTCCGTCCCCGGAGCTTGCGATCACCTTACCCTCCTGGGTGCAGAGGAACACATCCGCCGTCTCTCCAAAGTAGCTGGCGGAAAGCATGTTCCGCATATAATCCTCCGTATAGCACAGTCCCAGAAACATTCCCACGATATCATTATCCACATAGACGGGTGCGTAGAAGGTCATCATGGGCCTGCCTGTGATTCTGGACTCCGTCACGACCTCAAGACCGCTCTCCCCGCGCATTCCCCGGGCAAAATAATCTCTGTTCGTGCTGTCGGTGGTCTCTCCGCCGGAGGCGAGATTGACCCCCTGGGCATTGGTAAAGCATACCGTGTCAAAGGTAGTGTTTTCCTCCAGCCCCTTAAGCAGCTCCACATTGATCTGCAGGCCGTTTCCTCCTGTGCTGACCAGATAAGCGCTGTTTCGGATGCGCTGCAGCGCATTGTCAAATTCGCTCTCAATGCGGGTCACCGTCTGCCGGGCGCTGTCCTCCGCGTAGACTCTGTTCTGTTCCTGAATACGCTCTCTGTTCAGCGTTGTGTAGATGAAAAATAAAACCAGTACGACAGCCAGGAAAAAAAACGCGTAGGCTATCGGTTGCCATGTTTTCTTCTGTTGCTTCATCTGATTCGACGCACTATGCCACTCCCGGTTGCAGCCGGAAAAACAGGATGCGCCATTACCTCCTGCCATAAAATTTTTCCTGCGGGCAATGCTTCAAAGCCACGTTACCCGCTGCAGCTCTGTCTGACGACATCGCTGAAACAGACCCTACAGAAACGCAAGCACTTCGTCCATTCCGTTCTCCACTGCGATCTGCATGGGTGTTATCTGTTTTTCATTGGCAATGTTTACGTCGCCGCCCTTCTTGATAAGGTAGACCGCAACCTCGCTGCAGCCGTTTTTCATGGCATAATGCAGCACCGTGTTTCCTGCCTTGTTCCTGGCGTTTATGTCATACCCCGCCTTCACCATCGCCTTAAATACTTCCTTGTCGCAATACCACTCCGAATGAAGCATCAGAGCGGTATTTCCCTTGTCGTCCGCGCGATTTACGTCCGCACCCTTCTCTATAAAGACAGGTGTCAGCTTATATGAGGCATGCAGATCATAATTCTGGGCCTCCATGAGGGGAGTCCTGCCGTTCTTTCCGGGAATATCCACCGTTTTCAGGCATTTGAGCATTTCCACTCTCTCATCGTGGCTTATCTCCTTAAAACGCACCTTTATAGAGACCGCCATATGTGCCGCCGTCTCGCCCTCCACATTGATCAGACTGTCGTCTGCCCCCGCGTCCATCAGCATTTTAACCGTCTTGGGGAAACCGTAAGCGCAGGCTATCATCAGCATCGTATTTCCCGCAACATAGGGCTGGTCCTCCGTCACATTCACATTGATACCCTTTTTCAGCATAACCTCCAGCAGCTCATAATGATCCCGTCTGACCGCCTCATGCGCCGCAGAGGTGCCGTCCGCGTTCAGCGCCTCCATAGACTCCACGCTGAAATACTCCTCCGAAAGCTTTGCATACTCCTCCTCCTTGCTGGGGCCGCTTCCCCAGGAGACCATCCTCTGCTTGCTGGCGACGATAAACGCCGGCGTCCTGCCCTTGATCAGCGGCTCGTTCAAGTCCACGCCCAGCTCCGCCAGCTTCGCCACCAGCCTGATGCTGAGCCTGTTCTCCAGAAGATAATCCCTAAGGTTTGTCAGCTTTCTCTCATAATACCTGGGCTCGGTAAAATCCACCTTCGCCTCCGCCATAAGCTCCAGCACCTTCTCTACCGGGCCTTTCCAGCCGATAATATTATACGCCGCCTCAAAGACCAGCTGCATATCGTCGTCTTCGTCCTGATCTATCTTTTGCAGCATCTTCTCAAAAAGTATCAGGCTTTTGTCTATATATTCCTGATCGCTCTCCGGATCACGAATCATGACAATCAAATAATAGATCAGCGGCCAAAGCTCGCCTGCTGCCAGATCCAGCTCACCCGCCAATACCTTTTCCACCTTTTCACTGCTCTCCTCATAATCGATTACCATCGCTCTATACCTTCCTTTCTCCCATCTTTTTTTCTTTTGCCGATCCCTCATGCCGGCAGGCCCTGTACGTCCGGCGTTTAAGATTCCGCCCCTGCCATCAGCAAAATCTCCACGATCTCGTTATAGCCGTTCTCCGTGGCATAGTACAGTGCGGTATGCTCAGCCTCGTCGGCGCACGTCACATCCGCTCCCTTCGCGGTCAGCTCCGACACCACATTGTTCAGCCCGTTTCTCGCCGCGATAATCAAAGCGGTCTCGCCGTCCCTTGTGCGGCAGTTGATATCCGCGCCGTGCTTGACCAACACCCCGACCATATGCTCATTCCCGTTCATTGCCGCCACGTGAATGGGACATACTCCCTCGTTCGTTCCCTTGTCCGGCTGTGCGCCCGCCCCCAGAAGGAGCTCCGACACATAGATATTGTCATTGTCCACCGCTACGAACAACGGCGTTTCACCGTCGTTATTCACGACGTTTACATCAGATTCCCCCTTCGCCAGCATCACCTTCACGACCTCGCTCTGTCCGTTGAAGCTGGCCTGGTGTAGGGGGGTGTTGCCGTAGGCGTCCGTTTCCCCCAGGGAATCCGTGGATACCTCCGCCAAAAAATAAGGCAGTCCAAGAGCGTTGGCATAATCCACCGCCGTCCTGTTTTCGTTGTCCTTGACAGACGCATCCGCTCCCTTGGCGATCAGATATTTTGCCGTCTCCACCTTCTTGGCAAGCACACTGTAAATAAGGACGCTCTTTCCCATCCTGTCCGTGGCATTGATGTCCGCCCCCGCGTCCAGCAGACACTGTATAACCTCCTGGTTGCCAAGCTGCGCCGCAAAATGAAGGGGCGTGACGCTGGCGTTGGAGGCCATATTCACATCCGCATTGTTCTCAAGCAGAAGCTTTACAATATCCCGCGCCCCCTTTTTGCACGCGTAATGCAGGGGGGTAAAGCCGTCCTTATCCCTCTTGTCAACATTGATTCCGCCCTTTTTTAAGAAAGTGATGACTACACTTTTCTGCCCGTTCTGGCATGCTTTCAAAAACAAATCGTCTAGCTGCATTTCCTTTCTCCTTTTAGCATTCTTTTCTAACATTATAAATGTGTTTTTACATTATATTACAGCGCGTAGACCTTCAGGTCCGCGTACTCCGCAATCATGGGAGCCAGCTGACGGAATCCGATCTTTCCGCCGCCAAGGAGCGGTCCGTAGGCTTCGCCGTCGTCCTCAAACCGGAATACCTCGACCTCCTCCACCAGAAAACGAACCAGATTTCCCTTCTTTTCCAATGCGATCTTATACATCTGCCCGCAGTCGTCCGCGTCCGGTATCGGGTCTCCTCCCTGGGACACCAGATGAAAGCCGTAGCTTTTTCTTAAATTGCAGGTGTGCAGCGCCCTCTCATCCGGCTCCTTCCTGCGAAAGTACGACACATGAAAGGCATCGATATCGCCGTGATGATACTGCGCATACTCCCCTGTCCTCTTTGTCAGCGCCTCGTCAAAGATGTCTTCCCCGTTCCTTCCCTTTGCGGCAAAGAACAGAATAGCCAGTCCCGGCTCCGTCAGCGGCTGGAATTTCCACTCCACCCTTACATCGGAGGGAAAATCCACAGGACACCACAGCACATAGTTCGCCTTCTGGCCCTGCTGCGCGCTAATGGCGTTTTCCATCCTGAGCTTCCCCTCCGGGAAGGAAAGCTTTGCGCTGCCCTCCAGAATAAAGCCCTTTATATCCTCCTCACTGCCAAGTGCGTTCTCATAAATTAATTTCATTTCCGACATAATAAAAGCTCCTCCTAATATTTGTTCCGTCTCTGCAGTTTTTCTTCCGTTCACTCCCCGTACACGCAACCGGGATACAGGGTAGAGCGGTACAGTCTGCCCGTCTGGGGAATTGCCCGTCCGGAAGGCTTCTGCCCCAGGTCATAGGGCTTGCCCGAGTAAAGCCATGCCGTTCCGTCCGCATAGATGACCGCATCCTCGCAGCCGCGCCCGAACAAATCCCCGCTCAGCACATATCCGTCCTCAGGGAAGGTCACCACAGCCTCCATCTCCCCGTTGTACAGGGCAGGCTTGACTCCGCCGCCTCTGCGGTAGGCAAGAATATAATCCCTCCCCTCCCCCGCCCAGTTGCGGAAAGTGTTGACAATGGTAAGCCAGCCCTTTGTCCGGCGGTCCTCCTTCCAGAGCTCCCTGCCCTGGCAGTCTAAAAGGAACATGCCGTCCTTGCCGTCATGCTGCCCCTTGTGGCCGTCTCCCCGGCGGATTCTGTCCAGCCCCGCCACCTGAAGCCCCGGGCTGTCGGGAAGAAATTTTCCAAGCGCCACATGCTGGGACTCAATGGAGCCGTCATACCGCCACAGCTCCCTTCCCTCCGCGTCATAGAGACAGGTTACGCTGCCTCCCACACATAGCTCGGGCTTTCCGTCGCCGTTGACATCCCCCATCCAGAGGCAGTCCGCATGATCGTCCAGATCCTTACAGGACCAAAGGACCTTCCCCTCCGGCGAAAGCAGGTCATAGCCCGCCATCACCTCGTCGCGCCCGTCCCCGTCGATATCGCAGGCAAGGGGAAAATGCCCCACATTGCCGCTGTGGGTCCAGAGCAGGTTAAAGTCCCCGTCCAACGCCCACAGGTTTTCGTACCGGTCCTTCAAAATAATATCCCCTGGCGTTTCCCTTCCCCGTAAATTGGCGACGATAATACAGTCATGGGCATTAGGGCAGCCCTCCCCCTGGGGAAACCTGGGGTCACGGGAGGCAAGCTGAGGCAGTCTGTTCAATGGAAACTCCTTCTTCACCTGCCCCCTTGCACCGTCCAGCACCAAAAGGACCTTATTCATGACGGCAAGCACCTCCGGCCTTCCGTCCCCGTCGATATCGGCTATCTGCACCGGATAATCCGAACCGGGACCCCCGGGCTGCGCCACAGGCTCGCCCACCTGCCAAAGGAGCTCCCCCGTCAGTGAAAACGCCGTCAGGCACACTGCCATATGGGGTACATAGCGGTCGTCGATTCCGCCGTCAGGCTGAACGCACACAAGCTCCATGCGCCCGTCCCCGTCGATATCCCCCAGCAATATTTTGCAGTTCTTCCCCGCCCTCGATATATCAATCCTTCCAATTAAAATGGGTTCCATATTTCTTCCGTTTCCTCCAGAATCTTTTCAATATCATACTCCGCCTCACCGGATCTTTACCAGCTGATCCTGAACAGATTCGCCATCTCGTCATAGCCCGCCGAAACTCCCTGAATATAGGAAATGACCGCGTTGATCTCCACGATCAGGTTGCCCTCGCCATCCTCATAGGGCTGCCCGTTCAGAAGATTTTCCTCCCCGTTTACCAGCATATGGGTATGGCCCGCCTCCGCCTCCACATGATATGCCCCGCTGTCTATGGTCAGCACCTTATCCTTATAGGAATAGGAAAATGCCTCCGGCCTGCTTCCGTGCATGGATTTCAGAATATAAAGAATAGGGCTGTAAATACTGCCGTTGTCCACCCTGCTCATGATGCCCCGCGTATCCGGCTCCTGACCGTTCACCAGCACCTTACAGTAGAGCCCCTCTTTCTTCGTATATTTTGCGGCGTCCGCAGGGACATTTGCCGGAAACGCGTCTTTCCTGACAAAATTTTCAGGAGAGAAATTGTCAGAAATAAAATCTTTTGTCAGCCTCGCTGTCTGATGCCGTGGAAGCGCCTCCGTCAGGCTTCGCATGTCTGCCTCTACGGTATGCAGCACAACGCTCTGCTGAATCGCTTCCCCCTGCGCTCCGCCACCACCGCTCTCCCTCTCCATTACCGCAGTCACGGTTATTTCTCCGGGAACCCTGCCGGCCCGCAGAAATACCCTGTTGGTCCCGCATTCCGCATAGACGTAATTTTTATGGATCACACTGTCGTCCCTGTCAGGGCCTTTAAAACGCCCGCTGTTATAGCCTCCCAGGAATTCCGCCGGACCCTCTGTCCTGAAACGGAGCTTACTGTCGCAGAGAGGACACACGCGCCCGTCCTTATCCTGAACCTCGATATCTATGTACGCCACGTCCGCGCCGTCGGCAAAAAAGCCCTCCTCCCCGCATACAGCGGTCAGCTTCAGCCTCGCAGGCTCTCCCGCAGTCTCCAGCGTATCTGTGGCCACAAGCCTTCCCTGATAGTCGTAAGCGTCTGCCCGAATACTGCCCGACTGGGTCACGTCCACATGGGGAATCGGAAAAATAAAGGTATTTACGGGCTTTTCACAGCTGCCCACGAGCCTGCCGTTCACCCACAGCTCCACTCTTGCGACGCAGTAGCTGCCCACCACATAGACCGTCTTGTCTTTGGGATTCCTGTAATCATAAGCCCCCGTCTTTACCCAGGCAGTCCCGTCAAATTCCTTCAGGGCATATCTGTAAGCCTCGGGGCTTTCCTGCGGATAGTTCCAGTGCCCCAGTATCGCCACGTCAGCCGCCGGCGACTGCATCACCTGAAATACCCGGAAGCTCTGCTTTTTCACCCGCGCCGCATCCACCCTGCCGCTCATTCTGCCGTTCTCGCTGCAGGACTGCCGGCCGTGCTGTGCGGAATCCGTCCAGCAGAGGGCTGCCGCCGCGGAATACAGATTCCTGCCGGATGCGCCGCCCACCCTGTCATGGAAGAACTCCTGATAGCCCGATGCCGCCGCCAGGGCGAACTCCTCTGCCGTCAGGTCATAAAAGTCATAGCCCGTCTGCTTTCTGCCGCCTTTGCCCAGCCAAAGATTGTCATAGTCATAAAAGGGCGGCGTAAAATCATCCCACACACGCCTTGGCGACTCCTCCCGCAAATACTCCGTCTCCGTGATGGGAACCTGCCCGGCGATAAAGGTTGCGGCATGACGGTTCAGCATGGTGCCCGCATACTCCGCCTCCGAGATAACCTCCTGGGTGTTGATGGTGCGGCAGCCCATATACCTGCCGCCGTGAGGGTCCAGCTTTTCCTTCAGGAGACGCATCTCCCGCATATGTTCCTTTCCTATGGAATTGTTTCCCGCCTCCCAGAAAACGATGCTGGGACTGTTCCTGAAATAGATTATGATATCCCGCATCAGCTCCACGCGCTGCTTCCACTGTCTGCCGAAGACCTCCCGCTCCTTGTCTCCCGCCGGCTGGGTACAAACCACGCCGAACCTGTCATAGGAGCGGATATCCGCGGGCGAACCGGCTACATGCATAAAGCGTATATGGTTAGCGTTGCTTTCCCTGATCAGCCTCGCATCCTCATCCTTAAGCCAGTCAGGGGCACAGCCCAGAGCCGCCCACTCGTTGGTGGCTCTCTGAGCATAGCCTGTCAGCCATACCTTCGCCCCGTTTATCTCAAGCCCGGAGCCGCCCCCATAAGCGACCTTCCGAAATCCCGTGTCCAGCTCCTGCTCATCCGCCGGCCTGCCGTCCACCCAAAGCTTCACGCACACATGATACAGATAAGGATTCTCGATATCCCAGAAATTCAGACCGGATGCTTCCGCTTCCGCCGTCAGTACCTCCACCCTGTACGACCCGGTCTCAACCTCCCCCGCCTCCGTCTCGTCCACGGGCTCAAAGCCGCCGTCCGTTCTGCGGTAGGCATTTGGGGGTATAACGGTCCGGAAGGCCTCAAGCTGCCCCGAAGCCTCAAGACTTTTTTCACCGCCCCGAAACTTTGCCGCCACATGGCCGTGGGCATCCATGAAAGTCACCTCAAGATATGCCTTAGCCTCCGCGTCGCTCTCGTTCCTGACCTCCGCCTCCACATGCAGTTTTGCCGTCCGGTTTTCAATATCGAAATCCGTGGCATAGACATAGACGCCCTTGGTCTTTAAATTGCTGTACAGGGGGAGAGTCAGATAGGTCTTAGGCTTAATATGTAAATAAATATTTCTGGACAGCCCTCCCACCGTGGGGTTAAAGTCATTGCAGTTCCACTGGTATGCCACCCCCGCCCGGGTATCGGGCAGCTGCCCCTTTGAAGTCATCGCCGCCACGAAATCCCCCGGAACCGCTTCGGGATGGTTAGGGGTTTCCGCACTGATATAGTCCATGTTTCTGGAGGAGGTGCTGTCTGTGGCAATGGCAATCAGCTGCTCCTCATCCTCCGTCAGAAATTCCGTAATGTCAAAGCCGACAGGGAAAGCGCCCGCCTCATAATATCCCGCCGGCTTTCCGTTTATGTAAAGATAACAGGTCTGGCGGATTCCTTCTATCTCAAGAAAAACCTTTTGATTCTCAAGGAATACCTTTTGTTCCTCCAGAAAAGCCTTTTGATCCTCAGTAAAAGCCTTTGGTTCCCCGGGCATACTCCGTTTCTCTGACGCCCCGGCTTTCCCGGACACTTCAGCCCTCCCGGATTCCCCGGCTTCCCCCAGCCTGAACCACTTGCGGTAACAGGAGAAGGTTCTCTTTTGCCCGCTTCCCGCATCCTCGATGCGGTTTACAAACAGATCCTCGTCATTAAAGGTGTGCGGAAGACTGACCTCCTTCCACCCTTCTTCCAGGTAATCTCTCTCAAAAAAAAGCCTCCCCTTTTCGTCCGCCGTAGCCGTAAGCGCCTTCTTCAGCGGAAAGGTGTCCGCAAGCGTAAAATGCCACCCATAATTAAAATTGTACTTCCCCGCCTTTACCTCTGAACCCATTCGCATTTTTCATACCCCCTTGTATACTTTGGCATAAATATGTGCAGCCCCTGCAGAATCACAAATGATCCCCGGCATTTCCCTCCGGGCATAAAAAGGGTAAAGATATCTATTAAATAAGAATATCATAAATTTCCTGAAATGTCAGTAAGTAATTCTTGCCCACTGAATTTTTTTACACTTTTTTACCTATTCATTTTTTGATATTGTTCATACTTTATTCATAAATGTGTTTTTATGGTGATTACAAGCTGCTCATATATTGATATCAGCCTGAAAAAAAAGCAAAAATAAATAAGAATTATTGCTTGTGGCTTTTAAAAAACTATGATACTATTCTCCTATGCGTCATTTGACGGCTTAACCGAAAACTTCCACTTTCACATAGAAGGATCATAACCATGTGGGGCAATTTTGTAAAAAACCCGGGCATTCGCCGCAGGTTTCAGCTTATAATCATATTTTTAGTATTGCTTGCGGTCTTTTTGCCGCTGTGCCGGCTTGCCATTCTGAAGACCCAAAACGCCCAGAAGGCGTCCGTCTGCGAAAATGCCGCAGCCTGTGCCGCCATTATGGAGGATCAGGGCGCAGAGCTTCCCTTCGCCTCGTCTCTTTCAACTCTCGCAGTATTAAAGAACGGGCAGGTTCTGTTCACGAAAGGCTACAGTCCCCTTTCCTGGAGGCTGGTTGCCACCATCTCCGAATTTGCGCGCTCCGCCTCTATGGCTGCTTCGACTCCGCCGGAGGCTGTGTACACATACAGGGACCTCAGCCTGCCCGACTACTATTTTTGCTATATTCCTTCACAGAACAGTGAATTGGGCTATTGCTATTATGAGCCTGCGCTGGCCGGATGGTCCCTTTTCAGGCAGTCGTTTTACAACCTTCAGGGCTTTTTGCTGCTGCTGATGCTGACCGTTATGCTTTCGGTGCTGATTCTGCTCTTTACCTCCCCCAAAAATAAGGAGGAGGACCGGATAGTGGAAATTACAGTTCCCTATGAAAATGAAGACGCTTTCGGCTCCCGGCCATATTTCAGCGGCATTATCATCGACTACCACAATATGGAGGGCGCTTCCGCCAGCCCGGATATCCTGGAGCTTTTCGACCAGATCATACGCGAGAATCTCTCCGTAAACAAGATACTGTTCCAGTTTTCCTCCCAGCGCGGTTCGGACTGCCTGATGTACTATATGAATTACAGCAATTACAACCTGCGGGTGTTGAGCGATTCCCTGAAGATGAATCTCTACAACGCCGCCCCCGAATATGCCATCAACATATTTTACAGCAATGCCGTGCCCACGTATCAGGAAATGGAAAAAGAAACGCTCTATCTGCACAGGCATCTGCGCTACAGCCTGCTTTTAGGCTATGATCGAAGGCTTTCCATCAGCCAGATCCGGGAGCTCGAGACCAGCACGGGAAAAATGGACGTGGGCGTGGCAAGCGCCATCCAAAACCACCTGCGCACCAGGGCTTACGAGGATCTGTACGAATATCTGCGCCGTTACAGGGACACCTGTACCAGCCTCCCGCGTCATGGCGGCACAGCGTATTCCTTCTCGGAAATGTACCGCTTTGCAGAGGAATCCTTCTCTGCGGTTAAGCTGTTTTTTCAGGAAAACGGCTTCTCCCACCCCATGGTACAGAGCTCCTGCAGCACGGTGCTGCGCGCAGACCCCGGCTTCGAGCACTTCTGCGATTACCTGATCTCCTGTATCCAGAACTACCAGCAGGAAAACCAGCATGTTCTCAGCACGCGCAGCGAGCAGATCATGAACAATATATACATGTACATCGAGCAGGACCTTGCCGACGCAAATCTGAATTCCATCGCGAGAAAAATGCAGATGACAGACAGCCACCTGAGCCGTCTGTTCAAGAAAAATACAGGCACCAACTTCTCCGAATACATCTCCGACCGCAAGCTGGAGGAGGCGGCAAGGCTGCTTGTGCAGGACAATAAAATAAAGGTTGCCGACATTGCCGACATGCTCGGCTACGGCAACCCCACCTATTTTCTTTCCCGATTCAAGGCAAAGTACGGCGTGTCTCCCACCGCCTACCGCAAGATGCACATGACGGAGTAATTAAGACCACACCGCAGGAATGAATACCTGCGCAGACGGCAGGAAGAACGCCAGGCGAACAGGCTCGCCTGGCGTTTTATCTTCTTCGTTGTGAGAAAGGCTGCACCGTCAGCCCTATGCCTGCATCTGCAGCTGCGCCTGCACCAGGCCATAGTAAATTCCCTTCCGAGCCATCAGCTCGTCATGACTGCCCATCTCCGCAATGTGATGCCCGTCGATAACCACCAGTCTGTCCGCATCCTTCAGAGTGGAAAGGCGGTGAGCGATTGCAAAGGTGGTCCGGCCCTCCGTCAGGCGTTCCAGCGCCTTCTGAATCAGATATTCGCTCTCCGTGTCAAGGCTCGCCGTGGCTTCGTCCAGAATCAAAAGCCGTGGATTGCTCAAAATCGCCCTGGCAATAGCGATACGCTGTCTCTCGCCCCCGGACAGATTATAGCCGTGCTCGCCCACATAGGTATTGTAGCCGTCCGGCGTCTGGCAGATAAAGTCGTGGGCATTTGCCATTTTCGCGGCGCGGACGACCTCCTCGTGGGTGGCGTCCTGCTTCGCGAAGCGAATGTTATTATAGATGGTCCCCGCAAACAGGAAGTTCTCCTGCAGCACCACGCCTATCTGACTGTGGAACTTTTCAAGCCGGATATTACGGATATCCACGCCGTCTATCAGGATCTCTCCGTCGTCTATCTCATACAAATGCATGATAAGGTTAATCAGGGTAGACTTTCCGGTTCCGGAGGCGCCCACCAGACCTATCATCTCACCTCTGTTGACCTTAAGGCTGATATCCTCAAGTACGGGCTGATAGGACTTATAGCCAAAGGAGGCATGCCGAAACTCAACCTCCCCCTTAATGTCCAGATCCACTGCGTCGGCTCCGTCACAGATGGTCAGCTCCTGGTTCATCACGTCCGAAATGCGCTCCATGCTGGTGATCAGGTTCATCAAATGCCTGGGCATATTGCTGATCCAGCCCACATACCCGTACAGCATGCCCGAGTAGGTGATAAACTGCATCAGCTCGCCTGCGGTCATCTCCCCGGCAAGCGTCGCCCTGCCTCCGAAAAAGGTCACAAGATAGCTTCCAAGCCCCAGCAGGAAGGTCAATACAGGAAAGAATATGGCAAAAAACGTCTCGTTCGCCCGCTCGATCGCCGCAAACTCCTCCGCCGCCCGGTCAAAGCTCTCCGCCTCCTTATTCTCCTGACCGTAAGACTTCACCACCGCCATGCCGGAAATCACATCCTGCAGCCGGCTGTGCTGCTTGTCGTCCTTCACGCCCTGCATGCGGAAACGCCTGCGGATCTTTTTTCTCCAGCCGATGGACAGCCCCACCGACACCGGAACAAAGATAAAGGCCAGTATGGCAAGCCTCCAGTTCATGGTCAGCATATAGGTCAAAACAAAGATAAAGGATATGACGATGGTAAACATATTGCAGAATACCTCGCTGCAGAAATCCTTGATTCTGTTGGTATCCCTCACGATCCTGTTCATCAGCTCTCCGGGCTTTCTGTCCGTGATAAAGGAAAGCGAAAGCTTCTGCACCTTCTCAAACACCTGACGCCTCAGCCCCTCGCTGATATAAGAGCCCAGCCTGGCACACATATAATTCTTTCCCGTGTTCACAAATATGACGCCCAGCGAAAGCACAAGCATCGCCGCCAGACAGGGAAGGGCATCCCTGTACGTCTTACCCTCCGCGATAAGCAGATCATCCACCAGGTATCTTTGCACCATGGGGCTTAACAGCCCGATGGCGGCAGACACAAACATCAGTACGATAATCGCACCCATCTGCCCCATATAGGGCTTGACCATAGACATATAATCCTTAAATAAACTCTTCCTGTTGCCGCTGCAGTGAGGGCACTCCCTGGTTCCGGGCAGCGCCCGCCCGCACTTGGGACAGCTCTTTTCGTACTCATGGCTGACCACCCTGTCCCTGCGCCCGCTCTTTAAAATGACCATTCCTCTCGCCAGATAAGAGTACCTTGTCAGGTGCTTTGCGGTATATCTGCCCAGCAGAACATCCTTTCCCGCCCGTCTCACAAAGAGTATGCCGCAGGCAATCTGCGGTTCGCTGTGGATACTGTCGCACTCCTCCAGGGGAAAATCCACCGCAAGCGCCCTGTCCCTAAGCACCAGCAGGCGCCTGTCAGTCATTATCACATAGGAATCCGACTGATAATCGCCGTTCAGACCGATATCCAGAGGCAGGCAGTAATAGATCTCCTCCCCCTGCTTCAGACTGCACAGCTCCAAGTTTTCTTCTGATAAATCGTATAATAATATCACCTTGTAAACCGCCCCTTTTACAGAAACAAATCCAGTTTTTTGCGCTCCGCAGGCGTCAGCTCATTGATGTCGGGAATCTCAAAGCGATTCTCGTCTATATCCATGATCAGAATCCTTGCATCCGATAAATGAATGACAGAATTACCGCCCATGCGGATCGTAAAGTTACACGCTCCATGGTCCGTGACCACATTCCAGTATGCAAATCCGTATTCGTCCTTTATTTTGATTATTTTCTTAATCACCGGCGTAAAATACCGCAGTGTCAGCTGTTCCTCCAGCATCTCGGCCGTTTCCCTGCTCACCCCGGACATTTTCTCCACAATGCCTATCTCCCTGGAGCGCTCCTCCGCCGTCCTGACAGAGATAAACTCGTCCCTGTCGGAGAAGGGAAACATTCTGACCACAACTACTCTGGGATAAAATTCCTCCCCTATCTTCAGGCTTAAAAAACCTGTCCCCGTCCTCCGGAAAACCGCGTTCTCGTCGTTCAGATATCTGACGCGCAGCATTTCCTCCGTCTCTTTTTCCATCTGTGACAGCTGAAAATCACTCATATCCTCATCCTCCTATCTCTCCTTTCAGCTGCAGCGCCTTCGTCTGCAGTTCCTGAAGCTTGTAATAGGTTCCCTTCAATGCAAACAGCTCCGCGTGGGTACCCTGCTCCGTCACCTCCCCGTGGTCAATGACCACAAGGTAATCCGCATCCCGCAGCGTGGACAGCCTGTGGGCAATGGAAATCGTGGTCCTGCCCTGCACCAGATAATTCAACGCCTTCTGGATCACTCTCTCCGTCTCCGTGTCCACGGAGGCCGTAGCCTCGTCTAAAATCAAAATCTTCGGATTGGCAAGGATTGCCCTTGCTATGGATATCCTCTGCCTCTCTCCGCCGGAGAGCTGCCTGCCGGAGGAGCCGATTCTGGTATCATAGCCGTCCGGCATCCTCATAATAAACTCATGGGCGCCGGCAAGCTTTGCCGCCGTCATGATCTCCTTAAGGCCGGCCTCCTGATTGGCATAGGCGATATTCTCCGCCACGGTCCCCATAAAAATATAAGTCTCCTGGGAAACCATCGCTACATTCTTCCGCAAATCCGTAAACGCAAGCTCCTTGATGGGGATGCCGTCAAGCCTGATCTCACCCTCCTGTACATCATACATCCTGGAGATCAGATTCACCAGCGTGGTCTTACCCGCCCCGGAGCGCCCCACGATTCCCACCATGCTTCCCGCCGGAATATGAAGCTTCACATCCTTTAACACAGGTCTGTTTATCTCATAGCCAAAGGTCACATTGTCAAGCTCTATATCGCCCCTGGGCTCCTCCAGGCGTCTGGGCTTCTGCGCCTCCAGAACCTCTGGCACCGCGTCGATAATCTCAAAGATACGCTGGGCGCTGTTCATGCTGTCCGCCCACCTGTTGGGAATGCGTGCAAAGAAGTTCATGGGTCCCTGCAGCTGCCCCACATACCCCACAAAGGTAATCAGCGTGCCCAGCTGCATATCTCCCGTTCTCTGCATGATGAGATAGACGCCCAGCGCCCATATGGCCATGGACGCAAGCTCCCTGGCGCCTCCGTACACCAGCTGGAACCAATTCTGCCTGTAGGAAATGGCAATCTCCGAATCCTTCAGCCGCCTGCTATAACCCTCAAAACGCTGTATCTCCTTCCGCTCCTGGCCGAAGCTTTTCACCACACGGGAGCCTGTCAGATTGTCGTTGATCAGACTGTTCATGGAGCGCTCCGCCCTGTGGCGCCGCCCGAACATCACCCAGATCCTGGGCCTCAGGTACCGGTTCAGCCCAAAGAGAACCGGCAGCATCACCACCGAGATCAATGCCATCCAGGGATTCATGGCAAACATCACCACGATCGTGGCAATCATGGTCAGACCATGCACAAGAAAATACGGCGCATCATCCACAAAAAAGCCCGTAATACGGCTGGCGTCGCTGAGCACCCTGGTCATCAGACCGCCGGTCTGCCTGCTCCTGTAAAAGCTGATGGACAGCTGCCCCATCTTGCGGAATATATCCTGCTTCAGATCCCTGACCACACCGATGACCATCCGCGCGGTCAGAACACCCTGCAGAATATGAAACACCAGCAAGACAAGCTTGGTAGCCACCATTGCGAGCACCAGGGCAAGAAGCGCCGTCACATAGCTGTCGGCCCCAAGCCCCAGCCCGCTTAAAAATTCAGGGTCCTTTGCCAGGACCTTATTATATAGGATGTTACCGTTTAAATAAGGCCATATCAGATTCAGCAGGGACGTGACGACAATTATCGCCATCATAATTACAAAATTCACTCTGTATGGTTTAAAATACCCGAACACCCTGAAAAACACATTGCGCTTATCCATGCAGTTGGGGCAGACCCTTCGCTCCCTGTCCGGGTACATTCTGCCGCATTTGGGACAATATCCATCCGCCTCCGCGTCAAAATCCGGAGTCCCTCCCCGCTTCATCTGCTCGATGCCCCGTACAAGCCTGGCCAGGCTGCGCTTCTGCAGATGGGTAAACATGGTCAGACAATGCTCCTTATCTTCCCATTTTCCGATCAGGAGATTACAGCCCACACCGTTTTCTATCCAAAGCCGCTCTAATTTGTCAAGCGCCACAAACTGTGCCGTCCATTCCTCTCCCGTTCCCGTATCTTCCTCATAATCAAAATCCCCTGTCAGGTCTGCCTTTCCCGTAAGGAAGCTGCTGCCTCTGAAATAGTGGGTCCTGCCCTCTATAACCGGCGCCAGAATTATTCCCAGCACATTCCTCGTAAGCACCAGATAACCGTCCGCAAATGCGCCCTCCGCATTCAGATCCGTCTGCGCTGTGTAGAGAATATCCTGTTCCCCTATTCCTCTTTCCTTCAAAAAGGCATTGACCTGCACGGGCAGTTTATCATACTTCATTTTCACCTTTTCACCTCTTGCGTGCCCTGACATGCGCACAATTCAATACCCCCGCCGCAGGCAGCGGGGGTTCAATAACGCTTCTACTTCAATAAAGACTCAATCTCAACATAGCAGCTCTCTGTTCTGTCCTCGCTGACGGGATGGTTAAAGTAAATTCTCTTTCCGTCCCTGGAAAATGTGGGATTGGGATGTACCTTTTTCTTCCAGACAATATCCTGGAAATTCTGGCCGCCGAAGGTTGCTATGGGTTCCACCTGCCCTCTTTTGTAGAGGAAAATGTCTGCGGGATAACCCGGATATGCCCTGTCGCCCGTATAATACTCCCTGTCGGGAGAGCCGTCGATATGGTTGCCGATTCCGCCCAGCGTCTCCAGGCACTCCCCGTCCAGAGTGAAGCGCTGTATACGGCTGCTCTCCATCTCTATCCTTGTGCCGTCGTGATACTGCCTGGTGGCCATGTAAGTGTCATCGTCAAACCACAGCTGATGCACAGGCTTATCAAGAATCATATGGGTTTTGCCGGTCTCCAGATCGATACAGCCCAACGCACCGAAAATCGGGCAGTTGTCCACGCTGAGGCGCATCATGACCCTGGTTGCGGAAGGATTCAGCTGCACATGGCTCATGGATGTGGTGTGTTCGTTGGGCACACACCCATGCTCCACCGCCATATTCAGTACCTTCTCCTTGTCAGCCACACATTTCACCTTCCCTGTGGCAAGCTCCAGAAGATAGATTCCGCATTTGTCGATCTCAGGATAATCCGGATTTTTCCCAAGAAAATTCTCGGAGATCGAGAAGGGATACCAGCCGTTTTCCGCACAATGACTCTCCTTCGCAAATATGGGCCCGTATTTTGTTTCACCCGTATGTACGTTGAAAATTCTGAACGCCGACAGCTTATTGATGCTGTCCCTGAAGACAATATGCTCATTGTCCACAAAGGTTGCCGAAGGTCCGTTGTGATTGCCGCAGGAAACCACGAACACCTCTCTGTGATTGATCAGGGCTCCGCTCTTGTCTCTCTCGCAGATCCAAAGCTCCGTCCGGCTTTCCGCCAGGGACGGTTTTCTGGCATACACCAGATACCTGCCGTCCGGGCTCTCCGGCTGCCCTCCGTTCATTCCCAGCAGCGTAGACCCCTCGTATTCGCAGATTTTTTTGATTTCCAATTCCATATTTACCTCCTATTAAAGTCGCTGCGCGACAGCTCTAAAGTGTAAAGCCATTTTGGCGTCTGACCTCTGAGAGTCAGCTTTCCTTCGTTAATTCCCTCTTGAAAGCTGCTCTCGGACGCCTTCATGGCTTCACGCGTCTTAAGTCGCTGCGCGACAGCTCTAAAGTGTAAAGCCATTTTGGCGTCTGTTCTCTTTCCTTCGCTAATTCCCTCTTGAAAGCTGCTCTCGGACGCTCTAAAACGCCCTCCCTACTGACTTTACAGCCTCATTATAAGCTCTGTCAGTAGGGAGGGCAATCCGCAAAAAATTGATATTTATTGATTTTTTCACCCGTTTTTTCTAGTTGTTTTTTGCTCTATTTCTTCTCCGAGCCGCTTAAAATCACCTTTCCGTCCTTCATCTCAATCCTCACCTTATTCCCGTCCAGCTTCAATGAATTCAACAGCTCCCTGGGGATCTGGACGCGCCCAGCGCGGTCGAGAATCGCATACTCATCCTGGGTCTCCTCCTCCCGCCAGTTTACGGTGGCCTCCTTCAGACGGTCCGCATAAGCCTCCTTCAGCACGCGCTCGCTGCTTATCTTTCCGTCCCTGATCGCCACCACTCTGCGGACCTTTTTTGAAAGCGCTATGTCGTGGGTGACGATAAGTATTGTCTGCCCGTTTTTGTTCAGCTCCGTAAACACGTCGAATATATAGTCTGCCGTGGCGGTATCCACGCTTCCGGTAGGCTCATCCGCAAGCAGAAGCTTCGGGCTGTTGGCCAGCGCAATGGCAATTGCAATCCTCTGCTGCTCGCCTCCCGACATGGTATTCAGCCGGCTGTTTTTCCGATGGCTCATGCCGACCATCTCCAGGAGCTCCAGCGCCCTCGCTCTCTTTTTCCTCCTGCCGGACAGCCTCATGGGCAGCATGACATTCTGCACCGCGGTCAGATAGGGCAGCAGGTTTCGCCCGTTGTTCTGCCAGACAAACCCTACCGTGTCGCGCTTATACCGCACCAGCTGCTTCTCCGTCATGGTAAAGAGATTGCTTCCCGCAACGGAGAGCGCGCCCGCGCTGGGCTTGTCAAGCCCCCCTATCATATTCAGAAAGGTTGACTTGCCGCTGCCGCTGTTCCCGATGATCGCCGTCAGCTCCCCGGTCTCAACGGTAAGGTCCAGACCCTGCAGAGCCAATACCTCCGTCAGCTTTGACTTATATATTTTTACCAGACCGTCCGCCTGAATCATCGCCTCCGCCATTTATATCCCCCCTGCCATCTGCCCGTTTTCAAGCTCTATGATCTCGTCTCCCGCGCTCATCAGCCCCACGTCGTGGGTAGTCATCACAATGGTCACCTGCTCCTTCTCGCACATCTCCTTAAACAGCCTCACCACCTCTGCGCCCATGGCGCTGTCAAGCTCCGCGGTGGGTTCGTCCGCAAAGATGATCCTGGGTCTGTGCGCCAATGCCCTGGCAATAGCCACCCTCTGCTGCTCGCCTCCCGACATCTCCGCCGGCATATGCTTCATCCGGCTGCCCAAGCCCACCATCTTCAGGCATTCCTCCACCCTTTCGCTCCTTTTGCCGCGGACTCCCGCCATCCGCATGGAAAACTCCACGTTCTGGAAAGCGTTCATGGTGGGTATCAGGGAAACCGCCTGAAAGACAAAGCCCATCTGCCTCCTGCGCAGCTTTTCCCTTTTATAGGCGGACATCCGGCACACATCCTTTCCGTCAATAAAAACCTGCCCCGAGGTAGGCTTATCCAGCGCTCCCAAGATATTTAAAAGAGTGGTCTTGCCAGAGCCGGAACGCCCCTTCAAAATGGCGAGGGTACCCTGGGGGATTGTCAGCTGGATATCCTTCAGCGCCTGAAAATCCTTGCCGGCCACAGAGAAAATCCTGTTGACGTTCTTTGCCTCTATCACGTTTTTCACTTCCGCTACATCCGGTTTCTCATTCATTATTCTTCCCCTAACTTCAATGCCTTGGTCACATTGAGCTTCACAACCAATATAACCAGAATGATCAGACAAAGCGCCATCATTGCGGCAAGCGCGCCGTACAGACGCATCAGGTCTGACGGATCGCTGCTCAGCCTCATGGGCAGCACCTGATCGGCAACGGCGTACGCGGTCTGCAGCATGGGCACATACATCCCTGAGACCAGCCTGCCTATGCCGATACCTGCAAAAACCGTCAGCACGCCGGAAAAGATCTGTTCAAGCATCAGCATGTGGAACAGCTCCCTCTTATGCATGCCAAAGGCCCGCAGCACGCCAAACATCATCTCTCTGGAGCGGATGGACATGATCCAGTAGATCAGATAACCCACGCCGCACAGCAGGATCATGACCAGAAAGCCCATGGTCAGCACACCGTTGGTACCCTGCAAAAGAGGATTTTCCAAGTCCGCCTGCAGGTCCTCGGACATATTTGTATACCGCGCCACCTTGATATTATTATCATTGATCCAGTGTCCGACCTCATCCGCCTCCGTCCCGTCCTTCACCGATATCCAGACCTCATATGGCTCCATATTCTCAAACACCCGCTGCAGGGAGCCGATATTCACCACCGCAAGATAATTCTGCTCGGAAATAATATCCTCTCCCGATTCCGTAAACCGCGTAGTAACAGGACTGTAGCCGGGCCAGTAATCTACGATATCCACCACTTTTCTCTTAAAAGAGTAGGTCACATCCAGGTTATTCTGATAGCTGATAGTCACCATGCTGCCGGGCTCTATCCCCAGATGCGTCTGGCAGTTTCTGGACAGAAGAACCCCGTCGGATACCTCGGCCAGCTCGTTCAGATAAGCATAATACGGCTTCTCCAGAAGCTCACTGTCCACCCAAGTCTTTTCGCCGAATTCCTTTGTATGGATTCCCAGAAGATTCAGGCTTTGCTTACCGCCTGCGTCGATTACCGCCCGGGCAGTATTGGTGGTATAGCAGGGACCCGCGGCTATCACCTTTGTATAGCTCTCTATAAAATCCGCCGAAGAATACTTTCCCGCATCCGGCTCAAAGTATCTCGCCTTCTCATTGTCCTCGGCCGCCGCATATCTATTATCTCTCCAGGTCTCCTTCAGAATAATGTCCGCACCGTCCAGATACTCCGTGTTATCGTGCGCATTCTGAAGAATCGTCCTCGCTACCGTGGCATGAAAAATTCCCAGAGAAATAGTGAGAATCAAAAACAGCATGATAAAATGCTGCTTGCGCCCGTTTTTCAGACTTTCCATAAAGGATGCATAGCTTGCGGGACGCCAGAATCTCTTTCCGATCAGATAAACAAGCTTCACAAAAAGAGGCTGCAGGCGCAGGTACAGAAGCCCCATTCCCACGATAAACAATGACGAGCAAAGATACAAAAGCGGGTCAAGAGACTTTCCGAGCAGCATATCCTTAAGAAGCTGTTCCTCGTTGCGCAGATAACTGTAATAGCCGTATAACGCAACTGCAAGGCAGATAAAATCCAGAAAGACCTTTTCCCACCATGTCCTTTTCTTTGCCGCTCTGCTCTGTTTTAAATGCACTATCGACACCCGGCTGTGCCTGATGGCAGGCAGCGCCATGATCAGCACCGTCGCCGCTGCGGCTGCCGCCAGATAGAAACACACCTCCTCCGTAAGCAGCGGCTCCAGCTGCCTGGTCAGTCCAAACTCCAGGAAATTGCTTGCCGAACCCAGTATTTTGCTGAAATATCCTCCAAGGGGAAGCCCGAGCAGAACGCCCGCAACGGTCAGGAAGATACTCTGATATATGTACAGCCGGAAAATCTGCCCTCCGGAGCTTCCCCGGCTCTTTATGACGGATATCTCGTTTCTCTCCAGCTCATACATCTGACCGGATATCATAAACAAAAACGCCGCAAGCAGCACCAATACCGGCACCTGTAAAATAAACAGCGTGACGGAAACCCTCTCCCTCTTTGAGATAAAACGCTCCAAAACACCCCGGAAATAACCGCCCTTATATGCTTCGGGATCTTCGTCCACAGCCGCCCTCAGCATATCCGCATCCTTGCTCTCCAGCTTCTCGTAATCAAAGAGATAGCTGTAACAGCATGTAATGGAAAAGCTGGTGTCGCTTCTGCCGATAAAGTACTCCCTGAACAGCTTCTCGTTCATCAAAACCGCTTTACTAAGCTCACCGGAGCCGATCTCCCAATAATAATCGCCCACCACGTCATCTATCACGCCCACAATACGGATTTTTATATTCCTGCCGTTTTTATCCTGTAAAGTGTTAAACTGCAGCGTCTCTCCCAAAAGAAGCCTGTTTGCCGTCATACAGTCCTGATGAATGACAACCTCCACGGCGCCGTCCCCGGAAAGCCCGGTCTCCGAATACATCTCTCCCCCAAGCAGCTCCACATGCTCCGGCAGATCCGACATAAAGGCCGGGCTCAGCTTCAGCCCCGCCTTGAGATCCTCTCTATCCATCAGACTGGTCATCTGAAAGGCATTGAGGCGGTAAAAAAATACGTTTTCCTTTGGCTCCACGCCGAGAACGGAGGCTCTGCTGTTCATCAGCTCCTCCATCTTATGCAGCACCGCGTCACCCGAGTTTTTCTCCGAGGACACCGCGACCCGGAACCTTGCCGGCCAATGCCCTGTCTCTACAAGCTCCGCGGTAAATTCGTCCTGCAGCATTTTATTAAAGGCGGCATTTCTGTAAAAGGGAAAACTGACGGCTGTGGCAATCAGCAGCACACAGCCAAGGAGCAGACAAATAAACATCCATTTTTTCGATATCAGCTTTCGCAACATTATTCCCAGCATATTGTCATTCCTTCCGTCAGTCCGTCTATTACACAGTAGCTGTACTCCCTGTCCTCATTCAGATATTTTCCGCCTACCACAACGCTGGTTGGAAGGATACTCCCATCCTCCTTCAAAACGTTGACATACCCGAAGCTGCCGTTCACCATACTTATCGCCTTCTCCGGAAGCAGCAGCACATCATTCATAACCTTCACCTTCCCGTCCACCTCCAAGCTGGTCTGCTTGTTAAAGCTGCTCTGGTAAGACGTCTTATAAATATTGATATCCTGTAAAAGCTCCCTGTCCAGAAGCAGCGCATGTTTGTATTTATCCATGTTCACCGTAATCACGGGGACCTCTTTGGCGACGGTTTCATATTCCCAGTTTACATAGCTTACCGTCATCGTCATATTATATCCGACATAAGAGGAAAGGGCTTTTTCCGGCAGCAAAAGATACGCGACACTGTTATCTATCATCCGGGCATAGACATAATTTCTGTCCATCTTATCACCGGGCACCACGCTGATGCCTACCCTTGAGTTAGAACCGCCTTGCTGATAGTAGATCCTGTCATTGATATAATAAAGCAGACCGTCCCTCTGGGTACGGATATCCGTAACGCTGTAGTCCTCCCTCAGCCCGGCAAGCTCCTCCTCCATATCATCTATTGCCTCCTGCCTGGCCGCAATAAGCTTTTCGCTGCTCTCGGTGAGACCTTCATCGCTTTCCGTCTCTTTTTTTATCAGATCGGCAAGCCTCTCCTGGGCACGCTTCAAATCATTTTCCAGCTGTATCAGCTCCTGCTTTTCAATGTCGCTTGGCAAAACGGTTATATGAGCGATGATATCCCCCGCCTTCATGGGCATATATCCCGCGTCCGCCAGTCGGTCAAAAGTGTAGGTATTGCCCTTCACGACGCTTTCATATGGCGCCCAGCTCTGAAAGGTAACCGTGCCGTTCTGCACGTCGCCGCCCACATCAAACTCTATGGGATAGTACAATGTACCTGTCTGCGAATACCTCACCGAAACAGAGCCTCTCTGCAGCGCCGCCGTATTCACTGCCCTGGGAGCGCTTTTATCCAGAAATACGCTCTCCCCCTCCTCAAGACCGGACAATATCTCTATGTAAACGCCGTCGGTCAGACCCACCCTCACCGTCTTTGACACCGTTTTACCGCCCTCAAGCACATATACATACTTTTCAAGCCCGGCGTTGTGGACCGCCTCGCTGGGCACTGTCAGGACCTGTTCCCTCACGCCTGAATAAAGTACCAGATTGCCATAAGAGCCCACCGGAACCTCGCCCCGGGGGTCCTGAAGGATAAATACGGAGGATGTGGAGCTGCTTGACTCCTCATCGTAGACAACCTCATATCTTTTGCCGTTAAAAAAGGCATATATTTCCTTGATCGTATACCGGACCGTACTGTCGATGGCGTTGCAGACGATCCGTTTCCGATTCATATCCGCCACCGACGCAACCACCGTGCCTGCTCGTATCTGCTCTCCCTCGTCGCATGCCTCCAGATAGACGATCTGCCCGCTTATGCCTGAGCGAAGATCGCCGGCTTCATCCTGTCTCTGCAGCTCCTGCAGCTGTTTTGCGTAATAATCATAATCCAGGTACAACAGCTCCGTTCTCTCTCTCAGAGCAGCCTCGTTCATTTCAATATCCAGTTCCTTTTTGTTATAATACCCTATTGCCTTATCTTCTTCCTTCTTCCACGCGTCATAAGCAGGACCCGACTGCTCCTTCGGCTCTGCGTCCTGCACCTGCTCCAGCTCCCAGTCCAGCACCTTCAGGTCCCAGTACTGATCGTTGAGCTTCGTCCTTATCTCATAATAATATTCCGCATAGCTCTCCTCCAGCCCGGCAAGCTTTTCCGAAAGCTTTTCCATCTGAGGCTCATGTGAAAGGATATTGGCCCTGTATATGATATCTCCCGCCGCAACCCTGTCTCCTATCTTCCGCCCTGTGGGGACAAAATTTCTTGCCTCCTCATAAGAATACTCCTCTATATACGGGTCCACCATCACTTCAAAGGCCCTTGCCAAATACAGATTCCTGCGGGTGACCGCCTCGCTGCCCGAAAGCTCCCCTGTGGGCTCTATCAGCTCGATCACCTCATCCGCCACAGCCGGCTGCTCTCCACAGCCGGAAAGGCATGCCGCCTGCCCCATGATCAAACCGCAGGCTAACGCTGCGGAAATAACCTTTTTCATTTTAACCAAAGCTGCCATTTTCAGTATATTACCGCCTCTCCTTCTTCCAGCCCGCTCAAAATCTCCGTAAGGCGGTCTCCGCAAAACCCTGTTTCGATCCACCTCACCTCTCGGATATCATTTTCGCCCAAGACATACACATAGTTCTTCCCTTCGGCGGCATGTATGGCGCTTGTGCTGACCGCAAGCACATTTTCCCGTTTATCCAGCACCAGTGTAAGATATGCGTATGTACCCACCTCAACGCTCTCCGTACCGTCGTCCTCAAGAAGCTCCAGATAAATTTTATCCTCCCACATGCCCCTGTTCCAGGGGCGGACCCGGTAGGTTTGCGTCGAACCGCCGCCTCTTCCGGTCAGCTCATAGATCTCCCCGTCAACAAAATATTCCGCATATTCCATATCCGAGGCTTCAAACAGGCAGTGGCTGTCGTCGATTATGGTAAACGCGGGCTTACTTACATCGGATATCACGGTATTCATATCCCCGCCAAGTCTGTAAATCACGCCGTCCATCCCCGCAAAGATACGCCCCTCCTCCATCTCCTTCCGGTAGGTCTCTATTCGTATGGCAGCCATATCGATAATATCCTGATAGTCCTCCCTTTGATAGCGGTATTTCAGATGTATATCCTCCACATCACCCTGCAGCTTTTCCATCTCACTCTCGGAGCCCGAGGACTGATATACATACTTCCACCACCTCCCGGATACCTCGTACGGCTCGTTGATATCCAGGTACCGGGACTGTATTTCGGCGCGGGCAATCTGATATTCCAGTTCGCGTATATCCTCCTCCCGGTCTCCGCCCTCCAATATCGCCAGAAGCTGTCCCTTCTCCACTCTGTCTCCAAGCTTCACAAAGACCTCCTGCACACGCTTGCCGCTCACGGGAAACATTACGTCCTCCGTTTGCGCCTGGGTGTAGCCGAACCTGACGGATGCCGTCCTTGCCACATCGGTCACAATCGCCTTGGTCAAAGCATATGCCGTTTTTTCCTGCTCCGAATGCTCTATCAGGACCAGCACATCCTCGTCCTCTCCCACCGGACCGCTGCAGCCTGCCGCAGATAATACAACTCCCCCAAGCGCCAGCCACAGCGCCATGGTCCTGCACGCCAGCCTGCCGCTCTTTCTTCCTGCCTTATAACACTTAATCATATCCTTGCCGCCTTATTCAAATTCCCTTTTTACAATTTTGTTTCCCTGGCTCTCATATAACCCATGCAAAATTACCTTTGATCGACAGGGCACATCTAAACCATGCTTATGTACCATTTTATCACCTCATACAAAAAAAGTCATCCAAAAATGCATATCTTCTGTTAAAAATTTTCCGCCGAATTCCTTCCGAAAAATGTTTTTCAGCAAAAATAACATAATTTGAATGACTTTAATTATTTTTCTCTGTTTACTTTTAACTTAATATTATGCCGTTTCGCCTGCGCTTCAAAATGATTTCCTGACTGATGCTCCTGCGATGGTCTCTTATATTATATGGCAAGCAGGGCCTCCTGCCCGTTCTCCCTGTAATATTGTGCCTGCGCCTCCCACATCTCGTAATACTTGCCGCCCGTGTCCCTTAAAAGCTCGCTGTGGCTGCCCGTCTGGATCAGTCTGCCCTCATGGAACACCGCTATCCTCTCGCAGAATTTACAGGATGACAGCCTGTGGGAAATATAGATCGCGGTCTTATCCCCGATGATCTTGCCGAAGCCGGAATAGATCTCGTACTCCGAGATAGGGTCCAGCGCCGCCGTGGGTTCGTCAAGCAGGATAAATGGCGCGTCCTTATATATGGCGCGGGCAATGGCGATCTTCTGCGCCTCGCCGCCGGAGATCTCGATTCCGTCCCCGTAACCCTTTCGGATATAGGTGTCCAGGGACTTTAGCTTCTCGCCGAAGCCCGCCGCCTCCAGACATTTCCACGCCCTTTCCCTGTCATAATTTCTGGACGCCGCTACGTTCTCACCGATCTCGAAGTCAAAGAGCTGGAAGTCCTGAAATACCACGGAGAACAGCTCGCTGTACTGATCCTGCCTGAACTTTTTTATGTCCACGCCGTTCAGCAGTATTTCTCCCTCGTCCGGGTCATAAAGCCTGCACAAAAGCTTGATCATGGTAGTCTTGCCGCTGCCGTTCAAGCCCACGATGGCAAGCTTCTCGCCGATGTTCAGCTTCAGGTTAAAATCCTTTAAGGCATACTGCTCCGTCCCGGGATACTTAAAAGAAACATTCTTAAACTCTATGCTGTAATGCCCGTCGCTTCGCTTCTCCACCGGCAGCTTGCCCTTGTACATATCGTCCTCCAGCGCCGCCAGCTCCAGGATGCCCAGATTCCTGCGCACCGACAGAAATAAGTCAGGCACACGCTTGATCACCTTATCAAGCCCCCCGAACATATTTCTGATACAGCCCGCATACTTCACCACATTGCCAAGGGATACCATGCCCCCCGCGGCCAGCACCGCCATCAGCAGATAGGAGGTTCCCTCGATGATATATTCCGAGACCACATAACAGAGGGAAGATCCCGCGGAGCATTTTGCCACCGCCTTCATCCACCTCACATTATAGGGCGCGCTCATTGTCAAGCACATACTTTTTCATCAGCCTGTCGCCGCCATAGATGCGGATATCCTTTCCGCTCCTGGTCTGCATGCCGTTCTCGGTAAAATCCCATCCAAGGGCCGGCGCGCTCTCCCACTCCTCCTCCGAAAAAAAATCCCCGAAATTATCCTGAAGCAGAATATTCTTCTTTTTATCACATTTGAGATGCAGCCTGGTGCTGGCAAAGCTGACAAGGGCGGCAGCGGCGACCACGCCCCAGGCGGCGGGGGAGCCTGCCGTGAAAAGGATCTTCACCAGAGGAGCACCCACAAAAACGGCGCCGATCAGATTCAGAATACTGTAAGTCAGCACATTTATCGTCTGAAATACCCCCCATATGCCGCTTCCCCAGTTGTTGTTCTTCTGAATCACTCTCAGCAGGTTCCGGCACTCGGGGCCGGCGATCTTGGAAAAATCCATCTCCAGCATTTTCTGCTCCGTTATACAGTAAAAACGGTCTGCCAGCATCTGGCTGTTGACATTGTTGCGCTGGTTTACAAAGCTGGCAAATCTGTTCAGCAGGAAAATCGCAGAAACAGCAATCGCCACATACCGGAAAATGACCCCGAAGGTTTCCCCGGACGCCAGCGCATCCATTATGTACGCCGACAGGAACAGCCCGATATAGCGGCTCACCACAACTACCAGATGCAACGAAAAATTTGTGGGCAAATAATATTTGTCTATTCCATGCAATACCTTGACGATCGCCTTTAAATCATTCAGATTCTCCTTCAGGGAAGCTTTGTCCGTCAGGTTCCTCAGCTTTTTGTTGTTCTCCATGATTAAACCACCTCCGCTTCCGCCGAATCCGGATTCTCTGTATAATAGTTGCTTTGGATACGGAACATCTCCGCGTATGCGCCGCCCTTCTTTAACAGCGCCTCATGGGTCCCTGTCTCCAGGACCCGCCCGTTTTCCAGCAGGACGATCCTGTCGCGGTCGTTTATGATGT
>CAJTPH010000031.1:0-18126 GCA_910578215.1 uncultured Acetatifactor sp. | reverse complement strand
ACGATCCTGTCGGAAAAGCTCGTGCTGGCAAGCCTGTGGGAAATAAAGATACTCGTCTTTCCCTCGCTGTAATTCTTATAAGCCTCATAAACCTCCGCCTCCGCGATAGGGTCCAGCGCCGCGGTAGGCTCATCCAGAATCATCATATCCCCGTCCTTGTAAAGCGCCCTTGCCAGCAACAGCCTCTGGTTCTGCCCGCCGGAAAATTCCAGACCCTTTTCCGTCACCCTCTTGCCCATGTACTGGCTGTAGGATATGTTCTTCTCCCGGACAATCCCTGCAAGGCCCGCGTCCTCCAGCGCCTGGGTCAGCCTGTTATCGTCCACCTCCGACGCCTCCTTCATGACGATGCCCTCCCGCACGGTAAACCAGGGAAGCACATTATCCTGGAATACCACGGAAAACAGTCCGTATATTTCCTTCTTCGGAAACAGCCTCATATCGATGCCGTTTAACAGCACCGCCCCCTCGTCCGGCTCATATAAACCGCACATCAGCTTTACCAGCGTAGTCTTTCCCGCGCCGTTTATTCCCACCAGGGCAAGCTTCTCACCCGCCTCCACCTTCAGATTAAAATGGGAGAATATCTGCATTTTTTCACCCCCCAGCCGATAGGAAAAGCTTACGTCCCGGAATTCTACCGAAATTGGTCTTGTCAGTTCGGAAATATGCCTTTCTCCCGTACTTAAGTCCTCCTCCGGCGCCTCGAGATATCCCCTCACACAGTCCGTCTCCTGAGAAACCCTCTGCAGGCTCCCCAGACAGCCTGCCATACCTGTGACGAAGTTGGAAAACTGTGTGATCGCGGAAAAGTAAAGCACGAAGTCGCTGGCGGATATCCCTCCCTGGACCGCACGGTAGAGCAGATAGGCATAAGCGCCCAGATCCCTTGCAAGCCCAAGCAGGGCGTTTACCGTGTCGATCTTGCAATACCATACCATCCGGTTCACCTGCAGCTTTCTTAAGTCGTCCAGCGCAGACTGCATTCTGTCCTTGAGCCATCCCGCCATATGAAAGATACGGATATCCTTGGCAGCCTCCAGGTTGCCCATAACCGACTTTACATAGTTGTAATGCTTGGAGCACACCGCACGTTTATCCATCCACTTCTTCTCAAACCTGTTATTCAGAAGCTGCAGCAGATAGCTGACCACCGCAAGCGCCAGAAGTATCACCACCATCCACGGACTTAAGCTGCCAAGTACCGTGGAAAACAGCACAAACGTCAGCAGAGATACAATCAGGTTCTCCATCTCCATAAGGGTCCTGGAGCTGGCAGAACCATCCCCGTTACGCTGGACATCCACCGCCTTCTGATACAGGTTCCTGCCCTCCTCCGACTCCACATCGGCATATTTCATCCGCAGGCTTTTGAGGAAAAGCCTGAACGCAACCTGCTGCCTCTCCTTATTTTTTTTATAATAGGCAGCGCTGGTGACTGCCGCCTTCAAAGCATGTACGCCCAAAAAAAGCAGGGTATAGCCTCCCAGCACAAGCAATATGGTCTTCACATCCGTGTCCTGCTCCACCAGGCTTAAGGTCACCTTGGGAAAATAAAGGTTCAGCATGTTGAACACAGGTCCCATAACGATGGTTAAAACCATTGCCGCTATAGTCACAGGCTCATGCTTCAGATAATGCCTGATCCAGAAAAGCACATTGGAAAAAACCGAATGCTTTGTGATAAAGGTCTGCCCTCCCGATTCCTTTCCCGTTTTCTTTTCCATCTCCTTTTTCACCTTGTCCGGCAGTTTTTTTTGTTTTCCTCTCATCCTCAGTCCTCCCGTCCCGTTGTTCCGGTACATACCGCCGCCCGGCTCACTGCGTTTTCCGCGGCTGCGCCCGGATATTTCATTTCCACAGCAATAGCGCAGACATCTCCTACGGAGGACGGAGACGCCCGACCTGCTGTCAGCAGAAATCATATCATATTGTTTCTATAATCATGAAAGATTTGCACGAATGGTCCTTATTATGCACGAACGGTCAGACCTCACATATTTGATCAGCATATATCAGACACAGGCAACCCCAAGTCAAAGGAATAGCACAGGCAAATGCGGGCGCACTTAGAAAAGCTGCATGTAAAAAAGGGACTGTCAACAGCCCCCTTTTTACTGAATATACCGCTATTTTATTCCGGTAATTCTATTCTTATTTACCTATTCTTCATCATCATCTTCTTCGTCTTCATCGTCCTGGTTTTCCTCCAGAAATTCCGCTATCACCTGGTACAAATGCGGATTTTCCATAATCAGCCTTTCCAGCCTGGCACTGATTCCCTCAGCTGACCGCTCATCCACGGCAGGCCCCAGCAATACCAGCCCTTTGGCAAACTCAGTCACAACCTCTTCCTCCTCCGGGTATTCCTCGGCCAGCTTTTCCAATACCGCCAATGCATTTACCGCCTGGGGACCCGGATCATAGCACAGGCCGCACAATCCTCTGGCAAACTGCACCGCTACCTCCGTAACATCCGGATTGTCGGTAAGCAGACTCTGCAGGACACCCAGGGTCTTAAGCGCGTTCTCCTCCTCCTGGTCATAGCTCAGATTTGCAAGCCCTCTGGCAAAAGCCGTCACCACATCCGCATCGTCGGGATTTTCTGCCGCCAGCTCCTGCAGTATGTACACCGTATTAAACAGCGCCTCGCCCTTCTGGTCATAGCTCAGGTTAGACAAGCCCAGAGCATATGCAATCGTTACCGGCATAATATCCGGCTGGTCCTCTGCAAGCTCCCCCAGCTTCGCCACCGCCTTTAAAACCGCCTCCAGGTCTTCCTCATAGGTCACGCTGGCAAGCCCCCTTGCATACGAGACCAATATCCTCTCCTCATCGGGACTTTCTTCCGCAAGCTGCGCCAATGTGCGGACCGTTTTATACAGCGTCTTCCCTTCCTGCAAATTGGTGAGATTGAACAGCCCTGCGGCATACAGGATCTTTATCTCCACAGCGTCAGGATGCGCCCCTGCCGCCTCCTCCAGCCTGCGCACCAAACCGGCCGCCTCCTGCTCCTCTACCCTGCTGCTCTGAAGCTCCAGGCTTTTTGCATATTGAACCGCTGTCTGCACAATACTGGGATGCCCTGCGGCAAGCTCCTCCAGCCTGTCGATCGTGGCAGGGGCAGAGCCGCTCTCCTGCTCGAAGCACAGATTGAACAGACCCTCGGCAAGCTGGATGATTATTTGCTCCGTATCCGGATATTTCGCGGCAATTTTCTCCAACCTGTCCACGGTGACCAGAGTCCCCTGTTCGCCCTGAATATTGCTCAGGTTCACCAGGCTTCTTGCATAGCATGCCGCCACAGCGGTAATATCAGGATGTGCCTCACAGAGCGCCTCCAGCCCGTCCACTGTTTTTTTCGCTTCCGGCTCCTCCTGCACGCAGCCCAGGTTGACCATTCCCTGTGCCAGCGAAACGATTACCTCCTCCACATCCGGATATTCCGCGGCAAGCGCTTCCAGCTTTTCAACTACTTTTCCCACAGACTCCCCGCTGCGCCGAGCAGAGCTGAGACCCGCCAGCTCCCTTGCGCGCGCCGCCGCGTCGCTTCCCTTAAGCTCCCCGTTTGTTCCCATAATCCTATGCCCCTTTCATCTTATAAAAGTTTACCTGCTCCCCGCAGGCGCTTTACTTCCATAAAATATTATATCACTGCAAGGGTTGTTTGCATAGTTATTTGTAACGATCAACTGTTTTCATAGCTTACATTGTCCCCCATATGAGGCCTGACGGCACAATAGGTGGCATCCAGAATAAAAACGGCGAGAAACAGGGCGCTTAAGACGATCCGCCACCTGCGTGAAAGCTTGTGGTAGAGCCTCATATAATAAGGCAGGAGAAAACAGTTCAGCGCCATGCCGCCCAGCCCGAAGGCAGTGACGCTGACCAGGCAGATCCGCCCGTTTATATTCAGAATCCAGCCGCTGTAATCCCACCATCGCACCCCCCACATTTTTTCCAGGCAGAAGCTGACCGTATATTCCAGGACGGCGCTGATAAGCATGGATAAAAAAAAAGTCAGCACCGGCTTTTTTGACAGGCGGCCGAGCAGAAACCAGAGGAAAATCCCCCCGACCCCATAAATGGGCAGATACGGCCCATAATAAACGCCGCGGTTGACAAAGCTCTGACTTGTGATCAGATAAATGGCGCCCTCCCACAGCCAGCCGAACATGCTGAGCAGAAAAAACAGCAGCACATAAAAATCAAAGCTTCGATAGGTTTTATTACGGTTTAACATTTTAGTCTTCATGACATTAGAATGCCCTGTTTTATAAAAAAAATGTACCGCTATAAGGAAGGTTTGCTCTCCTGTCCTTGCTGCCTGCCCGTCCGCAATTCTTTCTCTAAAAACTGCTTTATGTACGGATTGTTTTCCTCGCTCAATGCAGGCTGAAATGCCATGTAACGGCATTTCTGATACTGCTCGCCATCCAGCACAAAGGTATATCCCATTACACATTTCGGATTACAGTCGTCCGGATTGATAAGCCGTTTGCAGACGGACGCTTTCTTGATTTCCTTTTTTACCCTTTCGGGGAGTGTATCAAGAAAGCTCTGGTATTCCTGTATATGCTCGGGATAAATACGAAGCTTCATTCCCGTTTTTCGGCATACGAACATTGCCAACGTCCTTTTACTGCTGTTCAGCACATAGGATACAGCATAACCGCTTTTTTGTAATTTTATGTCGCATTTACATCCGTTCTCTGTCAGATACGCATTGATTTGATTTACAAAGCTGCGGAAACGCTCGTCAACTGTTTCCGTAAACATATTAAATTTCCCGTCCATAGCTCCCTCCGTTATCCCTTTTTCTTTGTTACGGGTATCCATACCTCATATTGTGCGTTCTGCGGGTCCGGATTTAAATAAACCTCAATATCGGGGGCATCGGCATATTCATATCCGGAGGCCGGAAGCCACTCCGTTATAATCCGCCGCTCCAGTTCCTGTATCGACTGGTTAGTACCCGTTCCAGAAAAAATCGCCCAAGTAGACCCAGGAACGGTATATTCTTCAAACTCACCGCTTGTTTTTGTACTGGAAACGGCAATAAAATATTTCCATTGTTCTTCATCATTGCAGGCGCTCACGCCCAAAAGTCCCATTGGCGGCGTATCCATCATTCCTGCCAGTTTCTGTATCGTTCCGTTTACAGACGCCTCCTGCCACATCCCGGGCACAACCATAAAGTTATTTTCGATTTCCTTATCAAGCGGTGCAGATACGCCAATAATGCGAAACGCTTCTTTTGCTTCAATTCTATAATTCATTTCTGTCGCTCCTTTTACAGCAATTCTAAACACAATGGGGGAAAAGGATTTCACAGACACGCCCTCGTCCTTCACGGAAGACGGGGCTATCCCATGAAAAGACTGAAACGCCCTGTTAAATGCAGTGGGGGAACGGTAGCCGTACTTTTCAGCAATATCAATAATCCGTTCATCCCCGCCCTGCAGATCTACCGCCGCTAAAGACATTTTTCTTCTTCGGATATACTCCGCCAGAGTGATACCCGCCATGTAAGTAAACATTCTCTGGTAGTGGTAGGTGGAGCAGCAGGCAATCCTCCCAAGCTGTTCATAGTCTATTTCGCCTGTCAAATGTTCCTCAATATAGTTCATGCTTTGGTTTAATCTTTCAACCCATTCCATGAGATACCTCCTGTCCGCGCATTTTGCGCTTTGCAGACAATAATTTGTCTTTATTGTTAACATTATAAGGCTTATTTATAAATTTTTCCTCTCTATCCTTGCACAAAAAAGAGAGGTTCTGTTCAATAATTGATATTGGCTTTTCTCGCTTGACTGCATAAGTCACGAGTAGATAATGTGTACTTTTTTCCATCCTTAATAAAGTGTGTCCCTCACTGCCGAAACTCAAAATGTACGTTATGTGAAATACATGGTTGCCGTATCTGCAATACCCGGTCATAGTTAAGCGGTCTTGCACTTTTTCAGCCTCCCCGCCAACAACAGCTAATTCTATATCGTGTAAATATTCTGAGAGGGTGATGCTTTCAATCAACGGCTGGCAAATGATATTCTTGTGTTTACTCAGTCAGAAGTCATTTTGATCTTTTCACACTCCCTTATACATGAAAAGCCCGCCTGCGTTTTTGCAAGCGGGTTTTAATAATTGATTTATACTGTTATTCGTCTGTTTCATTTGTCTGCGCATCACCAAACAGAATGCGCATATAATCGCGGCGGCCATACAAAACACGGTCAATATAAACATTTTTTCCATAAGCCCGGTAGAATACAAGGTAGTTTCCGCTTACGAGAAAACGGTAATCGCTTTCTGTGTCCGCAACCGAAGAAATCGGAGTTCCTACATAAGCCTGATTTTTCAGGATGCGGATTTTCTTTGTAATTCTGCTTACGGTTGCCAGGGCTGCGTCCGGGTTTTCAAGTTCTTCCGTGATATAGGCTTTGATTTCTGCCAGATCCTTTTGTGCCTCTTTCGATAAATGCAGGTTATTCATGGGAAAGCCCCAGGTTTTCCTCCACGGCCTCCAATGTCAGCCAGCCTTTCTCTTCCCCGGATTTCCGGCCTTTTTCAAGCTCATTCATCAGCCGGATGGTTGCCTGTGTCTTTTCATAGTCCTGTATGTCAATAATTGCATAGCGCCCCCGGCCGTTTTTCGTCAGGAAAACGGGAGCGCCCACTGCTACATCATGCAGTACCTCGCTGTAATTGCGCAGATCGGAAATAGGTTTAATGTTTGGCATAAGGTTTCACTCCTTTCTGCCATTAGTATAACCCAATCCGCTGTAAAATTCAACAGCAAAGTTTACAACACAGCACGGTATGACACAAGCAGCTTGAGAGCCCTTCCCGCCACATTTCCCATGGGCCAAACTATTTGTTATAATTCACAATCTTCCCAAACTCAGCCTTCAGGGAAGCGCCGCCCACGAGCCCTCCGTCGATATCAGGCTGTGCGAACAGCTCCGCGGCATTGCCTGCGTTTACGGAGCCGCCGTACTGAATGCGGACCGCTTCTGCGGTTGCGTCGTCATACACCTCCGCAATGCACTGGCGAATACCTCTGCATACCTCCTCCGCCTGCTCCGTGGTGGCAGTCTTGCCGGTTCCGATGGCCCAGATAGGTTCGTAAGCGATCACCATGCTCTTTACCTGATCCGCGGTAACGCCGTCCAGATCGGATTTGATCTGCAGCCGAATCCAGTCCATGGTAACGCCCATCTCTCTCTGTTCCAAAGTCTCGCCGCAGCAGAGAATAGGGGTAAGCCCCGCTTCGATTGCCTTCTTCACCTTCCTGTTGAGAAGAACATCGTCCTCCTTGAAATAGTCACGTCTCTCCGAATGCCCGATAATAACGTACTTTACGCCCGCATCCTTCAGCATGGAGGCTGAAATCTCTCCGGTATATGCGCCCTTTTCCTCAAAGTACATATTCTCGGCTCCGACCTCCACGTTAGTCCCCTTTACCGCCTCCACAACGGGTACGATATCGATAGCGGGAACACAGTAAACCACGTCCACCTCATCGCTCTTTACAAGCTCCTTTAAATCGGCGCACAGCTTCACGGCTTCACTGGGAGTCATATTCATCTTCCAGTTGCCGGCTACAATCTTTCTTCTTGCCATTTTATCCAATCCCTTTCTTCCTGAAATTCAAACCCATGCCCAGAATAAGCAGAATGACTCCTGTCACACCTATCAGCAGCATGGTTCTCCTGTAAAATCCCACTGCAAGACAGCTTCCGATGCCCATGCCCAGGCTATAGACAACGGGCAGCCTCGTATTCACAGGATAATCCGCGTTTACACGCGGTATAACACGTTTATAATCCGTTCCGTCCCATTCATGATAATACCGGATGATCGTGCGCCCATGGTCTGCGCGCACGACCTCGCCCTCCGTGACCGCGATTACTCCGGCAATTATCACGGCTTTTGCATCCGAAGCCCTCAGCCCTTCCGCTGCACGCTCTGCAGCGGAAACATACGCCATATAAACAACGCACAGAAGGCACAGGACAGCTCCCGACACCCGCAGGCCTGCAGAGACCTGTCTGAGGAAAATCTTTGCCGGCATTTCTGGACGGCTTAGATTTTCTTCATGCCTTATTGTCTGCTGCCGCAACTCACAATACCCCCAACCCTTAGGAAGAATGCCTTTGGCATTCTTCGAGGCATGATATAGAAAATCTTTGCCGGCGTCCTTGGACGGCTTAGATTTTCTTCATGCCTTGTCATCTGCTGCCGCAACTCACGGCGTTGCGGGGACCAACTTTTATCATTATTTGTCATCTGCTGCCGCAACGCCGGGAAGCACCTTGCCCTCAAGGAACTCCAGGGAAGCGCCGCCTCCGGTGGAAATGTGGCTCATCTTGTCTCCAAAGCCAAGCTGATTTACCGCCGCCGCAGAATCTCCGCCGCCGATGATAGTCGTAGCGTCCGTCTCCGCCAGAGCCTTCGCCACCGCGATGGTGCCTGCCGCAAGAGTGGGGTTCTCGAAGACGCCCATAGGTCCGTTCCAAACGACGGTCTTTGCGTTTTTCACTGCGTCCGCAAACAGAGCCTGTGTCTTAGGTCCGATATCCAGCCCCTCCATGTCGGAAGGAATCTTGTCGGAATCCACATAGGAAACCTCTACCGGTCCGTCAATAGGATTGGGGAAGCCTGCCGCAATGGTGGTGTCCACGGGGAGCAGAAGCTGCTTACCCAGCTTCTTTGCCTTCTCCATCATCTCCTTGCAGTAATCGATCTTCTCATTGTCCACAAGGGAATTGCCGACCTCCATGCCCTGGGCCTTTAAGAAGGTGTAAGCCATGCCGCCGCCGATAATCAGGGTATCGCACTTCTCAAGCAGGTTGGAGATAACGTTCAGCTTATCCGCAACCTTTGCGCCGCCGAGAATGGCAACGAAGGGTCTCACGGGATTCTCCACCGCATTGCCGAGGAAATTGATCTCCTTCTGCATCAGATAGCCCACAACGTTTGTGCCGCCCTTTGCGGTAATAAATTTGGTAACGCCCTCAACGGAGGCATGCGCCCTGTGGGAAGAACCAAAGGCATCGCAGACATAGAGGTCCGCCAGCTCAGCCAGCTCCTTGGAGAACTGCTCGCCGTTCTTTGTCTCCTCCGCGCCGCGGAAACGGGTATTCTGAAGCAGTACCACATCCCCCTCCTTCATAGCCTCCACTGCCTTTGTAGCGTCGGCGCCAGTCACATTGTAATCGGCTACAAACACAACCTCCCTGCCAAGCTTTTCGGACAGCCTCTTTGCCACAGGCGCCAGAGACTCCTTCTCATTGGGTCCCTCCTTCACCTTGCCAAGGTGAGAGCAGAGAATCACCTTGCCGCCGTCGTCGATCAGCTTCTGGATGGTGGGCAGAGCGGCTGTGATTCTCGTCTCGTCCGTGATTTCACCGTTCTTTAAGGGCACATTGAAATCACATCTCACCAGAACTCTCTTGCCCTTCGCGTTGATATCGTCAACCGACTTTTTATTTAAACTCATTTAAAAATCTCCCTTCTTTATTACATTTCTTTGTTTTACATCTTTATTTAAGTTTAAAAGATTTCTTTTTTTATTTATAAGATTTCTCTTTTTTTATAAGATTCCTTTTTATCTATAAAATTCCTTTTTATCTATAAGATTTCTTTTTATCTATAAGATTTCTTTTTTATTTATAAGATTCCCTTATTTACATTTAAAAGTCAGGCAGGCTGCCACATGCAGACCTGCGCAAACTAAAATAAGGGCCCGGTCCAAAAGACCGGACCCCAAAGGTCTAGCGCTTAGCCCAGCTCGCTGAAATACTTGATGGTGCGTACCATCTGGGAAGTATAGCTGTTCTCGTTGTCATACCAAGAAACAACCTGAACCTGGGTATTGCCGTCCTCCATGGGAGCTACCATGGTCTGAGTTGCATCAAACAGGGAGCCGTAGGTCATTCCGATAACGTCGGAGGATACGATCTCGTCCGTGTTGTAGCCGTAGGACTCTGTCTGTGCTGCCTTCATGGCATCGTTGATCTGCTCCTTGGTAACCTTGCCCTTTACAACCGCTACCAGAATGGTGGTGGAGCCTGTAGGGGTGGGAACACGCTGAGCGGAGCCGATGAGCTTGCCGTTCAACTCGGGGATAACCAGGCCGATTGCCTTTGCAGCGCCGGTGGAGTTGGGAACGATGTTGCATGCGCCCGCACGGCTTCTTCTCTTGTCGCCCTTTCTCTGAGGACCGTCAAGGATCATCTGATCGCCGGTGTAAGCATGAACGGTAGTCATGATACCGGACTGGATGGGAGCCAGGTCATTCAGAGCCTTTGCCATGGGAGCCAGGCAGTTTGTCGTACAGGAAGCCGCGGAAATAACGGTATCGTCGGGCTTCAGGGTCTCATGGTTTACATTGTATACGATGGTAGGAAGATCGTTTCCTGCAGGAGCAGAGATAACAACCTTGCGCGCGCCGGCATTGATATGTGCCATGGACTTTTCCTTGGAGGTGTAGAATCCAGTACACTCCAGGACAACGTCAACCTTCAGCTCGCCCCAGGGAAGCTTGGAAGCGTCAGCCTCCTTGTAAATGGTGATCTTCTTGCCGTTTACAGTGATGGAATCCTCGCCGGACTCTACCTTGTCTGCATACTTGTATTTACCCTGAGCGGTATCATACTTCAACAGGTGCGCCAGCATTTCAGGGCTGGTCAGGTCGTTGATCGCAACTACCTCATACCCTTCCGCGTCAAACATCTGTCTGAAAGCAAGACGGCCGATACGGCCGAAACCATTAATTGCTACTCTTACTGCCATTTTAGTTTCCTCCTAAAATTATATTTTATATTATTTTGCAATCCTGAACGCTTTTTCATACGTCATAGATTGTCAAAATTTTATCAGCAGATTCATTTTACATAATTTCCCAGCATAATTCAAGATGTAAATAGAAAATTATTGCCGATTCCATGTAAAATTTACAATTTGTTTAGATTCTGCAATGCCCTTGCGCTATGAGCGCTTATTCCGGTATCGCTGACCTACAAAGCATCTACCAGATCTTCCAATTTGTCATATATCTGCTGATCCGTGTCCTCTCCCTGTAAAAAGGAGGATTTAATCCCGCACTCCCTGACCTTATCGATCCATTCCAGCGCAGTCTCTCTGTTGAGGCCGTTATACAACATCCCATAGTAAATATAAGCCATTTCATTGGATACGTTTGTGTGAAATACCGTAGGATCATCGGAATTTATACAGACCATAACATTGTCTTTTCCGCCCGGTCTGTTCAGCTTATAAATCTGGTGATCCGTTATTTTATCCACCTCTCCGATGGCCATGTTGGAAGACGGATTTACCTCCACCACAATTCCTTTTGCGCTCAGCTTTTGACGTAATATTTTCTGCATCGTCTCCGTGATCTGAATGTCCTGTTTCGTTACCTCATAGTTGATCGGACGCTCCATCTCAGAAAGAAATTTCCTGCAGTGCTGTGCCAGGGCAATCTTTTTTCCGTTCCACAGAATCTCTCCGCATGCCCCTTCCCTGACTTCCCTGCAAAAGCCGATATCCTCCGCCTCCTTACACTTATCATAATTGTCGTCTGACGTATCAAACATTTTCAGATATCCCTCTGTCAATATTGGCAGAGAAATTCCCTGAGAGCTGCCGTATATCCCCTTTGCCAGCTCATATATCCGTCTTTCAATATAAGCGGTCAGCGCGGTGCTGAACTCCACTGTGTCCTGGCTCAGCACATAATATGCCCAAATATAATTATTCAGCGCCTCATTTCTCGGCAGCACTACGAAGGGATTATAGCGCTGCCACTGCTCGGGGGAAATCCCCAGCGCAGTCCCATGGCCGATCCGATCCCCCGCGTGGAATTTTAAAAAGGTGACCGCCTCGTCCACCCTGCGCAATCCTGACAGAATATGCCTGAAATCCTCCCCCGCATGAAATGTAAAGCGCAGGCTCTGAGCCCTGTCGTTGTCATAATTAATCCTTTCAATGGCGCTGTCTCTGGCATTATTATAGGCTTTTGCAAAAACCCATACGGGAGTGGCATTTTCCAGGCTTGCGGCATCAATTCCCACAATATAGCGGTCAAGGCCCGGAATTCCGTCCCGCAGTCTGCGCATGCTTTCAATCTGTTCCCCGTATTTCTGCTTCAGCGACCCAAAATGCAGCTTTTCTTTTTCTTCCAAGCCATCCAGAAAACATTTGTGCGGAACCGTCTCGTCTTTTTGCTTTAAAAGGTGAAAGACCAGGCCTGCTCTTGGAAACGTCCTGTATACTTTATAACCGTCTTTTTCCTTTCTGCAATAATCTTCTCTGATAACATTGCGGTATGCCTCCAGGAAATCCCTCACCTTTTTCTGAAACACCGCCTCGTTTTTGTCAATCGACGCCCTAAACTCGATCTTCTTCAAATCGCGGTTATGAAACTGCTTTCTCATCGCCTGTTCCCAGTAGGCAACCGTGCTCCTTCTTCCGTGCAGGCTGCCCGTAATATCCCCGTAAAATTTATTCAGCGTGGAATTCTTTTGGTAAAATTCCTTCTGAAAATAATCCAGCCCCCTTATGGTTTTTTTCTGAACCGTACAGCCAAACACATAATTCTTCACACGCAGATACTGTAAAATACATCGGCATATATCCGCACGGGCTCCCTTCCCGGCTGTCTGTTCCGTCTCCTTCTTCTCATGTTCCTTCAGATATCTCATGCCGTAAAACAAAAAGACCGTCTCATCCGAAGCATGTATCCCTGCCGGAACCTGAAAAATTTCCTGCATGATCGTCCTTTCCTCAGACAGACCGGGAAGCAGCTGTAAAATTAAGTCCCATTGCTTCTGACAATAGACAAGAAATTCATGCTTTATGTTTTCCTCCCCCACATTGCCCAGCATCTTCCCGTAGAAATCCTTCAGCTTCTTTCCATCCTCAAAGCACTGCACAAGGCTCTCCAGCTCCTTCTCCTTACAGTAGAAGCCTCTCAATGCCAACGCGACCCAAACGCGCACGATTGCAGCCGTCAGGATAAAAAAGAGCACCTCCCCCTCCTTCAGGTTTCTGTCGCTTAATTCAAGCCTCATATTTATTATCGCTTTTATGACATCACCGCTCAAAGGAGTCATAAAGGCTTCCCAAATTTCAAAAAAGGATACGGATACTCCCTTATGCAGATGGTTTTCCGCCACTCCCGCTTTCAATACGGCATCCAACTGCTGGTCTGCCACCTGGATCTGATTGTAATAATACTTCAGGCTGCCAATATCATTTTCGGGATTCTGCGCCATGTAGAGCATCACAATAAAATCCAGAGGCATATGCGCATTCATGCTGTGAAACAGAAATACCTTGTTAGAATCGCCAAAACCGCCCAGAAAGTCCTCGTCATAAGTATTTTTCCAGTATTTGAATACTATTTTGCCGTCCCTCTGCGATATCATGGAGCGAACAATCTTATATAAGCAATCCAGATACATCTGTGACACCCTCTGATAGCGTCCTGCCCTCAGATCATGCAGATAACATTTTTCCAGGTACATATATACCTCGTCGTAGGAATAAATATTACAGTTTTTCTGAATATGCCGTATCATGGCTTCCCGCAGCTTTTTTTCTTCATTTTTATCCCGGAGCATCTCTTCAAAATAATCCTCCAGAAAAAAATCCAGCGACGCAAAAGGATAGCATAAGATTGCCAGATACCTGTTGATCGTGTCGTTCATTCTTCTCCTCTCCGCCAAAGCCTTCTTCCGGCAGACGTTTATGCCTTTTCTTCTAAAAACAATGTCTCAAATTCTTCCTCAGTCAGTTCAAGCTTTTTGCCGATTATCTCATAAACCTCATTTTCCACCTTTTGATCGGCTATGATCTCTCCTTCCAGCATATAACCTGCAAGCGCGGCAACATCCTCAGCCTGGGCTCCCGCCTTTTCGGCATCCCTGTCGTTGCTCTGAAGGTATCTGAGATAGCTGTGAAAGATAAACAAGGCAGCCTCTTTTGAAATAACAGGGTCTATATCCTCCCATTTTATCATTTTTACTTCCCGGTCTTTTTTCAACTTTTCGATCTGTTCCTTTTGAAGCAGATACCGAAAATAAATGCTGTCTTCTTCTGCGGATAAAATATATTTTCCCGCCAAAAGCTCCTTTATGGAAGGGCTTCCTTTGTGCCTGTCATTATAATATTTTGTGCCAATATCCTGTATTGCCGATTCAAGCAATCCCCTGGCTTCAAGCTGTTTTATCACATTATCTTTCAGCCCGTTTCCATTTTCTGTAAAGAAATTATCTTCTCTCTCCTCCAATTCCACATTAATGTCATTCCATTCGGGCGTATGGGCAAATACAGGCAGCTCCTTTATTTTCATCAAAAGCTCTCTCATTTCCTTTTTCCCATATCTGGCTCTATAGTGGATTTGCAGAAATTCTTCCAACAGACACTGTATGATCAGCGCCTGTTCTAAACGCAAATAATATTTTCCGTCGGCAAAGCTTCTCTCCTTACCCTTTTCTGCGCCTGTGGACAGGGACAACACTTTCCGTACCTTTTTAACAAGCCCATTGATCAGCGCCTTCCCGGAGGAGCCTTTTTCACAGCCTTCCAGCGCGGCATATGCCCCCGTTAAAAGCTCCGTGCCGTCCAGAATAATTCTGCCGCAGCACAGTAATATAATGCTTGTCCTTTCCTTTTCTAAATACCTGAAAATCTTTTCTTTCGCATAAGGCGTATTCCACAAGCCATCCTCGTCGACCTGTTTGATAACCTGCCGTATCCGTGCCAACTTCCCATTTTCTATTGATAACAAAGAATCGTAATCAATCTCTCCCAGCCTTTTGACCTTATATTTGTCCATGACCCCGGCGTCCTGCATCCAATTCATAACAGTCTTTGTCAGGCTCAGAGCTATCTGCTCATCCAGCCTGCCGAAAATGTTTAATTCCCTATTTTTGTATTCTCTTAAGCAGCTTTCAAAATACATCCAATACCTTAAGTTCCTGTTTTCGTACTCTGCCCATAACAAATTAGCTTGCTTTAAATTTGAATAAAATAAACTTCCCTCATGTACATAATTTTCTATGTTTTCATAATTCTCCCATGCCAGATTACATGGGTTATCAGCTATGAAACGAATACCCCTTGTCTCAATTTTGACATTATCTGTCAAATGTCTGCCATAAATAATCTTGGGATCTAATGACAGCATATCAAACAAGCCAAGCATAGCATCAGGCATCCGCAGATACAAATTTGCCAGATAATTTCGCCTGCCCTCCTCGGTCTCATTTATGGCCCGGACTGCTTTTGCCAACGCTCCCGCCACCTTATAGGCAATTTCCCTATCTGAGAGCCACTGTTTTCCGTCATTCTTAAGGATATTGTATATCTCCTCTCTGCCAAGGCATCTGACCAGATGTAATGCAAATATAAAATCGCCCTGCTTAAGAAGGCTAAGCAGAACTGACTGTACAGAAACCGGCTTTTGCTTGCTGTTTTTGTTTTCCCTTTCACAAATCAGGGGAAGCACATCTCTTTTAACCGCAATCCTGTCATCTATATTCTCGTCGCTGAGGTATTCCTGCATGACTTTATTTTTTAAATTAATATATTCTTCATTTTCTCCATGCTGCCGTGAAAACAGACCGGCGGCAAAATCGATCAGGAAAAAGACTGCAAAGCGCTCCTTTGAAGGAAGCATTCTCGCTCCTTTTTTCGCTTCTTCCGGATATAGCCATTGATACGCATTTTCAAAGTGAATCTGTACCTGTTCCTGCCCAAGTACGATAATTTTTTTGAGCAGATATTCTTTATGCTTCGCATATAAGAGACTGGAATCCACCAAAGTCTCTATCAGCCGCCAGAGAGAAAGCTCGGCTTTATCCTCCCTCGTATCCTCCTCTTTTACTTTTAAATCGCACAATTCCTGTAATACATTATATACGTTGTTCAGCCCCCGGGATGTCCCGTCGAACATATGAAAAGCAGGGCTCAGGGTTTTCTTCCGGCCATCCTCGCTGTATACAAAATATGTTTTTCCCAGCCTTTCCCCGGACACGTCCACCAGCAGGTCTGCAAGGCTTTTCTGAGTATTGCCTCCACCCTCCGAAATCCGGTATTTCCCCCGTTCCTCTAAAGACCAATACTTAATCGACCTGCGGTATGCCGGAGGAAGAATTTTTTTCAGGTATTCATAAGCCAATGTTTTCTTCCGTTCGAGCAAACGGTTGATGTCACCTTCACCGGCAGAAAAATAGACCTCCTTAAATACTTTGTCGTCCAGCGCCTGCTCCTGCCTTAAAAACTCCAATGTCAGCGCTTCCTCAAAGATTTGTATGTCTCCTGAAATAAAGGTTACGATTCTCGGGTGGGACAAATAGGAAAGAAGCGTCCTCACCACATCCATACATCTGTCAGCGCTCAGGTCAATATCGTCAATAAACAGAAAAATCATGGCATTTTCGCCAGACTCATTCTCATTCCGCAAAAGTCTTGTTACAAACCGGTCGAACAACTCAATAAATTCGGAATCGGAATTAAATACCTCCTTTGTCTTATCCAAATAATACTGTTCGGTAGTAAACTGCTGAATCAATATATTCCTGTAATCCTTTTTTATATAGCAGTACTGTTTTATCAATTTGTTATACAGTTTCTCTAACGAATTACGCCCTGAATAAATACAATCCCCCGACTCTGCCGCTTTGCTGTCCTCCCTTTCTTCCATCACGGGCTTCAGCATTCCCAGAACAACATCCATAAGCGTAGCCCCCGGAGACATATTCTCAGGAACGATGATCGGCAGTATGATATCTCCGTCCGTACCTCTCCCATTATGTTTTCCATCCTTGCGAGCCCTGCTTTTTAGATTTTCATGGAATGTTTTCAAAACAGACGTTTTACCTGTACCTCTGGAGCCCATAATTCCAATATTATTTGTTTTCTGCTCCACTGGACCGTTTTTTTCCGGAATGTTACTGCGAAACACTTCGATCTGCTCATAAACGGATTCCGCATTGGGAAGAATCACCTCTAATTCCGATTCGGATAAGATTCTCGCCCCTAATTTTGTCTTATGTCTTTCCATAGCGCTTTCCCCTTCCGTACCATATGTCAATAACCTGGCTTTTCCAGCCAAAAGACCATTTATTTCCTGATGTCTTAATATTATAACATACGCACATAGTCATAATCAACCGGATTTACGGCGCCAGTGAATATATTCTCTTTGTTCATGGAAAGAAATGGAGCTATGAATGGAACGCTGTACCCCGGAAAAAACACAATCAAATTATCAGACAATTTACAGCCGCGCGAAAATATGCTATGCTTTATCCCACGGAAAAAGCGAACGCCGGTAAATTACAGCCGGCGGCAAAATATCAGAGCCAGAAAGGAAACCACCATGCCGATTCAAGCAGACTGCCACCTGCACTCCTCCTTCTCCGGGGATTCTCACACCCCCATGGAGGAAATGATTTTGCAGGGAATTTCACAGGGCCTTGACACCCTGTGCTTTACCGAACATAACGATTTTGACTTTCCCGATGCCCCTGACCTTAAGGGGGAGAGTTTTTTGCTGAACGTGGATTCGTACCTGTATGACCTGGCCCGCCTTAAGGAAAAGTACGCCGGGAAAATACGCCTGCTTTTCGGCGTGGAGCTGGGGCTGCAACCGGAAGCCATGCGCCAGAACGCGGTGTTTGCCAAGTCCAGCGAGTTTGACTTTATCATTGGCTCCACCCACGTCTGCCGCGGACAGGACCCTTACTATCCTGCCTTTTACGAGGGGCGCAGCGACGGGGAGGCATATTTGGAATACTTTGAATCGGTCCTGGAAAATATAGTGAAATTCTCGAATTTTGACGTGTGCGGGCACCTGGACTATGTGGTCCGTTATGGCCGGACGAAGGATGCCGAATATTCTTATCTCAAATATAGGGACATTTTGGACGAAATCCTGAGACAGCTCCTGGATAAAGGCAAGGGAATCGAACTGAACACGGGCGGTATTGAAAGCGGCATGAGGGACTTTCACCCCTGTGCGGATATCTTAAGGCGTTATCGGGAGCTTGGCGGCGAAATCGTCACCGTCGGCTCCGACTCTCACAATACAGAGAATATGGCGGCTCATTT
>CAJTPH010000030.1 GCA_910578215.1 uncultured Acetatifactor sp. | reverse complement strand
CCACAGGCTTGGGACTGCCGCATTCCGCGCAGAACCGTCCTTTGTTATCCGCATATCCGCATTTACATTTCCAGCCAAGCTCCGGCGCCGCCGCGCCAGCCGGCTGCCTATACTGTCCCTGGGGGGTCTGCCCCATGTACTGCCCCTGGCCGTTCTGCTGCATATACTGCCCCTGGCCGTTCTGCTGCCCGCCATAGCCGCCCGCGTTCTGATACATGGGATTCCTTCCGTTGCCGGCCAGCATATTTCCGATCTCGCCGCCCAGCATCATCGCCATACCCATACCCATGGTACCGCGCTCAGATCCTGCCGAATTGTTGGCGGCGTCTATCATCGCCTGAGAGGACGCCTTGGAAGCCCGCGCCATGCGCATATCCGCATTCATGTAAGCCACATCCATCTGGGCCTCGTTAATTTTGTCCCGCATCTCCTGCGCCATGGTGGGCGCGTTCATGTTCAGGCTGACAACCTCGATGCCTCTTGTCTCGCCCCACTTTTCGGAAAGCTGCCTGTTCAGCTCCTCCGTCAGATCCAGCGTATGCTTGGGAATATCCGACACCCTGATACGCAGATCTCCCAGCTTTGCCAGCGCGGGCTGCATTGCCTGCATCAGCTCCGCCTTCATGGTAGACTGAAGCTTGGAGCGCATATAGCTGTCCTGTACATTTCCGCATACGTTTTTATAGAAAAGCAGCGGGTCCGTAATTCTGAAGGAATATGTGCCGTTAAACTTAATATCCACCTCCAGCTCGATTCCCAGCCTGTCATCCACATACAGAAAGGGCATGGGGGACGCCGTGCCAAACAGGTTATCCATAATTTCAAGGGTATTGATAAAATAAACCCTCTGATCCTTACCCGTATTTCCGCCGAAGGTAAAACGCCTGAAGGCGGTCTCCATGGTTTTTTTCACATTTTCACTCAGGTCTCCATACAGAAGGCTGGGCTCTGTGGAGGAATCAAAGGTATACTCTCCCGCCACGGCACACAGATCGACCACCCCTCCCTGATCCACAATGAGCATGCACTGCCCCTCGTTGACGGCAATGATGGAGCCGTTTGTAATCACATCCTCGGACCCCTTTTTGTTGCCGTTTCGCCCGCCGGTATTCTTCCGCTGGCCCTTTTTTACCAGAATATCGCCCGGCAGCGCACTGCAGTAAAAATACTCTCTCCACTGGTCCGCCAGCATGGATTCCACAACGTTTTTTGCTACCTTAATCAATCCCATCTGTTCTTCCTCCTGTTTTATTATATGCCTATATGTATATGACCGGCTGGTTACAATTAAAAAGCAGACGACCGCTTCTATTACTTTATCAAATTTTACCGAATCTCTCAACTGCTTTTATAAAATATCTTTACAAATTCCTGCGGGGCCATAAGTAAAGCGGGCAGCAGCCTGCCCGCTCAATCATGCTCTATCCGTCCGAAGCCCCTTCATTCGTAAGGCCCCTTTATTTTGCCGCCGTCTCCGCGAATTCAGCCGTCACCAGCTTTTCATAAGGCACCTTCTTTTCCAGCACACCGGAATCCTGCAGGATATTCTGCAGCAGGTCGAAGGCATCCTTTTCAAAAATAAGGTTTTCTTTCCAGGTGTCCTGATTGTAATACCTTTCAACAATGGTAGTGAGCGTCTTCATATCCGTCTCGGGGAACTGAGGCGCAATTACCTTTGCTATTTCCTCCGGCGTGTGCTTCTGCACATAATCCATTCCCTTCTGCAGAGCGTCCGTAAAGGCCTGCACCGTCTCTTTGTTTTTCTCCAGATAGCTTTTCTTTGCCGAGAATGAGGTATACGGCACGTATCCCGAAGCCTCGCCCAGGGAAGCCACAATATAGCCCTCTCCCTTCTGCTCCAGGGATGTGGCATGAGGCTCAAATTCTACCGTAAATTCGCCCTGTCCTCCTGAAAAAGCTGCCGCCGTCGAGCCGAAATCAATACTCTGGTCAATTTTTACCTCCGACGGCTGGATTCCGTTCTTGGATAAAATATACTCAAAGACCATCTCCGGCATACCGCCAGCCCTTCCTCCAAGCACATTCTTCCCCTTCAGCATATCCCACTGGAAGTTTTCCACGGGCTGCCTGGAAACAAGAAAGTTCCCTGCGCGCTGGGTCAGCTGGGCAAAATTCACCACATAGTCTTCCGTTCCCCCCACATAAGTGTAAATTGTGCTCTCGCTTCCCATAAATCCTATGTCCGCCTCTCCGGTCAGCACTGCCGTCATGGTTTTGTCGGCGCCGAATCCGGTCACAAGGGTCAGCTCAATACCCGCATCCTTAAAATACCCTTCTTCGATGGCAACATACATAGGCGCATAAAAAATACTATGTGCGACCTCATTTAAAACGACCTCCGTCTTGCCGTCCGCAGGCTTGCCGTCCTTGCCGCAGCCGGAGACGGCAACCATCAGAAGCATCGCCGCCAGATACACCGCGCCTATCTTTTTGAAAGACAACTTCTTCATAAGAACCTCCATTTTTTATGATGGTTTATCTTATGAAGCTTACGGAGAAAATGTGCCTACAGGTTTGCTTTGATTCTGTCTATCATTTCGGCATATTCCCCGTCGGTCAGATAGGTTTTGCCCGGATTCATGGCAAAGGTGCCTCCCCACTCGTCCCCGTCCCTGTATTTCGGGCACAGATGCATATGCAGATGACAGCCCGTGTCTCCGTACGCGCCGTAGTTGAGCTTATCAGGGTGGAACGCCGCATGGATGGCCCTGGCCGCACGGGCAACGTCCGCCATAAAGGCGCTGCGCTCCTCGTCCGATATATCTACAATCTCGCTGACATGATCCCTGTAGGCAACGATACATCTGCCCGGCTTGGACTGCTCCTTAAATAAAATCAGGCTGCTGACCTCCAGATCGCATATGAAAATACCGAACTTGTCCAGCAATTCCCCTCTCATACAATAACCGCAATTTTGATCTTTCATTTTCTCTCCTGTTCCGGCTGCCGTTTTAGACCGCCTGCCTGGTCTCTGTTCCATGAATTTTTATTTATTCACCGTCGGGGTTGTTTTTCTCCGACTTGTGATTCTTCTTTTTTTCATCCGCCCTTCCTTCAGACGAAGCGCTCTGTCTGCGCGAAAGGTCGTCTATCATTTTCTCTATCATCAGCTTCTTCACATATACGTCAAAGCTCAACGTGCAGATAAACGCAAACCTCCTGAGGAAATCCGCATCCTCCTCCGGCGCTTCCTGGAAGGTTCCCTGCGCCACCCTGAATTTTCTTACCACATCCTCCTTCAATGCCTGAATCTGCTTTTCTTCCATACTGAATACTTCCAGATAAATATCCTCGAGATCAAAATCCCTGTCACTCTGAAAAAATTTCTCTGTAACAGGCTTTAACAGGGTCTGGATATCGCTGATGGACAAAATGCCCTTATAATAGTAAATAAATATCAAAAGCAGCACATGCTCCTTGGAATACTTTTTCTTCACGGGAGGAGGCAGCAAATCATTCTTGGCATAATTATTAATCATGGTTTTCGTCAGAATCTTGTCCTCGCCGGGATTTCTCGCCGCAGAGCGCAGCCTGCTGTCCATAAAGGTAGTTACCTGATCCATATACAGGTCGATATTGGGAATATCATCCGGGCTGATATGGCTGATCCTGTCGAGACTTGTAAGTATGCTGTTCAATAAATCCTTATTATCTATTGTCATTTAGAATCTCCTCGCTTCTCTGCGCGTTCCATGTTAAATTCTGTTTGCAGCATTAGCTTTATTATATAGTATTCAAAACTACATGACAACAATTTCTTTTATAAATTCAGTTATTTTTAAGGATTTCACAGGTATTTTTTTCCATAAATTATTTTCCGCCGGCTTTATTCCAGCGCCGGAGCCAAAAGAGATGTATTCGGTTTCAATTTTGTAAAATAATCCTTAAAAATTTTTATTAAAGGTCTTTTCAAAATTCCAAAAATCACGTATGATAAAGTAAGTACGATTTAACCTGTGCTTATTTAGAGAAAAGAAAAGAGGGTAAATGGATGGCACTGAGACAAACAAAAGCAATACTTATGAAATCGGTTTCGGAGCTTAAGGCAGCTGATTATTCAAAAGAGCCGGAACTGAACAATATCTACCAGCGGCTGCTCAGAGGAAGAAAACAATTTGCTGAAATTTATGACAAGAACATACAGGCTGTCATGCAAATCAGCTCTCTTGATTTGGTTTTGCAGCATCAGACTGAAACTATCATGGATATATCCAAGAACATAGAAAAGGCAACGGAATCCATTTTCGGAACGAACTCCTCTGGCGATTACATGACCGGAAATTCCAATAATCAGCATGAGGAGCTGACCAACACCATTATAAAGGTTTCCGAGGATACGGATGAGGTATACCGTAAGATCGAATCCGGCCAGAGCGAGCTGACCCTTATCAGGGATCTCTCCACTCAGACAATATCTACCTCACAGAAAATGCAGAGCGATATGGAATATCTGTTCAATGTCATCAACCGCATGAGCGAGGTTATCTCCGGTATCGACACCATCTCGCTGCAGACTAACCTGCTGGCGCTGAACGCTTCGGTAGAGGCGGCGAGAGCCGGCGAATCGGGACGGGGATTTGCCGTAGTCGCAAAGGAGATCCGCGAGCTGGCGGAACAGACTCAGGAAATGACCAAGAGCATGAGCGAGTTTGTGGAAAACATAAAGCACGCGTCCCAGCAAAGCTCACAGAGCGCTACCAATACCATCACCGCTCTTGATGCCATGACAGACAAAATCAAAAATGTATGGGCGCTGAACAACGAAAGCCAGCGGGCAGTTTCAAACGTGAATGACTCCGTGGCTTCCATCGCCGCTTTAAGTCAGGAAATCAGCAGCTCCATGACCGAAATGGAAAACCAGATCATCAGCAGCACAACCTTTATGCGCCAGGTAAGCCATGATTTGAAGCAGGCCGCCGAGCCCGTTGGCAAAATTGAAAAAACGCTGGACGATACGGTAAAGCAGATGGGCGCCTTGACGGAGGACGCATTTTTCAGCCTGCAGAATAACGAATTTGCCGGGTATATGAGCAGCGCCATTTCCTCCCACAACGCATGGCTGGAGAATCTACATAAAATGGTACAGGCGCGTAAAATAATGCCGTTGCAGCTTGACGCCACCAAATGCGGTTTCGGACATTTTTACTATTCGCTGACACCCCAAATTCCAGGAGTCCTTCCCATCTGGCAGGGGCTTGGGGCAAAGCACCAAAAATTCCATCAGTTTGGCTCTGCGGTCATGCACGCCATAAACTGCGGAAAATTCGGGGAGGCGGAGCAGATATACAGAAACGCCGAGCAATTCTCCAAGGAATTGATTTCGGATATGCAGAAAATACTGCTTCTCGCCGGTAACTAAGCAGCGGGCCGTTTAAAAGGCTTATGAAGATTACTTCTTCATAAGCCTTTTGTGCAGGGTAAATACCCCGCAGTCTGCTGCGGAGCAGGATCGATACCCCGTCAGCCTGCTGCGGGGCATTGATTGGAAAGCCTTTCAATCATATTAAAAGAAAAATCCGCCTTTACTTTACAGCTTTAGTATGTTAAAATACATATAGTCAGGCTTTAAAATTACGACTGCCCAGCCTTCAGCCGGATCGCTGTGCAAATTTTACAGCTTAGAAGTTATCAGCGAGGTATCATGAAAATGAACAAAAAAATCAAAAGCGAAGCGGTAGACGCCCTGTTTGATGCCATTATGTGCTTAAAGACGCGTGATGAATGTTACAGCTTTTTCGAGGATCTCTGTACCATAAACGAACTTCTCTCACTCTCCCAGCGTTTTGAGGTTGCCGCAATGCTGAAGCAGCACAAGACCTATCTTGAGATCACCGAAAAAACCGGCGCATCCACCGCAACCATCAGCCGCGTAAACCGCGCCCTCAACTACGGAAACGACGGCTACGAAATGGTCCTTGGCCGGATGGACTCCCAGGCTTCCGATGCCGGGTAAGCCGTCCCTCCGAAAACGTCAAGGGGGCTGCTGCAAAACAAGGATACTATCTCTGAGTTTTGCAGCAGCCCCTTTTATTAAGTATTATGTATATCAGCCTTCTGTCTGCTTACAGCAGAGTATCCTCCGGCGCGGATGTTTCCGCCTCCTGCTGGTCAGCCTCCTCCACTTCTCTCAAAGCCTCCTCTATGGCAGCCTTCGCGGTTTTTTTGCCTGCCTTCATGGTTCTTCCGCTCGGTCTGGGTCTCTTTCCGGAAACATCCTGGTTCATGTTACAATTTCCCTGGAAAATCGCCCTTTCGTCAATGACGATCGTGCTTGTGACAATATCGCCTATCATTCTTGCCGTAGATGTCAATTCCGTCTTTTGCGGCGCGTTTACATTCCCGTTGATCTCGCCTCCCACAATAACCACATCGGCATTGATATCCCCGTTAATATAGCCTGCAACACCGATAATCAATGTGCCGGAAACCGTCACATTGCCCTGGATTGTCCCGTCAACACGAATAGAACCCTCTGCGTTGAAATCGCCGTTACACTCCGCTCCGCTTCCAATAATTGTCGTGATCTGTACTTCCTGCTTTTTCATTTTAAATACCTCACCTTTCATTAACCTCTAATTTGAAGCATATCCATTGGATTGATATATGACCCCTCTTTCATCATCTGATAACCCAATACGGTATTATTTTCTTCAATCAGGAACAAGGTGGTTCCCGCAGAAACCGTTTCACCCTGCTTTACCTTGACATCGCCTTTATTTTTATAGACGGTCACATATCCGTTGCCATGGTCGACCCATACGTTATGGCCATACTCAGGATCGTCGTTCACTACAATGACGGTCCCCTTGGCGGTGGCCACCACCATAGACCCCGAGGCCGCAGTAAACACACAGATGGGCTCTCCCTCCGTAACCTCCTTCTCTATATTGGCTTTGCCCGTCAGAGGAAATTCGGTAGGCAGGCTCTGATTCTCAAGCTCCTGGCGCAGATCGTTTTCAGACTGGGTCTTTTGTGCCACCGTTCTGCTCAGGATCATAATCTGCTCGTTCAACTCGGCTATCTCGCCGTTCAGGCCGGCAATCTCATCATTCAGCTCCGCCACCCTGCTCTCAAGCTCCGCCTTCTCCTGTTCTATGGCTCTGATAAATTCCTTCTGTGAAGCCGTCTGTTCAAATCTCTCTGCCCAGATATCCTTTTCAAAAATACCATACCCTATCAGCGCGCCTATCAGCACACAAAAGACAAGGGTCGCCCCCTTCAGCAAATAAGGACTGATTTTATACTGCTTAACTCCAGCATCTACGGCATCGGATGTAACAATTAGCACTCGGCTGCTCTTGCGCTTATGCCTGACACGTTTCATAAAAGTCACCTCCAATAAAACACTTCTTCTATTTTACCATAGAAATCCCCCTTACTTCAACGACCGCTTAACATTTTTGTAACATTTTCCAATAAAACATTCATTTTCAGTATAAATCAGCCAAGCTGTGCGGATTTTTTTGTGCATATTTCCAAAACCCTGCCCCATTCCAAGGTTCCTCCAAACATGTCGAGGGCGCTTCCCACCGTCACATTTAAACGTCCCTTTCCCAGACGCCGGATCAGCTCCAGGTCCTCGTAGCTGTGTATGCCTCCCGCATAGGTCATGGGACGCTTCCCCCAGCCGCCAAGCATGCCTGCAAGCTGTTCTTCTATCCCGTCCGCCCTGCCCTCCACATCCACCGCATGAACCAAAAACTCGTCGCAGCAGTCCGCAAGTCTGTCCAGCAAGGCCATGTCTACCTTCTCCTGTGTCAGCTTCTGCCACCTGTCCGTCACAACAAAATAGCCCTTTTCCGTCCGTTTGCAGCTCAGATCCAGCACAAGTCTGTCCCTTCCCACCGCATCCGCCATTTTTTTTAAATTACCGTAATCGATTCTTCCGTCCCTGAATACATAGGAAGTGACTATCACATGGGAAGCGCCCGCATCCAAAAAAGCGCCCGCATTTTCCGGCGTGATGCCTCCTCCTATCTGCAGACCCATCGGATATGCCGCAAGCGCTTTCATCGCCTGGGTCCTTGTGGCCTCATAGTATGGGCTGCCCGGGGGATTCAGCATAATGACATGCCCGCCCCTAAGCCCGCTTTTTTTGTACAGCTCCGCAAAAAAAGAAGCCTCCTGTTTTGAGACAAAATTTTCCTTCGCCTCGTTTCCGGCATCCTTCAGGCTTCCTCCCACTATTTGTTTCACACTTCCGTTATGAATATCTATACAAGGTCGAAATTCCAATTTTTACCTCCCGTAATTTACTATAATCCGAATAATTTGCTCATTATTTTCACATACTATCGGCAAATCAGCCATTGCGTGCAGACGTGATGGTTTTGATTTTAAGCTCACACAGCAGAATGGAGGACGCTATGAAAAATATGGGAAAATCAAACTTTTTCGCAGGAACGCGAAAGCTTCTTACCTTAGGTCTTGCGCTTGGTTTTATGTGTTTTGCCGTGGCATGTAACAGAGATGACACCACCAGCAGTAATGGCAGTAATAGCAGTAATGGCAGCATGGCAGAAAACAGCACCCAGTCAGGGTCCGGCAGCAATAATAACAATGTCAACGGGTCCGGGACCGCGGGAAACAACTCTAATGTAAACAGTGTTACCAACGGCAGCACGGCAAACGGTAATAACGGCAACGATTCCATTTTGAATGATGCCGGCGATGCAATTACCAACGTAGTCGACGATGTTGTTGACGGCGCCGACGATTTGACAAACAACAATGTCAATAACGGAACAACAGGAAACGGCAGCATAAACGATACCAACGGCAGCAGCTCAGGCACTGTAAACGGCAGCTCAAGCTCCACGAACGGCAGCTCCAGTTCCGTAAACGGCAGTTCAAGCTCTATGAACGGCAGCTCAAGCTCTGCTAATGGCAGCTCAAGCTCTGTAACCGACAATACAGGCAATACCAACGGCACTACCCGAATGGGAGGCTACAACAGCACCAACATGAACAGAGGCATTATAGGACGGTAACAGTATTCTCAGGCGTTCGCTTACATTATAAGCCTGCGCCTGAGAATTTTTATGCTGTCCTAATTCGCTGATTATTTTCCGCTTATTCCTCCATGATAGTGCCCTCTCTATAGGCTTCGAGAAGCTCCTCCAGATAATAGATATTTTCCCTGATCTCCTTGCCGTTATCCGTGTCGGCTACCAGCTTCCTGCGCGGAAAGGTTTCCACCTCGATAGACTCCGAAAAAAGGTCGGACTCGTTCACGATTGCCGCATGGGCTGACTCGAAATGCGCATGGGCAGCCAGACGCATTCCTCTGGAATTACATACCAGCGTGTAGCCGGCAATCCCGGTCTTTTTCTGGTAAGCCCTTGAAAAGCCCCCGTCGATAATAAGCAGCCTTCCGCCGCACTTGATGGGAGATTCCCCATGTATCTGCTCCACCGGCACATGCCCGTTTACAATATGCGCTTCCTTATTGTCCAGCCCGAACTCCCTTAATATGCTGTCAACAATTTCCTCCTTTTCAAGAAGCTTGTAATAGCTGTTTTTCCTCTCCTGGTGGGTTTCCTTTTCCGCTATGAAATAACGCTCAAAGGTTGCCATCTTCTCCTTGCCAAACACGGGAGAGCCCTCCCCGGCCCATATGTACCAGATAATGTCCTGGCCCGCGGCCCGCTCCCTGTTATCCTTGGCATAATATCCCCGTCTCGCATAATATTCCAGTATGTCATACAGGGCTTTTCCGCTGTACTTTTTCCCGTAAATTTCCACACCGGCAAAGCTGCCGTCGTCATTGAGCGGCACACAGCCATGATAGAGCAGATTTCCGTTATAAATCTTGTACATGCCTCCCTTGGAGTAAAGAAAACGCACATGCCGCTGCAGCTTTTCACACTGCATGAACGCCTGCTGCAGACGCGCCATTACCTTGGTCTCCTCCTCCGTCAGCGCAAAGGGATTTTTGGGGTCGATGGTAGGGAAATCCACATCCAGCATGGGGTAATCCTTCCCCCTTATGCTGATAGTCCCCTTCTCATAATCTATCCTGTCAAGCAGCATCCTGTCCTCCATGTGAAACTCAGGATGGCGCATGATCAGCTGACCCTCCAGCTTGAACTGGATAATTGCCATAGCCTTGTGCATCTTCGTGTCAAGGCTCAGATCCTTGGTGTTGTAGTCCGTGTTATACTTGATGGAAAAAACGTCGCAGTTGGCATTTTCATATGCCTCCATGGCAAAGGTTGCAAGAGGCAGAAGATTAATACCATAGCCATCCTCCAGCGTGGCAAGGTTGCCGTATCTGGCGGCCATGCGCACCACATTGGCAATACAGGCGAGATGCCCGCCTGCGGCTCCCATCCAGACCATGTCATGATTGCCCCATTGCACGTCCACGGAGTGATAGGCGCAGAGTGTGTCCATAATAATATGCGGTCCCGGTCCCCTGTCAAAAATATCTCCTACAATATGCAGATGGTCGATGACCAGCCTCTGAATCAGCTGGCTTAACGCTATGATAAACTGAGGCGCCCTGCCGATTCGGATGATGGTATGGATAATCTCATTATAATACGCCTCCTTATCCTGTATCTCCTCCTTCTCGGTGATCAGCTCCTCTATGACATAGGCAAAATCCTTCGGCAGCGCCTTTCTGACCTTTGAGCGCGTGTATTTCGAGGAGACGCGCTTGATCATCTGTACCAGCCTGTGCAGGGAAATCTTATACCAGTCCTCAATATTTTCTTCTTCCTGTCTGGCTATTTCCAGCTTTTCCTCCGGATAATAAATCAGTGTGGCAAGGCTTTTCTTATCCCTGTTGCTGATGGTATTGCCGAACTCCTCGTCGATCTTCCTGCGGATGGAGCCGGAGCCGTTTTTCAGCACATGGTTAAACTGCTCGTACTCCCCGTGTATATCCGTCAAAAAGTGCTCCGTACCCTTTGGCAGGTTCATGATCGACTGCAGATTTATGATTTCCGTAGATGCCGCTGCAATATTCCGATACTGCTTTGACAAAGTCTTTAAAATTTTTTTATCCCTCTCGTCCATAAGCATTCTCCAATATCAGCCTTTTTATAATTACCTCTCCGTATGCCCCACCGTGAACAAAGGCTCAGCCATCGGCCAAAGCGCCGTCCTAGATCAGCTCGTCTATGACGTCGCACATACCGTATTCTCCCGCAGGCTTTCCCGCAAGGAACTTTGCCGCCGAAACCGCCCCTCTGCCAAAAATCGCCTTGGAATATGCCGTATGCGAAAACGTCACCACCTCGTCCGTACCCGCAAAAATAACGTCATGCTCGCCCACAATGGTTCCGCCCCTGACGGCGCTGATACCGATCTCCTTCTCGGGCCGTTTCTCCCGTCTCGCGCTTCTGTCAAACACATATGTATACCCATTGTCAAACTCCTCGTTGATGGAGTCCGCAAGGGCAAGGGCCGTGCCGCTGGGCGCGTCTACCTTCAGATTGTGATGCTTTTCCACAATCTCCATGTCAAAGCCTGCCGGAGCAAGCACGCCTGCCGCCTCCTTCAAAAGCTTAAATAAAAGATTGATGCCCAGCGACATATTGGCGGATTTTAAGATCGCGGTCTGCTTTGCCGCCTCCGCAATCCTTTTCTGCTGCGCCTCGCTTAAGCCCGTGGTGCACAGCACACAGGGAAGCTTTTTCTCCACACAATAATCCAGCATGTCATCCACTGCCGCCGGAGCGGAAAAGTCGATCAGACAGTCCGCCTCCACATCACAGTCCCTGATATTCCGAAAGACCGGATAGGGATTGTGCCCGTCGTCGCGGGCATCCACGCCCGCCACCAGCCTCACATCCCCGTCTGAAGCAATCAGGCCGCTGATAACCTGCCCCATCTTTCCGTTGCAGCCATGCATGATAATTTTCACCGCACCGTTACCCTTTTTTGTATCCATAATAGCAATCCTCCGTTCATATTATCCTTTGCTAAAGCATTGCCCCGGCCGTATGTCCGCCCTGACAGGCGCACCGACGCAAAATCCCACCCTCATAAAGGATGGGATAAAAAGCTACAGTATTCCATATGCCTTCATGGCTTTTTCCAGACGTTCCGCATTTGCCGGCTCCATCTCGCTCAAGGGCATACGCAGCGCCCCTGCCTCCATTCCCATCAGGTTTAATGCTTTCTTTACGGGAATGGGGTTCACCTCACAGAACAGGGCATTACACAGCTCCAAAGCCTCAAGCTGCAGCCTGCAGCTCTCCCTGACGTCACCCTCCAGAAACCTGCTGCAGATCTCATGGGTCTGAGCCGGCGCCACATTGGAAAGCACGGAAATAACGCCCAAACCGCCCAGGGACATGATAGGCACAATCTGGTCGTCATTTCCGGAATAAATATCCACGCAGCCCTTCGCGATAGCGGCAAGATGCGCTATCTGGCTGATATTGCCGCTGGCTTCCTTGACGCCCACAATATTCTCCACATCCCTGCAAAGTCTTACAATGGTCTCGGGCAGAATATTGCAGCCGGTCCGGCTGGGAACGTTGTAAAGAAGGACAGGCAGCTTTACCGCCTCTCCCACCGCCTTGAAATGGGCATACAACCCGTTCTGGGTAGCCTTGTTATAGTAGGGGCTGACCAACAAAAGACCGTCCGCACCTATTTCTTCCGCCTCCTTTGAAAGATAGACCGCCGTCTCCGTGCAGTTGGAGCCGGTTCCCGCGATAACGGGAACCCTCCCCCCCGTGACCTTCACACAGTGCCGAATCACATCCAGATGCTCCTCATGGGTCAGGGTTGAGGCTTCCCCTGTAGTTCCGCACACGATAATGGCATCCGTTCCGTTTTTTATCTGAAATTCTATCAGCTCCGTGAACTTCCCGTAATTTACTCTCCCGTCTGCGTACATAGGCGTAACAATCGCCACGCCCGCCCCCTTAAAAATTGCCATCCTTATACCTCCTCGTCCGCTTCTGCGGACATTCATTTTTCCTATGTTATAAATACATTTATGTATAAAAATCCGCCGGCACCAATGCGCCGGCGCATCAAAAAAAGCACTCCTTAAAAAATGCAGCCTCTATTCTGTTATATATGTAAATCATAACATTTTAACATTATGCTGTCAATGGATTTATCTCTCCGTAAAGTCCAAATCTAATATTTTACCGTCTCAATCTTTGAGACCTCGTCCGCAAGGGCACAGATATCCTCATCCAGCTTAACGCCGGTCAGAATGACACTGGTCTCCTCCCTGCATTCTATCATCATCTTCACATCCTCGACAGATAAGATCTCTCTCTCGACCAGTCCAAGCACCTCGTCCAGGATCAACAGGTCGCACTCTCCCGTCGCAAGAACCTTCTTTGCGAAGCTGATTCCGTTTTTAATATTTATAATCTCCTCCTGCTTTTTGTCCTCAGGAAGCTCTTCAAAATTTTCATCTGATTTTTCAAAGCGGAATAATTTTATCTCAGGCTCCATCCTCTTTAAAAACTCCGAATCTCCCAGCCCCTTTCCCTTCAGGAACTGGATGATCACCACGCTCTTTCCCTCCATTGCCGCCTGAACCGCTCTGCCAATTGCCGCCGGTGATTTGCCGCGTCCATCACCGGAATATATATATACCAACCCTTTTGCCATAATGCACCTCACCCGAATCGACAAATTTCCTACAATAGGATATCATATTTTTGAGGATTTGGCAAATCCTTCCTGGAATTTTTCACGCTGACAGATCTCTTTATTTTTTGAATACCCTTTAATCCTGTATTAATAATTTATATTTGGCAGTTATTAATCTGTGATTAAATTATTCCGGCAGCTCTCCTTCCTCCACCAGCTCAAGCTTGCTGACGGATACTTCAAACGCGACCCTTCTCTCCACATTCTCCTCATCCAGCTTTTTCATGTATTCCCTGCTCTGGATTCTTCCCCAGACCACGCAGCGCTCCCCGACCTTAAAATGATTGGCATAACGGGCGTTTCTTCCCCAGCAGATACAGGGTATGTAGTCGGATTTTCCATAGGGGCGGTTTACTGCCAGCAGCAGGTCGGCAATTTCCCTTCCCAGCGGGGTTTTTCTGTAAATGGGCTCCTTACATATATATCCGTCCAGAAAAATCTGGTTTGTCTTGGAGCTTTCCTCCATCTCATCTATAAAACTCACTTCCCTGGCAAAGACAGAAAGCACCAGACGGTTCCTTCTCTCCTCATGGCGGTTATAGGAACGAAACTGGCCGTTTACACAGATCAGCTCCCCCGTGTAATCCGCAGACACATCCATCAGACGCTCCGAAACCATAATGGGAATGATGTCATAGCTCTCGCTCAGACGCTTGCACTTCACATCTACCATATAAAATCCTTCTCCGAAAATCTCATGGCTGTAGGCAAAACCGCTTACGATCTCCCCCATAACCGTTACCTGATTGTTTTCAATTACCTTATCTGTCATTCTCTGTTCTCCCTTCTTACATGTTAAGACTTTTTCCGGTAATACCGACCGTTTAAAATTCTTCAGGGCGGATATTATATTTATACAACACTTACCGCAAAAATAGTACTAATTCTCATCGCATTTTATCTGCATTTTTCGCGCTTTTTTTTGTCATTTTTCGCGCTTTACCGATTTCGGACCGGCGGCGCCTGCCGGTCTAAGCCCTGATTTTACCGCAAAAATGCGGCCTCCAGCCAATCCCTTGCATTTCGCCCCCGGCTGCCCTGATTTTTCTTGCAACGGGAAAAAAAGAGTGCTATAATGGAACGGTTTGAAAATTTGACCGTAAAAATCGGTTTTTGTAAAAATAAAAACGCCGGGAACTGTTCACAAGACGATCAAATAGACATTAAGCTATGGAAAGGTATGAGTCACATATGAAGCAAAAGAGAGAAGACGTAAGAAATGTTGCCATCATCGCACACGTGGACCACGGTAAAACCACCCTGGTGGACGAGCTGTTAAAGCAGAGCGGTGTGTTCCGCGAGGGGCAGGCGGTCGCAGAGCGCGTCATGGATTCCAACGACATAGAGCGTGAGCGCGGTATCACCATTTTGTCAAAAAATACCGCCGTCATGTATAAAAACACAAAAATCAACATTATCGACACCCCCGGCCACGCGGACTTCGGCGGCGAGGTGGAGCGTGTCCTGAAGATGGTAAACGGCGTCATCCTGGTGGTGGACGCTTTTGAAGGCGCCATGCCGCAGACCAAGTTTGTCCTCAGAAAGGCATTGGAGCTGAAGCTTCCCGTCATCGTCTGCATCAACAAGATCGACCGTCCCGAAGCAAGACCGGACGAGGTTGTGGACGAGGTCCTGGAGCTTTTCCTGGAGCTGGATGCCGACGACGCGCAGCTGGACTGCCCCTTTGTATTTGCCTCCGCAAAGGCAGGCACCGCCTCGCTGGATTCCGGTGAGACGGGCGCCAACATGGAACCCCTGTTTGAAACCATTGTAAGCTATATCCCCGCCCCCGAGGGCGACCCCGACGCAGGCACGCAGGTCCTTATCAGCACCATCGACTACAACGAATATGTGGGCCGTATCGGCGTCGGCAAGGTGGACAACGGGCAGATAAAGGTAAATCAGGAGGTCGTCATCTGCAACCACCATGAGCCGGATAAACAGGTAAAGGTAAAGGTCAGCAAGCTCTATGAGTTTGACGGCCTGAACAAGGTGGAGGTAAAGGAGGCCGGCATCGGATCTATCGTTGCGATCTCCGGCATATCGGACATCCATATCGGGGATACCCTCTGCTCGTCCGACAATGTGGTCCCTATCCCCTTCCAGAAGATAAGCGAGCCCACCATTGCCATGCAGTTTATGGTAAACGACTCGCCACTCGCAGGGCAGGAGGGCAAGTATGTCACCAGCCGCCACATCCGCGACAGGCTTTTCCGGGAATTAAACACGGACGTCTCCCTGCGGGTGGAGGAAACCGACACCACCGAATGCTTCAAGGTCTCCGGCAGAGGCGAGCTTCATCTCTCCGTACTGATCGAAAACATGCGCCGCGAGGGCTTTGAGTTTGCCGTAAGCAAGGCGGAAGTGCTCTATCACACCGACGAGGAAGGCAGAAAGACCGAACCCATGGAGCTTGCCTACATCGATGTGCCCAACGAATTTTCAGGCGCCGTCATCGAGAAGCTGGGCTCAAGAAAGGGCGAGCTGCGCAACATGGGAACGATATCCGGCGGCACCTACACACGCCTGGAATTTTCCATCCCCGCAAGAGGGCTGATCGGATACCGCGGCGAATTCCTGACGGACACAAAGGGAAACGGCATTATGAACACGGTTTTTGACGGCTATGCGCCCTACAAGGGGGATATCCAGTACAGAAAGCAGGGCTCCCTCATCGCGTTCGAGGCGGGCGATGCGATCACCTACGGTCTTTTTAACGCCCAGGAACGCGGAACGCTCTTTATCAGCCCCGGCGAAAAGGTCTATGCCGGAATGGTTGTGGGCCAGACCGGAAAAAGCGAGGATATCGAGGTCAACGTATGTAAGAAAAAGCAGCTGACCAACACCCGTTCCTCCAGCGCCGACGAGGCGCTGCGCCTGGTTCCGCCCAGGATCCTTTCTCTTGAGCAGGCGCTGGATTTCATTGACACGGACGAGCTTCTGGAGGTAACGCCGGGCAATCTGAGAATCCGCAAAAAGATTCTTGACCCTACCCAGAGAAAGCGCGCCGCCATGAAGAAATAAAAGTAAAATTTACGGTAAAAATAAATTGCAGGGTCCCCCTCTCACAGCGGCGAGAGAGGGACCTTATTTAAATACCGAGCTATCCTACATTCTGTCTTCCGGCAAATAATACCTTCCCCACCCGCTTCTCGTCCATCTCCAGTACGGTTATCCGATACCCCTTATATTCAAAGGAATCATCCTTTTCAGGTATTCTCCCCAACTCGTTCATTATCCAGCCGTTTACGATTCCCGACTGTATTTCCCCGTCTGCCGCCTGGATATGCAGCGCTTCAAATACCTTGTCAATATTGGCGCTTCCCAAAACCATATACTCGTTTTCGGATTTCTTCTCAATCTCCGAGCTGACTTCGTCATATTCGTCCCAGATCTCGCCTACAAGCTCCTCCAGGATATCCTCCAATGTGATGATTCCCACTGTCTGGCCATATTCATCCAAAACAACCGCGATATGTATTTTTTTCTGCTGTAATTCCTTCAATAGCACGCCTATTTTTTTAGTTTTCGGAACAAACAACGCCGGACGGATAATCTCCGATATTTCCTTATTTGCATGATACACATGATTGTAAAAATCCTTTTGATAAATTATCCCTTTGATATGGTCTATGGTATCCTCAAAGACGGGAAGCCTGGAGTAGGCCGTATCGGCAAAGACGGCGGCGATTTCTTCCCTGGATGCCTCTGCAGGGACAGCCGTGATATCGATTCTCGGCGTCAATATGTCGGCGGCTTCCTGCTCGGTAAAGTCAAGCGCCCTGCGAATAAGCATGTTTTCCTGCTCGTCTATACCTCCGTCCTGCTTTGCCTCCTCCACTATAAACAACAGCTCCTCCTCCGTAATCCCGCTCTCATCGTTTGGCTTAATAATCAGGGACAGCAGCTTTTTCCACTGCCTGAACAGAAAGTTAAACGGGGTAAGCAGTATCATTAGCATATTTAAAAAGGGAGCGGAAAACAGGGCAAACTTTTCCGGCGATTCCTTGGCAATGCTTTTGGGCGAAACCTCCCCGAAAATCAGCACCACTATGGTGGTAACGGCGGTGGATATGCTGGCGCCTATATCTTCTCCCAGCAATTTCACAAATAATACCGTTGCCAGGGATGCGCTTGCAATATTTACAATATTATTTCCAATCAGAATCGTTGACAGCAAGCTGTCGTAATTTTCAGAAAGCCTCAGTACAAGGCATGCCCTTTTGTTCCCTTTTTCCGCCATATTTTTAATTCTTATCCTGTTCAGGGATGAAAATGCCGTTTCTGTGGCTGAAAAATACGCCGACATAATAATTCCTATTACAATAATTACAAGTGAGACCGTTTCGTTTTTCATTTTTTACCTCTTATTCTAATATGTCTATATGTTCTTGATGTCTATTATTTCTTGGTTATTGGTTCTTGATGTCTACTAGGTCTTGGTGTCTACTGATTATCGATGTCTATTCCTTTTTTGATAGCTTGATGCCTATACGTTCATGATATCTATTCCTTTCCTGATAGCTGTTGAATCTTACTATCTATTGGTTCTTGGTGTCTATATGTTCTTGATGTCTATTAGGTCATGAAGTAATGTCTATAAATTCTTGTCTAATAAATACTATGTCTGTTAATGCTTTGTTTATAAATATCTCATACAAAGTATTTTTATTTTCTTCCATAATTTGATTACTTGTTCCAATTACATACCGGTCATTTCCCTGTCACATATTCTTACGTTCCCTCCCTTAAAAAAGACAATAAAAAGCACAGCTATATGCTTTTTGCGCATATAACCATGCTTCTGATTTCAAATTATAAACCCTTAAGCCTGAAGTCGAATCCGCCTCACTGTCTGAGTCGTCGTCCACTTTTCTTCCTCCTATCAAAAAAAGCTTTTGCGAAAGTATTATACTATAAGTGCTGCAGGAAATCAAGCATAAACCGGACAACGAACTGGACAACAAAAGAATAGCTTCCGCATCGCTGCCCGTTCTCAATGGTCCAGCATATTTTCTATAAATATCCCATACCCCTTGGCGCTGTCCTGGACCAGCACATGGGTAACCGCCCCTATGATCTTTCCGTTTTGAATAATAGGGCTGCCAGACATACCCTGGACGATGCCTCCTGTCGCCTCCAAAAGCTCCGGGTCTGTAATCGTCAGCTCGATTCCTCTGTTTACATTGTCATGGTCAAGATGCAGCGCCGTGATCCTGACATCATAATACTCCGGTTCATCGTCTATCGTACATAATATCTGCGCCGCTCCCTCCTGAATCTCCTGTTTGAGGCCTATGGGCAGCGGTTTGTTCACGCCCATGGCAAGCGCCTTGCTGTTACAGACGCCAAAAATTCCCTGCGTGCTGTTGTGGGTTATATTGCCCAGAATTCTGTCGTCGGAATAAATAATCATTCCTGTCATTTCTCCGGGTTCTCCCGCCGTACCTCTCCTGACATCCACAATATCCGTCTGATAGAGCGTGCCGTCCTCCATGTGCATCAGCGTGCTGGTGTCCACATCGGTGATTCCATGCCCGAGAGCGCCGAAATTTCCCCGGCTGTCAATATAGGTCATGGTGCCGATTCCCTGGGCGTTATCTCTGACCCACACCCCCACCTTATAGACGCCGTTGCTGTCCCGCACAGGCTGGATCTTTACCTTCATGGGCTTGCCGTCCCGCTCCACTGTCAGCTCCAGCACCTTTCCCTGACTGTTCTCCACCCGCCTGATAAAATCCTCCTTCTCGGATACATCCGTATCGTTCACCTTGCAGATATAATCCCCCGATTTCAGGATATATTTTCCGGGAGAATAGCTCATTCCGTCCGCTCCCTGAAACTCCCCTGTGCCGACTACAAGGACACCGTTTGTCTTCACATAAATTCCGATAGGCTTCCCCACCGGGATCAGCTCCTGATCCTCGATCACCTGAATTTTTACATTTTTAAAGGACAGGAAGCCGAACAGCTTCACACGCATCTGGTAGCTGGATTCCAATGCCGCCTTCAGCGTGACCGGGCGGTTCAGATCGATTTCCACTGCCCCCGCAGGAATATTACTTCTTCCGTTGTCACTCACACTGACAATTTCCGCCTTTGCCGGAATCCCCAGAAAGAACGATTCCTCCTGGTCGGCGCGCACATTGATAACGGAAGGAATACAGCTGTCCACATAATAGTACAATAAGCCTGTCAGCGAAGCGCAGCTCAGCGCCAGCACCCCAATCAGGCAGGCACGGTAAAATTTGTATCTCCACATCCGCCTTTTCCAATTTTTAAGCAGGATCACAACCGTCTCTCCCGCCTGTTTTTTTATGATTTCATTTTTATCCTTTTCCTCTCTCATCCCACACACTCTCCATCCGCTCTGCCGCCAAATATTTCCTGCCTTAAAGGGCTGTTTGCCTCCCGTATGGCAAACCTGCGCCGTTCAAAACAAAAAAGACTCATAATGAGTCTCTTTATTATGTCTTTTTATAATCTATGTCTTTACATAGTATGTGAGATTTTTATTTTTTCATTCCGAAAATTTTCAAGCGCGGTTTATATGGTTCACATGTGCAAATATATAATCCCGCGCTTTCAAAATTATAAGATGTAAGCCTTCGCATAAGCTGCCACATCCTTATACCCATTGGCAAAGCACTCAGGTGTATTTTTTACCATATTAAGCAATTTTTATCATAAGGCGGCTGCCTCTTTTTTGTGGGACTGTGCCTGGGCACGCATCTCTCTGGCATTTGACAGCGCTGCCTCCGTCAGAGTATCGCTTCCCAAAAGCCTTGCCAGCTCTCCCAGACCCGCCTCCTCAGATAAGCGCTTGATATCCGTTATGGTATTGTCCTCCGTACTGCTTTTCTCTATTACAAAATGCCTGTCTGCCATCGCCGCAATCTGAGGTAAATGAGTGATACAGAGCACCTGTGTGGAATGGGCCACCGTGTCCAGCTGTTCGGAGACCTTCCAGGCGGTTCTGCCGCTGATACCCGCGTCGATCTCGTCAAAGATAAGAGTGCCTATGGTCTCACGCCCGGCTAATACCGTCTTGATTGCCAGCATGACTCGCGAAAGCTCTCCTCCGCTTGCCACCTGTCCCAGGGGCTTAAGGCTCTCGCCGGGATTGGTGGAGATCATAAACTCCACATCGTCGCAGCCCTTTGCCGTAACGGTCTGACCGGAGCGCACCTCTACGGCAAATTCCACCGTGGAAAAATTCAAGCCCACGAGCGCCTTCTTGATCTTCTTCTCCAGGGTAAGGGAATTCTTGTGTCTGATAGCAGAAAGCTTTTCGCAAGCCGAGGCAAGGCGCTTCTCCGAAACCGCTAGCTTTCCCTGCAGCTCCTCCATATAGGCGTCATAATCGCCCAGCTTCTCCAGGAGCCTCTGCCTCTCCTCCCCATAGGAAATCACTGCCTCAATGGTATTTCCGTATTTCTCCTTCAGGCGGTTCAGCGTATTCAGACGTTCTTCCACCGCAGCGAAATCCTCCCCGTCAAATTCGCCGCCCGACATATATTCCGCAAGATCACGGTTATAGTCCGCAAGAAGACTGTCGATCTCCGAGAGCTGCCCCTCCAGCTCCTCCAGACGCTGGTCGTACATGGTCACGCCGCGAAGAAGGCGCAGCGCCCTGCTCATGGCGTTCGCGGCGCCGTTCTCAAAGTCGCCGCCCGTATGCTGATAGCTCTCCGCCAGATTTTCCGCAATCTTTTTTGAGTTCACCATCAGGCGGTAGCGCTGCTCAAGGGCGGCATCCTCGCCGGAGACAAGGTGTGCCTGCTCGATCTCCTGCCACTCAAACTCGGCAAGCGCCCGCTCCTTTGCCATTTGCTCCTCGTCCATGGCTTCCTCGTCCAGCCTGCGTCTGAGCTCCCTGCATTCCCTGTAGGCTTCCTCCACCTTCCGCGCCGCCTCCGAAAATTCCTTTCCGCAATAGCCGTCCAGTATTTCCATATGCTTTTTCTTATGCAGCAGGGACTGGTGTTCATGCTGGCCGTGAATATCTATCAAAAGCTCCGCAAGCTCCTTCACCTGCCTTGCCGTGACAGTCTCTCCATTTATTTTGCAGATGCTTTTTCCCACCTGCATCCTGCGGCTGATAATCACCGTGCCGTCCTCCTCGCTCTCCAGACCCATGTCGGCAAGCTTTTGGGCAATGCTTTCCCCGGTGTCGGAAAACACCAGCTCCACAAGGGCGCTCTCGGCTCCCTTTCGCAGCATTTCCTTTTCAAACTTTCCTCCCAGCGCCAAGGTGACGCTTCCGATCAAAAGAGATTTCCCGGCGCCCGTCTCTCCGGTCAGAATATTTAATCCCTCTCCAAACTCTACCTCTGTCTCTTTTATCAATGCCAAATTTTTCACATGTAAACTCTGCAGCATCTTTTTCTCCCGAAGCTTCCGCTTCTATCCCTGTATCGCCCTTCTCCGATCTGTCGCCCGGTTACAAACATACCCGCAATTCTTTTTTGTGTAAAAGGTCTGCCCTGAAGACCCTGAAAATCCTGGCGCTCGTCTTTTGACCGCCTTGCATTTCTTTACCCACCTAAATCAGTGAACGTATCTTTTCCATCAGCCCCCGCGCTTCCTCACCGGTCCGCGCGGCAATAAAAATCGTGTCGTCTCCTGCAATACTGCCCACTATCTCCGAAAACCTCATGGCGTCCAGCGCCGCCGCAACCGCCATTGCCATGCCGGACACGGTCTTTACCACCAGAAGATTCTGCGCCACGGCAGCATCCGAGAAGGCATCCTTAAGCACACGGATATACTTGTCGCCAAGCTGCCCGTCCTCCTGCTTCATGACCGCATATTTCTGGCCGCCTCCCGCCGCTGCCACCTTGGACAGCTCCAGCTCCCTGATGTCCCTGGACACGGTTGCCTGGGTCACGGAAAAGCCTGCGTTTTTAAGCCTGCCCGCAAGCTCCTCCTGGGTTTGCACATCATATTTCTGTATGATCTCAATAATCTTTGCATGCCTGGTTTTCTTCATATCCACCTCTTACAGCCGCCCGCTGAAACAGGCACTCTATTCAGGAGCGTAAACTGCACTTTTTCGCGCTATTCCTGCATTTTTTTATGTAGCACCTCCAGGAAGCTGACCTGGTTCAGCTTAATAAACTCCGTGATCTTCTCCGACTTCACAATACGAACCCGCTCTCCTGTCTTCAACGGAATCACATGACAGCCGTCAAAGCTTGCCTCCACGGTCTGCAGCCTGCCGCCCCTGCCCAGCGGAATCTCTATTTCTATCACGTCCTCCGAGGACAGAATGATGCTTCTCTGGTTCAGGGAGTGGGGACAGATGGGAGTAAGCATGATCAGCTTCGCCTTTGGCTCGATCAGCGGGCCTCCCGCCGACAAATTATAGCCTGTGGAGCCGGTAGGCGTGGTGACGATCATGCCGTCCGCGTTGTAATGGTTCAAGAACTGCCCGTTGACATAAATACAGAACTTGATAATCTGCAGGGAGCCGCTTCTGGAGATGACGATATCGTTCAGCGCCCATCCTTCCTCAACCCTGCCGTCCGCAAGCTGCGCCTTACCGTTTAACATCATACGGCTTTCCTGCTCATAGTCTCCGGCGATCAGCCTTTCCAGCGCCTGCTCCAGATTCGCGGGCTCGATCTCCGTCAAATAGCCAAGGCTGCCCAGATTCACGCCGATCATGGGAATGTGGAGCCTCTTGGTCTCCCTGGCCGCCTGCAGCACGGTTCCGTCTCCGCCCAGAACGATCATACAGTCCGCGTCCCCCGGAATATCCTCCGGAATTTCGTCCGTGTCCGCCGCGACCCTATCCTTCCAATCCCCTTCGTTCACCCGTACGGTGGCCCGCTGCCCCTTCAGCTGCAGGAAATCACGGATACGCCTTGCGGTCTGCAAATCCCTGTCTTTCATTTTATTTGTATAAATCAGAAAATGTTTCATCGCTATACCCTTCTCCTGCCAGGCTCTGCCCTGCATCCTTCGGCATGAGGCAGGCTGTTTTCAGGAAATATGAGACCTCTCCACCGTCTCTTTAATAAGTGCCGCCCATTCTTCCGTGCAAGACAAGCCCGTGCCCGCTTCTGTCAGCCCGTCCGCCAGTTCCTCCGCCTCCCTCTCGGAAAGCGCCCTCACCGCCTGCTCCGGCTCCTTTTCCTTCTCCAGATGCAGCAGGTACTCTATATTTCCCTCCGGCCCTTTGATGGGAGAATAGTCCAAATGCAGCACGGAAAAGCCGATGCCGGCCGCATAATCCACAATTTTCGCGATAACCTCCCTGTGGATCTCCGGCTCCCTGACCACGCCGTTTTTGCCTACCTTGCCTTTTCCCGCCTCAAACTGGGGCTTGATCAGACAGACCATCTGCCCGCCGCATTTCAGAAGATTTCTCGCAGGAATCAATATTTTCGTAAGAGAGATAAAGGACACGTCCACACTGGCAAAATCCAGCTCCTCCCGGATATCCTCCCCGGTCACATAGCGGAAATTAGTCTGCTCCATGCAGACTACCCGCTCGTCGTTGCGAAGCTTCCACGCAAGCTGCCCGTGCCCCACATCCACGGAATAAACCCTTGCGGCGCCATTCTGCAGCATGCAGTCCGTAAAGCCGCCGGTGGAAGCCCCTATATCCATGCATACAAAACCCCTGAAGTCAAGCTGCCACCTGTCCACCGCCTTCTCCAGCTTAAGACCGCCGCGGCTCACATATTTTAAGCTGCTTCCCCTGACCTCCAGCCTTATTTTGCTCTCGTCAAAAAAGGTGCCCGCCTTATCCTCCTTCTGCCCGTCCACGTATACGGTCCCCGACATGATAATGGCTTTTGCCTTCTCCCGGGAAGGGGCATAGCCCTGATTCACCAAAATGACGTCCAATCGCTCCTTCAAACCGCACCGCCCTCCAAAGCCTCACAGATTTTGCGCACGATCGTCTCCGCATCCAGCCCGATCTCCTGCTTTAAAAGCTCAACGTTTCCATGCTCCACATAGGCGTCCGGAATACTGACATTCATATACCGGTTCTTCCGCCCGCTCCTGCTCATATAATCCAGGACCTTTTCCCCGTAGCCGCCGCAGGACACATTTTCTTCCATGGTAACGATCAGCGTATGATTCTCACATGCGTCGCCCACCGCCTCCTCGTCGATGGGCTTGACGAAACGGGCGTTGATGAGACTGACGCCATATCCCTTTTCCTTCAGCGACTCCCTGACCTGCTGGGCGGTTTTCACCATGCTGCCCACCGCAAACAAAGCGATCTCCCGCTCCCTGTATATCCACTCGGCGCGTCCGAGCTCTATGGGCGCCCTGTGCTCCTCCAGGCCGTCATACGCGGCGCCCCGGGGATAACGCACCGCAACGGGCGCGTTCAGGCTCACCGCAAACTTTATCATATCCGAAAGCTCCCATTTGTTTTTGGGAGCACAGATGTGCATGTTGGGAATACCGGAAAGGTATGTAAAATCAAAGATACCCTGATGCGTTTCCCCGTCACTGCCCACAAGCCCTGCCCTGTCTATGGCAAATACCACCGGCAGGTTCTGGAGGCAGACGTCATGAAGGATCTGGTCGTAAGCCCTCTGCAGAAAGGAGGAATAGACCGCCACAATGGGCTTTAAGCCTCCCGCGGCAAGCCCTGCGGCAAAGGTCACCGCATGCTCCTCGGCGATGCCCACGTCAAAAAAACGGTCGGGATACATATTGTGGAACCGCTTAAGCCCGGTGCCGTCGGGCATGGCCGCCGTAATTGCAACAATCCTTTCGTCCCGCTGCCCAAGCTTGCACATGACCGTAGAGAAAATATCCGTATAGTTCGGCACGGTACGGGGATGAGAGGGAATGCCCGTCTCAATGTCAAAGGGCTCCGCCCCGTGAAATCTGGCAGGATGACGCTCCGCAGGCATATATCCCCTTCCCTTCTGCGTCAGCACATGGACGAGCACCGGCCCCTTTACACGCCTTGCCTCACCGATTACCTTCACCATGGCACCTATATCGTGCCCGTCCAGGGGACCCAGATAGGTGATGCCCATATCCTCAAAAAACATGCCCGGAATCACCAGGGATTTAAAGCTGCTCTTGGCACGGCGGATTCTGGCGATAATGCTGCCGCCCCGCTTGGTTCCAAGCAGCGCCCTGTAAATATCCTCCTTCAGGTCCAGATACCCCGTGGCAGTACGGATATTGTTCAGGTACTTGGACATACCTCCCACATTCTCCGAAATAGACATGTTGTTGTCGTTTAATATGACGATAAAGTTGGTTTCCAGCTTGGAAGCGTTGTTTAACGCCTCATAAGCCATGCCTCCGGTGAGGGAGCCGTCGCCGATCACCGATATGACCGTATTCTTTCCGCCGAAAATATCCCGCGCCTTAACCAGCCCCAGCCCCGCCGATATGGAGGTGGAGCTGTGCCCTGTGTCAAACACGTCGCACTCGCTTTCTTTTCTTTTCGGGAAACCGCTTAAGCCCTTGTACTGGCGCAGAGATTCAAAGCCGTCCCGGCGTCCCGTAAGGATCTTGTGGGTATAGGACTGATGCCCCACATCCCAGATAATTTTATCTTCCGGCAGATTCAGGGCGAGATGAAGCGCCATAGTCAGTTCCACCGCACCTAAATTAGAGCCCAGATGCCCTCCCGTCACGCTGATCCTCTCTATCAAAAAATCCCGGATCTCCTGCGCAAGCACATCCCAGTCCTTCCTGTCGATTTTCTTTATATCGTTTGCCTGTTCTATGGTTTCCAGCAACATATTCCCAACCATACCTTTCCGCGGTCATGTGCTTTTATCTGCGTCTGTGAATAAGCGTCAAAATAAGCTGCTTTAAGAATGCATGCCCGCCGCCAAACCCGTCCAGAATCTCCACGGCTTCCCTTGAAAGGGCTTCCACATCTGCCCCTGCCGCCTCCAGTCCCTTTAAGGTCACATATGTCTGCTTGTGATTCTGCGCATCGCTGCCCACAGGCTTCCCCAATTCCCCGCTGTCACCGGTCACGTCCAGGATATCGTCCTGAATCTGGAAAGCGATTCCCACATTACAGGCACATTTCTCTATCTGCCTCACCTCTGCCTCCGAGGCGCCGGCAAGAATCGCCCCAATCATCATGGATGCCTGAATCAGCGCCGCCGTCTTATGTTCATGGATAAACAATAGCTGCTCCCCTGTGACGGACTGCTCCTGCCTCTCCGCCTCAATATCCGCAGCCTGGCCGCCGATCATGCCGTAGATACCCGCCTTTCTCGCCAGCGTAAAAAGCGCAAGGGCGGCTCTCTGCATTGCCGCCGCATCGTTGCAGCACATGCCGAACGCCCTTAAGGCCGTCTCGAAGGCATAGTTTAACAGGCCGTCGCCCGCCAGAATTCCCATGGCATCTCCATAGACATACCAGGTTGTCCTCCTGCCTCTGCGGTATTCGTCGTTGTCCATAGCCGGAAGATCGTCATGTACCAGCGAATATGTGTGAATCATCTCTATTGCCGCCAAAAAGGGCTCCACAACCGCTCCCTTTCCGCCGCACATTTCAAAGGTTTCCTGCATCAGCATGGGGCGCAGGCGCTTTCCCCCGGCAAGCAGGCTGTAATTCATTGCCTCAATAACCGTCCGCTGCCGTCCCTCCTCCGGGGGCAGGTATTTTTTTATCACATCCTCCAGCCGTGCCGTCTTTTCCCCCAATACCCTCTCAAATTCCTGCGCTTCCATATTCAAACTCCTCCAGCTGTCCGCCGCTGCCAAGCTTTAACACCTGTTTCTCCACTCTGTCAATCCGTTCATTGCATCTCTTTACCAATTCCATGCCCTGGCTGTATGCCTTAAACGCCTCCTCCAGGGAAATATCCTCGCTCTCCAAAAGCTCCACAAGCTGGTCCAGCCGGGAAAAATTCTCCTCCAGATTCAGTTCCTTTTCTTCACTCATCGTCATACCTCTACCTGTTTGCGTTCCTTCGCCCGCGTCTCAGTCAACCGGAAATTTGCTTCCGCACTTCTCTGTCACCTGCGCCTTAAGCCTTCCGTCCTTCAGGCGCACGATAACCATGTCGCCCTCGCCCACCTGCTCTACGGAACGGACATTCCTTCCTTCCTCATCCTCCAGATAAGAATAACCGCTGCTCAGCTTCTCCAGAGGAGACAGCCCCCTCATCCTCTCAATATACAGCTGCAGCACATGCCGTTTTTCGGCGAGAATATAATTCATCCTGTCCCGAAGACGCTCCTCCATGGAAAGCGCCGTCATCTTTTTTTCCCGCAGCCTGCCCGCAGGGCTGACCGCCCTCAGCCGCAGCCGCATATTTCGCAGCCGCATCTGGCTGTTTTCCAGCTTTCGCCTCATAAGGCGGCTTAACCTCTCCTCGTATCCGGAGATCTCGCCCAAAATATCCCTGATATCCGTCACGGCAAGCTCTGCCGCAGCAGACGGCGTAGGCGCCCGCAGATCCGCCACAAAGTCGATAATGGTGGTATCCGTCTCATGCCCCACTGCAGAGATCACCGGCACGGCACAGTTAAACACCGCCTCTGCCACCGCCCTCTCGTTAAAAGCCCACAGATCCTCAATGGAACCGCCGCCGCGCCCTACGATCATCACATCCACGCCTAAGCCCTCCAACGCACGGATGCCGTTTACAATGCTTGCCGCAGCCGCTTCCCCCTGTACAACGGCGGGATAGAGAACGATCTGCACATAGGGATTGCGCCTGCCTGCAATCTGCATGATATCCCTGACCGCCGCCCCCGTGTCCGCCGTGACCACGCCCAGAGTCCTGATATATTTGGGGATAGGCTGTTTGTATTCCCGGGCAAACATACCTGCTTCTTCCAGCTCACGCTTCAGCCTTTCAAATTTTTCATAGAGCTGACCGCTTCCCATAAGCTCTATCTGCCTTGCATAGAGCTGGTACTTTCCGTCGCGCTCGTAGACATCCACGGAACCGGCAACTATGACCTGCTGCCCTTCGGACAAACGAAAAGAGAGACCCTCACGACTGCCCGCAAACATCACGCAGCCTATGGTCCCTTTGGAATCCTTCAAGGTAAAATAAATATGTCCGGAAGGGTGATATTTGCAGTTGCTGATCTCACCCTTTACAAGAAGCCTCTGTAACAGGTAATCCTGCGTGAACATATTTTTTATATATGAATTCAGTTGTCCGACGGTATAAACGTTACGAATCTCAATCACCCAGCTTCACAATTTTTGCCAGGATGCCGTTCACAAAGCTACCCGAATTTTCCTGGCCGTACTTTTTTGCAATCTCCACAGCCTCGTCAATTGCCACACCCACGGGGATATCGTCATCATAGCGCATTTCATATACGGCAAGGCGCAGAACGCTGAGTTCCACCTTTCCCATGCGCCTGGTATCCCACCCTTCCGCGCAGCTGTCGATCAGCTTGTCTATCTCAGGTATTTTATCACGCGCTGCCTGACAGCGCGCCTCAATGTAGTCGGAGTCCTTCTGCGAGCTGACCGCTTCATTGCCCTCCAGATACAGCCTCATCTGCCGGGACATGCTCTCCGGCTCATGAAACTCCACCTGAAATAACAGCATGAAAACCTGCTCTCTCTGCTCATGTCGTCCCATTGTGTACTATCCTTTGCTTATTTGTTTTCACAGTGTGAGATTCAGAATCTTTTAGCGGGTGTCCTTTGACCGCTTAGAAATTCTTCTCACACTTATTTCACCTTCACTCCGGCAATGCGAATATTCACATCGTTGCAGGTCAGCCCGGTCATATTTTCGATAGCCGTCTTTACCTTGGCCTGTACCTGCCCGCAGGTTGCCGGAATATTGTAGCCATACTCCATGGTAACCGCCAGATCCACCTTCACCGTGCCTTCCACAAGGGTTACTCTCACTCCCTTGGTCAGCTTTTTCACGCCGACCCTGCTCATAAGCGCATTGGTGATGTTGCCTGCCATGGCGCTGACGCCTTCCACCTCCGTCGCCGCCAGGGAAGCGATCATTGCCACCACGTCGTCGGCAATCTGTACCACGCCCACATTCTCCTCGGCCTTCAAAACTACAGTGCTGTTCTCTATCTCTTTTTCCATATAAAGCCCTCCTGAAAAATTTTTCATTTATTAATTGACACAAAGCTCTTTTGTGTCAATATTATACCACAATTTTATGCGCTCCAGCGCATATGGAATCAAAAGCAAAAAATCAAATCTGCAAAGCAGGTTTTAAGCGCACAGCGCGACAGACGCGCAGCGGCTGGATTCTTGAGTGTATTATAACACAATCCCTATTCATTTGTCACCCAAAATGTCAGGGACAGCTGATTCTCATTTTGCGCATAGGCGATATGGGTGCCCGCATCCTTCCAAAAGTCAAATATTTTCTGCTGCTTAAGCAGGAGATCGACCATTTCCTCATAGCAGCCCGGGTCCGCGCACTTGACCGTCACATCCGTCCTGGAAGCGGCGGCGGCTCTGTCAAAGAGCTGCTGCACCTTTTCAATGTCAAAGGCTTCAAACCACGCCCCCTCCCGCACATAATAGTTGGCTTCCTTAGCCGTGCAGACCGGCATCGGCACATCTCCCCCGATGGTATGGGTGCGTAACAGCTCCTCCGTGGTAATATTCAGATAATCATAATTAATGGCCGGCATGGCATAGCCTGCCGCCGTATTCGCTTCGCCCAGCTGATAGGAAGCGTCGCCCCAGGTGGTATCCACATAGTAATAGCTGCCGTCCACCTTCACCAGATTCCACGCGTGCGCCTCTCCGTCGTCCACCGTTCCCGGCACCAGCGTACATTCCACGCCCAGGCGGTTCAACAGATATTGGGTAGCCTTTGCATATCCCAGACACACGGACCTGTGGTTTACCAAAACGGAATAGATGTTTTGATTGTCATTAGCCTGAAGATCATAGTCGGTGGCGATGATCAGGGTATCATACACATACTTTACCTTGTCGTATTCCGACGCCTCCGGAGAAATTCCAGCCAAAATTTCCGCCGCCGCGCTCTCGATCTCCTGCCTGCGCAGAAGCGCCGTCTCACTGTCCATGCTGTATGTGCCGGAGAATTCTATTGCTACCGTGGCGTCTCCCTTTCTATATTTCACATAAGAATAGCCCTCCACGTAAAAAAGCTCGGGATGATCGTATAAAACGCACTGGAAAATCCTGTCGATATCCTCCTCCGTAAGTCCTGCCTGCAGACACTCCCCGCTCAAATTTATCTTTTCTCCAAAGCTGCCCAGAATTCCTGCCATTTCGTCATACCAGACTGCCTCTGTCCCGCTTAAGGAGCTGCGGGCAAAATCGTCCGCCTCCTCTGCCAGAAAGGATTCCGCCGGTGCCGGCGGCTCCTGCTCCGGCAGTACCTCACCGTCCTGAACCTGCCCCTGTGACAGCTGTTCCGGCAAGCCTTCCGACGTTTTGACGGCGCGTGAAAAATCTCTGGGAATCTCGTCCAAAATATCGCTGTAGGCACATCCGGCAAGCAAAAACAAAAGCAGCATAACCCCTGCGGCTTTCAAAAATCTGGCGCCTTTTCTCATCAATCGCTCCCCTTTTCAGTCGATGCAGAACTAAAGTTGAATTCAACCGAAGCTGAATTTAAATTTACCGGCTCCGTGCAAGCCTTTAAAATCAAAGCCCCCACAGCAAGCTGGCGGGGGCTTTGACCCTCGCGGCATCCGCTTGGCTCATTGCCCGCAGGAATAAAACCGGACTTAGTTGCGGCTGAATTCCGAGAGCGCAAGACCCTTGTTCCTGTCCAGCGTCATGCCGATGCTCCAGGGATTCACAAAGAGCAGCAAAGGATTGCCCTTCATATCCTTTACCTTCTTCATATCCGAGGTTCCGGTCAGCCTTTCAATATCCACCTCGTCCTTGTTTTCAATCCACCTGATATGCTCATAGGGCAGATTCTCCAGTCGTATCTCCACATTGTACTCATTTTCCAGACGGTATTTCAGCACGTCGAACTGCAGCACTCCCACCACGCCCACTATGATTTCCTCAAGCCCCGTATTGAACTCCTGGAAAATCTGAATGGCGCCTTCCTGTGCGATCTGTTCTACGCCCTTTACAAACTGCTTGCGCTTCATGGTGTCGATCTGGCGCACCCTGGCAAAATGCTCCGGCGCAAAGGTGGGAATACCCTCGTACCTGAAATTCTCCTTAGGCATGCAGATGGTATCTCCGATGGAGAAAATACCCGGATCGAACACGCCTATTATATCTCCGGCATAAGCCTCGTCCAGGATCTTGCGCTCGTCCGCCATGATCTGCTGAGGCTGCGAAAGCCGCATGACCTTGTTTCCCTGCACATGGCGCACGTCCATCCCTGCCTCAAATTTGCCGGAGCAGATGCGCATGAAGGCGATACGGTCCCTGTGGGCCTTGTTCATGTTTGCCTGAATCTTAAACACAAAAGCGCTGAATTCTCTTTCCGCCGGCTCCACCGTCCCGGTATCTGCCGTTCTCGGCAGGGGAGGCGTCGTCATCCCCAGAAAATGCTGCAGAAAGATCTCCACGCCAAAGTTGGTCAGGGCGGAACCGAAGCACACCGGCGTCAGCTTTCCCGCACGCACCGCATCCAGGTCAAACCCGGCGCTGGCGCCGTCCAAAAGCTCGATCTCATCCAAAAGCTTGTCCGCCGCCTCCTCCCCGATCAGCTCCTTCAGCTGTTTTTCATCCTGAACAGGTATCTCCGTGGCGGTTCCCTCCTTGGTCCCCTTTTCCGTGCCCGAATAGGAGATCACGCACTTCTTCTCACGGTCGTATACCCCCTTGAACTCCTTACCGGAGCCTATGGGCCAGTTGACGGGGCAGGTTGCTATCCCCAGCTCCTTCTCAATCTCGTCCAACAGGTCAAAGGTATCGTTCGCATCCCTGTCCAGCTTGTTGATAAAGGTAAAAATAGGGATACCCCGCATGCCGCAGACCTTAAAAAGCTTCCTGGTCTGCGCCTCCACGCCCTTGGACGCGTCTATTACCATCACGGCGGAATCCGCCGCCATCAGCGTACGGTAGGTATCCTCCGAGAAGTCCTGATGCCCCGGCGTGTCCAGAATGTTGATGCAATATCCGCCATACTCAAACTGCAGTACGGAGGATGTCACCGAAATACCTCTCTCCTTCTCTATCTCCATCCAGTCGGAAACAGCGTGCCTTGCCGTCGCCTTTCCCTTGACGCTTCCCGCCAGGTTGATCGCACCTCCGTAAAGCAGGAATTTCTCCGTGAGAGTGGTCTTTCCTGCATCGGGATGAGATATAATGGCGAAAGTGCGGCGACGGTTAATTTCCTGTGTATAGTCACCCATAAATAAGCCTCCAAATCAATCGTATTTCCGGGATTGCCCCTTATAAATCTTTTGTTTTTAAATTCCGGGCAAGGCCGCTTTAAGGCGGCAGCATCCCCTGCCCCTCAAATTCGGGCGTGATACCAAAGTATTGCAGCACAGTGGCCCCTATATCCGCAAAGGATTTCCGCGTTCCCAGGTTTTTGGGCGGCACATTCTGACCGTACATAATAAAAGGCGTATATTCCCTGGTGTGGTCCGTTGTGGCCGTATAGGCGGGATCGCACCCGTGGTCCGCGGTTATCATGAGGATGTCCTCCTCCCTCATTTTGCCCAAAATTTGCGGAAGGCTTTCATCGAATGCCGAAAGCGCCCTGGCATATCCGTCGATATCCCTGCGGTGTCCGTATATCATATCAAAATCCACTAAATTAATAAAGCATAGGCCCTCGAAGTCCCTGTCCAGATATTCCAGCGTCCTGCGGATGCCCTCCTCATTGCCGCTTGTGTACACCGCCTCCGTGATTCCCCTTCCGGCAAAAATATCCTTGATCTTGCCCACCGCGATCACCGACTTTCCCTCTTGCTTGAGCTGATCCAGCATGGTCGCCGCCGGAGGCTCGATAGAAAAATCATGGCGGCGGGGAGTTCTGGTATAAGGTCCCCCCAAGGGGCCCTCAAAAGGTCTGGCGATGACGCGTCCCACGCCGTGCTCTCCCTGCAGGATTTCCCGCGCCATGCGGCAATACTCGTACAGCCTGTCGGGAGGAACGATCTCCTCGTGCGCCGCGATCTGAAACACGCTGTCCGCAGAGGTATAGACGATCAAATCCCCTGTGCGCATATGCTCGTCTCCGTACCTCTGAATAACCTCGGTGCCGGAATAGGGCAGATTACAGAGAACGCCTCTGCCTGTCTTTGCGCTAAATGCCTCCAGCACCTCCCCGGGAAAGCCGTGCGGATATACGGGCAGCGGTTTGGCGGAATATACCCACGCAATCTCCCAGTGCCCCACGGTGGTGTCCTTGCCCTTGGATGCCTCCGTCATACGCGCCACCGCAGCCCTGCGGTTTCCGTTTTTTTGATTCCTTGTTCCCTGATTCAGGCTTTGTTTAAGGTTCACTCCCTCAATATCAAACAGCCCAAGCTCCTCCATGTTGGGCATACGGAAATACGGGCTGGAGGCTGCGGCTTTCAAAGTGTTGACGTTGATATCCCCATAAGAAGCCGCATCCTCCATCTCCCCGATCCCGAAACTGTCCAAAACGATCAAAAATATTCTTTTCATGATATCTTCTGTCCTTTCCCTGGATTAAGTATATCATAACATATATGTAAAATATACCTCAAATACCCCATTTCATCCTACTGCATCACAGTGCTGATAATAATGTTTGACGCCGGTATCTCCGTCTTGCGCTTTACAATGTCCTCTATCTGGGCTCTCATGGCATCATCCAGCACAACGGCGTTGACCACCACATCCACCGCGCCGTCATTGATGCTGACTACCACATCCGTAAAGCCCTTTGCCTCCAGAAGGATCTCTGCCGCCGCCTCCTTCTCCGCTATGGCAGTCATTCTGACCATGGTATCCACGGCCTCCTGCTTCTGTTCATCCGTCAGCCCCTCGCTGTTAATAATCTCAAGAAGCGTCTCTTTATTTTTTGCCCTGGTCTGCTCCTTCAAAAGCTTTGCCTCCGAAAGGATTGCCACGCCTGCCGAATTGGATGTAAATACGGCTTCTCCCGGTATCTCATTGTCGTCCGGCTTCGCGTTCGCCGCCTCCGCATTGTTTTCCGTCTCTCCCTTTGCAACATCCATGCCGGTGTCGAGATAGTTATCCACCAGAATGTCCATGTCGGAGTCCAGGCTCTCAATTTCCTCAAGCCCCATCAGATCCTCCTCCGACAGATCCATAAGTCCGTCCAACGTGTAATTTTCCGTAATGACACCCTGGGAATCAACGCTGTCCGTGTCACCATTATACACATTGTTGTCATTTACCGTCAAGTACTCATCTTGCAGGTCGGCGCCTGCAAACTGAAGGTAGCCTGCAATGGCAATCATAATTGCCAAAGCCGTTATCATTAGCTGATTCTTTTTAAATAAACTCTTCACTTTGCTTCCTCTCTTCATGATTTGCTAATTCATTGTATGAGCCCTCGGAAGGATATATGCAAGAGAAACAACGATTAAAGCGTTTCCCTGTCACTCCATCTTTACTACCATTACCTTATGTGCGTCTATGCCAAACAGCGCCTGTACAATATCCGCTATGGTACGGTTTACCGTACCGCTGCCGGCTCCCTCCGCCACCACCAGAACCCCCTCTATCTTCGGCGCATAAACCTTCACCACATAGGGCTCGCTGGAAGCGCCGTCCGTGCTGTAGACCGTGTTTTCCTCAGACGTCGTCTCTGTTATGCTGCGGCTCCCGCCCTGGGCATCCTTCTCGTCGGTGGCAGAACGGCTTGTGGAGGAATCCTTCTCCAGCACAAGCTCGCTTGACTCTTTCAGAGTAATCATAACCTTCACCTTACCCACGTTCGCCGTCTGGGAGAGCGAGTCCGTCAGCCGCTTCTCCAGATACGCCACATAGTCCTCGTCTGTGCCCGTCATTCTCGCCATCTGATCCGCCGACTCCGCTCCCTCCGGGGCATTTAAGATCTCGCGGGGCTGCGAGCTCTGCCCGGCAGCTCCTTTGTCGTTATCGTTTTTATCGTCGCTTTTATCTTTCACGGGGAGCGCAACGATAAACAGCAAAATACCCGCAAGAACAAGAACGATCAGATTGTCTCTGCGAAACCATTTTTCCAGTCCCTTATCCTTTACCCACTGCCTCAAATCCATGCCCACGCCCTATTCCTCCTGCCCGATTTTGATCGGCTCGATGCCCTCCAGCTCGATACGGATATCTTCCCGCTCCTCTTTCCTTCCCTCCCCTGCTTTGTCTCCCGCCCCTTCATCCTCACCTGCCGCGCCTCCCGCCCTTTCTTCCCCGCCTGTGTTCGGGTTTTCTCCGGCCTCCTCCTTGCGCCTGCGCACCTCCTCAAGAGTCATCTGCTCCAACAGCCGGTCCGCGTCCCGGGCATTTTTCTCCGCCTCCTGCATGCCGGTCGAAAGCTCCTTCTCAAACTGCTCCAAAAGCTCCGCGGTCTTCATGCCTCCCCCCTTGAGAAAAAAGCTTCCGATAGGCACAAACAGCTGTATCAGCACCATAATACTCATCAAAAGCTTCAAATATTTTTCATAGGAACCGTTGGGTCTGAAATGTACGATTGCCTGGGCGCAGATCATGAAAATCCCCGTCCGGCAGATTGCCTGAAATAACGAATTCTTAATCATAATCCTCCTCCCTCATATCTTTCCTGCCGCCGTTGTCACGGCAATGGCTATCAAAAAGAGCACCATGGCTGTCCCGGTTGTCTTCAAAAGCAGCAGCCCTGCGTCCCCCGTCCTGTCGGCGCAGGCCGTGATCCTTTTATCGCTGACAATGCCCATAAACGCCGCCACGCATTTTAAAATTCCCGCTATCAGAGCAATTTTAAACAGCGGCGCCGCACACATAAGCAAAAGCAGCAGCAAAAGCACAACGCCCACGCTGTTCTTGATCACCATTGCAGATCCCAGCACCAGCTCCGTCACCCCGCTTGCCGCTCCTCCCACGCCGGGGATCGCCGATAGAAACTTCTGCAGCGCGGAAGTCCTGGCCGAGTCTACCACCGGCGCTATCAGTGCCTGAAAAATACTGATGCCCGTCACGATTCCCAGCGCCCCCTTTAACACCCAACCGATCGCCTTGCCCAGAAGGTCAATCAAAAGAGAAAGCTTCTCCTCCACCCAGATGCCGTTGATCACGGACAGCATGACATAGCTGTATATCAGCGGCAGCAGCCCTGCGGACAGAATATATTCCACTCCGTACACGGAAAACAGCATTACCTGATAGGTTGCGCCGGCAGTCAGCGCTCCCGCCGAAATGCCCACAGTGATCAGATATGCCGGCACCAGAAGCTGTACAAACAGGATAATGTTATCCAAGGCCTGCGCCGCCGCTTCCGCCGCCTGCCCAAAGCACTTTAACAGCAGGGCGGTAAAGAGCAGATACATAAAATAAAATCCGATATCGGCAACATGGTGCCTGTCAAAGATCTCCACAAAATGGGTCATTAAGGATGAAACGATTCCCAATACCAGCATCCAGACAAACACGTTTTTCATCCCGTCCAGCTGCCCCATAAACCCTCTGAGGCTTCCCTGGAACAGCTCCGAAAGCGCCCCGAAAATATCCCCGGATATCACCTGCAGCAGAATATCCTCCAGGTTGATGCCCCCTCTTGGAAACAGCCTTTCTATTCCCTCCTCCAGCCTGTCCAGCCCATAATCCTGCCAGACCAGGTTCAAATCTGTCATACGGTCACCTCCCGGTTCAGATTCTGTTTTGTTCCGGCGCTTCCCTGTCCCCGTCCTACAGAAAGCTCTGTATCTGTTCGATCACCGCAAAAAGTATGGGCAGTCCGGCAAACATCACCGTGAGCTTTCCCAGCACCTCTATCTGCCCCGCCACCGCCTGATAGCCCGCATCCTTGCAGATGCCGGAGCTGAATTCGCAGATATAGGTGATTCCGATGACCTTCAGCAAAATGGACAGATACCCCTCCGCGCCGTTTAAATAGCTTTTGATTCTGCCGAACTGCGCCGTCACCGCCTCTACCTGTCTCAGACAGAAGCAGAAAATGATAACGCTGACCGCCATCCCTATGTAAACGCCGTATTCGGGCTTGCCCGCCTTAAACTGCACCGCCAGAAGCACTCCCGCAATCCCCAGAAAAACAACCTTTATAAGCTCTGTCATAAAAAACCTCATTCTTAACAACGCCCGGAATCTGGGCATAAGCACACAATTTGGCGCCCTAGATGGTAAACAGTGTCTGTATTGTCTCAAACAATTCGTATATATACGGTACAATCCATGTAAGCACCAGAATCAGGCCGGCCAGGCTGATCAGGAAGGCATGCTCCTCCCTGCCGCTGTGCTTTAACACCTGACTTAATATCGTTATCAATATGCCTACCGCCGCTATTTTAAATATCAGACTTACTCCCATAACTCCTCGCATTCCGTGTCGGCTCTGCCGAGAAACCGTTAAATAAATTATTTATTTCCTGACGGCTTCTTACCACAGTATCAGTATCAAAAGAATTCCGCTCATTGCCCCAAGTCCAACCGCCATCCTGCACTTTTCGGCATTTTCCTTTTCAAGCGCTTCCTCCGTCCTGCGAAGAAGCTCTATGCTCTGTTCCATGGCCCGAAGCTGCATCAGGCCGTCCGCATGGCATGCCTGCCTTGTAAACTGCAGGAACGCTTCCCTGTCCTCATCCTTCAGGTGCATACCCTCAAACGCTTCCTCAAATTCCTTTTGGAATGTCTCTCCAAAGGACAAGCCGATGTTATCCCGCATATTCTGCCCTACTCTTTCAAGCGCGCCTCCAAAGGGCGGCTGGGCCTTCTTTGCCACGAGACTGCAGCATTCCGGCAGGGTGGACCTTCCGTAACGCACCTCGCCTGAAAGCAGCTCCAGAATTTCTCTCAGTGCGCGGAGCGTCCTGATCCGCCCGTTAAACTGCGCCCGGTACCACAAGCCCATGCCGAAGCAGCCCGTCAGGATCATGCAGCTTCCCAAAAGCTTAAGCAAACGCCTCCCTCCCTTCCAGAGCCTGCTTCACCACGCATTTGCCGTCTTTGCGGCATAGCACCAGATACAGCCCAAAGAAGCTATCCCAAAAGTCTCTGTCAACGCCGAAACGGCACTGTACCTCCTCCAGGTTTTCCCCGTGGGCGGTAGCGAGTATTCTGCAGCCGCAATTTGCCGCACGCCTGAGCGCATCCAGCTCCTCCATGCCTCCAAGCTCATCGATGGCGATGACCTCCGGCGCCATGGAGCGCAGAAGCATCAGCATGCCCACCGCCTTTGGGCATCCGTCCAGCACGTCCGTGCGCATTCCCATATCATTCTGCGGTCTGCCCATAAAGGAACCGCCCAGCTCCGAGCGCTCGTCCACCACACCCACAGTCATCCCTCTGCCAAAAGCGTTGCCGTCGGATATCTGTCGTATAAGATCCCTGAGCAGCGTTGTCTTGCCGCAGCCCGGAGGAGAAATAATCAATGTATTCTTCAGCCTGCCTGAGCTGTAGATCCTGGGAAGAACCCCATCTGCCGCCCCCTTTATCTGATGGGCAATTCTGATATTCAAAAAGGTAATGTTTTTGAGGGTTCTGACGCTTCCGTCCGGCTCCAGCACTGCTTGTCCTGCAACACCCACCCGGTGCCCTCCCTCCACCGTGAGAAAGCCCTGCTTCAGTTCTTCCTCAAAGGCATAGGGAGAATAATGACAGATATGCTGAAATATCTGCTCCAGCGTCCCGCCTTCCATGCGGTACGCGCCGCGGCAGTCCTCCGTGGTCCTGCCGTCTCCTGTCAGAAAGACCTCCCTGCCGCCCATATGTAAAATCACCGGCTGCCCCGCCCTCAGCCGGATCTCCTGTATGTATTCCTGCCGCTGGGCCGTCTGCTGCCACAGCAAACGGTACTCCAGCGGAAAAAGCTGCAAAATTGAATTTTTCATTTTTTACCTCTTTCACTCTCCTTTCTCCAATATATGAAGTTGTCCATGGGATATTCCTTGTATCAAAAAAAGAACATATTTTTTATTGAAAGCTATAGACAAAAAAAGAAATAAATGATAAACTGATCTCATCAACAAAACAGTAACCATTACTATTATTGATTATAATATGGAGGGAAGCTTATGAGCACAACAAACACTGCACAGGTAGACAATCTTGTAAATTTGCTGGATGGGTATGCGACTAAGGGAGGACACCATCTGAATGTCAACGTCTTGAACAGAGACACCCTTCTGGACGCACAGAAGCATCCTGAGAATTATCCTCAACTGACGATCCGCGTATCGGGCTATGCCGTAAACTTTATTAAGCTTACGCCTGAACAGCAGGCAGACGTCATCAGCCGTACCTTCCACGAGGGCATTTAAGACAGCAGGCGTTTCCGCTTAAAAAGGGAGCCATGAAAAATGAACGCTCATTTTTCATGGCTCCCTTTAAAATACAGTGCTTTATACCCTCGCTTCCCTGACTGACCACCGTTTTACCTTTGGGTCAATAGGTGTACACATTGTGGTAAACGCGGTAATATCCGCCGCCCAGTCGCTGTACCTGCAGATGAATGACAAAATTTTCCACCTTCAGCTCCTTCAGCGCGTCGCTCACATATTCTTTCCAGTAATCTCCGCTGCTGTAGGCTCTCTCCACGGTGCTCCAGAGGGATTCGGGAATGACGTTGTCAAAGGTCTTGTCTCCCGTTCCCGCCGCCACCAGAAGTCTTTTGCAGTCCGCATAATAATCCTTCATATTCTCTCTGACCTGGTCCGCGGTAATGCCGGCCATCAGGAGGTCATCCTTTTTCTTCTCGTCCTCCTCGTCGGAGGAATCGCCGCCGGAGTCAGGCCATCTCAGAGGCTTGGTGGGATTCTGGTTGATCAGCGACTCTATATCTGCGCTGAGCTTGCCGTCTTCCGCGCCCTGGGCATTCTCTACACATGCCGGAAGGTACACGGACAGACCGTTCCTGGCATGCGTGGAGGCAAACGCAGCGTCGCTTTTGTTAAAATAATTGTAGGTGGCAGGCTCTGTATCATCCCATGTCACATCCACATTGTAATAGGTATTCCCCAGCTTCACAATATTCCAGGCATGGTCCTCCCCCGCCGTCCCCGTACAGTAATAGCAGGGTATGCCAAGCTGCTGCATGATATACTGGAAGGCCTTTGCATAGCCCGCGCACACGCTCTCGCCGTTTACCAGCGCGCTGTAGGCGCTTTGGTTCATCCCTGCCTGTACATTATAGCTTGTTATCTGCATCAGTGCGTCATGCACATAGCGCTCCTTTGCCAGGTCGCTTTCCAGGGCGCGCGCGCCCGACAATACCGCCTCCGCCGCCTGCTCAAACTGCCGCTGTGAGGATTGAAAGCTGTTTAAGGTATCGTTATAATTCAAAACTATTTCCACGCAGCTTCCGCTTAGCATGTACTTGCACGAATAGCCCATCTCCAGCCAGAACAACTCGGGATGATCATTGCAGACCGCCTCAAAGACATTCTTCACCTGTCCCACGCTGGCAGCCACCACCGGCGTAAAGGACAGGGTAAAATCCTTTGCGTTGGCATAGATCTGTTTGTAAAGCTGCTGCATCGACGGCTGCAGCATGGCATAATATGGGTAAAATTCCGGGTCAAAGGTAAGCTCGCTTCCGGTATCTCCCGTGGCAAGTATACCTGCAAGGGTGTCCGCCTCCTCGTCCAGAATCTGCTCCTCGTCCCCCTTGACGGGCTCGTAGCCCATCAAGTGCCCAAAGCCCTCCGGCGCGCCTGCAGGCGGCTGCTTGGGCTGTTCGTAAACGGAGCCTCCCCTGCCGTTCATCCATCCGGCATTGATGCCAGGCTGTACATTATCCGGAAACGGGCTGCCGCCCGCCCCCTCTCCTGCCGAGGGACGATCCTCCGGCGCGCTGTCCGGCGGCTGCTCCCCGTCCGGAATTTCCCCGGATGGTCCGGGCGAGCCCTCAATCTTCTCCGCCAGCTTCGCCGTCAGAGAGGGGTTAAAGGCGCACACCAGAATTCCGGCGCACCCTGCCATAAATAAAAATGTAAATGCAAATAAAAGCTTTTTCAGTATATTCATCCGTCCACACATTCCGCCCTTCAAGGCCTTCTGTCCTTTTGTAATGCTGCCTTGCCTATATCATATCATAAAAAGAGCCCCTCCTGCAACCATAGATTGCAGGAGAGGTACGGAAGACTCCTCGGCTCTTTAAAATACTACTTGAACGGCAAATTCCTTTCCTTTCTTAATTACCAGCTCCCGGCAAGTACATGTTGCTTTTATATCTTCTATCACTCCGCTCATATCTACATCTTCAACAATGGTAACCTCTGCATGCCTGATTTCTTCTTTTAGCGACAATGCGCGTTCCGATTTATTCCGGCGCATTTCGGCAATTATATTCATAGTTATCTGTCCTATTCTGTCTAATTCAGGAGAGGGCTCTGACGGCAGAGGGACAGGCTCAATCATATTTCTATGAACCGACACAATGCCTTCTAAGCCGACAAAATATCCTTGATATATTTCCTCTGTCACATGAGGGATATAAATGGCAAAACATTTGATCATTCCAAGCATGGTGTGATAAACGGCATAGAGACCTGACTTTCTTGCATTTTCCCCATAAATTTCAGGCTGATACAAGCGATTCTTCACAATCTCAATATAATTATCGCAGTAATTCCAGAAAAACTTCTCCAGCTCTCCGATAGCCAAACCTATCTCGTATTTTTCCAAATACTGCTCAAAACGCCTCAGCATACTGTTGAACGAACAAATAACCCACTCGTCCACAGCGTAAAAAGACACTGAATCCTCTTTACAAAATGCATTCAGCTTATAAACCTTTTCGTTTTCATCCTTTTTATCAAATCCCTCAAGATGCATGATAGCAAATTTAGCGGCATTCCAGATTTTGGTTATCAGCTTGCCTGCGTTTTTAAATTCGTCTTCCGAATAAACAATATCCATGCCCAGACTGCCACTGGACGCCCACATTCTTACAACATCGGCAGAAAAGGTATCAATAAGCTCCTGGGGCTCCATGCTGGAATTTCCCTTCTTTTTACTTATTTTCTCCTTTTTGGCAGCCATAACATGACCGGAAATCATGACATCCTTCCAGGGTATTTTTCCTGTATGATATAAACCTTTTACAATGGTGTAAAAATCCCAGGTACGTATAATGTCATGGGCGTTAGGACGCATACTCATAGGCATCATATCATTCTTATATAAATCATCCCGATACCAATCCAAATTTATCAACGGAGTCACTGATGATGTAGCCCAGGTATCCATAATATCCTGTTCGGGAATAAAATCAGCACAGCCGCAAGAGCATTTTTTTGAAGGTCTGTCCTTTAACGGATTAACGGGGAGCTCCTCTATCTCCGGAAGCATGGCTTCTCCGCAGGATGAACAGTACCACACAGGAAAGGGCACGCCAAAATATCTCTGTCTTGATATGCACCAATCCCATTCAAGATTCTCTACCCAATTAATGTACCGCCCTTTCATGGATGCCGGATACCAATTTATCTCATTTCCCGCATCAAGATAAGCCTGCTTGTTAGTAAGAATATCTATAAACCACTGCTTCTTTATGGTTATCTCCATAGGCGTTCCACATCTTTCATGCGTGGCAACACTATGGACTATTTCCTCCTGCCGGATCAAATGACCGCTTTCTTTCAAATCGGCAATAATGGCATCCCTGGCTTCTTTTACCGCAAGACCCGCGTATTTTCCACAGACGCCGGACATTGTTCCATCCGCAAGAATTGCCTCTTTGAATGAAAGATGATATTTTTTATACCACTCCAAATCAGCCAAATCACCAAAGGTACAGCACATTACTATGCCGCTGCCCTTATCCATCTCAACCCTTTCATCCTCAAATACGGGCACAGAAAAACCAAATAACGGAACCTGAATTTTCTTTTCAAGCAAATATCTGTTCTTTTGATCTTCAGGATGGATAAAAATGCATTGACAAGCTGCCAATAGCTCCGGACGGGTAGTTGCTATTTCAATATACTTGTCTTGTTCTCCCTCGATATAAAACCTCAAATAATTAAACCTTGACGGTAATTCCGCAGTTTCCAATTCTGCCTGGGCAATTGCGGTTTGACACTCTGTACACCAAAGTGCAGGTGCGTTAGAAACGTGTACCTTTTTTTTATTATACAGATCAATAAACGATTTTTGAGAGGCCGCTTGCGCTTTAGGACTTATTGTTGAATACTCATAATCCCAGTCACAGCTGAATCCGGTCTCCGTAAACAGCTTTCGGAACTGTTTTTCCAGCTCGCCTGTCTCATTCAGGCACATCTCGGTAAACTGCTCCCTTGTTGTTTCATGTGCCTTTATGCCATATTTTTTCTCAACTAATCTTTCCGTAGGAAGCCCGTTATCATCAAATCCAAAAGGGTAAAAAACATTATAGCCTTTCATCCTTTTATATCTGGCCATCATCTCGGCCTGAGAATATGAAAAAATATGACCTATGTGAATTTTTCCATTCACTGTAGGAGGCGGCGTATCAATGGAATACACAGGTTGTTTTGAGTCAGGATCAAAGTGATAAACTCCTTTTTCCTGCCAAAACTCCTGCCATTTTTTTTCTGATTCCTTCGGGTTATACTTTTTTGAAAGCATTTTCATGTCTCCTTTTTTTATAAAATCCAGCAGAGAAGGTTTACCCTCCCCTACTCCCGCGCCGGGCGTCCGTCAGCTTCTGCCGACATTTCTCCCCTGGACGCCCGTGTGCATAAAAAATACGCCCCTGATAACAATTATTATCAAGGGCGTAAATACGCGGTACCACCTTAACGATGCTCATCTTGTTTGTTAACGTAAACGACTCCGGCATATACTACCATTCATATTTCTCATATATGCAGCTCCAAAGCCACCTTCACGATCTACTATCCAAGATCCTTTCACCTTCCGGACCCTCTCTGATGGTCTTCAATCCCTACTCCTCTTTATCACAGCTTTTGATATTTAATTTTCAAATAGACCCTGCCGGGTCAGAACCCGTCCCCCTCTGCTTATAAGAAAGGCGCCCGGCCGTGCTAAAATCCCATATGGTTTTTATATACTACCATATTTATCAAAACATTTCAATTCCCTTTTTGTTTTTCACGGCGGCTCCCCTCATTCGACCAGACAGTACCTTACGGAAGTAATATTATCCGCCAGGGCTGCTTATTTCAGAAGCTCCTTCAACCGCTCGATCTGCCAGCCTGCATCTTCCTCCCTGTAGTCCTCCAGAAATTCGATTATAAGGTCCAGACGGTTTACAGGGCAGCCCTGGGCCACCAAGCCTCCTATTACCCTCTGCAGCCTGGAGAGGCTTACCTTATCCGGCACCACCCCCGAAACCACCGCCGGGAACCTTTTGCGCACAATATCCACCAGAAAGCTCACCGTCTGGCGGTTTATGATTTTGTCGTAATTCTCAACGATCACCTTGTCCAGCTGGCCGACCATCAGCTCCATTGCCGACACGGAATGGCTGCCCTCAATCTCCGTGTCGCTCCATGCTCCCTCCATGCCGTATACCGGGTCCTTCACCAGCCGTTCCCGCGGAATTGTCTTGGCCTCATTTTGAAAGCAGAACCGCAAGGGATACTGGAGCTTCCAGTTGACGACCCGCTTCCCGTGAAGCAGTATGCTGTACTCGTCAGGCTCCAGGTTTATTTTGTCCATCATCCTGATAATGGGAACGCTGATGCCCCACTCCCTTGCAAGCCGCACCCGGAGGTTATGAATTACCTGGTAATTGTCTGCATTGCCCTCCGCCAGCATGGGAACCAGATCCACTCCCACCTCGATTACCAGGACATCTCTGGCTATGGACCGTTCGATCTCGGCTGTGCGCTCCATAAGCATCATATTCACCTTTGAATCTCCGCTGACCCCGTGCTCCAGCAGGAAATCCGCAGAGCATTCAAGCGTCTGCACTATCCTTCTAAGCATCTCCAGGTCCGGCAGACTGCTCGCCGTCTCCCACTTGGAAACCGCCTGTGCCGTAACTCCCAGCCTGTCCGCCAGCTGCTTCTGGGTCAAACCCCTCTCCTGTCTCACGGCGGCAAGCTTCTCCGCAAAATTAAAATCCATACAAATCCCTCCCTATTGCCTAACAGGCCCAAACGTTTAAGCCGGTTTAAGGATAGCACATTTTACAGCAGAAAACAACCGACAGTTTGTTGATATAGCCACCAACTGCCGGTTGTTTTTTTTAATGAATATTATTTTGCAGGAATTCAGATGCGGACATCCTATGCCTCGACTGCTGTCATGTCCTCCTCCGCCGCCCTGTTCAGCGCGCCCAGAATGCCCGCCACATTGATATAATTGCTCTCCATGGTCAGAATGGCCGTTTTGTGAACCAGATCCGCCTGAACCGACGTGAAAAGGCTCTGAGGGATAAAAAACTGCAGCCTGGAGGCCGAGCTCTCCAGATAAATCGTAATATCCGGATAATAGAAATTACCGAACAGAAGATTTCCCTTGTAATAGTTTACCGCAATTACATCTACTGTTTTATCTTCATTTACCTTCGTAGCCGTAGCGCTTCCCACCTTTTCAAAGCCCAGCTCCTCCAGCTGCTCCTGCGTTCCCCTGCATTTCAGCTTATCCAGCTCGGAAAGATAGAGGACCACATCGTAATCCATACCCGGTCTGGTCAAATACAGATACCCGTCGCCCTCACCCTCCGCAATCTGAAAAAGATCCGAAACCACCCAGTTTCTGATAATTTTATCCATTTTATACCTCCCTGTGCGCTTTAGCGCACATACTAATCAATATTTGAAAGTTTACTTTCAAACTTATACCTCCCTGTGCGCTTCAAGCGCACATACTAATCAATATTTGAAAGTTTACTTTCAAACTTATACCTCTCCGTGCGCTTTAGCGCATATTCTATTCAATATTTGAAAGTTTACTTTCAAACTTATGCCTCCCTGTGCGCTTTAGCGCACATACTAATCAATATTCACACAAAAACTCCTGTCTTGCCTTATGCAGAAATTCCCGCATGCCCGTTCCCACCCACTGATGCCCGCCGGGATGGACGGAATGAACCACCTTATCCCCTGCGTGAAACAGCTCGTAGGCTCTCCCTGTCACTTCCAGCTGGCTTTTCACATTCTCCACGCCCGGCTCTCCGCTCAAGGGGTCCTTTTCCCCGCTCTCCACAAAGAAGGGCCTGGGCGCAAGCAGCGCTCCCAGCTCTCCCATGTCCGCAGTCTCAAAAAGATGGGGCACAAAATTGCAGGCACAATTATGAGGCAGCTTCAAAAGGCTTTCTCTGAAACCGTAAAAATACCCGCTGGTGACCGCCGCCTTCACTCTGTCGTCCAGCGCCGCAAACCATACCGTCTGCTGTCCGCCTCCAGACATTCCCGCACAGGCGAGAAACTCTCCCGTCTCGGGAAGCGCAAGCAGATAATCGGCCAGCCTCATCAAATCCCACACCGCCGTGCCAATGACTGTCCTTCCGAAATTGATCCCCACCTGAAGAAGCTCCCTGTGAGAATTACCCCGGCTTTTATCAGGTTCCTCCCCCTGCTGGGGAAATTCCCTTCTGTCGCCGCTGCCGCGTTCGTCGGGGCAGGCTATGAGAAAGCCGTCCTCCAGAGCTTCCTGCACAAACCTTTTCTGCCCTTCCAAAACAGTTTCCTTGCCGCCGCCATGCCCGTGAGGAATCATCAGCACCGGAACGCCCTTTTCACATGCCTGCGCCCGCTCCGAAAAGCCGGACGGCTTCAGGAGGTAAAAGGGCATCCTGACGCCGGGCTCCGTCTGCAGCGTGTGGTATTCCGCCGTAAAGCCTGCCACCTGTACCTGGCCCAAATTCTCATGCTCCGGCTCACAGGGAATACAGCGGTCCAGCCCGGAAATATCCCCCAGCCGTTTCCGCAGAGCCTCCTTCCACCGAAGATATTCCTCTGTGGTTTCCGCTTTAAAAGAAAATTCTCTCTCGGAGGAATCAAACAATCTCACGTAATAATCCAAGGTTGTATAATACATATCCTTCTCCATTTCTACAGCCGCCAAGGCGTTACGGCCCCCGCTCAGACATGCTGCCTGCCCCAATTCACTATTATTTTCAGACAATTCGCACAATTAATTATCTTTTTCTGTATTTAATCCGGCATACTCTAATATTTTTTCAACAATTGCCGATATATAAGGTAAAAGAACCCGACAACACTGTTGAATGTACACCCAAGGAGGGGATCATATGGCAAACGGATTGCAAAGCGAATTCAAAGTGTACCCGGTTCAAATGGTGACAATGGTGTCGAAGCTCTCCCGAGAAAGCAGCAGACAGAGCAAAAGGCAGCCTGACGCTCCGAAAAACAGCCTTTTTGACACCGTTCTTAACACCGCGATAGAAAATAAGACCAAGGCTCCCGCTGACTGCTATACCGTCACCTACAACGCAGACAGCCAGCTGCAGACTTATTACTACCGCCAGTCAAGAGAATATACCTTCTGAACCCGCAGAGAGGGCATAGAACGGCATCCATGCCGGCACATATGCCCTTTTTGTGTGCCCGAATTCCGTACCCCTGCGCCGCCCGTACCAAAGCCGCCGCTTCTTTGCAGCAGGCGCAAAACCAGCTGCCCCGCAGCCGACACAAAACGTCCCCTGTTACCGTTGGCGGGGCGGTCCGCCGCCTGTCAGCGTCACAGGCCCCAGCAGTCCCGCCGGCTCCAGCGGCAGGGTCATGGACATGTAATCCCGCTGCTGAGCGGCCAGCGTGTTTGTCACCAGCACCTCTATGCGGTTGACGCCCTCTGCCACCAGCTTTGAAACCTCGAAGCGGTAGGGCGGCGCCACACGCACTCCCGCGTTTTTTCCGTTGATCCACACCTGGGCGCTCTCATATACCTCCCCCAGGTCCAGCATCACTGCCGCGCCCTCATCCCCCTTCCAGGAAAAGCGGGCAGTATAGCGCATGGTTCCGCTGAAATAGGGCTTGCGGCCGTGAGCCGTCAGGTCGCCCAGCGCCGCGGGTTCCTTCACCCAATCCGTGCCTCCCGACACAAGGGTCTCCAATTCCCAGTCCTGGCCGGCAATCTCCTGTCTCCGGGAGAGGTCCGCAAAACTCCAAGCATCAATTACATCCATGTAGTTCACCCTGTCCACGCTGCCCCTGTACAGAATTCTCATCTCATAGGGCTGCAGTGAAAGGCGCAGCCTTCCGTCCGGTTCCTGTACAGCGGCCTCAAGATGATTTGTCCAGGGATCATACCACCACTCCTCACCCCCATAAGCCGGCAATGTGAGGTACGTATCCAGTCCCTGGGTGATATTTTCGGTAAAAAACAGGTAAAATTCACCCTCCGGCTGCAGATAGTGATAGTAGCGGAGCCAGGGCTGATATTCCGAGCATTTTATCTCATAACATCCCTTCTGTCTAAGGGTATCCGCCAGCTCCGCCGCAGCGGTCAGGAAGACGCCGTCCGCATATTCCCGCAGCTCCCTGGTCCTTCCGGAGGCTGTCACAACCTGCGGCAGCCTCTCAGTAAA
>CAJTPH010000029.1:34269-51635 GCA_910578215.1 uncultured Acetatifactor sp. | reverse complement strand
TTGTGTGCATCAGTGTAACAGTTTAGCCGAAGGCTGAACTGTTACTTTATGATAAGATTTTGTGAAAATAAATCTTGACAAAACAAAAATGAAATATTATTATTAGTATAAGCCACGGCAATGGTACGCAATGTATTGCGAGTCTGTCATTCGATATTCTGAGTGTTATTCGTGGAAATCTGATTGCCAAAATACAACAATAACGGAATAAATACTGCTCCTTGATAATTGGATAGGGTTTACACGCTGTTTGGTTCGTGCTGTGCTTTTTACAATGAAAAGGGGGTTATTTTTTATGGAAGATACAAAGTTGATTTTGCAGGCGATAGAGCTTGTTATAGAAAAAGTGAACAGGTTTGAGGTAAGATTTGAGGAAAGAATGGACAGGCTCGAGGAGAGAATGGACAGGCTTGAGGAAAGAATGGACAGGCTTGAGGAGAGAATGGACAGGCTTGAGGAGAGAATGGACAGGCTTGAGGAGAGTGTGACCAGGCTTGAGGAGAGAATGGACAGGCTCGAGGAGAAAGTGACCAGGCTTGAGGAGAGCGTGACCAAGCTTGAGGAGAGCGTGACCAAGCTTGAGGAGAGCGTGACCAGGCTAGAGGAGAGCGTGACCAGGCTCGAGGAGAGAGTGGACAGAATTGAAGAAAGGCTGGATGCATTGGAGGAGACGGTAGAAGGGCTCAAGGTGAGAGTGGAGGCGCTGGAACAGGCAACAGGAGAGCTGGGGCGCAGGATAGGCAAACTGGAACATGAGGTTGACGTTTTGAAACAGAATGTGTTCGGTCTGGATAATCGTGTGCGCGGTCTTGCGCTGCATATTGAAAATGTCACGGATAACAGCATACAGCTGGTGGCAGAGGGACATTTCTTTTTATATAACCGTCTGCTCACGGCAGAAAGATACGCGGGGCCTAATGAACTGCTGCATGTCAGGATGAACATTTTGGAGGGTCAGGTGGAAAACTTTAAGTCAAAGCTGGCATAGCGGAAGGCGGGGCAGGCACGGCAGGCAGTATGGAGATTGTCATGGAATTTAACAGTATTTTGGATTTACGGGAAAACCCTGACAGGGATCAGCCCAGGGCGGCTTTTTTTCAGGATCTGAATTTAAATCGTATTATTGAGCAGATCTGCCGGGAGTGGGAGGAGGATGTGGCGTCCTTTTATTATTATTTTCCGGCGGACAGGGCAGGGGAGGATTACAGGCGCGCAGTGTATGCGGATGTGAGACAGGAGGGTGTTTATGATATTCTCTGTGCTTTTGTGGAAAGAATGAAGGCAAGGCAGGAGGCTCAGGAGCAAAAAAAGAGGGTGTGTTCCCGATGTGTCCGGCTGCAGGAAATGACGTGGCATTTGGCGGAGGTGAGGCATTACTGCGAAGCGCTGGTCGTGCTTGACAAGGAGCTTTCGGATATATCTCTGAAATCAAGGGGGATGCTGAAGTTTCAAAAATATCTGAAGGAATATCTGGAGACGGAAGAATTTAAAAAGCTTATGGAGACCGTGCGCGATATTCAGGGGAGGCTGGATTCAATTCATCTGATCCTGACCTATGAAAACGGCAGGGTATCCGTTTCTGCCGGGACGGCGCAGGGAAGTTATGACAGCTTTCTTAGAGAATGTTTTCCCGGCATTTCGAGACGGCTTGTAAGTCCTTTTGGGGTGTCTGCGGATCTGTCGGATCTGGAAACGGAAATTATAAGGCTTGTGCAGAAGAAACAGCCGGAGCTGTTTCAGGCGGTTTCAGGCTTTGCGGAGAAATACAGGGATTATGCCCGGGAGATTTTGCTGCGGTTTGCTTCCGAAATTAAATATTATTTGTCATTTTATTGCTTTGAGACAAAGATGCAGGAAGCGGGCTTTGTTTTTTCCGCACCGGATACTCTGGACAATGAGAAAATGTATGCCAGGGGGCTTTATGATCTGGCGCTTGCCTGTGTCAATATGAGGGAGCGGAAGGCCACCATACCCAACGACATGGAATATCGTGAAGGGGAACATTTCTTTGTATTGACGGGGCCTAATCAGGGGGGAAAGACTACCTTTGCAAGAAGCCTGGGGCAGCTGGTTTATTTTTCCAAAATGGGGCTGGATGTGCCGGCTGCGGCAGCAAATGTACACTATTTCAGCGGTATACTGACACATTTTTCCGTGGAGGAGAGCGTGGAGACCGGGCGTGGGAAGCTGAAGGAGGAGCTGGTCCGTTTAAGTCCCATGATGAAGGCTTACAGCCGGAATGCATTTGTCGTGATTAACGAGCTGTTTACCACGGCGGCAAACTACGATGCGTGCATAATGGGCAGACGCGTGCTGGAGCATTTTACGTCAGGTCTTTGCAGCGGGATTTATGTCACGCACTTAAAGGAGCTGGCGGAGGAGGGCGGAGGCATCGTCAGTCTGCGCGCCATGCTGGACGAGAGCGGAAGGCAGAATTTTCTAATTGCCAGAAGCGCGGCGGTTGAATCGGCAAGCGCCGTCAATCAGGTGAACAGGCACAGGCTGACCTATGGACAGCTGAAGGAAAGATTGGGGTGAGGACAGGCATGAGGGCATTTCTGCTCTATCGGCAAAAGGAATGGGTGAACACAGGGCACTATTATGACTGTCAAAGCATTGTTCAGGATCTGGGATTGAACACACTTTTTATGGCGGCGGCAAAGGAGCTGGAGAAAGAGGACGGCAAGGTAAAGCTGGTTCAGGAGGCGGATACGTTTATTGCCGAAACCATGAAGCAGGTGATGACGGTACCGCTGACGACAAAGGAGGAAATCAGCTACCGACAGGATATGATAAGGGAGTGTCTGAATGACGAGGCGCTTATCTGCGAATTATATGAGCTGTCGGCAGATACTCTGCTGAAGTGGGACAAGCTTGGGCGTCGTGCAAAGGGAGGAAACCGTAGTTCCTCGCGGAATCTGGTTACGGAGATTCATGTGCTTCAGCTCCTTGTAGACAGTCTTGGAAGCCTGAAAAAAATACTGGAGAATCATACCCTGCATGCCGAGGGCTTTATCGAGCTGAAAAAAAGGCTGGATGAGGAATTCGGCGCCGGCCTGGAAGGAGATTTAAAACGCATTCTCAATGATGTGGCTTTTTTTGCCAACGAGAAGGAGCACAGGGAAAATATCAGCGGCAGACGGGTGAATAGGCCGCGGATTGTGATGGGCTGCGGCGTTGGGGAGGGCTTAAAGCTGGACGGCTTTACACTGGAGGAGCTTGCCACTGAGATGAGGTGGCGCAGGGACCCCAACGGAACTCTTGGGCGTATGCAGGACTACTGGAGCTCGCTTACTACGGAATCTGTGTCCGTGCAGAAGGATATTTCCCTGGCTCAGGGCGCGGACTATATGGAGCTGCAGGTAGTGCAGTATGTGCTTTCGTGCTGTATACCCTTTAGCATGGCATTTGACAGCTTTTTTGACCAGCTTCATTTTCAGACGGCTTTTTACAGAGGAGCCGTGAATTTGAAGCACTATATGGATAGATTTCAGCTTAACTGCTGTTTTCCCACGGTGGGAGAGCAGGATGAACTAAGCTTCAGGGAGCTTCAGGAGCTTGTTATGGCGGTGGAGCAGAGAATCTGTCCGGTTGGCAATACCTGTGATATTCAAAAGAAAATGCTTTTGATTGTAACCGGCGCAAATCAAGGGGGTAAGTCAACCTTTTTAAGGAGTATCGGTATCGCGCAGATTATGATGCAGTGTGGTCTTCATGTTGCCGCCCAGGAGTATCAAAGCGGTATTTATCCTTCCTTATTTACACATTTTACCCGCAGGGAGGACAGCGAGATGAACAGCGGAAGGCTGGATGAGGAGCTTTCCCGGATGAGCCGGATCGTAGATAATCTGGGAAGGGATTCGCTGGTATTGCTGAATGAGTCGTTTGCATCCACCACCGAGAAGGAGGGTTCCGTCATTGCATACGATATTGTCAGAGCGCTGAATGAGGCGGGGGTAAAGATTTTAACCGTGACCCATCTGCTTTCGTTTGCGCAGAGGATGTACGAGGAGGCGGGAAAAGGGGGCGGAAAAGCGGAATTTTTCTGTGCGGAAAGGCTGGAAAACGGAAGGCGTACCTTTAAAATGATCCAGCATGAGCCGGAGCTTACAAGCTTTGGTCTGGATCTTTATGACGAGATAATTGGATAAAATAATGCGGAAAAACCGCCTAAAAGATCATCTGGGGAAAAATAATCAAAAAAAATTGGAAAAATTTAAAAAAACAGTTGACGTATCGGACTTTTGTGTTATAATCATAAATGTGTGTATGTGCGAGAGCTGTACATAATAATAACCCAATCAGTCATGTTACTTGAGGGACTGAAGGGAGGTCGGGTGGATATGTCAAACGTAATCGTTAAAGAAAACGAAACATTAGACAGCGCTTTGCGCCGTTTTAAGAGAAGTTGTGCTAAGGCTGGTATTCAGCAGGAGATTCGTAAGCGTGAGCATTACGAGAAGCCTAGCGTAAGACGCAAAAAGAAGTCTGAAGCAGCCAGAAAACGTAAATATAATTAAAAAAGGCAAACCCTCGGTTTTTATACCGGGGGTTTTGTAATATATTTCGGAGCTTTGCCATATTCTTTTAGTAGTAAAAAAAAGGAGTGTGGCTTATTATGTTTGGGAAGAGGTCTTTTACAGCGCTGCTCTTGGCGGCTGCGTTGTGGTTTGCTGCGGTATTGCCTGTGGACGCCGATGTTGCGGTTTCTTCCCCGTCGGTGATTTTGATAGAAAGCTCTACGGGGCAGGTGATTTATGAGCTGAATTCCACGGAGAGGAGGAGCCCTGCAAGCATCACAAAGATAATGACGCTGCTGCTTACCTTTGAGGCGCTGGAAGCGGGCAAGGTAAGCCTGACAGACCAGGTGACGACCAGCGAGCACGCCAGTTCCATGGGCGGGTCGCAGGTATATCTTGCGGCGGGAGAGGTACAGACGCTTGACACCATGATCAAATGTATTGCGGTTTCTTCGGGCAATGATGCCAGTGTAGCGGTGGCGGAGTTTATTGCGGGCAGCGAGGAGGAATTTGTGAGACTGATGAATGAGAGGGCGGCAGAGCTTGGGATGACGGACACTCACTTCGAGGACTGCTGCGGGCTCAGCGATTCGGATAATCATTATACCTCGGCGAAGGACGTTGCCATTATGTCGAGAGAGCTTACCGCAAAGCACCCTGATATTTTTAATTACACAACTATCTGGATGGAAGATATCATCCATGAGACAAGGCAGGGCACCGTCAGATTTACCTTAAACAGCACCAACAAGCTCTTAAAGCAATATCAGTGGACAACAGGCTTAAAAACGGGTTCCACCAGCAAGGCGAAGTATTGCTTTTCGGCGACGGCGTCCAAGGACGGCATAGATTTAATAGCGGTTGTTATGGGAGCGCCGGACTATAAGGCACGTTTTCAGGACGCCCAGACTCTGCTGACCTACGGGTTCAGCGTAAGCGATATCTATGTGGATGAAAACACGGATGAGCTGCAGCCGCTTGTTGTGGAGGGCGGCGTCTCGGACCGGGCGGAGTTGAAGTACCAGGGAGAATTTCGCTATTTGGACGTCAAGGGAAACAATTTGTCTGCGGTGGAAAAGGTGTTTGAGCTGCCGGATAAGGTGCAGGCGCCCATAAGAGAGGGCGAGGAAGCCGGAAGGGTCAAATATTTATTGAACGGCGCTGAAATCGGCAGCGTGCCCCTTTTGTTTGCTGAGGATGTGGAAAAGGCCACCTACATAGATTATCTGCGTAAAATTTTCTATCTGTTTCTTATGTAGCGCGCAGTCGAGTTTATGTCGGATGTGCTGTAAATTAAATGGGAAGTTTAGTTAAATGCGTACTTAAACTAAATGGGAAGTTAGATCCAATGCGCACTAAAATTAATTTGCAGTTAAATTAAATGGGAAGTTAAGTTAATTGCGTACTTAAAATAAATGGAAAGTTAAATCCAATGTACAGTTAAGCTAAATGGAAAGTCAAATCCAATGTACAGTTAAGCTAAATGGGAAGTAAAATCCAATGCACAGTTAAAAATAAATGGAAAGTTAAATCAAATGCGCACTTGAATTTATATCAGATTAGAATGCGAATGAGTAAATAAATCTTTCCGGAAGGCGATGCTCCGGACAGTGATCAAATGCAGCGTTTTGGTCTGTGACCGGGCGGTGACCGGAGACTTGCGGCAGGAATGGGGATATATATGTTAGAGGCTATAGTTACGTTTATTGGAATTTCGGTTATCGTATTGCTGTGGGTGATTCTTTATGACAGCAACCGCTTTGTGGTAAGAAAATATGCGGTCAGGGACAAAAGGATCAAAAAGCGCTGCCGGGCAGTGGTGATAGCGGATTTACATAACAAGCGATATGGAAAAAACAACGAAAGGCTGCTTGCGGCTATCAGAGAGCAGCAGCCGGACTTTGTTTTGATAGCAGGCGATATTATAACGGCGAAGCCCGGGCATGGGCTGGAGCCGGCAATAGGGCTTCTGCGGGAGCTTTCCAGAGATTATCTCGTATATTACGGCAACGGCAACCATGAATACCGGCTGAAATTATATACGAGGGTTTACGGGGATATGGCGGAAAGCTATGCGAAGGCTTTGGCGGAGATGGGGATTGAACCGCTGGTAAACGCGCATGTTTATCTGGGCGAATACGGGCTTGCGGTATACGGCGCCGAGATCGACAAATTTTATTATAAGCGCCTTAAGACAGTGGAGATGAAGCCGGATTACCTGCCTGGCCTTTTGGGACAGGCTCCCGGGGATATGTATACGGTGCTTTTGGCGCATAATCCGGATTATTTTCCCCAGTATGCGGCATGGGGAGCCGATCTGACCTTGTCGGGGCATGTCCATGGGGGCGTTGCCAGAGTTCCTTTTTGGGGAAAGGGCGTGATTTCTCCTACCCTGCGGCTTTTTCCCGAATATGACGGAGGTATTTTCAGAGCTGACGGCGCGGTCATGGTGCTCAGCCGCGGCCTTGGGACCCATACCATTCCCGTCAGGGTGTTTAATCCGGGCGAGCTTTGGGTGGTGGACTGGGAGCCGGAGGAACGGTAAAATGTTCCGTCGGGCTCCGAATAAATGTTCTTTCTTGAAATGTGTGGGAAAAGAGGTTAAAATAGTAGCCTGAGTTCAAAAACGTACAAGGCTTTTTAAACGGCAGGGAGGCAGAAATGGCGATACCGGTAAAGCTGGAAGTATTTGAAGGCCCCTTGGATCTTCTGCTTCACTTGATCGATAAAAACAAGGTTGATATTTACGATATTCCTATTGTGGAAATCACGGAGCAGTATCTGGATTATATCCGGCAGATGGAGAGCCGCGATATGAATGTGATGAGTGAATTCCTTGTGATGGCGGCAACGCTCATCGACATTAAGTGCAGGATGCTTCTGCCCAAGGAGGTCAACGAGGAGGGGGAGGAGGAAGACCCCAGGACCGAGCTGGTCCAGAAGCTGCTGGAGTATAAGATGTACAAGTATATGTCCTTTGAGCTCAGGGACCGCCAGGTGGACGCGGCGAGAAATATGTACAGGGAGCAGAAGCTGCCTCCGGAGGTGGCTTCCTACAGGCAGCCTGTAAATTATGAGGAGCTTGTGGGAGATATGAACCTGTACAAGCTTCATGAAATCTTTAAATTTGTGATAAAAAAGCAGGAGGACAAGATCGACCCTATCCGAAGCAGGTACGGAAATATCGAGAAAGAGGAGATCGATATGGATGTAAAGCTGCTTTATGTGGAGGCGTATGCAAGGGAGCATAAGAGCTTCAGCTTCAGGAAGCTTCTGGAAAAGCAGTCCAACAAGATGGAGGTCATAGTCACATTTCTGATCATTCTGGAGATGATGAAGACGGGAAAGATCGTTATCAGCCAGGAAAGCATTTTTGAAGATATTATGATCACTTCCAATGTGAGTTAAGGAGTTATCTGATGGATAAGCAAAAGGCGGAAGCGGTGCTGGAGGCGGTGCTTTTTACCATGGGGGAATCTGTGGAGATAAGCAGGCTTGCCGATGTGATAGAAGAAGGCGTGAAGGAAACGAAAAGCATCCTGAAGGGGATGCAGGAACGCTATAGGCAGGAGGGGCGGGGAATAGAGCTGGTACAGTTTGAGGATTCGGTTCAGCTCTGCACTAAGGCGGACATGTATGAGTATCTGATAAAGATAGCGAAGACGCCGCGGAAGATGACGTTGACAGACACAGTGCTGGAGACGCTTTCCATTATTGCTTATAAGCAGCCTATCACCAGGGTGGAGGTGGAGCGTATCAGGGGCGTAAGCTGTGATCATGCCATTAACAGGCTTCTCGAGTATGATCTGATCACGGAGCTGGGCCGGCTGGACGCGCCGGGAAGACCGCTTTTGTTTGGGACTACGGAGCAGTTTTTGAGGTGCTTCGGAGTGGGCAGCCTGGAAGAACTGCCGGAGCTGACGCCCGTACAGGTGGAGGAATTTAAGCAGCAGGCGGAAGCGGAGGTGCAGCTTCAGCTGGATGTCTGACGACGGGATTAAGGGCGAAGGGGAAGCCCCCGGAGAGGGTTTAGCGGCCGGCTCCGAATAAGTTATGAATTTTTTGGATTAAGCCTCATATATTATTATCAATCCATGTGCTTTTGAGACAGAAATCCGGCGGGAATTTTCCCGGATACGGATTCTGGGGCAAGAGCGCTGTTTCCGATATGCGGAGGACGGGAATTTGCGGATGAGAAAAAATATAGGGGGCTTTTTTTGCGCCTTTTTGGCGGCGGTGTTTTTCATGGTACAGTTTGCGCTGCCGGCAAGGGCGGAGACGACGGCGGAGGATATTTCCCTTTATGCCACTGCGGCGGTGCTGATGGATGCGGATTCCGGGAGGGTGCTTTACGGCAAAAATGCCGATACGCCCCTTGCCATGGCGAGCACCACCAAGATCATGACCTGCATTACCATATTGGAAAACGTTTCTCTGGACGACGTTCTGACGGTGTCCGCATATGCGGCGAGTATGCCCAAGGTAAAGCTGTACATACAAAAAGGGGAGCAGTATACGGTGAAGGATCTGCTGTATTCGTTGATGCTGGAATCCCACAATGATTCCGCCATGGCTCTTGCGGAGTACGTGGGAAAGCGTTATCTGCCGGAGGAGCTTAAAAATAAGGACACGGCGGAATATACCACCGGGGAGAGCAGGCAGGCCATGGCGGCGTTTGCGGCGCTTATGAACGAAAAGGCGGCGGAGCTTGGCTGTGAAAATACCTGGTTTATCACCCCCAACGGGCTGGACGAAACCCAGGAGGTTACCCTGCAGGACGGAACCGTCGTTCAAAAGGAGCATTGTACCACGGCCACGGAGCTGGCGCGGATCATGTCCTACTGCCTGAAAGGCAGTCCCTGTACGGATACCTTTCTTCGGATTACCCGCACCGGGAGCTATAGCTTTTCGGCAAACGGGAGAAGCTTTACCTGCAATAACCACAATTCGTTCCTGAGCATGATGGACGGCGCGCTGACGGGAAAGACCGGCTTTACGAATAAGGCGGGGTATTGCTATGTGGGAGCGCTGGAACGGGACGGAAGGACCTTTGTGGTTTCGCTGCTTGCCTGCGGGTGGCCCAACAACAAAAGCTATAAATGGAGCGATACCAGAGAGCTGATGCAGTACGGAATAGACAATTATTTTTACAGAAGCTTTCTGGAGGATGGCATCGCCTTTGAACCCGGCCGGCTGCAGCCCATTCCTGTTGCGGGCGGTCAGACGGACAGTCTTGGCGGGACCGCGTATACCGGTCTGACGGTGCTGGCCAGCGAGGATATGGAGGACGGCCAGGGCTCGGCGGCGGACGGTAAGGGAGAGGCGGACGCTGAGGGCCTGCTTATGAGAGGAGACGAGGAGGTCAGAGTGGAGTACAGCGTAAAAAGCGCGCTTACGGCGCCGGTGAAGGCGGGGACGGAGGTCGGAGTGGTAGAGTACAGCGTGGGGGACGTGGTGTACCGCAGGGAGAAAATCCTGACAAAGGAAACGGTGGAGGAGATAGATCTTGAATGGTGTGCCGTACAAATCCTGAAAAGATTTCTTTTAAATTCGCCGAAATAAAATGCCCGCGAATTTTGTGAAAAATGAAAAAAAGCAGAAAAAAATACAATTCGTTCTTTGCGGATTGTATTTTTTGTGTTATACTACTCTTGATAAAATCAGGGGCAAATGTGCTTCTTATCGGAATTATAAGGTTATTATATCATAATGGAGGACTGAAAGCATGAGTACTACTTCAAAAGCGAGTCAAAGAATCACAGCTTTACTCGATGACAACAGTTTCGTTGAGATCGGCGGACTTGTGACTGCAAGAGCCACGGATTTCAATATGAAGCCCAATGAAGCTCCATCCGACGGCTGTATTACCGGCTATGGAGTGATAGGCGGCAAGCCTGTGTATGTTTACAGCCAGGACGCTTCCGTGATGAACGGCAGCGTGGGCGAGATGCATGCGAAAAAGATTGCAGGTCTTTACGATCTGGCGATGAAGACAGGTTCCCCTGTCATAGGTCTGATCGATTCCGCAGGCTTAAGGCTGCAGGAGGCGACGGATGCCTTAAATGCATTTGGGCTTATCTACATGAAGCAGACCCTTGCAAGCGGGGTTATTCCTCAAATAACGGCTGTTATGGGGGCCTGCGGCGGCGGGCTGGCTTTGTTTCCCGCGCTTACGGACTTCACCTTTATGGAGGAGAAGAACGCGAAGCTTTTCGTCAATGCTCCCAACGCGCTGGACGGCAATGTGATTACAAAGTGTGATTCCTCCTCCGCGGAGTTCCAGTCCCAGGAGAGCGGTATCGTGGATGTGACCGCCGACGAGGCGGGTGTTCTGGCAAAGATCCGGGAGCTGGTTGCATTCCTTCCCGCGAACAACGGCGAGGGCAGCGATATCACCGAATGCACGGATGATCTGAACCGTGTCAATCCGGAGCTGGAGAACTGTGCGGGAGACACTTCCGTGGCGCTTTCCATTCTGGCGGACAATAACGATTTCTTTGAGGTTAAGGCAAACTATGCGAAGGATATGGTAGTCGGCTTTATGAAGCTGGACGGCGTGACGGTGGGAGCGGTTGCAAACCGCAGCGAGATTTGCGACGAGAGCGGAAAGGTTGCGGAGAAGCTGGATGCCGTATTGTCCGTGCAGGGCTGTGAGAAGGCGGCTGAGTTTGTGAGCTTCTGCGACGCTTTCGATATTCCCGTTCTTTCTCTTACCAACGTTAAGGGCTACAAGGCGGATCTGTGCTCCGAAAAGGGAATTGCCAGAGCGGCGGCAAAGCTTACATACGCGTTTGCCAATGCCACGGTTCCCAAGGTGAACGTAATCGTGGGAAAGGCTCTTGGGACAGCCGGCATTGCCATGAATTCCAAGGCGCTTGGCGCAGATATCACCATTGCATGGGAGAACGCCGAGATCGGCACCATGGAGAGCAAGCTGGCGGCTAAGATCATGTACGAGGGCCAGGGCGCTGACGTTATTAACGAGAAGGCGGCCGAATACGAGGCGCTGCAGCTTTCGGCGGCAGGCGCTGCAAGGAGAGGATATGTGGACCAGATCATAAATCCTGCAGACACCAGAAAGTATTGTATCGGCGCCTTTGAGATGCTTTTTACAAAGAGTGAGGACCGTCCCGGAAAAAAGCACGGCACAGTATAGAAAGGGTGGTTATATGAAAAAGAAATTATTAGCCTTAATAAGTATGATTGCCTGCAGCTTCGGGCTGACTGCCTGCGGAAACGGCGAGGATCTGGGCGAAGCGATGGCTAGGGCGGGCTTAAATACTCTGATCGGTATGGGAACCGTTTTTGTTGTGCTCATTCTGATCAGCATGATTATCAATGGCTTTGCCGTGATTCCCAAGCTTCAGAAGGCTTTCTCAAAGAAGGCGGACGAAGGACAGTCTGTAAAGGAAAATGCTGCGCCGGCGGTGCAGGCAGAGGAGCCGGCAGTCGACGAGACTGACGATCTGGAGTTGGTTGCGGTTATCGCGGCGGCAATTGCGGCAAGCGAGGGTGCGGCGTCCACGGATGGATTTGTGGTGCGTTCCATTATCAGGCGCGCATAAAAAATCTAAGCCGGCAGTGTGGGAAGAATCTAAAGTTTTATAAGCCGGTCTGCTGGCTTTGGGATTGAGCCGGGGTGAAAGGAGCGTTTCGCCGTCCTGATCCGGGCGCCCGCTGAAGCGGGCAGATAAGAATATAGGTTTATTATTGAGAAAATCGGTGTACAATCAGTATTAAAAACATTATGGAGGATAATAAAATGAAGAATTATACAATTACCGTGAATGGAAACGTATATGATGTTACCGTAGAAGAAGGTGCGTCCACAGGCGCTCCCGTGGCAGCAAAAGCGCCTGCGGCGCCTAAGGCGGCTCCCAAGGCAGCGCCTGCAGCAGCGGCTCCCAAGGCGGGCGGCGCAGGAAGCGTTAAGATCGAAGCGGGCGCAGCCGGCAAGGTGTTCAAGCTTGAAAAGAAGGCGGGCGACGCGGTTAAGAAGGGCGATGCCGTTGTCGTTATCGAGGCGATGAAGATGGAGATTCCTGTTGTGGCGCCTCAGGACGGTACCGTGGCAAGCATCGATGTCGCAGTGGGCGATGCGGTGGAGGCAGGCGCAGTTCTGGCAACGCTGAACTAGGGCGGCAGTCTGGCCGGTGCGTTTCCTTTGCGCATTCTGCAAAGCATTGGCCAAACTGTATAATAATACATAGACAACAGGAGGTCAACAAATGGACTACGTAGTTACTACGCTAGACAACCTGCTTCATCAGACGGCGTTTTTTAACCTGACGTGGGGAAACTATATGATGATGGCAGTTGCGTGCTTTTTCCTTTATCTGGCTATCCGGCATGATTTTGAGCCTCTGCTGCTGGTTCCGATAGCTTTCGGCATGCTGCTGGTGAATATCTATCCGGATATTATGGCGGCGCCCCAGGGCGATCATGCGGGCGGCCTGCTGCATTACTTTTATATATTAGATGAGTGGGCGATTCTGCCTTCCCTTATCTTTATGGGAGTGGGCGCCATGACCGATTTCGGTCCCCTGATTGCCAACCCCAAGAGCTTTCTTCTTGGCGCGGCGGCACAGTTCGGTATTTTTGCCGCGTACTTCGGCGCTATCCTCCTTGGCTTTAAGGATGAGGCGGCGGCGGCTATCTCCATCATCGGCGGTGCGGACGGACCTACATCCCTTTTCCTTGCAAGTAAGCTGGGGCAGACGGCCATTATGGGTCCCATTGCGGTTGCGGCGTATTCGTATATGTCGCTGGTGCCCATTATCCAGCCCCCTATCATGAAGCTTCTCACCACAGAGAAGGAGCGGAAGATCAAGATGGGGCAGCTTCGTCCCGTTTCCAAGCTGGAGAAGATTCTGTTCCCCATTGTCGTTACCATTGTAGTTTGTCTGATTCTTCCCACCACCGCTCCTCTGGTAGGTATGCTGATGCTGGGCAACCTGTTCAGAGAGTGCGGCGTAACCAGACAGCTTGCGGAGACGGCGTCCAACGCAATGATGTACATTGTGGTTATTTTGCTTGGAACCTCCGTAGGCGCGACCACCAGCGCAGAGGCGTTCCTGAACTGGGATACCCTGAAGATCGTAGGTCTGGGTCTGCTTGCGTTTATGTTCGGTACTGCGGCGGGCGTGCTTTTCGGAAAGCTGATGTGTGTGATGACTCACGGCAAGGTGAACCCGCTGATCGGTTCGGCGGGCGTGTCCGCGGTGCCTATGGCGGCGCGTGTATCCCAGAAGGTGGGAGCGGAGTCGGACCCTACAAACTTCCTGCTCATGCATGCTATGGGACCTAACGTAGCGGGTGTTATTGGAACTGCCGTGGCAGCGGGAACCTTTATGGCGATTTTTGGAGTATTCTGAGCCTGAAATAACGGTTGTATTCAAATGTGACGGCTGTCCGGAACCGGTTCCTGCCGGCTCCGGACGGCTGCAAAGTGTAAGAAATAAAATATTATATGGAGGAAATTCGTAATGCCAGATATTGAAAATACAAAGAAACCGATTAAGATTACGGAAACGATCCTGCGTGATGCGCATCAGTCACTGATTGCCACCAGAATGCCCACCGATTTCATGCTTCCCATTGTGGGCAAAATGGATAAGGTCGGCTATCACTCCGTAGAGTGCTGGGGCGGCGCAACCTTTGACGCATCCCTTCGTTTCCTGAAGGAGGACCCCTGGGACAGACTCCGCAAGCTTCGCGACGGCTTCAAGAACACCAAGCTGCAGATGCTGTTCCGCGGGCAGAATATTCTGGGCTACAGACCCTATGCCGATGACGTGGTGGATGCTTTTGTGCAGAAGTCCATTGCAAACGGTATCGATATTATCCGTATCTTCGACTGCCTGAACTATCTTCCCAACCTGCAGGAGGCGGTAAACGCCACAAACAGGATGAAGAAGCAGGAGGGCAGAGGCCATGCACAGGTGGCTTTGTCCTATACGCTGGGTGATGCGTACACTCTGGAATACTGGGCAGATACGGCGAAGAAGATCGAGGAAATGGGAGCGGACTCTATCTGTATCAAGGATATGGCAGGGCTTCTGGTTCCCTACAAGGCAAGCGAGCTGATCAAGGCCATGAAGGAGAATACAAAGCTTCCCATTCAGCTGCATACCCACTATACCTCCGGCGTGGCAGGCATGACTTACCTGAAGGCGGTAGAGGCAGGCGTGGATGTGATTGACACGGCCATGAGCCCTCTTGCCATGGGAACCTCTCAGCCCGCAACGGAGGTTATGGTCGAGACCTTCCGCGGCACTCCTTACGATACAGGCTTTGACCAGAATCTGCTTGCTGAAATTGCGGATTACTTCCGTCCTTACAGAGACGAGTGCTTAAAGAGCGGCCTGCTCAATCCCAAGGTTATGGGCGTTGATATTAAGACTCTGCTGTATCAGGTGCCCGGCGGCATGCTCTCCAACATGGTGAGCCAGCTGAAGGAGCAGAATGCCGAGGACAGATATTACGACGTGCTGAAGGAAATTCCTCAGGTCCGCAAGGATCTGGGCGAGCCTCCTCTGGTTACTCCCTCCTCCCAGATCGTTGGAACCCAGGCGGTGTTCAATGTGCTGATGGGCGAGAGATACAAGATGGCTACCAAGGAGACAAAGGCAGTGCTGCGCGGCGAGTACGGTCAGACCGTAAAGCCCATGAGCCAGGAGATCATCGACAAGGTTATCCCCGGCGAAGAGAGAATTACCTGCCGCTTTGCGGATACCCTGCCCAGTGAGATGGATAAGCTGGAGTCGGAGATGAAGGAATGGAAGCAGCAGGACGAGGATGTTCTGTCCTATGCATTGTTCCCTCAGGTTGCAACCGATTTCTTCAAATACCGCCAGGCACAGAAGGAAAAGGTGGATATGACACAGGCCGACACAAAGAACGGAGCATATCCTGTGTAACGTAAACATAATTTCTGAAATTCCGGTTCCTATTGTTATACGTATGAATTGCAGCCACAGTGACGGTTTGTCGCTGTGGCTGTTGATTTATATGGAGGAGGCGGAGCTGTGAGCCACAAAATGTAGTACTTGACAAGACCGCTGAACGGCTGGTAAAATAACAAGTGTGATGATTAGCCCGAAAGACATATCTGCCAGACAGCTTGCCCGGCAGTATGCGCAGCATGAGAAACAGGGGGAAAAGCCATGGCTCGCAAAGAAACCATTACAATTCAAATGATACTTGACACTGCATTTTCCATGACACGGGAGGAAGGGTTTGCCAATGTAACTGCAAGAAAAGTTGCAGCTAAGGCGGGATGCTCCACCCAGCCGATTTTCAGGGTATATAAAAATATGGACGAGCTCTGGAGCGCCGTATACGAAAAGGCAGTGGCCTTTTTTCAGGATTACTACAGCCTGTTCCCGCGGACGGGAAAGACGCCCTTTGCCAATCTGGGCATGGCGTACATTGCCTTTGCCAGAGAGGAAAAGCACCTGTTTGAGCTGCTTTTTGTGAACGGCGGGTCGAACAGGAAAAGCATGTACGAGATCCTCAACGGGTCTCAGGGCAATGTGGTGTACGAGATCAATCTTGCGAGGGTTTCGGGATGCGCTAACCCCGGCGACATCTTTATGAAAATGTGGATATTCATTCACGGCGCGGCCTGTATGACCCTTACGGGGGATTATGACCTGACAAATGTGGAAACGCTGGAGCTTTTTGAGCATTCATATAACGCTTTTTTACATACCCAGGAAATAAAGGGCTGATAAATTTTGTCTTAGGGAACCGGGGGACGGCAGATGGAAAAAAAATATGACGTATTGAGCAGAATAGAAGAACGGTACCATAAGATGAGTAAAAGCCATAAGGCCATTGCGGACTTTATTTCCGAGCATTACGATCAGGCGGTCTTTATGACCGCCGCCGCGCTGGGGGAGACCCTTGGCATCAGTGAATCCACGGTGGTCAGATTTGCTTCCGGCATCGGCTATGAAGGCTATCCGGAATTTCAAAAGGGACTGGAGGACTGCGTCAAGGGAAAGCTGAACAGCTTTCAGAAAATGAAGGCTAAATACGGAAGAAGCTCCCAGTCGGAGGTTCTGACCTCCGTCATGGCTGCGGATATCGAAAAACTGCAGCACACCATAGAAAATCTTGATTCTGCCGCGTTTGAATCGGCGGTGAATACCATTATGACCGCAGAGAACGTCTATATCATGGGGCTGCGCAGCAATGGGCCTCTTGCGGAGTTTCTGCAGTTTTATCTGAATATGATACGCGGCGGGGTGGTGCTCTTAAAGTCCACAAGCGTCAGCGAAACCTTTGAACAGATGATACGGATCAATGAAAAGGACAGCTTTATCGGCATCAGCTTTCCCAGATATTCCATGCGGACCCTGAAAGCAATGGAGTTTGCCAGCGACAGGAATGCGAAGGTGATTGCGCTGACGGATTCTGCCCATTCTCCCATGTGCCTGTATTCCTCCTGCAATCTTCTGGCAAGAAGCGACATGGTATCCATTGTGGACTCGCTGGTGGCTCCTTTGAGCGTCATAAACGCGCTGGTGGTGGCGCTTTGCCTGCGTTGTCCCCAGACCGTGAAAAAAAACCTTGAAATGCTGGAGGAGACATGGAATAATTATCAGGTGTACCTGAACGACGAAATCAATTTTATCGGCGACGACCCGATATTGAATTATTCCCTGAGAAAACTGGAATAAAAAATTGGGATAAAAAATTGGATTAAAAAATTGGAATAAAAGACTGGAATAAAATAAGCTTTCTGATAAGGACTGGCGCGTTCAGACGCGCGGGAAGCGTGAAAAACGGAGCTGAAGAACATATGGCAAATACGATCATTGTGGGCGGCGGCGCGGCAGG
>CAJTPH010000029.1:0-34259 GCA_910578215.1 uncultured Acetatifactor sp. | reverse complement strand
TGATGGCAGCCGTGGCGGCGGCTGACAGCGGCGGCAGGGTGTGTTTGATCGAGAAGAACGAGAAGCTGGGAAAAAAGCTTTTTATCACCGGGAAGGGGCGCTGCAATATAACCAATGCGGCGGATATGGACACGCTCCTTGAGAATGTCTGCGTCAACAGAAAGTTTTTGTACAGCGCCTTTTACGATTTTGACAACAGGGCAGTAATGGATTTTCTGGAGCAGGCGGGATGCCCTCTGAAGACGGAGCGGGGAGAGAGGGTCTTTCCGGTTTCGGATCATTCCTCCGATGTGATAGCGGCATTTGCCCGGGAATTAAAAAAGAGGAATGTGAGAGTGCTTCTGAATACGGAGGTGAAAGCGCTTACGGTCAGCCGGGAGGACGGGGCGGAAAAGCCGAGAATAACAGGCGTTCGTCTTGCGGACGGTACGGAGCTTGCCGCCGAAAAGGTTATCGTCTGTACGGGCGGCGTCTCCTATCCTTCCACGGGCTCCACGGGAGACGGCTACCGTTTTGCGGAGGAAACGGGGCATCGGGTGATACCGCCCCGGCCTGCGCTGGTGCCCCTTGAGATAAAAGAAGCATGGTGCGCAGACCTGATGGGGCTGTCCCTGAAAAATGTGTCCGTTCGCATGGTTCATAATAAAAAGGAGCTTTATCGGGGCTTTGGAGAAATGCTGTTTACCCATTTCGGGGTCAGCGGCCCCCTGATTCTGTCGGCCAGCAGCTTTTATGCACCGCAGTCGGCGGGAGAGCAGGGAAGGACTAAGAACAGAAAGGGCGCCGCGGCGGGAAAAGAAGCCCACAGGGCGGATACGGGGACTACAATGCTTTATATAGACCTGAAGCCCGCGCTGGACGAGGAGCAGCTGGACGGCCGCATATTGAGGGACTTTGAGGAAAATAAGAATAAGCAGTTTAAGAATTCCCTGAACGGGTTGTTTCCGATGAAGCTGATTCCCGTGATGATTTCCCTGTCGGGAATCCATCCCGACAAAAAGGTCAATGAAATTACCAGGGAGGAGCGCAGAAGCTTTGCAGGCCTGATAAAAAGCCTTCCGCTCACCGTGGCGGGCACAAGGGGCTTTGCGGAGGCGGTCATTACAAGGGGAGGCGTTTCCGTACAGGATGTGAATCCTTCTACCATGGAATCCAAAAGGACGGACGGGCTGTTTTTCGCAGGGGAGGTGCTTGACCTGGACGCCCTGACAGGCGGCTTTAACCTGCAGATCGCCTGGTCCACGGGACGCCTGGCGGGCAGAGCGTGAAGCCGGAGTGAGCATTGGGTCAAGAGTGAGATGAAAGCGGGAATTCAGTTTCAATCATGAGTTTTATTAAATATGGAAAGGATAAGATCAATGAGCTTTAATGTGGCGGTAGACGGGCCTGCGGGGGCGGGAAAAAGCACCATCGCGCGGGCGGTGGCAAGGGAAATGAATTTGATTTATGTGGACACGGGGGCGATGTACCGAGCCATGGCGCTGTTTATGCTGAAGGAGAAGGTGGCGCTGGACGACAGGGCTGGCATTGCGGAAAAATGCCGGCAGGCAGATATCACTATCCGCTATGAGGACGGCGAGCAGGTGGTCGTTCTGAACGGGGAAAATGTAAACGCATTCCTGCGCACGGAGGAGGTGGGCAACGCGGCGTCTGCCGTCAGCCCTGTCCCGGAGGTGAGGGAGAAGCTTGTGGAGCTGCAGAAGCAGCTTGCGGCACAGAGCGACTGTATCATGGACGGACGTGATATCGGCACATGCGTGCTTCCGGCGGCCCAGCTGAAAATTTACCTGACGGCAAGCAGCGCCGTTCGTGCAAAAAGAAGATATGACGAGCTTGCAGCCAAGGGTGAGGCGTGCGACCTGCAGAAGATTCAGGCGGATATCGAGGAGCGGGATTACAGGGATATGCACAGGGAAATGTCGCCTTTAAAGCAGGCGGAGGACGCTGTCCTGGTGGATACCTCCGACATGAGCGTGGACCAGGTGATCTCCCGTATCATAGGGCTCTGCAGGGAGCGGTTCGGCTGACGGCAGGAAGCGTCCTTAAAAAATGGGAGGATAAAAAACAGACAGACATGGAAGTAAGGCTTGCGGAATGCGCCGGTTTCTGTTTTGGCGTGAAACGTGCGGTGGATACCGTGTATGAACAGATAAAAACTGGAAAAACTATATATACCTATGGTCCTATCGTGCACAATGAGGAAGTGGTCAGAGAGCTTTCGGAGAAGGGCGTCCGGGTCCTGGAGACGAAGGAGGAGCTGGAGAGTCTCACGTCGGGCAGCGTAATCATCCGCGCCCACGGCGTGCCGGAGGAAATCTACCGCATTCTGGAGGAGCGCGGCCTGGAGTGCATAGACGCCACCTGCCCCTTTGTGAAGCGCATCCACAAAATTGTCCGCCGGGAGAGTGAGGCGGGAAAGCAGATTGTCATTATCGGCAACCCAGGGCATCCTGAGGTGGAGGGGATTGTAGGCTGGTGCAGCGGGCCGGTGACGGTGCTGGAGGATGCGGAAGCGGCGGAAAAATATGTCCCCGGAGAGGGCTCCGAGGTATGCGTAGTCGCTCAAACGACATATAACTACAATAAATTTCAAGATTTAGTTGAAATTTTTGAAAAAAGAGGTTACAATGTTAATGTCGTTAATACTATATGCAACGCAACTGAGGAACGCCAGCGTTCTGCGAGGGCACTGGCCTCGGAGGCTGATGTAATGATAATAATAGGAGGACGGCACAGTTCCAATACGAGAAAGCTGTACGAAATATGCAGCGGGGAGTGTGCGTGTACCTATTTTATACAGACACTGGATGACTTGCATTTAGAACTACCTAAAGCTGTTCGACTGGTGGGTATTACCGCGGGGGCTTCCACCCCAAATAAATTAATCGAGGAGGTTCAAAATTATGTCAGAATTAACTTTTGAACAAATGTTGGAAGATTCAATTAAGACAATACATTCAGGAGAGGTAGTCGAGGGTACGGTTATCGATGTCAAGGCAGAAGAAATTGTATTGAACATCGGATACAAGTCAGACGGTATTCTTACCAAAAGTGAGTATACCAACGATTCCAGCGTGGATTTGACGTCAGTGGTGAAGCCCGGCGATACCATGGAGGTAAAGGTCTTAAAGGTAAACGACGGCGAAGGGCAGGTGGTGCTGACCTACAAGCGCCTTGCTGCGGACAGAGGTAATAAGAGGATCGAAGAAGCATATAATAATAAAGAAGTGCTGAAGGCAACCGTAACTCAGGTGCTTGAGGGCGGCTTGAGCGTTATTGTCGACGAGGTAAGGATCTTTATTCCTGCCAGCCTTGTATCGGATACCTATGAAAAGGATCTGTCCAAGTATGCGGGACAGGAGATTGAATTTGTTATCAGCGAGTATAATCCCAAGAGGAGAAGGTATATCGGAGACCGCAGGCAGCTTATTGCTGCACAGAAGGCGGAGCTTCAGAAGGAGCTTTTTGCAAGGATCAAGGAAGGCGATGTGGTTGAAGGCACCGTCAAGAATGTTACCGATTTCGGCGCGTTCATCGACCTGGGCGGCGCGGACGGGCTGCTTCACATCTCCGAAATGTCATGGGGACGCGTGGAGCATCCCAAGAAGGTGTTTAAGGTAGGGGATCAGATGAAGGTCCTCATCAAGGATATCACAGGCAATAAGATTGCCCTTTCCTTGAAGTTCGACGATGCCAATCCCTGGAGAGACGCGGCGTCAAAATATGCGGTTGGCAATGTGGTTACCGGCAGGGTTGCAAGAATGACGGATTTCGGTGCGTTTATTGAACTGGAGCCCGGCGTTGACGCGCTGCTTCATGTATCCCAGATCTCCAAGGAGCATGTGGAGAAGCCTGCGGATGTGCTGAAGGTGGGCGAGGAGGTTACTGCAAAGGTTGTGGATTTCAACGATGCGGACAGAAAGATCTCCCTGAGCATCAAGGCAATGCTTGCGCCCGAGGCTTCTGAGGCAGAGGATGATGCGGATGTGGTTTCCGTGGATGTGGACGCTGTCATCGCAGCCCAGACGGAGGAAGACGGACAGTAAAGGCTGTCTGCCGCGGCGTGGAGCCAATACGGAAATACAGAGACAGTTCGGACCGGTGTGATGTCCTGCCGAGTGTCAGCGGGACAGAACACGAGGGCTAAACTGTTACATAGAAGCCGGAAAAGCTGTTTGAAGCGTCACGTAAAATAACATAGAGTCAGGATGGTGGCTGCCATGACATTTGATTACTCATACTTGAAAAGAGAAGTGCTGGCGTTGACGGGAATCGATCTGGAATGCTATAAGGAAAAACAGATGAAGCGCCGTATCGATACCTTGATTGCCAAGCATAAGATCGAGGGTTACGATAAATATGTACAGGGCCTGAAGGCAGATAAAGTTCTGTTTGAAGAATTTGTCAACTATATCACCATCAATGTCTCTGAGTTTTACCGCAATCCGGAGCAGTGGCAGCTTATGGACCAGACGGTGATTCCGGAGCTGATAAAGAGATTCGGCAGGAATTTAAAGATATGGAGCGCGGCCTGCTCAACCGGTGACGAGCCTTATTCTCTGGTTATGGCGTTATCCAAGCATCTGCCTCTGAGCAATATCAAGATTTATGCCACTGACCTGGATAAGCAGGTCATTGCGAAGGCCAAGGTGGGCTTGTATACGGACAAGAGCATTGTGTCCGTGCCCGAGGATCTGAAAAGGAAATATTTCACTCGGATGGGCAACTCCTTTAAAATCTCCGACGAGATAAAATCCCGTGTGGAATTTAAGGAGCACAATCTCCTCAAGGATCAATATCCGGTGGATTATCATATGATTGTCTGCCGCAATGTGTTGATATATTTTACGGAGGAGGCAAAGGATGCGGTGTTCCGCAGGTTTTGCAGATCCCTTGCGCCCGGCGGCATACTTTTCATCGGCAGTACGGAGCAGATTATCAATTATAAGGAAATCGGTTTTGAGAGAAAGAATTCGTTCTTTTATCAGAAGCCGTAAAGGGATTCGTTTCAGCTTTCAAACTATAAGGGAGGGGCGCTTCGCATAAGGAGGCGCCCCTCCCTTAACAGCGCGCCGTGGAGGCGCATGCTCTGACGAATGTATTTAATAAGAGGAAGCCATCACGGAAAGCACATGGGAGGCGTATTTGGAAAAGGCCTGACGGTCTCTTTTCATCTCGTCCGTCAGCTCAAAAAAGAGCTCCCTGCTCTTGTATTCCCGCTTGAAAAACGGTTCAAATACAATATCCCACTGAGGAAGATAGCATGCCGTCTTTCTGGTGTAGCAGTTTGCGGCGGAGGCGGGAATGCGGTGCGCCCTGTCAACAAAGCCGGCTACGGACTTGTGCAGCGCCACATCCTCCGAGGGGAGATAATAGTAGTCGTGGTAATTGGAATAAAAGTACTTTAATTCCTCCTCATATATGGGAACCTTAATGGTGCATTGGGTTCCCTCGCCCCTGAAGAAGCAGCCGCTGGCGTTTGTGGCAATGGGTATGGGGAGAGGAGTGTCCAGTCCGATGGTGATGAGCAGCTCCCTGCGCCTGTGCCCTGCTGCGTCCTTGTAGCTGTTTGCCTGAACTTTCTTCGTCTTGACAGGCTGATTGAACAGATCGTAATAGGTAAGCATGGGAAGCGTCTCCAGCATGCCCTTTAAATCGTCCGCATTATGCAGAAAGAGAGCGTTTTCGGAAAACTCGCTGGGATTTTTTACATAATCGTGGTAAATGCCTATCAGCTCGCCGCCGGAGAAAACGTCCTTCCTGTCAATGCCGAGAAACTGTTCCAGCGTTTTTTGCTTGCAGTTGGGCAGCTTCAGGAAAAATTTGTAGGGAGCGATCCGCTTGTACAGATCGATTCCCTGAAAATTGTCAAAGCGGTAGGGGAGAGAGAGCTGTTCGCATTTCTGCATGATAAAGGGCAGGTCGAAATTGTTTCCGTTAAAATGAATCAGATAACGGTAAGATTTGGCAAAGCTGAAGAATGCCTTTAAAATATGGGCCTCCTGTTCATAGCTTTCCGCCATCCACTGTATGGTGTGCCATTTTCCGGCAAGGTAATAAGCGCAGCCGATCAGATAAAGATAAGAGGACCTGGCGGCGAAGCCGGTAGTCTCGATATCTATAAAAAGCACGCGTTCCAAGGGTGCGAGTCTGTCTAAAGGGTAAGAAATCGTAAAGTTTTCCAGTGTTTCTTCAGAAATTCTCATGGCAACCTCCAAATTATTTTACTTCATAAATATCATAACATATTTTTTAAATTTACAGTAGTATTTTGTACAAAAAAATAGTATTATTTAATATATCGGTGCCGGACTGCTACCTGTTCGGCATAATTGCAATATGTAAAGGATAAAGGAGTCATGGCAAAATTGACATTTACAGGCGGCATTCACCCGTATGACGGGAAAGAGCTGTCCAAGGACAAGACCATACAGGATGTTTTTCCTGAGAGTGAGCTGGTGTACCCCCTGTCCCAGCATATCGGCGCTCCCGCAAAGCCGGTTGTGGCAAAGGGAGACAGGGTATTGGCGGGGCAGAAGATTGCCGAAGCAGGCGGTTTTGTGTCCGCCCCCATCCATGCGTCCGTGTCAGGGACCGTCAAGACGATCGAGCCCAGACGCGTCGTGACCGGAGACATGGTGATGAGTATCGTCATAGAAAACGACGGGCAGTATGAGGAAACGGCATACCCTGCCCCGACGCCCTATGAGGAGACGGAGCGGGAAAAAATAATAGAAATAATCGGGGAAGCGGGGATCGTGGGCATGGGAGGAGCAGGCTTTCCGACCCATGTGAAGCTGTCTCCCCCCAAGCCCGAGAAGATCGATTACTGTATTGCCAACTGCGCGGAGTGCGAGCCCTATCTGACCTCGGACTACCGCAGGATGCTGGAAGAACCGGAGAAGCTGATAAACGGACTGAAAATCTATTTAAGGCTTTTTGAAAATGCGGAAGGGATACTGGCGGTGGAGGATAATAAGCCCGACTGTATTGCACTGCTTAAAAGACTGACCAGAGACGAGCCGAAGATAAGTGTCAGGGCGCTGAAGACAAAATATCCCCAGGGCGGGGAGCGCCAGCTGATCTATGCCGTCACGGGAAGAAGAATAAATTCTACCATGCTGCCCGCGGATGTGGGATGCGTGGTAAACAATGTAGATACCCTTGTGGCGGTCTACAGGGCGGTGGCGGAGCGGAAACCGCTGACCCAGAGAATCGTGACGGTGACAGGGGACGCGGTGGCGGACCCCAGGAACTTCCGGGTCCGTATCGGCACCAGCTATGCGGATGTGCTGGCGGCGGCAGGGGGCTTCAGGCAGCAGCCCGAAAAGATTATCTGCGGCGGCCCCATGATGGGCTTTGGCATGTTTAACCTGAACGTGCCTACCACAAAGACCTCCACGGCGCTTCTGGCGCTGACCCAGGACGAGGTCTCCATGATGAAGCCGGGCCCCTGTATCAACTGCGGGCGCTGCGTGGAGGTGTGCCCCGGCAGGGTGATTCCCAGCCGTCTGGCGGATTATGCGGAGCGCTACGACGAAGAAGCTTTTCTTGAAAACTTTGGAATGGAGTGCTGTGAGTGCGGGTGCTGCAGCTTTGTCTGCCCGGCAAAAAGACCGCTTACACAGGAAATCAAGTCCATGCGCAAGATACAGCTGGCAAAACGAAAGAAATAAGGAGGAAATCCTTTTTGAGGAGGAATGATAATGAGCGAATTGTTTAAGGTGTCCTCCAATCCCCATATCCGGTCAAAAGCAACCACCAACGGGCTGATGTTTGCGGTTATTGCAGCGTTGATGCCTGCGGCTGGTTTTGGCATATACAACTTTGGACCAAGGGCATTGGCGGTCATACTGGTGACCATTGTGAGCACCGTGCTGACAGAGGCGCTGTTCGGGCTGTGCAAATATAAAAAAGATTTTCTGAATAATATGACCATTACGGATCTGTCCGCGGTTGTGACGGGGCTGCTTCTGGCATTGAACCTTCCGGTGGGCATTCCGCTGTGGATCGCCGCGGTGGGCGGCGTGTTTGCCATTCTGGTGGTAAAGATGCTCTTTGGCGGGCTGGGGCAGAACTTCATGAACCCTGCGCTGGGAGCGCGCTGCTTTCTGCTGATTTCCTTTCCGGCGGCAATGATCGATTTTACCTGTGACGCTTATACAGGCGCTACGCCTCTGGCGGCGCTGAAGGCGGGGGAGCCGGTGAATGTGCTGGACATGGTGATCGGGCGGACGGCGGGAACCATCGGGGAGACTTCCGTGATTGCGCTGCTTTTCGGCGCGTGCGTTCTGCTGCTGTTGGGAGTTATCGATCTGCGGATTCCCGGAAGCTACATAGCTGCATTTACTTTGTTTGTGATACTTTTCGGGGGGCACGGCGCAGATCCCGCATATCTCTCGGCGCAGCTTTCCGGCGGCGGGCTGATGCTGGGAGCCTTTTTCATGGCCACGGACTATGTGACCAGGCCCATCACCGTAAAGGGACAGTATGTTTTTGGAATTTTTCTTGGTCTGATGACGGGCATTTTCAGGATCTTCGGACCCGGCGCCGAGGGCGTATCCTATGCGATTATTCTTGGCAATCTTCTGGTGCCTTTAATAGAAAAGATTACGAAGCCTGCTGCCTTCGGATATCGGAAGGGAGGGAAATACCGTGGAAGCACATACGGGAATAAAAAAAGAGAAAAGGCGTGATTTCCACGTTGTTTTCAAGGAAGCCGGCATACTCCTTGCAATTACTCTGATTGCGGGGCTGCTGCTGGGCTTTGTATACGAGCTGACCAAGGAGCCCATCGCGGAGCAGAAGCGCAAGGCGATTAAGGAGGCATGTATGGCAGTTTTTCAGGAGGCATCCTCCTTTGAGGCTCTGGAATATAGTCCTTCCCAGGGGCTGCAGGAGCAGCTTGCCGCCATGGGTGTGAGCTCCGGCAGCGCATATGAGGCGCTGGGAAGCGACGGACGTCTGCTTGGCTATGTGGTTGAAAGCGTCAGCAAGAGAGGGTACGGCGGACAGATCGTATTATATGCGGGTATTGCCCTTGACGGCACCCTTAACGGGGTGTCCATTCTGGATATTTCGGAGACACCGGGGCTGGGCATGCGCGCGGGGGATGTGTTGGTTCCCCAGTTTCAGGGAAAAAATGTGGGCAGCTTTGTCTATACCAAGACCGGCGCAGAGGCGGAGAATGAGATAGACGCCATTACCGCCGCTACGGTGACCACAAGAGCGTTTACCAACGCCGTAAACGGCGCTCTGCAGATGGCGCGGGAATTGGGCGTGCAGGGAGGTGGCGGCAATGAATAAAGCGGGAGAGAGACTTTTTAACGGGCTGGTAAAGGAAAATCCCACCCTGGTATTGATGCTGGGAATGTGTCCTACGCTTGCGGTCACCACCTCGGCAGTAAACGGCTTCGGCATGGGAGCCACAACGCTGGTGGTTCTTGCTCTGAGCAACCTGATTATCTCTCTGCTCAGAAGAGTGATTCCGAAAAGGGTGAGAATTCCGGCGTTTATCGTCATAATAGCATCCTTTGTCACCATTGTGCAGCTTCTGATGCAGGCGTATCTGTATTCATTAAACAAGGCGCTGGGCGTGTACATACCTTTGATAGTGGTAAACTGTATTATCCTGGGGAGGGCTGAGAGCTATGCCTATTCAAATCCTCCCATTCCGGCTCTCTTTGACGGCATCGGAATGGGGCTTGGGTTTACGGTGGCGCTCACCTGTATCGGCGCGGTCAGGGAGCTGCTGGGAGCGGGAGAGCTGTTCGGACTGTCGGTGATGCCGGATTCCTATGAGCCCGCGCTTATCTTTGTGCTGGCTCCGGGAGCCTTCTTCGTGCTTGCGGCACTGACCGCCCTGCAGAACTTTGTCAAGGCAAGGCTCAGGAAGGCGGGAAAGCCTTACGATAAGATCGGCTCCGGCTGCTCGGAGGACTGCATGAGCTGCTCCGATAAGGGCTGCTCCAGAAGATTTTACGACGCGTCGGGCGAGGAAGAACAGGCAGCGCCCGCTGCGGGAGCGGCTTCGCAAAAGGAAAAGAGCTGAGGCGTGCAGAAGGATAAGCTTGAAAGTAAACTTTCACACAATAAGCTCCGGTAAGAGGATTTTGTTGTGGAGAATATGGATTGGCATGTGCGCTAAGCGCGCAGGAAGGTATAATAATGGAAAGCGTAAAGGAATTGCTTATAATTTTGGTGAGTTCCTCGCTGGTGAGCAATGTGGTGCTGAGCCAGTTTTTAGGGCTGTGCCCTTTCTTGGGTGTTTCAAAAAAAATCAATACGGCGGCAGGCATGGGCGGCGCGGTTATCTTTGTCATCACTCTTGCAAGCGCGGTATCCGGCGTGATTTATAAATTTGTACTTGAGAAATTCCATGTGGAATATCTGGAAACCATCGTTTTTATCTTGGTGATTGCAGCTCTGGTGCAGTTTGTGGAGATGTTTTTAAGAAAGGCAATGCCTGCGCTCTATGAGGCGCTTGGAGTGTATCTGCCCCTGATTACCACCAACTGTGCGGTGCTTGGGGTGGCTTTGACCAACGTGCAGAAGGAATACGGCGTTTTGACGGGAATCGTAAACGGCTTTGCCACTGCGGTGGGCTTTACTGTCGCCATTGTCATTCTGGCGGGCATCCGTGAAAAGATAGAGTATAACGACATACCGCAGCCCTTTAAGGGCATGCCTGCGGTGCTTCTGACCGCAGGACTGATGGCGATTGCCTTCTGTGGCTTTGCAGGGCTGATTTCCGTATAGAAAACAGGGGCATCCTCTCGGGAGCCCGGCGTGTGCCGGGGGAGACTGTCAAATGCCCAAACGGTACCGTTGAGAGAATATTGTAAAGAAGTGTAATTAAAAGGGAAATTTGTTGTTAAGGAAATCTTATTGTTAGAATAGAAAGGTGAGAAACCATGAGTGCAGCAGGGATTTTGACTGCCACGGTCATAGTGGGTGCGGTCGGTATTTTTGTGGGGCTTTTTCTTGGCGTTGCAGGTGTCCTGTTTAAGGTTCAGGTGAATGAGAAGGAGGAGGCGGTCCTCTCGGCCCTGCCCGGAAATAACTGCGGCGGGTGCGGGTACGCGGGCTGTTCGGGGCTTGCCGCCGCCATTGCGAAGGGGGAAGCGCCCGTCAACGCCTGTCCTGTGGGAGGAGAGGCCGTGGGAAAAAGCATTGCCGCAATTATGGGCGTGGAGGCGGAAAGCGTTGAGAGACAGGTTGCCTTTGTGGCCTGTCAGGGAACCTGTGAGAAGGCGCATGTAGATTATGAATATACCGGGATTGAGGACTGCCGTATGATGGATTTTGTGCCGGGCGGCGGTCCGAAATCCTGCAACAGCGGATGCCTTGGCTTTGGAAGCTGCGTCAAGGCATGCCCCTTTGACGCGATCCATATCGTCAACGGAGTTGCTCTTGTGGATAAGGAGGCGTGCAGGGCCTGCGGGAAATGTGTTGCCGTGTGCCCGAAGCACCTGATTTCCCTAATACCCCATGGGGCAAGGTATGCCGTGGCATGCAGCTCCAGGGACAAAGGGCCCGTCACCATGAAGGCATGCGATGTGGGCTGTGTGGGATGCGGTATCTGTGTGAAGAACTGTCCCGGCCAGGCGGTTTCCGTGACGGATTTTCATGCGTCCATCGATCAGGAAAAATGTACGGGCTGCGGAGTGTGCGCCGAGAAATGCCCCAAGAAATCCATTGTAAAATGCTGAGAGAATTTTACAGTACACATTTGTCATTTGATGAGTTATCATTAAGATACCGGCGTTTGAGGGCGAATACCCCGAAGCGCGGCGAAAACCGTAATTAGGAGGTGCGGATTTGAGACTACCTGAGGATTATGATGACCGTGCCAGCATGTCGCCTACCGTGATTGCCTCTATGGTGGCGGTTACGGCCTTTGTGGCAGTGATACTGGCGGTGGTTCTTTTGATGAATAACGGGACGGGCGGCAGACCTCTGCAGGCGGGAGATACCCATGTGGGGCAGGACGCTCCTTCGTCGGTTTTTACCGAGGCTGACAGGGAGCTGCTTGCAGGCGGAAGCAAGCTGCATCCGGAGGATCTGGATTTCTGGAACATGTATCCGGAGCCTACGGCGGAGCCGGCGCCCGCGGAGACGGAGGTTCCCGGGGGAGCGGAGGAAAGCGATCCTTCCAAGGACGGTAAGCACACGCTGGTAAAGCGTGGGGACGGAGAGGAGGAGTGGGTCCTGCTCAACCCTTACCTGCCGAAGCATACATATGATTTCACCAAGCTTGTGCGCCAGTCCAATCTGATGAAATACTATGAGAACGGCAAAAAGGTGTCCTATGTGGGAGTGGATATTTCCAAGGCGCAGGATTATATTGACTTTGTAAAGGTCAAGAAGGCAGGCATAGACTTTTGCATGATTCGTGTGGGCGCCAGAGGCTATGGCTCCGGACAGCTGATCGTGGACGACTATTTTACCGAGAATATCAAGCGTGCCACCGACGCGGGGCTGGAGGTGGGAGTATATTTTTACTCCCAGGCAATTACCGAGGTGGAAGCCATTGAGGAGGCAAATATGGTCATAGGGCAGCTGGGAGGCCGCCGGATCTCTTATCCGGTCGCTTTTGACATGGAGCTGATTCCCAACGATACGGCCCGGACCGACAGTCTCACCAAGGAGGAGAGAACCTCCATCACCAAGGCTTTTCTGGACATTGTGGCCATGGCAGGCTACAAGACGGCCATTTACGGAAACAAGGAATGGCTGGTCAATGAAATCGATCTGGCGCAGCTTACGGAATACGACGTGTGGCTGTCCCAGCAGGAGGACATTCCCGATTACCCTTACCGGTTTAACATGTGGCAGTACGATCTGGAGGGCAGCGTAGACGGAATCGCGGGTAATGTGGGATTAAATGTCAGCTTTATAGATTACTCTGAGAAATAGAGCGGCTCCTTTCAGCATCGCTTCATGCTTTGCAGGCTACCGTTTAAGGGCGCCACTGGGCAATGCGGGGAGAGATATGCAGGGCGGTGTAGATTTCCGCGTATTTGCTGGGCGGGAGCCCTTCGACGTAATTGGGCGTGTAATTTTTCACGCTGCCGTTTTTTTTCAGGATGTCGATTGCCTTATTGTAGGCGATTGCGGCTTCCAGCTGCGAAAAATAACGCCCTACAAGATAATTTCCCCTGACATGGATGCGGACAGTATACAGGTACTGTCCGTTTTTTTGCTGTTCCAGCGTGACGCCGTGGTAGATATTTAAGATTTCCAGGTTTTCCCGCCGGAAATCGGTGGGGTCTCCGTTGATAAAGCGGAAGTCCTTTCCCTCCCTTGCATAGGGCTTGATTCCGTAGCGGGTGGCAATGCTGACCTGCATACCGTAATCCGCCACAAAATAGTGATTCCCCCGCCGCATGATTTTGTGGGAGGAATAATAAAACAGGTCGTCGGGATCAAATTTCAGCACGTGGGAGGGGGACAGATAGTAGCTGAAAAATTTTTTGCTCACATAGATGGGGGTGCCAAAGTACAGCCCGTTGTCCCGAAAATTAATGAGACAGACCCATTTCTCAAAGGAAAGCGGAGAATCGTCCAGATAGGAGGAAATGGCGCAATCGGAGGACCCTGTGATCCTTGTGCCTTCCAGATAGGCGGCGTGGGCCCTGCGGGCATCGGAAAAGCTGCCCAGGCTGATATGCCTGCTCCTGTAGGTAAGAGAGGCGCGGTAATAGACCTCGCCGTTTTTTTTCACGGCGGGGAACACACCTGCGTATTTTCCGGGACTCTGCCCGCTGCTTTGGGAATCCTTTTCCATGGGTTTACCTCCCCGATTTCATAAGTATACCATCGAGGCTTTGTAAAAGACAAGTGGGAGCCGTACATATTTTCCGGATTTGCTTCATATATTGATATATCGGACAGGCAATATTTTCCTGACCCAATTTTCCCGGTCAAATTTCCCTGGTCAAGATTGGTGAAAATTGGTCAAAATAGGTTAAATATGTCAAATATGTCAAAATAAGAAAGTGCCAAAAAAAGAAAGTATCAAAAAAAGTGCCAAAAAAAAGTGCCAAAAAAAAGTGTCAAAATAAGAAAGGATCGGAAAGATATGTATAAAAGAGCGGTGAGCCTTCTTACACTTGGAAGCTGTGTGATTTTTGTGGCGGTACTCTGCGCCAAGGGAGTGAATGCCGCATGGCTTCCCACACAGCCCGTATATCAGCTGAAGCTGGAGCTGGAGGAGCTTGAAGAAGCCTCCCGTGAAAACGAGAGGGCGCAGGATAAGCTTGAAAGCGTGGGTATCGGGATTGCCGACAGGGCGGTGTCGGAACAGAGGGTAGTGGACTTTACGGTGATGGAACAGGAGCCCCTGTATGATTTCTCGGACGAGGAGCTGGAGGTTCTACTGCGTATCGTGGAGGCCGAGGCAGGCGGCGAGGACGAGGACGGCAGGCTGCTGGTGGCAAACGTGGTGCTGAACAGGTTGAACAGCGACTCGTTTCCGGATACGGTGACGGAGGTGGTCTTTCAGAAGGAGGGCGACGTGGCGCAGTTTTCTCCCGCGTACAGCGGAAAATACGACCGTGTGGAGATCAGCGACACCACAATCAGCGCGGTGGGACGTGCTCTGAAGGGCGAGGATATCTCCCAGGGGGCGCTGTATTTTGTGGCCAGGAAGCGCGCGGACAAGGGCAGCCTGAGATGGTTTGACGAGAAGCTGGTTTTTCTGTTTGAACACGGCGGACATGAATTTTTTAAATGACAGCTTTATTTTATGTTGCAATGAGAGAGCATATGTGGGATAATTAGATAAATATTTTGGCAGAAGAACAATAAGGGATAAGGGCAATGGGTGCAGATAATATATGGAGCCAGTACGGCGACGCGGTCAGAGACGCGGTACAGGACGCGTTAAAGACCGGGGATTTCAAAAATTTTAACGATGTGGTGGCAAGCGCCGCCATGGAGGCTATGAAGACGGCAAGGACGCAGATCAATCAGAACTTTGCCGTTCAGAATTCACAGGAGGTCCCTCCAAAGGAGACCTATACCGAGAAATGGCTCAGGGAGAACAATGAGAGGAAAGCGGCGCAGCGGGAGCAGGCGGTAAGAAACCTGCCTGTGAGAGCTTCCCTTGCCCCCATGGAGAGAAAGGGCAGCGTTTCGGGTACGCTGTTTCAGGTGTTTGGCGGCATCGGCACCGGAGTCATGGCGGTTTTGTCCACGGTCTTTCTCGGGCTGGGACTGGGCATCGGGGGCGGCTTCTGGGTTGCCTTCGGGGTGCTTTTTGTATTCCTGGGGCTTTTCGTGGGAATGCTCAAAAAGGGAAACAAAAAGAAGTCCAGGCTTAAGCGCGCCTTGAAATATCTGCAGCTTGCGGGCAATAATCACTATATCGACCTTGAGGATCTTGCCCTGCATACCAACCAGAGTGAAAAGTTTGTTCTCAAGGATGTAAAAAGGCTGCTTACCGACGGCTTTTATCCCGAAGGGCATCTGGACAGGCAGGAGAGCTGCCTGATGCTGGACAACAGAATCTATGACGAGTATCTGACGCTGGAGAAGCAGCGGAAGGCGCAGGAACAGGAAATGCGTGCGCTTCCCGAAAGACCCGTGGCAGAGATGCCGGTACAGGGAACCGCTTCCGAGGTCGACAGGCTGATCTCGGAGGGGCAGGAATATATCAGAAGGCTGCGCGATATGAACGACAATATTGCCGGGGAGAGCATTTCCGCCAAGCTGTTCCGTCTGGAGAATCTCCTCAAGGAAATTTTTGACAGGCTGAGGGAGCACCCGGAGCAGGTATCCCAGATGCAGAAGTTTATGAGCTATTACCTTCCCACCACTCTGAAGCTGGTTGCCGCCTATGAGGATTTCGATTCCCTGAGCGAGCAGGGGGAGGATATCCGGGAGGCAAAGGCGGAGATCGAGAAGACGCTGGATACGATCAACAGCGCGTTCAGCGAGCTGCTCAACAGGCTGTTCAGAGAGACCGCGTACGATGTTACCACGGACGCACAGGTGCTTCAGACCATGCTGGCAAAGGAAGGTCTGACCAGGGAGCCTGAGCTTGAGTTTGTGAAAAGATGACAGAACCAATCTATATAAATTTTGAACACAGGAGGATATAAGAATGAGTGAATTGGATGAAATGCTGAAGGAGGCGCCCACCCTTACCCTTAACCCCTTCGGTGAGACTGCGCCCCAGGCGCCTGCTGAGGCCAAGGCTGCAGAGGTGTCGGAGCCTCAGGAGATGAGGATTGAGCTTACGCCCCAGGAGCAGAAGATGGTGGACGATTTTGCCTCGCAGATCGATCTGAACAATACGCAGATGATCCTGCAGTACGGAGCCGGTTGCCAGAAAAAGATTGCGGATTTCTCGGAATCCGCGCTGAGCAATGTGCGCACCAAGGACATGGGAGAGGTGGGCGAAATGCTTACCGGGCTGGTGGCGGAGCTGCGGGACTTTGACGAGGATGAGGATACCAAGGGCTTTCTTGGCTTCTTCAAAAAGAGCTCAAATAAGCTCTCCGATATGAAGGCGAAGTATGACAAGGCGGAGGTTAATGTCAACAAGATCAGCGGGGCGCTGGAGCAGCATCAGATCACCCTTTTAAAGGACGTGGCAATGCTGGACAAGATGTACGAGCTGAACCTGAATTATTTTAAGGAGCTGTCCATGTACATACTGGCCGGCAAACAGAAGCTTAAGAAAGCCATGGAGGAGGAGCTTCCCGCATTGCTTGAAAAGGCGGAGAAAAGCGGGCTGCCGGAGGACACTCAGGCGGCAAGAGATTTCTCGGACATGTGCAGCCGCTTTGAGAAAAAGGTCCACGACCTTGAGCTGACCCGTATGGTTTCCCTGCAGATGGCCCCCCAGATCAGGTTGATTCAGAGCAACGATACCGTTATGAGCGACAAGATACAGTCCACGCTGGTAAACACCATCCCCCTGTGGAAAAGCCAGATGGTCATTGCCATAGGCTTAAGCCATTCCACGGACGCGGCGAAGGCGCAGCACGCGGTCAGCGATATGACCAACGAGCTTCTTAAAAAGAATGCCGAGACCCTGAAGATTGCCACCGTAGAGACGGCAAAGGAAAGCGAGAGGGGAATTATTGATATCGAGACCCTGCAGTCCACGAACCAGACGCTGATCAGCACCCTGGACGAGGTCCTTAAGATTCAGCAGGAGGGCAGGGAGAAGCGCAGGAGCGCGGAGGCGGAGCTGCGCAGGATAGAAAATGAGATGCATGATAAGCTGTTGGATCTGAGCAGGCAGAGCGCGTCGGGCCAGAATCCTTCCAGGCAGAATTAGTACTGTGGATTTCCGCTATTTTTAGAGTAGAATGGAGTTTAACCAATGAAGCAAGCGCAGCAAAAGGAAGTGAAAGAAAAACATTCCGTGGAGGGAGGTCTCTCCGTGGAAGTATTATATAACAGCACCAGGGGAAAGGGTGATCCGGTCAGGGCCTCGGAGGCGATTTTAAAAGGGCTTTCCGAGGACGGCGGGCTCTTTGTGCCGGATCATATTCCGGCGCTGGACAAAAGCCTCAGGGAGTTTTCGGAAATGGATTACCGCCAGACGGCTTACGAGGTCATGAAGCTGTTTCTCACCGATTTTACGGAGGACGAATTAAAAGGCTGCATTGACAAGGCCTATGATTCCAAGTTTGACACGGAGGCGGTGGCTCCCTTGACGGAGGCGGGCGGAGCGTATTACCTGGAGCTCTTTCACGGCGCAACCATTGCCTTTAAGGACATGGCTCTGTCCATCCTGCCTCATCTCATGATAACGGCCGCGCGTAAGAATCATGTGAAGAACGAGATCGTGATTCTGACCGCAACCTCCGGCGATACCGGAAAGGCGGCGCTGGCAGGCTTTGCCGATGTGGAGGGGACCAGAATCGTTGTCTTTTACCCCAAGGACGGCGTAAGTCCCATTCAGGAGAAGCAGATGGTGACCCAGAAGGGGGCAAATACCATGGTCGTGGGTATCCACGGCAACTTTGACGATGCCCAGACCGGCGTAAAGAAGCTTTTTGCGGACAAAGAGCTTGCCCGGGAGATGAACGGAAAGGGATTTCAGTTTTCCTCTGCAAATTCCATCAACATAGGGCGTCTTGTGCCCCAGATCTGCTATTACGTGTACGCTTATGCCGCCCTGCTCCGGGAGGGAAAGATCTCCGACGGAGAGGCTGTCAATGTGGTGGTGCCCACCGGGAACTTTGGAAATATTCTTGCGGCGTTTTATGCCAAGAACATGGGGCTGCCCGTGGGGAAGCTGATCTGTGCGTCCAATGACAACAGGGTGCTCTACGATTTCTTCCGTACCGGGACCTATGACAGAAACAGGGAGTTTGTGCTGACCAGCTCTCCCTCCATGGATATCCTCATCTCCAGCAATCTGGAGAGGCTCATCTACCGCATTGCCGGGGACGACGCTGACAGGACCGGGGAGCTGATGGCGGCGCTGTCAGGTCAGGGCAGGTATGATATCACGGCAGAGATGAAGGATGGGCTGGAGGATTTCTACGGAAATTATGCGGACGAGGCGGAGACCGCGGCAGAGATCAGGCGGCTGTATGAGAGCTGCGGCTATGTGCTCGACACCCATACGGCGGTTGCTTCCGCAGTTTATCAAAAATATGTGCGGGAGACAGGCGACTCGCGCAGGGCTGTGATTGCCTCCACCGCAAGCCCCTTCAAATTTACAAGGAGCGTTATGAGCGCCATCGATGCAAAATATGCGGACGCTTCCGTTTACGGCGACTTCCAGCTGGCGGACGAGCTCTCCCGGATTGCGAACGTGGCGGTTCCGCGCGCCATCGAGGAGATTCGGACCGCGCCTGTGGTACACGATGTTCAGTGTGATGCGGATAAGATGAAGGACACGGTAAAGGCCTTTTTAAAGCTTTAATGACGATGTAAAAATTTCCCTTGTAGCTGCCCTGAAGGGTTCTGCAGGGGATTTTTTGGAGGTGTAAGTTTGTATGTTGACAGGTATGTGCGCCCGGGCGCACGGGGAGGTGTAAAATGACGATACAGGAAATGCTTGCCCATGTGGACCATACGCAGCTTAAGCCCTATGCCACATGGGAGGATATACAAAGGCTTTGCGGGGAGGCGCTTGTGTACCATACGGCCAGCGTCTGCATTCCGCCCGCCTATGTCCGCAGGGTTCATGAGACATACGCGGATAAGATCAATATCTGTACGGTGGTGGGATTTCCGCTGGGCTACAGCGTCACCCGGGCAAAGGTGGCGGAGGTGGAGCAGGCGCTGGCGGACGGCTGCAATGAGATCGACATGGTGGTGAATATCGGCGACGTAAAAAGCGGGCAGTACGCAAAGGTGGAGGATGAGATCCGTACCGTAAAGGAAGCCTGCGGCAGCCATATTCTCAAGGTTATTATCGAGACCTGCTATCTGACGGAGGAGGAAAAGATCGCCATGTGCAGGGCGGTCACAAACGCCGGGGCGGATTATATCAAGACCTCCACCGGCTTCGGAACGGGCGGCGCCGCCCGGGAGGACATAGAGCTGTTTTTAAAGCATATAGGTCCGGGCGTGAAGATAAAGGCGGCGGGCGGTGTGTCTGACCGGGAGGAGCTGGAGCTGTTCCTGAAGCTTGGCTGCGACAGGGTGGGAATGTCCCGGACGGCAGAGGTGGGCAGGGAGCTTGCGGAGTGAGCGTTTTCAGAGTGGTTTTGCCTGCCGGGGGCTCCTGAAGGAGACGGGGCGGCATGCCTGCAAGATATAGAAAGATGAGGACATAAATGATGGAAAACAGGACGATACAGGACAGGCTTTCGCTTCTGCGGGAGAAAATGGAGGAGCAGGGAATCGACTTTTACATGATGCCCACGGCGGACTTCCACAATTCGGAGTATGTGAGCGACTATTTTAAGGTGAGGGAGTATTTCTGTAATTTTACCGGCTCCAACGGCACCCTGCTTGTGTGGAAGGAGGGCGCGGGGCTGTGGACGGACGGCAGGTACTTTATCCAGGCGGAGCATGAGCTTGCGGGAACCGGCGTTACGCTGTTCCGCATGCAGGACGAGGGCGTTCCCACCATTACCGAGTTTTTGCAGAAGAATATGAAGGAGGGACAGACCCTTGGCTTTGACGGCAGGGTTCTCACCATGTCTCAGGGCAGAGGCTATGAAAAAAAGCTGGAGACAAAGAATATAAGCTTTGCCTATGAGCGGGATCTGGCGGAGGGCATCTGGACCGACAGGCCAGCCTTTCCGGCGGGCAGAGTAACCGTGCTGGACGAAAAGCTTGCGGGAATGAGCTTTGAGGAGAAGCTGAAAAGCGTCATGGAAAAGGTGCGCAGGGAGGGTGCGGACAGCCTGCTTTTGACCAAGCTGGACGATCTGATGTGGCTCTTTAACATCAGAGGCTGTGACGTGGAGTGTAATCCTGTGGCGGTTTCCTACGGCTATTTCAGCCAGGAAGGCAGCGTGCTTTTTATCCAGAAGGAGGCGCTGGACGAAAAGGCGGCAGAGTATCTGGCGGCAAAGCACATTCAGGTGGAGGAGTACGGCTCAATTGTCTCCTTCCTGGAGAAGCTGCCCGCGGGGCAGAAGGTTCTGATCGACAGGCGCCATTGCAGCTATGCGCTGTACAAGACCCTGGACGGAAAGCAGACCCTTATAGAAAAGAAAAATCCCACGGAGGCTCTGAAGGCGGTAAAGAATCCCGTGGAGCTTGCCAACATGGAGGAAATATACTTAAAGGACAGCGTTGCTCTGACAAAGTTTATCTACTGGCTGAAGACCAATATCGGAAAGCTTGAGATCACGGAGCTGTCCGCGGCGGATTATTTGGAGAAGCTGCGCAGGGATATACCCGAATGCTTCGATCTGTCTTTCCCGTCTATCTCTGCATACGGCGCAAACGCGGCGATGATGCACTATGCGCCCACAAAGGACAATTACGCGGTGTTGAAGCCGGAGGGCTTATATCTGATCGACTCTGGCGGTCAATATATGGGCGGCACCACCGATGTCACAAGGACCATAGCGCTGGGACCGGTCTCCGATGAGATGAAGCTGCATTATACCCTGGTTGCGGCGGGGCTGCTGCAGCTGTCCAACGCCCGCTTTCTTTACGGCTGCAGCGGGAGAAATCTGGATATTCTTGCAAGACAGCAGCTGTGGAACATGGGTGTGGACTATAAGTGCGGCACCGGGCACGGCGTGGGGTACATGCTCAATGTCCATGAGGGCCCCCAGAGCATGCGGTGGCGTTTTACGGAGGATATGGCGGAGGTGCCCATCGAGGCGGGCATGGATATTTCCAACGAGCCCGGCGTCTACATCGAGGGGCAGTACGGCATCCGCATCGAGAATATCATGGTGGCGGAGAACGACGAAAAGAATGAGTACGGCCAGTTCATGCATTTCAAGACCCTGACATGGGTGCCCATCGACATGGATGCCATCGATCTGAAGAGCCTGACCGAGACACAGAAGCTGCAGCTTTTTGCTTATCAGAGCAGAGTCTGCGAGAAGCTTTCTCCTTATCTGACGGAGCAGGAGGCGGCTTGGCTGAAAAAGGAGACGGAGGTTCCCGGCTGTATCGGGCTGGGCAGAGCCTGATAAAACACTTTGCTTGACAATTCCGCTGGGCAGGGCCTGATAAAACGCTGCGCTTGATAATTCCGCTGGGCAGGGTCTGATAAAACACTTTGCTTGACAATTCCGCTCCGTAGAGCGAAAATAGGATAAGCAGCATGTAAATCCGGAATAAAGAAGGAGAAAAACGGACATGAAAAATAGGAATATCCAAAATTGGATTAAGGAAAGTGTTAATAAGGAAAATGTAAATAAGGAGAATGAAAATAAGGAGAATATGAAAAACAAAAACATGAATACAAAAAAGAAAATATTCCTGGCAGCAGCCGCTGCGGCGGCAGTCACATTGCTTGCCGCCTGCGGGGAGCCGGAGGACAAGCCCACGGGAAATAATCCGGGCGTAAGCCCTACCGCCGCGCCCACGGTGACGGAAGCGCCTGCAGGCCAGCCGTCGCCGGCGGCTCCCACGGCAGCCCCTGAGACAAGCACGAATGCGCCTGCGGGCAACACGGCGGAGCCGGCGGGCAGCACGAATGCCCCTGCAGCCAACACCACAACGCCTGCAGCCAACACTACTGCGCCTGCGGGCACCACGGCAGCTCCCACCAACGCTCCGTCCGCGTCCACGCCGGCTCCTAAGCCCACCGCCGCGCCTGCGGCTACGCCGAAGCCCACGGCAGTTCCCAAGCCGGCGGAAACGCCCAACCCCGTTGAGACATCCGGCAGCTTTGACGCCATTGCGGGAAAATGGTATTCCTCCGCAAACAATATGCACGGAGATCTTTCCCTGCAGATCTCGGCGGACGGCAGCAGCAGTCTCGGCGCTCTTTCCTATGAAGGAGACGGCAGATATAAGGTTGTGGGCACAACGATGACACTGTCTCTGGAGAAATGGGCGGACGGCAGCGAAAGGCTTTATTTTTATGACACCTACACCTATGAGGATGCCACATATGCCCGGAGCAACTAGTCCGGCATTTCACAGTGTTGCACGGGAAGAAGCATTACTAAAAACTTCATAAAATTTCCGGCGTTTATTGACTTTTGAATGAGTCTTTGAGATAATGTATGAAGTGTGCGGATGGCTGGTACACCCGCATAATTACAAATATTTAAGAAGAGAGGTTTAAGTAAGATGGCAGACATTAATTTGAGCAAGTATGGCATTACCGGTACAACGGAGATTGTACACAATCCTTCCTTCGAGATGTTGTTTGAGGAGGAGACCAAGTCCGGACTGGAAGGCTTTGAGAAGGGCCAGGAGACGGAGCTGGGCGCGGTTAACGTAATGACAGGAATTTATACCGGCCGTTCCCCTCAGGACAAGTACATTGTTGTAGATGAAAATTCCAAGGATACCGTGTGGTGGACGACGGACGGTTATAAGAACGACAACCATCCCATGACCGAGGAGACCTGGGCAGCCGTAAAGGAAATCGCTAAAAAGGAGCTTTCCGGCAAGAGACTGTTCGTTGTAGACGCTTTTTGCGGCGCTAACAAGGATACCCGCATGGCGGTGCGCTTTATCGTTGAGGTTGCTTGGCAGGCGCATTTCATCAAGAATATGTTTATCCAGCCCAGCGAGGATGAGCTTAAGGATTTCGAGCCTGACTTTGTGGTGTACAACGCTTCCAAGGCAAAGGTTGAGAATTTCAAGGAGCTGAACCTGAATTCCGAGACCTGTGTTGCCTTCAATATCACCAGCCGCGAGCAGGTTATCATCAATACATGGTACGGCGGCGAGATGAAGAAGGGCATGTTCTCCATGATGAATTACTATCTGCCTCTGAAGGGAATCGCTTCCATGCACTGCTCCGCTAACACGGATATGAACGGCGAGAATACGGCGATCTTTTTCGGACTTTCCGGAACGGGAAAGACCACTCTGTCCACGGACCCCAAGCGTCTGCTTATCGGCGATGACGAGCACGGCTGGGATGATAACGGCGTATTTAACTTCGAGGGCGGCTGCTACGCCAAGGTTATTAATCTTGACAAGGATTCCGAGCCCGACATTTACAACGCTATCAAGCGCGACGCGCTGCTTGAGAACGTTACCGTTGACGCTGAAGGCAAGATTGACTTCGACGATAAGAGCGTGACCGAGAATACCCGCGTATCTTATCCCATCAGCCATATCCAGAATATTGTGCGCCCTGTTTCCGCTGCGCCCGCTGCAAAGAACGTGATCTTCCTTTCCGCGGATGCTTTCGGCGTACTGCCTCCCGTGTCCGTATTGACGCCTGAGCAGACCCAGTATTACTTCCTGTCCGGCTTCACTGCAAAGCTTGCGGGTACGGAGCGCGGCATCACGGAGCCTACGCCTACCTTCTCCGCATGCTTTGGCCAGGCGTTCCTGGAGCTGCATCCCACAAAGTATGCAGAGGAGCTTGTCAAGAGAATGCAGCAGAGCGGCGCAAAGGCTTATCTTGTGAACACGGGCTGGAACGGCACTGGAAAGCGTATCTCCATCAAGGATACCCGCGGCATCATCGACGCGATTTTGAACGGCGATATCCAGAATGCTCCTACCAAGAAGATTCCTTACTTTAACTTTGAGGTTCCCACCGAGCTTCCCGGGGTTGATCCCAAGATTCTTGATCCCCGCGATACCTATGCGGACGCTTCCGCATGGGAGGAGAAGGCGAAGGATCTGGCACAGCGCTTTGTCAAGAATTTTGCAAAGTATGAGAGCAACGACGCTGGCAAGGCATTGGTTGCCGCAGGTCCTCAGCTCTAAGCTGCTCTTTGAAGCTTTATAGTATCAAGGTGTGATTCGGCACACAGTCGTAAGCGATTGCGGCTGTGTGTTTTTTTGCGCTTGAAAAATCATTGTGAAAAAGGCATTGTGAAAAAGAAACGAATAATCATTGACTTGACGGTGTATTTTGGTATAATAACTATATAAGTATTATTTAAACAATTTATACAGGAGGATAGTTATGGCTTTTTTTGATGAATTGGGGAAAAAGATTTCACAGGCTGGGCAGAGTGCGGTACAGAAGGGGAAGGAAATAGCCGATATTGCAAGAATCAATTCGTCGATCTCCGACGAGGAGAGAAAGATCGACGACAGCTATCGTGAGATCGGCAAGCTGTATTTTTCGCTTCATGGCGAGAATCCTGACGTTGATTTTGCGGCTCTGGTAGCGGGAATTCAGGAGTCCGGAAACAAGATTACTGAATACCGCCAGCAGATAAAGGATATCAAGGGTGTTGTGTGCTGCGAGAAGTGCGGCGCGGAGGTTTCCAGCAATGCGGCATTCTGCAGCTCCTGCGGAGCGCCTATGCCTGTTGTAAAGCCTGTGGAAACCCAGCCGGAGGAGAATGCAGCTCAGGTACAGCCCGAGGCGGAGACCGTGTCAGCGGAGCAGGAGGCACAGCCGGAGAGTACCCAGCAGGTACAGCCCGAGGCGGAGAGCGCTTCTGCAGAGCAGGAGGCACAGCAGGAGAATACCCCGCAGGTACAGCCTGAGGCGGAGAGCGCTTCTGCGGAGCAGACCGTGGAAAATACCCAGGCATAGACCACAGGAAACGGACGGCAGGGTCCGGTATTCCGGCATAAACTAAAAGAGGAGATTACAGAAAATGCAAAAAACGAAATTGGGTGTTTCGGTGGCTCTTATGGGCGCGGCGCTTTATTTTCTGGGCTTATTCAGCGGATATGTTGCCCTTATCATTCTGGCAGGATATGTGCTGCTGATGGAAGAAAACGTATGGCTGAAAAAGACGGCGGTAAAATCCGTGGCGCTTCTTTTGCTGTTTTCACTGATTTTATCCGTTTTGGGGCTGATTCCCAGCCTTGTCAATTTCATTGACGATACGGTCAATATTTTTGGCGGAAGCTTCTACATCAGCTTCCTCACAAACATTATCAGTATGCTGAGAAGCGGTATCAACCTCATCCAGACGGTGGCGTTCCTTATTCTTGGTCTGAAGGCGTTGAGTCAGGGAACGATTCGTATTCCCATGATAGATAATATGGTTGATAAGTGTTTTGAGTCACAGGGCTGACAGTGGGTATAATTTCTTCGTCAGAAGGTCTTATTGTTAAAAGTTTCTATTGTAAATACCATAGAAATCGGATATAATAAAAACAACCTGAGATGTACGATAACTCTTGTTTATTTTTGAACCTACATTTACTTTAAACGGGATTCCTATATTGCCTGGCGGCTGTCAAGCCCTCACACGGCAGTCTGTGCCGCGGATTGGAAGGGAAGGCAAAAGTCCGGTTGCGGTCACCCACCTAGCATTGCTAGGAGTCAAAAGACAAGAGGCGGCATTTTGGGTCAAATAATAAGCTTCGTATGATACAGAAGAAAAGAGCAGTCCCGAAGGGCTGCTCTTTTGAGGTTAAGAAGCTGTCACAGCTTCTTAAGGATTCTTAAGGAGAGAGAGTTTGGGCAGAAATAGATGGAATTTAAATAAATCCCAGAGAATGCGGCTGAAAGCGTTTATCATCCTGCTGGGAATATTGCTGATTTTAATTCTTTTGTTCGGTAAGCTGGTGGTTACGCTTGTACATATGTGGGAAAACAGGCATCGGAAGCTGGTGCCTTATGTGCCGCAGATACAACAGCTCTCCAACATATGGATTATGGAGCTGCAGCAGGACGGGCTGCTGGTTTTCCAGGACGGAGAGAGCAGATTGTATCCCTATGGAATGATAGCCGTTAAGAACAGAAGGGGACAGGAGCCCTCACAGCGCGCGTTTGTGCCGGACCCGGCTGCAAGGGAGCAGGTTGCGGACCTTGTGCTGACGGACGGCAGGGTGACGGGCATCGTTCCCAAGCTCAACAAGATAAACGGCAGGATATTGAGCGCCGACGGGGAGGGAATAGAGGTAGAGGGCTATGGGAAGATCCCTCTTGACGCCGATTATAAGGGCTATCGGCTTTATGACAGTCTCGCCATGTGTACGGCGGGGGATATTTTCTTCGGCTATAATTTCACCGACCTGTGCATAGACAGGGGGCGGGTCTGCGGTATCCTCCTGGTGAAGGAGGAGGCGATGGAGTATGTCCGCGTGCTGATTAAGGCTTCGGACTATAACTCGACGCTTCATGCCCAGCCGGTATTGACCTGCAACACCGGCTATAAGGTGGTATACGGCGACTATAACAGTCTTCAGGAGGAGCATCACGAACCGGGTGAGGAGGTTGTCATAGGACCGGAGAGCGGTTACTTTACCGGGCAGCGTGTGTGGGTGATTCCCGATGTGCTGACGGGGAAGGTTGCCATAAAGAACTGTAACCGCAATCAGGGTACGCCCTCCTACAGGGGCCAGCTGGAGCTTTTTAAGACGGACGAAGGAATTGCGGTGGTCAACGAGGTGCTGCTGGAGGAGTACCTGTACAGCGTGGTGCCCAGCGAGATGCCCTCAAGGTATCCGAAGGAGGCGCTGAAGGCACAGGCCATATGTGCCAGAACCTATGCCTACGGCTGCATGGTGCACGCCGGCTATCCAAAGTACGGCGCACATATGGACGACAGCACTACCTATCAGGTATACAACAATATCCTGGAACAGGAGACCACCACCACTGCGGTGAAGGAGACCTACGGGCAGCTTCTGTATACGGGTGACGGAACGCTTGCCAGTACATATTACTACTCAACCTCCTGCGGTGTGGGAACGGATGCAAATGTCTGGAAGACCAGCGCCGGGGCAAAGCTGACCTATCTGAGAGCCATGGGGCTGAACCGGACGGAGATGAACCGGAGCATCGGAGCTTCCGGAGGGGCTTCGGAGCAGGAGTCCCTGGGTGAAAAGCTGCGGGATGAGGAGGCTTTCAGGGCCTTTATCACCTCCAAAAACCCGGATGACTTTGAGGCGGGCGAGTCATGGTATCGGTGGACCTATAAGGTAGAGAAGCTGGATACGGAGCGTCTGCTGGATCTGCTGAAAAAGCGATATAAGGCCAACCCCAAGTATGTGCTGACAATGGGAAGCAAGGGTTATGCGAGCATAGAGCCTGAGACCCTTGACCAGATCACGGATATCTATGTGGAATCCAGGGGCAGCGGGGGAACGGCGGATGAGATTGTAATAAAGACAAAGACCCAGCAAATCAAGGTTGTCACCGGGCATAACATCCGGACCGTTTTGTGCGACGGGGTCAGCAAGGTGGTCAGGCAGGACGGAAAGACCGCCAACAGCTCCTCCCTTCTTCCCAGCTCCTTTTTTGTCATAGAAACTATTAAAGAAGGGGAAAATGTGGTAGGCTATACCCTGACGGGAGGCGGCTTCGGGCACGGCGTGGGCATGAGCCAGAACGGCGCCAGGCAGATGGCGGACAACGGGTACAATGCCGGGCAGATATTATTGTTCTTTTATGATAATTGTGAGATAAAAAGTAATCGAGAGTAAGGGAGACAGACGGATTGATTTATAAGCTATATCTGACTGCAGTGGATTTTTCCACACAGATGAGAAAGCAGAATATCAGCGCTTATGCGGCCAGCATCGCCTTTTTCTTTTTTCTGTCGGTGGTGCCCATGCTTATGGTAATATGCACCATTATTCCCTACACGCCCCTGACGGAGGAAAATCTGGTGGAGGCGGTGACGGATATCACGCCCGACCTGGTGGATGACCTGGTGGAAAGCCTGATTGCCGACGTGTACGATAAGTCCGCGGGCATTTTGTCCGTGGCGGTCATCGCTACCATCTGGTCTGCGGCAAAGGGTGTGATGGCTTTGATGAGAGGCTTAAATGCGGTGAACGGCGTGGAGGAGAACCGAAATTATTTTGTGATTCGGTTCATTGCGTCCTTTTATACCCTTGTAATGCTTGTGGCGGTGATTCTCTCGCTGTTTATCATGGTCTTTGGGGACCAGCTAGTGACGCTGGCGCTGCACCGCCTGCCGCAGCTTCAGATGGTGGTGTCCTTTTTCATGAGCTTCCGCTTTATGGCGGTGTGGGTGGTTTTGACGCTGTCCTTTGCGGCGATCTATGCCTATATGCCGGACAAAAAGCAGAAATTTAAGGAACAGATTCCCGGCGCGGCCTTTGCTTCGGTGCTGTGGAGTATTTTTTCATGGGGATTTTCCATTTATGTGACCTATGGCAACTCCTACGGCATCTATGGCAGCCTTTCCCTCATTATTATCGTACTGATCTGGATGTATTTCTGTATGTACATCATTATGATAGGCGCTCACATAAACCGTTATTTTCAGCCGGTGAACAAGGCGCTTGTAAACCCCAGGGGCAGCTCCGCGGACAAGGGAGAAAAGACCCCGTAAGGTCCCTTGCCTGGCGCTGCGCCGCGGCCTAAAGCCGGGCAGGGGCCTAAAGCCGGGCAGGGGACGCAGGCCCGTCAGGGAAGTAAGCCGGGGCAGGGTGCATAGACCCGTCAAGAATGCAAGCCGGGCGAAAGAAAGATGTGGCAGACATAAAAAAGAATGCGCATATGGAGAGGAATATATGTTGGATTTTTTCTTTATGTTATTTAATACAGTAATGCTTCTGACATGGTATATAGCGCCGATTAGAATCATTTCTATGACATTTAATTCATTCAGCAGATCAATCGCCATAAAAAATTATAAATTGGCTGAATTATTAATTGCAGAAAAAAATACCTGGGGGATAGCAACTGACCCCAAGAAAAGGAACAAAATGTCATTATGGGGCTTAATCGGATATGTGGTGTTTCTTCCGCAAATTGTGTTCAGGCCATATCATTGGTGGGTTTATTTTAAAACAGGGTTAGGGCAATTGTGCGAGGCAGAGCACGAATATTTTGCAGTTGTGTCATTGTATTATGTTATTGCATTATCTATAAAGCTTAAAGAAGCAAAAAAGTTTAGTAAAGGAGAGGTGTGGTAACATAGCAAAAAATGCTTTTAAGAAGAAAACCCATGGTTTGTGGCGCAGACAAATTCCGTTTGTGTGGAGATATGTATGAATATACATTAAAATTATCCAGATAAACAATGAGAACACATTTTCTAAAAGGGATAGAAATATATAAAGAAAAAACTATGAATAAAGTAAAATCTGTGAATGAAGAAAAATCTATGAATGAAGAAAAAACTATGAATTAAAGAAAAAACTATGAATGAAGAAAAATCTATGAATAATGAAATAAATACGGATAAGGAAAAGGATGCAGGGCAAAAGCATAAGAAAATCACAGGGTTTCGGATTGTGACGGGCGTATTGGGTGCGGCGCTTTTGGTCGGGGGACTCTGGCAGGGAGAATATACCGTGACGCTGAACAAGGCGGTGCGCATTTGTCTGGAGTGTATCGGAATTGGCTGAGATAAAGAAGCCCAGGCCTGCCTTAAAGCGCAGATGCACCCAGCTGGCTGCCGCTTTAATCTACAATGCAAATATAAAGGGCTTTGGGAATGCTTCGATCTATCAGGGACCCGTAAAGGGGATGTGCGTGCCGGGGCTTAACTGTTATTCCTGCCCGGGAGCCGTGGCATCCTGCCCTCTAGGGACGCTCCAGAATGCCCTGAGCAGTGTGAGCTACCGCATACCCATGTACATTTTTGGCATCCTGCTGCTGTTCGGGCTGTTTTTGGGCAGGGTGATCTGCGGGTTTTTATGCCCGTTTGGGCTGCTGCAGGATCTGCTTTATAAGCTCCCGCTGCCCAAAATAAAAAAGAACCGTGTCACCCGAGCTTTAACCTGGCTTAAATACGTGGTTTTGATTGTTTTTGTAATCTATATCCCGCTGTATCTGGGAATTGCCGAAGGGATGCCTGTTCCGGCCTTCTGCAAATACATTTGCCCGGCAGGAACCCTGGAGGGCGGCATCCCGCTTGTTTTGGGAAATTCCAAGCTGCGTGCCCTTGCCGAAGTCCTCTTTTCCTGGAAGGTGTTTGTCCTGGTGGTGATATGCCTTAGCATGATGGTGCTGTACAGAAGCTTCTGCCGGTTTTTGTGCCCGCTGGGCGCAATCTATTCCCTGTTTTCAAAAATCAGCCTTATGGGCATCAAAGTGGACGAGGGCAGGTGTACGGGCTGCCAGGCCTGCGTCCGTCACTGTAAGATGGATGTGAAAAAACCGGGAGACAGAGAGTGTATCCAGTGCGGGGAATGCAGGGATGTGTGTCATACGGGTGCCATATGCCGCAGGGGAAAATTAAACGAGGATATGACCAAAAAGAAGCCGTCGAAGCGTCCTTTGGATACGGGCTTATAAATTCGGATGAAAAGAGACGGGATCAGGATGACAGGGACAGAAAAATAATAGAATGGGAAAAGAGGATAGAAGGATGAAAACAAAAAAGAGAAATAGGTCTGTAGCGGCTTTTCTGCTGTGTGCTGTTCTGCTTGTGTGCGCAGGCTGTGGGGACGCGGGGCATGAGGATGAAAATGTGATTGCCGGGGACGGCGTTGAAAACGATTTTTCCGATAACGGCGATAATCAGGGGGAGGACCAGGTTCAGGAGCGGATACAGGTGCCGGATTTTGAGATGACGCTCTCTGACGGCGGGACTCTGTCCTTCAAGGAATGCAGTGGAAAGAAGGTTCTGCTGAATTTCTGGGCTACATGGTGCGGTCCCTGTGTGGGAGAGATGCCTGCCCTTCAGAAGCTGGCGGACGAATTTCCCGAGGAGCTTGTGATTCTGGCCGTCAACTGCAGCGAGGACAAGGGGACGGTGCAGAAATTCGTCAAAAACAACGGCTACACCTTTCCCATTGTGCTGGATACGGACGGAGCCATTCAATTTATGTTTGGAGGAATTACCTCCCTGCCCACAACGTTTATTATCGACGAAGAAGGATATATTGTAGCTGCCGGGTCGGGGGCTTCGGACGCCGATTCCATGTACAAGGTTTACAAGGAGGCTCTGGGGCTGTAAAGACGCGCAGGGCAGTAGGTCAAACGATTAGACGGATACCCGTTGAAGCGGGCAGGAGGATACGGATATGAACAGCGGATTTTTCTTTGGGGGCGGTTTTCAGACAGTTTTTTTCCTGATGTTCGGGCTGGTGGTATGCATGATTCTGTTTACCCTTATCAAAGGGATTGCCCAGTGGAATCAAAACAACCATTCCCCCAGGCTCACGGTGGGCGCCATTGTTGTGGCAAAGAGGACCCAGGTGACACATCATCACAATCACGGAAACGGCGCAATGCACACAGGGCATTCCACCTCCTATTATGCCACCTTTCAGGTGGAGAGCGGCGACCGTATGGAGCTTCATGTCAGCGGCACGGAGTATGGCATGCTGGCGGAAGGGGATACGGGCAGGCTTACCTTTCAGGGTACACGGTATCTTGGGTTTGAGAGGCGGCAGGTAAACGGCCTGTAGAGGAATACGGAAATCAGATAAGGCAGCAGGCGTAATTTGAAGACCAGGACAGAAGGGAGCGGGCAATGGCTAAATTGGAACGGACCTTAAACGGAAGTATGACGGACATAATCAGACGTATTGAAGACGGCATTTTAAACGGCAGCGTATCCGCATCGCTGGAGGATTCCAGCGACTTTGCCGAGGGCGATTCCCGCTGCAGCGTGCGCGTGTTCGAGCGGTTCAGCTATTTGGGCGGCAACAGGCTCAGTCTGAGCGTTACGCTTTTTCAGGCGGCAGGCGGTCCCGTGCATCTTTCGGCAATCACCGCAGGAGGAAGCCAGGCGGTATTTTTTAAGATCAATACCTTTGGGGAAGAAGCTTTTCTGGATAAGCTCAAGGAATTATTGTAGCCTTAATCCCAATAATTACAAAGAGGACTGTTATGGATGAGATTAAGTTAAGACCCGACCAGGGGGATATTTTTGCAATCCCCTTATATCTTCCGGCGTACCAGAGCTGGAGAGAAGCCTTTGACGAGTTTATAAATTACAGGAAATATAAGCTGAATAAGGACGACCCCTATGCCTATGGCAGAATTATTGAGCCCTTTGACCATAAAAGTGTTTATATGATGGAAGTCTTCCGCTATGTGGGTAAAATTCCGGATAGTCCGGAGGCCGTCAAAGCTTCGGGGCGGATGTTTAAACCGATTCTTGCCGGCGGGATGTTTGAGCTGGGACGCTGGCGCGTCCTGTATGAAGATCCCGGCTATGACAAACACAGAGATTCCGATTATGGAAACATCTCGTTTTTATACCCTTCCGAAATCTGTAAGGGCGGCGTAAAGATCCCTATTTCGTCAGAGCAGTATCATGAGCTGTTCAGGTCCGGTGATATACCTCGTCCTTGTATCATGGGCAGCGTAAGCGTTGAATGCGACATACGCCGGATACTGACGGAACAGGGGATGGAGTTGAATTATGAGCAGACCGTAGAGGAGCGCAGGGAGGGATATCCCAAGCCCCGGGACTTGGACAGAAAGCTCAAAGAGGAGCTTCTGCCGTTTCGATGGATGGGGAAGCCCGGGACTTACACCCTGACCCTTGAGGCGGACGCCCTGAACAGGGAGTGCTTTGCGGAGGCAGGGCTGCCCGGAAGCGGCTATGACTGGGAAAGGGTCGCAGCGGCATACATAGAAGAAAACATGCCAGAATGCGGGAAAAAGCTTATCTTTGACTGCGAGGCGGATACGTTCTCTGTCCGCTCGTCCGCCAAAAAGACATTGAAAGAGTTTGCCCTGGCTTTTCATGGGCTTTGTATGGACCGGGTGGCTTTTATTAAGGTGCTGAAAAGCATTTAATTGCCCCTGTCTCTCATTAATCTTCAAACGCCTGGCTCGTATACTGGCTTCCAAGGCTGCTGTGCATGTGCCGTTCATGCGAACGACCATGAGCTGGTATAATGCAGAATCCTTTTCCATCCAATCCCCTCCTTCCGTGGTGTCGTATTTTAACTCTGTTTTCACGGGTTGGCAATCATTTAGCGGATGATGATACAGTGCAGGGAAGGATATCGCTCAGGATAGATGGTGGTGTGGCAGATGTTGCTATTGTTGAAACTGCGCCGCACAGCTATGGTCTTACGGGAAAATATCAAGGTGTAGGCGGTCATTTATTTGCGATTGCCTGCCAGGTCAGTATGGAGGCGGGATGTGACGGGGTTGTGGCATTTACGGCGAAAAGCGATCTGATTGCATATTACCAGAAAGTTTTAAGTGCACAGGTGGCAAGAGGACAGCGCATGTATATAGATGAAGCAGCAGCGGCCATACTCATAGAGAAATATATTAGAAAGTAGGTGGTGGTATGTTGACAATGGAAAGAAAAAGGACCAGCTTGCTTGAGGATATTGCCGATTATGCGAAAGACGGCAGGCTGACGGAACCGTCAGACGGAAAGCGTTATGAATGGCGCAAAATGATTGATGCGGTAAAGGCGTTAGGCAGACCGCTTACGGACGAGGAAGCCGGGCAGTACCGGATAAAATAGCATTGGCGTAGAAAAAGCGCAATTTGGGTTGGGGTAAAAGTCATCAAAGTATAACAGCGGCACAGGCGGCTAGTTCCAATTGATGCCATAGGAATTTGGGTACTCGCAGGCGAAAGTATTGAAGAATGGCTTAAAATCAAGGGATTTTGAGTGTGGAGGGGTTCATAACACATTGGGTATTCATAAATTGTGGCAGTTGTTCGGCAGATCTTGGAACTATAGAGATAGTCGGAAACTATGAGTGAGGAATTTTTTTTAATGTAGTGGTGTTATTTGTAACTTTAAATCAAGAAGTAAAAAGAGGAAAGAAAAAGTCCAGATTATCTTGTAGCGTCGGATGTTTTCTTATAACATATATACAAATGCTGGCGGCTCAAGAGTTGCTTTAGC
>CAJTPH010000028.1 GCA_910578215.1 uncultured Acetatifactor sp. | reverse complement strand
CGCCGTCCGAATGTAATTACAATGGTTCTATACTCGTCGTGGCGCTGCCATAATTCGGGTTTGAACATAGATGTGTCCTCCTTAGTTGTGTGTTGGGAAGCGAAAATCACTTCATAACAAAGGGGCCGTTTTCGCTGGCATTATCAGCGAAAACGGCCGCACATTTTAAGGAGTTTGTCAAGTGTTTTAGAAGAAAAAATGCAGAAATTTATGAGGATGCTGAAAGAGTCTGTTTGAAGGAAGAAAAGGTAAATATTACAAAAAAATAGATGTGAAAGTGGAATTTTGGGAACGAAGAGATTGAGTAAAATAAAGGCTTGGAAGTTTCCGAGACTACACTTTTATATAGGGAGGTATTTTATTAATAATCAGGGTATATGGAACAAAACAGTAGAGAAAATAGATGTGTTTTTCAGGAAAAAAGATCCGCTTATTCAAAAAACAAAAGCATCCTATAATAAGCTTTGGATTCTGTTAAAAAGATTTCTTCTTATAAGCATTTTACTTTTATGCACTTCCTGTATTATCTATGCGGTTTATGAAATGATGACCGGGCCGAAGGCAAGCTCAAGAAATATTTTCGGCACGGTACTGGCGGTGGAGACAGATGAAAACGGTCAGGTGATTTTGACTGTTCCATATGGCGGAACATTTATCAGAGATTCCACCCTTAGGGTGCATATAGACCAGAAGACCAGGGTATACAGGCTTTATCCGGAAAAGGAAAGAATAAATGCCAATGAAATTATGGTGGGTGACGTGGTAAGAGGGGAATTACGAAAGGGTTCGGAAGGGCTCCACGACGTCGTGGCAAAGGAAATCTTTGTCGAGACCACAAAGGGTTCAAAGGAACAGTAGAAGTATAGTCAAGGCAAATGCTCTCTGAGTTAAACGGTGAAAAAGCTGAAAAAAAGCTTGCTTCCCGCAGACAATTGTGGTAGAATCTTACTGTTGTGAAAACGAGATGGTCCTCTGTTACAAAACGTATTAAGAACATCCATTTTATGAAGGAGGCTCGTTATGAGTGATATTATCAGAGAGATTGAAGCTGCACAGCTGAAGGAAAATGTGGAACAGTTTGAGGTTGGTGATACCGTAAAGGTTTATGGTAAGATCAAAGAGGGAAACCGCGAGAGAATTCAGGTATTTGAGGGCGTTGTGCTCAAGAGACAGGGCGGAAGCAGCAGAGAGACCTTTACCGTAAGAAAGACATCTAACGGTATCGGCGTTGAGAAGACATGGCCCGTACATTCCCCTAATGTAGAGAAGATCGAGGTAGTCAGGAGAGGTAAGGTAAGGCGCGCGAAGCTGAATTACCTGAGAAACCGAGTGGGCAAGAGGGCTAAGGTTAAAGAGGCAAAATAGGATACGAAGCCGGCTGGCCTGGCAGGTATTCCGTTCGGAAGCAAAAGGACAATAACTTGTGTTGTTGTCCTTTTATATTTAAGAAAAGTATGTTATACTGTTATGGGCGGCATGGAAGAAGGATTTTCCAGTAAAAGCAAAAAATCAGGCAGGCATTTAAGATGCCTCGCCAACCCTCTTGAGGATGAAAAATAAAATTACAATATGGCAAAGAATAAAGGTCTCATTTTTTATAAAAGGAAGAAAAAAATAAACTCTGCTTTCATACGGGAAATATTCACCTGGATATTCGGCATTTTTACGGCGGTATTTATCGCTGTTGTGATGAATCTTTTTCTGGGAATGAGCACGCGGGTGGTGGGCACGTCCATGGAGCCCGCGCTTTACAATGGGCAGGCGGTGTTTATCAATCGCTTTCTGTACCTGATTTCTACGCCCAAAAGAGGGGATGTGGTGGTATTTCTTCCAAACGGCAACGAAAATGCGCATTATTATGTAAAGCGGGTAGTGGCGGTTTCCGGAGACAATGTGGAAATAAAGGACGGAGTGCTCTATGTGAATGACGAGGAAAGCGAATGGGTGAAGGAAAAGATTACAGACCCGGGCATTGCCGCAAGCAGGCTCATTCTTGGAAAGGGAGAGTACTTTTGTATAGGAGACAATCCGGATAACAGCGAGGACAGCCGTTCGGCCAATATAGGTCCGGTTAGTGAGACAGACATTATAGGAAAGGTATGGTTTCGTGCCCCCTGTGCTGAGCTGGGCATGGGCTTTGTGAAATAAGTATGAATTATCAATGGTATCCCGGTCATATGACAAAAGCAAAACGTATGATGCAGGAAAATATAAAGCTGATAGACCTTATTATTGAGCTGGTAGATGCCAGAATACCTCTGAGCAGCAAAAATCCGGATATCGATGAGCTGGGAAGGGGAAAGGCCAGGATCGTGCTCTTAAATAAGTCGGATCTTGCGGACCCGGTGCAGAATAAGCAGTGGATGGGCTATTTTGAAGGGCAGGGAGCCCATGTTCTGGAGATCAATTCCAGGTCGGGCGCAGGCATCAAGGCAATCAATCCTCTGGTACAGGAGGCGTGCAGGGAAAAGATAGAAAGGGACCGCAGGCGAGGCATTGTAAACCGTCCTGTGCGCGCTATGGTTGCAGGTATTCCAAACGTGGGGAAATCAACCTTTATCAATTCCTTTGCGGGAAAGGCGTGTACCAAAACGGGAAATAAGCCGGGCGTTACAAAGGGTAAGCAGTGGATCTGCCTGAATAAGAACCTGGAGCTTCTGGATACCCCGGGAATCCTATGGCCCAGGTTTGAGGATAACGACGTGGGTATGCGTCTTGCGTTTATCGGCTCCATCAATGACGAGATTATCATTATGGAGGAGCTGGCATGCGATTTGCTGAGGGTGTTGAAGGCGCTTTACCCAGGCGCCGTGACGGAGCGTTACGGTATCCAGTGGAAGGAAGATCCCGGGGAGATGCTGGGAGAGGTTGCCCGCAGCCGGGGCTGTATCCGCAAGGGCGGGGAATTGGACCTGAAAAGAGCCGCCGATATTCTGACGGACGATTTCCGCGGCGGCAGGCTGGGGAGGATAACCCTAGAGAGATTTCCTGCCGACGGGCCCGTAAAAAATTCGGCTTGTGAGACAAAAGCAGAAACGGAGAATATGTGATGAACAAAGTGATGAAAGAAACGATAAGCACCCTGCTGTACCTGCTGGGCGTACTGTGTTTGACATGGCTGGTAATTACTTTTGTAGGACAGAGGACGGAGGTCGACGGGGCTTCCATGGAGCCTACCTTAAATAACGGCGATAACCTGATTGTGGATAAGATCTCCTACCGCTTTACGGACCCTCAGCGCTTTGACATTATAGTGTTTCCCTATCAGTATGAGAAGAATACTTATTATATCAAGAGGATCATCGGGCTGCCCGGCGAGACCGTTCAGATAGACCAGGCGGGAAATATTTATATAAACGGCGAGATCCTGGAGGAAAATTACGGAAAAGAGATAATTAAGGCGGATCATGTGGGCATTGCGGCAGAGCCTGTGGTGCTGGGGAAGGATGAGTACTTCGTCATGGGGGACAACCGCAACAACAGCACTGACAGCCGGACGGAGCTGGTGGGTAATATCAAGCGGGAAAACATTGTCGGCAGGGCGTGGGTGCGTATCTGGCCCTTTTCGGACATAGGCGTTTTGCGGCATCAGTGAGAACATGCTGACAATATGGGGGAACGGCAATATGCAGACGATAAGTGAAATAAAGGAAGCAATGCAGGCAGCGTCTTTTGACAGGCTGCCTGTGTTTATAGAGACATATGAGACCGACGGACGCGCCGGAGTCCAAAAGATCGTGGAGGCGGCAAAAAAGCGTCTGGAGGCGTTAAAGCTGGAGAAGCAGCGTATTGAGGGGCTGAGGGTTTATGAGGAGCAGTACAGGGACTGCGCCTATATCTGCGGCATCGACGAGGTCGGCAGGGGACCTCTGGCGGGGCCGGTGGTTGCCGGCGCGGTCATTTTGCCCAGAGGCTGCCGCATTTTATATATTAACGATTCCAAGCAGCTCTCCGAAAAAAAGAGAGAGGAGCTTTATGATATTATCATGGAGAAGGCAGTGTGCTGTGGGGTGGGCTATGCATCGCCGGAGCGGATCGACGAGATCAATATCCTTCAGGCTACCTATGAGGCAATGAGGCAGGCGATCAGCCGGCTGAAGCCCCAGCCGGATATTTTGCTGAACGACGCGGTGACTATCCCCAAGGTTGCCATAAAGCAGGTGCCTATTATCAAGGGAGACGCCAAGAGCATTTCCATCGGTGCGGCAAGCATTATAGCCAAGGTGACAAGAGACAGGCTGATGGAGGAGTATGATAAGGTTTATCCCCAGTACGGCTTTGCCGGAAATAAGGGCTATGGCAGCGCTGCACATATTGAGGCGCTGAAAAAATACGGCGCGACTCCGATTCACCGCAAGAGCTTTATAGAGGATATCATAAAGGCGCCGGAGGCTGAATAGGTGTTTTTATTGTAAAGGCTCCTTATTATTCAATGCTTTTTATTGTTAAGCTTGTTAAGTGTTCGGTATAAGGTGCTTCGTATTATCAGAAAGGTATGGTTATCCAAATGAAGCTATCGCAGATGTTTTCGGGTCAGACGCAGGTCAGCGAAACGATGCGCCGTGAGGAGGCGCATTCCCAACAGCAGACGGCGCGGAACACGGCTTCCGTAAACCGGCAGATTCGTTCCCTGGTGCCGGGTCAGACGATCAGCGGAGAAATCGTGGGCAGAAACGGCGGGGAGGTGCAGATCAGGCTGGCGGATGACATGGTGCTCAACGCCAGGGTGGACCGCAGCCTTAATATCGAGATCGGCAAAAATATGACCTTTGAGGTTAAAAATAACGGAAGCTCGCTGACATTGAGCCCTTTGTTTACCAATGTTGCCACAGACGTCAATGTGCTGAAGGCGCTGGATATGGCAGGGCTGCCGGTGAACGGGACCTCCGTGGAGATGACCGGGAAGCTGATGGAGGCGGGGCTTCCGGTGAACAGGAATTCCCTTCTGCAGGTCTATCGGGAGGTCAGCAGCTTTCCGCAGGCGCCGATTTCGGACATTGTGGATCTGCATCGGCTTCAGATGCCGGTCAATGAAGCGAATCTGAATCAGATGGCTTCCTATCGCAATTTGACGCATCAGCTTCTTCAGGGAATGGAGGCGGTGACGGAGGGGCTGTCGGGGGTATTTGACGCTCTGAATGCCTCCGGGAATGCCGCAGGCGCCGTGAAGCTGTATCAGGAGCTGTTTATGCTGGTGCAGGAGGGCGGCCTGGAAGCGTCTCAGCAGACGGACGCTTTGGCGCCCACGCCGGAGGGTGCGGTTTTGCAGGAGACGCCGGTACAGGGAGAGACAATGCAAAATACGGCGGCCCAGGACGGCGTTTTGCCGGACGGGGCGGGACAGAGCCCTGTGACGGGGCAGGAAGGCATAAACGCAGCCAATGAGCAGGGGCTTACCCCGGAGACGAATTTGTTGCAGCCAGACGCGGTGGCGGGAATGCAGAGCGAGGCAGCTGTCCAGGGGGGACAGACGGCGGGGGAAGCGGCACAGGCGGGAATGTCAGCGGTGCCGGAGGCCCTGCGCGCCGCCGTGTCTGAGGAGGTGCTTTCCATGCTTAAGAATCTGCCTCTCACAGACCGGCAGATGGAGGAGGCAGTCAGACAGGTGAAGCTGTTTGCCGCGGGAGAGGCGGATGTGCCGCAGTTCCTGAAGGCAATGAACCAGCTTGCGGGGGATATCGATTCCCTGCAGAATATGCAGCGGGCGGGGCATTCCGGGGCCATGGGGCAAAATGAAGCCATGCTTATTACGGAAGGTCAGGGAAGGGCAATGCAGGCGCTGGCGGGTATGTTTTCCCAGCCGTCCTTTAAGAAGCTGTTAAACGGACAGCTGAAAAAAATGTGGACTGTCAGCCCCAGGGAGGTGGCGGAGCCGGGAAAGATCGAGGAGCTGTACCGCAGGCTGGACAGACAGCTCAAGGGTCTGTCCAATGCCCTTGAGAGCGCGGGGCAGGCGGATTCGGCAGCGTATAAGGCAGTGTCTAACATGGCACAGAATGTGGATTTCATGCAGCAGCTCAATCAGATGTACGCCTATGTGCAGCTGCCCCTTCGCCTGCAGCAGAGAGAGGCGCACGGAGAGCTTTATGTATATACGAACAAAAAGCATCTTGCACACGCGGACGGAAAGGTCAGCGCGCTTCTGCACCTGGATATGGAATACCTGGGGCCGGTGGATGTGTATGTCACACTGCAGGACAGCAAGGTAAATACCAATTTCCGTGTTCGTGACGACGAAATGCTGGATTTCCTTTCGGAGCATATGGATCTGTTGACGGAAAGGCTGAAAAAGCGGGGCTATGACTGCAGCTATTCCATGTCGACAAAGAACGAGCCGGACGGCGGGACCGCGGATAGCGGCATAGCGCCGGTTCTGCAGCAGGAGAAGGGAATCGCGCTTGCACAGTATGCCTTTGACGTGCGCACCTGACAGTGCCTGCCGCCTACAGGAATAAAACGGAGTTAAAAATATAAATGGAAGAAAACCGAAATCAAAAATTCAATCGTTATCCGTCCGAAAAGAAAAGCGTAAATAAAATTAAGCAGGCGATTGCACTGGAGTATAATCCTGACGAGGATGCCCCCAAGGTCATTGCCAGCGGGCGCGGCGCTTTGGCGGAGAAAATTATCGAGAGGGCACAGGAGCACGACGTGCCCATACACAGGGACGATAAGCTTGCCGATACGCTTTCGAGACTGGAGATCGGCGACATGATACCGCCGGAGCTTTATGAGGTTGTGGCGGAAATTCTGATGTTTGTGGACTCCATGGATAAACTCAAGAGTAAGATTAAGAGGTAAGGCTTGAATACGAGAAGAACGGGAGAACAGTGGGAGACTGCCGCGGCGGACTATCTGAAGGCGCAGGGAATGCAGATAGTGGAGAGAAATTTCCGAAGCAGGCAGGGGGAAATTGACATTATAGGCTATCATCAGGGATATCTGGTCTTTGTGGAGGTAAAGTACCGCGGCACCTCCGCTAAGGGGTACGCTGCCGCGGCGGTGGACGGCCGTAAGCAGCGGCAGATATGCAGGGTTGCGGATTATTACAGATATATCCATGATTTGGGCGATAATGTGGGCGTGCGCTATGATGTGGTCGCCATTCAGGGCGGTCAGGTTCAGTGGATAAAAAACGCCTTTCCCCATATTTATACCCGTTCCAGGTAACGGCTCTGCCTTGTTTTGCCATGACTGCATACCCGGGAGGCGGGCTGAGAAGGGGAGTTTATTCCTGCGGGGGCTTTGATTAAAAAATGAATCGGTTAAGGAGCGTCTATGTTTCCAGTAGAGAGAGTTGACCACAATGATGAAGCGGCGTATTCCGCAGAGTATAAAATGAAGAAGAAATTTTCAAGAATAAAACAGAATTTGGTGCTTTTGCCGGGGGGTGAGGAACTGGAGTATCTGACCTTTCCGCTTTTGGAGGAAACAGGGCTGGTGAGGCATCTTTTTACCACCAGACTGGGCGGCGTCAGCGAACATGAATTTGCCTCCATGAATTTCAGCGTTGACAGAGGGGATACCGGGGAAAATGTGGCGGCTAACTATGAGAGGATCGCGGGCGTGCTCGGATGCGGTGCGGGCGATATGGTGGCCTCGCATCAGACCCATACCACCAATATCCGCCGGATAACCTCGGCTGACAGGGGGAAGGGAATTGTCCGCCCCAGGGATTATCAGGATGTGGACGGGCTGATGACCGACGAGAGAGGAATTGTACTTGTGACATACTATGCGGACTGTGTGCCCTTGTTTTTTGTGGATGTGCGCAACAAGGCCGTGGGTCTTGCCCATTCAGGGTGGAGAGGAACGGCTGCAGGAATGGGGCGGCAGATGGTGAGTGCCATGAGGGAGAGCTACGGAACGGCGCCTGAGGAGCTGCTTGTGGCCATCGGACCTTCTATCTGCAGAGACTGCTACGAGGTGGGCGAAGACGTGGCAGCTCGGTTTATGGAAGAAGCGGATAAGGGGGTTTTTAAGCCCGAGGTGGTGACAAGGGGGACGCGGCCGGGAAAGTATCAGCTGGATCTGTGGCTTGCCAACAGGCTGGTGCTGGAGAGCGCGGGGGTATTGCGGAAGAATATTTCGATGCCGGATATCTGCACCTGCCACAACGGCGCTTACTTGTTTTCGCATCGTGCCAGCGCAGGGAGGCGGGGAAATATGGGAGCTTTTCTGGGATTGCTGTAAATGAGGATAGAAACGATTTGACTTTAGGGAGAAATGACAATGGCAAATATACTGGTTTGTGATGATGACAGGGAAATTGTGGACGCAATCGAAATTTATTTGAGCCAGGACGGGTATCGGATCATAAAGGCGTACGACGGGGAACAGGCGATTGAGATTATGAAAAGGGAGGAGATCCAGCTGTTGATTATAGATGTGATGATGCCGAAGCTGGACGGTATCCGCGCCACCCTGAAGATACGGGAGTACAGCAGTATCCCCATTATCATTCTGTCCGCAAAGTCGGAGGATACCGATAAAATCCTGGGCTTGAATATCGGTGCCGACGATTATATCACAAAGCCCTTTAACCCGCTGGAGCTGGCGGCACGGGTGAAGTCAAACCTGCGCCGGTATACCTCGCTGGGCAGCCTGAACGTTGAGAACAAGGCCATTTATCAGGTGGGAGGGCTTGTTATCAATGACGACACCAAGCAGGTGACGGTGGACGACGAGCCGGTGAAAATGACGCCCATTGAATATAATATACTGCTGCTTTTGGTGAAAAACCAGGGCAGGGTTTTTTCCATAGACCAGATCTATGAGAACATTTGGAACGAGGATGCGATTGGCGCGGACAACACGGTGGCAGTCCATATCCGCCATATCCGTGAAAAGATAGAAATTAATCCCAAGGAGCCCAGATACCTGAAGGTCGTATGGGGCGTGGGGTATAAGATAGACAAGCAGTAGAATGGAGGGAAACGGAGGAAGGAAATCCCATATGAAAAGACCAACATGGAAGCGGCTCTGCCTTAGTTTAGCCCAACATCTGATCGCTGCGGCGGCATTGATTATTGTCGCTGAGCTTTTACTGAATTCTTATTTTTCGGTGGAAACGGTTGAAGGGCCAAAGACCTATAAGATATTTCCGGCGGATACCGGGCGGGAGTTCGAGGAGTCGGAGCTTTATCACGATCTGTTTCAAAATGCGGTTTCCGATATCCTCCGGTTAGTGGTTATCAGGGAGCAGCTGGAGACAAGGGGCAGCCTGGATTTCTCCAAAAAAATCGATGTGACCCGGTATGCGGCGCAGATAGGGGTGGATAAGGGCTGTGCCGTCACCGTGGAATATGAGCTGGACGATATTATTAAATGGGGTAAAAGCGGTGTGGATTATACCAACCGTGTGATGAGCCTGCAGGAGTTTGTAAATTATTACGGCTTCTGCCTTTACCCGGAAAATTTTACACTGGACGAATATGGGGGGCTTACCTTTGACGCTTTTTACAGGGTGGGAGATCCGGAGCAGACGTCCTCCGGTGAAGGTTACCAGCCGCAGGAGGAAGAACAGAATACTTCTACTGATTTTTTTGAAGAAACGGGAAGCGGCAAAAGCATAGACGAGCTGAAAATGCTGTCGGAAAAGCTTGAGAATTACACACAGTCACAGCTGGAGGATATGGTATTTTCTTATATCATGGAAAAAAATCTTAACGATTTTTCCCTGTCCAGAGAGGACGACGGCGTGCTGATGGTGGCAGTTCCCATGCTGATAGGCAGGTATGCCCCTGTAAACGGGAAAAAGCATTTGACGGGGTATGTTGACAACTGGGTGGACTATATTTATCTGCAAAACAACGTGGATGCCACAGTCAAAACGCTGACCCGGAATTATCAGCAGTACCAGGTTTACAATGACGTCTACCGGAATGAAAGCAATATCAAGTATACGGTACGCATGATGACAGGCGCCGGCATAACTACCTTCACAAACATAAATGTGCCGGAGATACAGGATTGGGAGGATTACAATGTCACGGATTTCTTTTCGGAGTTCAGGAGATATCTGGTTTATTATCCTGACAGGCTTGTATTTGAGGGCAACACGATCCTGAGGGAATCCGAAATCGACGATTTGATCAGTCAGAGCGGCTATATTTTTGCGGACACGATCCATATCTGGCTTGCAGTGGATACCAGCTATGCGGTGGAGGGCGACGTTTTTTATGAGGCAAATGCCGCCTATCAGAAAATTATTCCCAATGTCAACAATTTTTTTGCCGCCATTCTGTTTCTTGCCGCCATATGGCTGGCGCTTGGTATTTATCTGACTGTGACGGCAGGGCAGGCGCTGGATAAGGACGGCAAAAGAGTGTGGTATGTAAACAGCTTTGACCGGATATGGACGGAGGCGTTTCTGGCGCTGGGAGCGGCGCTGGCGTACGGAACCGTCATCGGGTACAGAATGATCTTGGATATGGCGGCTATGGCAGGGGGTATGCTCACGGAAACGTCGGGTATACAGTCCACTATGTTTTACCGCTATAGCATGTTTGCCCTTTACGGGGTGTATGTAAGCCTCAGCGTCAGCCTGCTCTGGTACAGCCTGGTGCGGCGTTTCAAGGCGGGCAATCTGTGGATAAACAGCATTATGCGCCGCGCGTGCAGGGAGCTGGGCAGCTTTGTGATCATGATGCTGCGGCACAGGAGCACGGTGATCAGTATGCTTCTCCCGTACAATCTGTTTCTCTTTGTAAATTTAGTGGGAATTGTGGCGGTGTACAGATTATTGGAGGAGTATGTGCCGCTGGCGCTGCTTTTGGCTGCGGGAATGATTTTGCTGGACGGCGTTGTGGGTATTTTGCTGTTTCGGCGCAGTGCGGAGCACACGGAAATAGTTGAGGGTATCACCAGAATCCGCGACGGCGAGTCGGATACCCAGCTGGATCTGGAGCATCTGCACGGCTCAAGCCGGGAGCTGGCGGATGCGGTGAATCATATCGGCGAGGGCATCCGTAAGGCGGTTAAGACCAGCATGAAGGACGAGCAGATGAAAACGGATCTGATAACCAATGTGTCCCATGATATAAAGACTCCGCTGACCTCCATTATCAATTATGTGGATCTGCTTAAGCGCCTGAAAATAGAGGAGGAGCCTGCCAGGGGGTATATCGATATCCTGGACGGAAAGGCCCAGCGGCTGAAGCAGTTGACCGACGACCTGGTGGAGGCATCCAAGATTTCCTCCGGCAATATTGAGCTTAACCAGGAAAAGCTGAATCTGACGGAGCTGGTCAACCAGAGTATCGGAGAATTCTCCGAAAAGCTGGACGAACGGGGGCTTTTGGTGGTGTTTGAGAAAAACGATGTGCCCAGCTTTATCTATGCGGACAGCCGCAGGATGTGGCGCGTGATGGAGAATCTGTTTAACAACATCGGCAAGTATGCCATGGAGGGCACCAGGGTTTACATCGATATTTCAAATATGCAGGGGTGTGTCTGCGCCACGGTGAAAAATATATCCAAGCAGAAGATGAACATTCATCCCGAGGAGCTGACAGAGCGGTTTATAAGAGGAGATTCCTCAAGGAGCACCGAGGGAAGCGGGCTGGGGCTGTTTATTGCCCAGAGCCTTGTGCAGGCCCAGGGAGGGACCTTTGAAATTGTTCTCGACGGGGATCTGTTCAAGGTGATGCTTTCTTTCCCCGAATATGACGCTTTAACGCAGAATGCTGCAAAAAATCAGGGTACGGAAAACGACGCTTAAGAGTTTAACGAAGAAGATATTTCCAATAAAGAAGATATTTTCATGGAAGAAGATATTTTCATGGAAAAAGAGAGAATTTCGCCTTTCCATGGCAATGGAAAACATGGTAAATAAATGTGGCAAAGAAAAAACGGTGCAGGCTTAGATGCAGGTCTGTACCGTTTTTTATGCTTGAGCCAGAGGCTCAAGACCGCCCCTTACTCATTGTCGAACATAAGGGAGCGGTTGTTGTACGCGTCCAGAATGCCGTGAATTTTTTCCGTGGTTGCAAGCGTGTTTGACAGGGATACATCGTGATTCATAAAATCGATCAGGGATGCGATAAATTTGCTCATATCCGCCTCGATAAAATAAGGGCGGCTGTAGAGCTCGGGGGGCAGGTAGGTCAGATCCGTGGTGACTACCTTGTCAAAGCAGCCCTGCTCGTAGGCCTGGTCAAATTGCTTTAAGCCGTCTGTGAACAGACCGAAGGTACAGCAGATGAACACGCGCCTTGCGTTCATTTTTTTGAGCTGCTTTGCCGTGTCAAGCATGCTCCCGCCGGAGGAGATCATATCGTCTATGATGATGATGTCCTTGCCGTCTATATTGTCTCCAAGGAATTCATGGGCCACAATGGGGTTTTTGCCGTTTATAATGGTGGAGTAATCCCTGCGCTTGTAAAACATTCCGGTGTCCACGCCAAGAACGCTGGCAAAATAGATGGCGCGGTCCAGGGCGCCCTCGTCGGGGCTGATAACCAGGAGATGGTCCTTGTCCACAAGCAGATCGTCCTCGGAATTTAAAAGCGCCTTTATAAACTGGTAAGGCGGCGTAAAATTGTCAAAACCGCTTAAGGGAGTGGAGTTCTGCACCCTGGGGTCATGGGCGTCAAAGGTAATGAAATTGTTGACTCCCATATCCCGGAGCTCTTTTAAAGCGTAGGCGCAATCCAGGGATTCGCGCCCGGTTCTCTTGTGCTGCCTGCCCTCGTAGAGAAAGGGCATGATAACGTTGACGCGGCGCGCCTTGCCGTTGCATGCCGCGATGACGCGCTTCAGATCCTGATAGTGGTCATCGGGGGACATATGGTTGGTATAACCGTTCATCTCGTATGTTATACTGTGATTACAGACATCCACCAGCAGAAACAGATCCTTGCCGCGGATGCTCTCGCCAAACGCCGCCTTTGCCTCTCCCGTTCCGAATCGGGGAGTGCTGATATTTACCAGATAATTGTTTTCGATGTAGCCGTGAAAGGCGGGGTCTTTTTTTACCTTGTCGTTGTGGATGTTTTTTCGGAATTCCACCAGATAATCGTTGATCCTGCGTCCCATCTTTTCGGCGGAAGGGAGCGCGGCTATTTTCAGGGGCGCCACGGGCATGGCATTTTCCAGTTCGCGTAAATTAGGCATAATTACCTCCGTTTGTCAAAAGAAACCTACAGTTATTTTATAACATTTATGGTAGTGACACGTCAAGAAATTTCTTGTAAAATAAAGAGGCAGGTCAGGGACGGCATCCGCGCTGTGACGCAGATGCAAAACAGGAATAAAAGGGAGAGAAAAATGCAGGATAAAGAGGCTTCACAGTATAAGGGGCATGTATTGGCGGGAGTTCTTCCGGGAAGTATCGGGGAGGAGCTGGAGATAGAGGCAGGGGACAGGCTGCTTGCCATAGACGGCACGGAGATAGAGGATATTTTTGACTATCAGTTTCTGGTTCAGGATACCTACATTGAGGTATTGATCGAAAAGCCTGACGGGGAACAGTGGCTTTTGGAGGTGGACAAGGAATTCGACGAGGATCTGGGGCTGGAATTTGAGAACGGTCTGATGGATGAATACAGGCATTGCTGTAATAAATGCGTTTTTTGCTTTATCGACCAGATGCCTCCGGGAATGAGGGAGTCCCTGTATTTTAAGGACGATGATTCCAGGCTGTCCTTTCTGCAGGGAAATTATGTTACCCTGACGAATATGTCCGACCACGACATTGACAGAATCTGCAGATACCGGCTGTCGCCCATCAATATTTCCTTTCACACGATGAACCCCGGGCTGAGATGTGAGATGCTGAATAACAGATTTGCGGGCGAGGCATTGAAAAAGGTGGATAAGCTGTATGAGGCGGATATTCACATGAACGGGCAGATCGTGCTCTGCAAGGGATTGAATGACGGCGCAGAGCTGGAATTCAGCATAAAGGAGCTGATGAGGTATATTCCCAGGCTGGAGAGCGTGTCCGTTGTGCCGGTGGGACTGACCAGATACCGGGAGGGGCTTTATCCCCTGGAATGCTTTCAAAAGGAGGATGCGGAGGCGGTTATTGATCTGATAGAGGGCTATCAGAAGGAATGCTATAATAAATACGGTATACACTTTGTCCATGCCAGCGACGAGTGGTATATTCTGGCGGGCAGGGAGATGCCGGAGGAGGAGCGCTACGACGGTTATCTTCAGCTGGAAAACGGCGTGGGTATGCTGAGGCTTCTGACCAATGAATTTGAGGAGGCCATGGAAATCAGGGAGGGAGAACACCCCTTCCCGGACGAGAGGCCCAGGGGAGAGTTGGCGATTGCCACAGGGAGGCTTGCCTTTCCTTATATTAAAAAAATGGCGGAGAGGATGACCCGGGCCTTTCCCAACCTGACTATTTATGTCTATCCCATAACAAATTATTTTTTCGGGGAGCAGATTACCGTATCAGGATTGATCACAGGGCAGGATCTTCTGGCGCAGCTTAAGGATAAGCCTCTGGGAATCCGGCTGCTTTTGCCGGAGAATATCCTTCGCAGCGGCGAGGACGTTTTTTTGGATGACTTTCGGGTGCCGGAGCTGGAAAAGGCTTTACAAGTTCCCGTTAATATAGTAAAATCAAGCGGACATGACTTTGTACAGGCGGTACTGAAAGAAATGCCGGGCAGGGGTAAAAACAGCAAGGATAAAAAACCAGTAGAAAATGGAGATTAAGTATGGCAAAGAAGTCAACTAAGCCTATAGTTGCCGTGGTGGGAAGACCCAACGTGGGAAAATCGACCCTGTTCAACGCGCTGGCAGGCGAGAGAATTTCAATTGTCGAGGATACGCCCGGCATAACAAGAGACAGGATCTATGCCGATGTCATGTGGCTGGACAGGATTTTTACGCTTATCGATACCGGAGGCATCGAGCCGGACAGCAACGACATTATTTTGTCGCAGATGCGGGATCAGGCACAGGTTGCCATCGATACTGCGGATGTGATTATATTTCTTGTGGACGTAAAGCAGGGGCTGATAGACGCGGATTCCAAGGTGGCGGATATGCTGCGCCGGTCCCGGAAGCCGGTGGTGCTTGTGGTGAACAAGGTGGACAGCTTTGAAAAATATCTGCCGGATGTCTACGAATTTTATAATTTGGGAATTGGAGATCCGCACCCGATTTCCGCCGCCAACAAAATGGGGCTCGGGGATATGCTGGAGGAGGTTGTCTCCTATTTCCCTGCAGGCTCTGACGAGGATGAGGACGACGACAGACCCAGGGTTGCGATTGTGGGAAAGCCCAATGTGGGAAAATCCTCCCTGATAAACAAGCTGTTGGGCGAGAACCGCCTGATCGTGTCCGATATAGCGGGCACCACCAGGGACGCGGTTGATACGGAGATTACCTACAAGGGCAAGGAGTATGTGTTTATTGATACGGCGGGGCTGCGCCGGAAAAATAAGGTGAAGGAAAATCTGGAGCGTTATATGATCGTGCGCACGGTCAGCGCCGTGGAGAGGGCGGATGTGGTTGTGCTTGTGATCGACGCCACGGAGGGGGTCACCGAGCAGGACGCCAAGATCGCGGGCATCGCTCACGACCGAGGGAAGGCGGTCATCATCGCGGTGAATAAATGGGATGCGGTGCAGAAGGACGATAAGACCATTTACAGGGTGACGGATAAGGTAAGAAACACCCTTTCCTATATGCCCTATGCGGAGATACTGTTTGTGTCCGCGCAGACCGGGCAGCGCTTAAACAAGCTCTTTGATACCATTGACATTGTCAGCGAAAACCATGCCATGAGGGTTGCGACGGGAGTCCTGAACGAGATTCTCGCAGAGGCGGTGGCAATGCATCAGCCGCCCTCCGACAAGGGAAAGAGGCTGCGGCTTTACTATATCACGCAGGTGTCCGTTAAGCCTCCAACCTTCGTCATATTTGTCAATGACAGGAAGCTGATGCATTTCTCCTATACCAGATATATTGAAAACCAGATAAGGGAAACCTTTGGCTTTAAGGGTACTCCTCTGAAATTTATTATCAGGGAACGCAATGAACAGGGTAAGGAGTAGGATACGAATAAAAAGGAGCGGCGGGTGTTATGATTAGGGTAATATGTTTACTGATTGGCTATTGCTTCGGGCTGTTTCAGACCGCATATTTTTACGGAAGGGCCCACGGTATCGATATCAGACAGTACGGTAGCGGAAATTCCGGTACGACCAACGCGCTCAGGGTGCTTGGCACCAAGGCGGGGCTGCTGGTGTTTGCCGGCGACTGCCTGAAATGTATGGCGGCGGTTTGGCTGGTACGGCTGATATTTGGCGGGGAGCATCCTGATATCATTTATCTTCTCTGCCTTTATACCGGGGCAGGGGCGATTCTGGGACATAATTATCCCTTTTACATGGGCTTTAAAGGCGGAAAGGGGATAGCGGCAACGGCGGGGATGGTCCTGTCCTTTCATCCATATTTTATTGTAACGGGCGTGCTTTTGTTTTTCGGCACCTTTTTTACCACGCATTTTGTTTCCCTGGGTTCGCTTTTGGTGTATGCGGGGCTTATGATCCAGCTTGTGATCAGTGGGCAGGCGGGGCTTTTTGCTGGGATGACCCAGGGGCAGCTCGTTGAAATGTATATACTTTTTGGCGCTCTGACGGCGCTTGCCTTCTGGAAGCACAGGCAGAATATTGTACGCCTGGTACATGGCAATGAGCGAAAGACCTACCTGTTAAAGAAAAATAAGGTTGACGCAGAGGGTGAAACGGACGGCAGGGCAGGTAAGGAATAAGGGCAGGTCATTTTGATTAAGAAAACCATTTCATATTAAAAGGCAGATCTGTGAGAAGACGGCAGCGCGGGCTGCGGAAAAGAGGCTCTAATGGCTAAGGTATGCATTATCGGCGGAGGAAGCTGGGGCATTGCCCTTGCGGCATTGTTGGGAAAAAACGGGCATGAGCTCACCGTCTGGTCGGCGCATGAAGCAAAGATACGGATGCTGCGGGAAAAGCATGAAATAGATATGCTGCCCGGCGTGAAGCTGCCGCAGGACGCGGTCTTTACCACGGATGACAGGGAAGCCGTGGAGGGGAAGGATCTGCTGGTGATGACGGTGGCAAGCTCCTATACCCGGGAGATATCCCGCCGGCTTGCAGGCCTGGTAGCCGCCGGGCAGAAAATTCTGAATGTGGCAAAGGGTATCGAGGAACATACCACAATGACTCTGTCCGAAATCATCGAGCAGGAGATTCCACAGGCGGATGTGGCCGTCATGTCGGGTCCCTCCCATGCGGAGGAGGTTGGCCAGGGAATTCCCACGACCATCGTGGTGGGTGCAAGGAACAGGACCACCGCCGAATATATTCAGAATTTATTTATGAATGAGTCGTTCCGGGTCTATATCAGCCCGGACGTCCTGGGCATGGAGCTGGGCGGCGCACTGAAAAATGTGGTGGCGTTGGCGGCGGGCATTGCGGACGGGCTTGGCTATGGGGACAATACCAAGGCGGCATTGATCACCAGGGGCATTACGGAGATCGCAAGGCTGGGTACGGCAATGGGAGGCAGATTTGAGACCTTCTGCGGGCTTACGGGAATCGGCGACTTAATCGTCACCTGTGCCAGCATGCATTCCAGAAACCGCCGGGCGGGCATTCTGATCGGTCAGGGCAGGACCTGCGAGGAAGCCATGGCGGAGGTTAAGATGGTGGTGGAGGGAGTGCATTCCGCCAGGGCTGCAATGGAGCTGGCGAAAAAATATAACGTTCAGCTGCCCATTATCGAACAGGTAAATCAGATTCTGTTTGAGGGAAAGAGCGCGGAGCAGGCAGTGAAGGAGCTGATGCTGAGAGACAAAAAAATTGAGGTTCCGGCATTTCCATGGTCGGAGGAGGCGTGAGGACGCGGCGGTGCGGCGAGAGGCTGGCAGGGACAGTCGGCAGGGGAGATTTTTTCCGGGAGCCGTGCCGGGTCCGTCAGCCAAGGCTGGTGGCTGCTTATATGTATAAAGGCTGCGGGGCAGGATGATTGCTCCGCAGCCTTTTCTACAGGATTTGTTCCATGCTATCGATAGATGGCGCTCATGATTTCCGCAGCCATTTTAGGCTTGTTCATGGTGTAGATATGTATGTGGTTTACGCCGTTTTCCTGCAGGTCGCGGATCTGGCGGACGGCATAATCGATGCCTGCCTTTCGCATATCCTCCGGGTTATCGGCATAGGCTGCAAACAAATCGGACAGAGCCTTTGGTATACTGGAGCCGGACAGAGTGACGGTAGTGCCCAGCTGTTTGGCGGTGGTGATGGGCATGATTCCCGCACAGACAGGGATTGTGATTCCCTTTTTCTCTGCCTTTTCCAGGAACGTATAGAAATAATCGTTGTCAAAAAAGAGCTGGCTGATAAAAAATGCCGCACCCGCATCCTGCTTTGCCTTTAAATTTTTTAAATCTGCCTCCATGCTGAACGCCTCAAAGTGCTTTTCGGGATAGCACGCGCCGGCAATGTGCAGGTCTGTGTTTTCCTTCAGAAAGCTTATCATGTCGCTGGCATGCTCAAATTCTCTTGAATGGAACTGCTCGTCGGACATGTCCTTGGGGCGGTCGCCGCGCAGTGCAAGCACATGCTGTACATTGTTTTCCTTAAGGGCGCGGTATACCCGGAGCAGGTCTTCCTTGCGGCTGCCCACACAGGTCATATGCGCCATGGCGTCGATATGCAGCGTGTTTTGGATGTAGGATGCGATTTCTACGGTCTTGGCGGAACGGCTTCCTCCGGCGCCATAGGTAACGCTGATAAAATCGGGCTTTAAGCTGCCAAGAGCATTCAGCAGCTCAAAGGCGGCGTCAAATTCCCCGTCCTTTTTCGGGGGAAAAACTTCAAAGGAAATCGAACAATTTTTTTCAAATAGGTTCTGCAGCATTTTATAATCCTCGGGTTTTCAATTGTAGTAGTTTTTACTTGATTTTGTAACAGGAATATCGTAACATGAAAATAAATGAATTTCAAGGGAAAGGTGCATGATATATGGAACAACAGGGATTTCAGGGAACAGAGGAATATGTGGCGGGAGAGGAGCTGATGGCCAGCGTGAATATAGCCATTGCCCTGAGGAAGCCGCTTCTTATAAAGGGTGAGCCGGGAACAGGCAAGACCATGCTGGCGGAAGCGGTGGCAAAGGCGTTGGGCAAGAAGCTTATAATCTGGAACATCAAATCCACCACCAAGGCACAGGAGGGTCTGTATGTTTACGACACTATCCAGCGCCTTTATGACGGACAGTTCGGCGAGGAGGGCGTGGACGATATTGCGCGCTATATTAAACTGGGAAAGCTTGGGGAGGCATTTGACAGCCAGGAGCAGGTGGTGCTCCTGATCGACGAGATCGACAAGGCGGACCTGGAATTTCCCAATGACCTTCTGTGGGAGCTGGACCAGATGGAGTTTTATATAAACGAGACAAAGCGCACTGTCAGGGCCAAGCAGCGCCCTATTGTGATTATTACCTCCAATGCGGAGAAGGAGCTGCCGGACGCATTCCTGCGGCGCTGTATTTTCCACTATATCGACTTTCCGGACGAGAGCCTGATGGAGGAGATCGTCCGGGTGCACTTCCCCAATGTGGAGGACAACCTGTTAAAGAATGCCATGGAGGTATTCTACAACATCAGGGCAATCCGGGATATCCGCAAAAAGCCCAGCACCTCGGAGCTGATCGACTGGATTAACGCCCTGCAGGTGGGCGGTATTTCCGCGGATACCATCAGGGCAAGGCTGCCCTTTATCGGCGTGGTGGTTAAAAAGGATGAGGATCTGGAGCTGGTGAGGCAGCAAAGAGGGAATTTGTAAAGGAGATTGGAATGGGGCAGACTGCGAAGCAAATGCTGACGGAGTGGTTTTGCAGAGCCATGGAAAAGGCAGGCAGGAAGAAAGGGAACAAAAAAGGGAGAGCGGGGGTATATGTTTATCAAATTTTTTGAGTCGTTGCGTGAGAAGGGGCTGCGTGTCACTCTGGGCGAGTTCCTCACCCTGCAGGAGGCGCTGGACAAGGATTTATGCGGCAGCTCCCTGACGCAGTTTTATTATGTTGCGCGGATGATCCTTGTAAAGAGCGAGACGGATTTTGACAAATTCGATCTGGCTTTCGAGGAGTGCTTTAAGCCTGCGCAGAAGGAGACCGAGGTGGGGAAGGAGATGCTGCGCTGGCTGGACAAGTCCGACATGCTGGAGCTGGCCCACGAGGAGGCGCGCGCCCATTTGAATCAGGTGGAGGATATACAGGTAGACAAGGAGCAGGTTGAGGAGACCTTCAAGCAGCGGCTGCGGGACCAGAACGAGGAGCACAACGGAGGAAGCTTCTGGATAGGCACCATGGGAAAGACCTCCTTCGGCAATATGGGCGGCAACGTAGGCGGCGTGCGGGTAGGCGGCACCACTGGTTACCAGTCCGCCTTTCAGGTAGTGGGAGCCAGGAAATACCGGGATTTCAGGGATGACAGGGTGCTGGACAACCGGCAGTTCCAGCTTGCATTCCGGAAGCTTCGGCAGTTTTCCAGCAGGCTTGATATTCCGGAGTCGGAGCTTGATATCGACGGAACGGTAAACAAGACCTGCAATAACGGCGGCTGCCTTCAGATCGTCATGCAGAAGCCTCGGAAAAATGCGGTAAAGCTTTTGCTGCTCATGGATTCCGGCGGTACCATGATACCCTTCAGCAGTCTGTTGAACGATCTGTTCCAGGCGGTGCACAAGTCCAACCATTACAAGGATGTGAAGACCTATTACTTCCACAACTGTATCTACAGCAAGCTCTACAAAACTCCCGAGTGTGAAAACGGGGACTGGATCGACACGGAGTGGATGTTCCGCAATGTGGACAGCGACTATAAGGTGATTATTGTCGGGGACGCCGCCATGGCTCCCGAGGAGCTTTATTCGGACACCGGAAATTACAGGGGGCCAAACGGCGGCCTGTCCGGCTATGAGTGGCTGAAGCTTGTCAAAAGAAAATATAAAAAGGTGGTCTGGCTGAATCCCAAGATGGCGCCGGGACGGGCGCCCTGGAGAGAGGCGGAGACGGCGGTGAAGGAGCTATTTCCCATGTACAAGCTGACAGTTGACGGCCTGAACCAGGCGATGGTAAAACTGATGGTGAATAGATAGGACGCGTCAGCTCGCTGACAGTTGACGGTCTGAACCAGGCCATGGTAAAACTGATGGTGAATAGATAGGATGCGTCAGCTCGCTGACGGTGGACGGTCTGAACCGGTTTCTGAGATGTTTTCATTAATGTAATATTTTTTTGCGGATCTATTGACAACAAACGAGTAGTGTGATAAACTTAAGACATATAGATAATAGCGCGCGGCAATTCTATAAAATAAAAAGTAAAGGATGAGAAATTATGTCTGGGAAAAATCTTTCAAAGAAAATTGCTGCTGCAGCCGCAGGGGTGGCGATTGGCGCTGCGAGCTGTATGTCCGTGTTGGCCGGCGATATACATTACATTGGAATCGATTCTGATCCGTGCAGAATATGCGGTGACGGGTCTGTTTGGGTCAGTGAAGAATATATGGGCAGCTACCCCTCCGGCTCAGATCGTGACTGTGAGCATTTTAGGTTTGGTTCGGACCTGGAAATGGTAAGGCATTATATTATCCACTATGAATGCGTGGACTGCGGCTTTGTGGATTCGGATGATTACAATACCTTTTATTGGCAATGCTGCGGCTTTGACAAGCCCTACGCAACCTTGAGATGAAGTTTTGGAGAGGTCAAAGGGATGAGAGAATGACAAGGTTTTTTAAAACAGCGGCTATATGTGTCTTATCCTGCTGTCTTTGCTTTTCCGGCTGTGGAGCGGACAAACGGGACAGAAATCCGGAAGTTCAAAGCGGCGAAGGGCTTGGAAGCGTTGGGGAGTCGGCCCAATCCCCCCATCCTGTCGATCCGGAAGAACAGCTGCGTGTTCCCATGCCCGCGCAGATTGTCCCGGAGGGAAGGCAAGTCGTTACTCTGGGCACTTTTGGCGCTGTAAATGCCGAATCGCCCATGTATCAGGCTGTCAATGCTTTCAATAAGGCACAAGAGCGGTATTTTGTCAGTATTGAGGTATACGGAAGCTATGACCATTTTCTTTTGGATATTGCCAGAAAGCAGGGTACGGATTTGTACAACCTGTTTCTGGGTGTCAGCGGGGATTTGCTTGTGGCTCAGGGCGTTTTGGAGGATCTGACTCCTTACTTTGAGCGCAGCAGTGCAGTAAACAGGGAAGATATTGTGGATGCTGTCTGGCGTGCGGGAAGCGTGGATGATAAGCTGTATTTTTTGTTTCCAAGCTTTTGCTGCTACGGAATTCTTGTAGAAAAGGGTCATACAAAGGATGGCGCGTGGAGCGGGAGGGATTACATTGAACTGGGGAAGAAAAATCCGGGCTGTATGCTGAATGCCCAGATCAAGAACCCCACCGCGCAGATTCTGTCGGAGCTGAGGGAATATATGGCGGCCTTTATTGACTGGGATAACAGGAGCTGCAGCTTTGACAGCGATGAATTTATTGCTCTGCTGAAAGATTTAAAAGCGTTGAGCGATTACAGCTATGAGGCAGTGGACAAGGATGCCACAAGGGCTGAACTGATCCGTGGGAAAACTTATCTGTCCATGAATGTAGCGATTGTAATGAGCTTGGGGATGAGTACCTATCTGGATATTCAGGAAGCCTTTGGCGACAGCTATGAAATTGCCGGATATCCAACCGCTGACGGAAGTCTGCAATATGAGATGGGGTTTAATTTCCAGCAATATGGCATGAATGCCGGTGCCAAAAACAAAGAGGGCGCCTGGGCGTTTTTGGAATATCTGGTCTCCGAGGAATATCAGCAGCCGATGCCGCCAAACTATATTCAGGGTTACAGTTCGCCGATAGGTATGATGTTTCCGGTGAGAAAGGACTCGCTTGAGCGGGGCCTGCAGGCTAATGTGGATTATGTGGCGGGTCCGGATGACTATTATACACACAGTACAAACCCCTATACCAAAGAGAGAAGAGAAGATGGGTATAAGGGCTTTACAGAGGAGGATAAGCAGGCTGTTCTCCGTATAATCGACAATTCTTACAGATCGGTCTTTGAAACAGATTTTACGTTGCTTTCAATCTGGTCCGAGGAGGTCGAGCCTTTCTTTAAGGGTCAGAAATCCGCTGAGGAGGTGGCGGATATCCTGCAGAGCATAGTGTCTCTGTACCTGATTGAATAGAAGAAAAAGCAGGAGGATCTTTTATTCCTTAAATAAAAGTTGTTTCTGAAAATTTTGGAAAAATTTTTACAATAAAACACTTGACAATCCCGGTCGGCCTCTGTATAATAAAGCCACATTTCATGAAATGTTTGTACAATATGCGTGAATGCGATGAAGAGAAGAAGTACCTTTAATTCACTTTTCACAGAGAGCAGCCGGCAGGTGAGAGGCGCGAAAAGCTTAAGGGGAAATACATCTCGGAGCAGCAAACCCAAATGCGGTATGTGCCGCAGAGTAGGCTTTGACGGCGGACCCCGATATCGGTCAAGGGTATTATTGGAATGGAACATTCCTCTGGATACTTGCTGAGCCGCAGAATGTGAATTCTGTGGGAAAAAAGGTGGTAACACGGGCTTATGAGTCTCGTCCTTTCTGTCGTTGGCAGAGAGAACGGGACTTTTTTTGCGGATTTTTGGGGGTCAGGGCAACAATAGAAAAGGAGAACAGGAAAATGACGGTATTTGACGAGTTAAAAGCGCGTGGGCTGCTGGCGCAGCTCACCGACGAGGAGGAGATCAAGGAGTTGATCAACAATGGGAAGGCGGTGTTTTACATCGGCTTTGACCCTACCGCGGACAGTCTTCATGTGGGGCATTTCATGGCACTGTGTCTGATGAAGCGTCTGCAGATGGCAGGCAACAAGCCTATCGCCGTGCTTGGCGGCGGCACCGCCATGATCGGAGACCCCTCCGGCAGGACGGACCTGCGCACCATGATGACAGAGGAGACCATAGATCATAATTGTGAATGCTTTAAAAAGCAGATGAGCCGTTTTATTGAGTTTGAGGACGGCGCGGACGCCGGCAGGGAGAAATCCGGAAGCGGTCAGACGGCGGATGGAGGGAATTCCAGGGCAATATTGGTAAACAATGCGGATTGGCTGAGAAATTTGAATTATGTGGAGTTTATCAGGGATATCGGGGCGCATTTTTCCGTGAACCGCATGCTCACGGCGGAGTGCTATAAGCAGCGTATGGAGAAGGGGTTAAGCTTTCTTGAGTTTAACTACATGATCATGCAGAGCTACGATTTCCTGTGTCTGTACGAGAAATATGGCTGCAATATGCAGTTCGGAGGCGACGACCAGTGGAGCAACATGCTGGGCGGCACAGAGCTGATCCGCAGGAAGCTGGGAAAGGACGCTTATGCCATGACCATTAAGCTTCTTTTGAATTCCGAGGGAAACAAGATGGGAAAGACCCAGAAGGGCGCCGTGTGGCTGGATGCGGAGAAAACGTCTCCCTACGAGTTTTACCAATACTGGAGAAACGTGGATGATGCGGATGTGATGAAGGGTCTGCGGATGCTGACCTTCCTTCCCTTAGAGCAGATAGAGGAGATGGATGCGTGGGAGGGCAGCCAGCTGAATCAGGCAAAGGAGATCCTTGCCTTCGAGCTTACCAAGATGGTACACGGAGAGGAGGAGGCGGCCAAGGCGCAGGAGAGCGCCAGAGCGCTGTTTGGAGGCGGCGGAGACTCTGAGAATATGCCTGTATGTGAACTGGAGGAAAGCGATTTCCAGAACGGGACCATCGATATTTTGAGCGTGCTGGTGAAGGCAGGGCTGAACGTGTCCCGCTCTGATGCCAGACGTGCGGTGGAACAGGGCGGCGTCACCGTTGACAATGAGAAGGTGGGCGATGTCAAGGCCACATTCACTGTGGAGCAGCTGTCCGGCGAGGGGATTGTTGTCAGACGCGGCAAGAAAAGTTATAAGAGAGTAGTATTGAAGAAATAAACGATACTAAAATATTCAACGAAATTAAATTGCATTTAAAGTCAATGATTCAAGCATGACGATATAGGAACCAAAAAAGGGAATCGGGTCCGTTGAGGGCAAGCCGCTTTAAGCAAAAGCAGCATGCCGCGGGGCGGTTCCACTTTTTTATGTAAAATCAGCACTGTTTTTTCTGTATTGTCTTAATTACGTTTTTTTGCGGCTCTGGGTGCTTCTCAATGGAGAAATAAGTTATTTTTTTGTCATGAGAAGGGTTTTGCCTGCATATATATTAAGCAGGCAAATAGCAGGAGGCTTAATATATGGAATATGCAGCGAATACCTATGACCTTTACCACGATATACAGAAACGAACCAACGGAGAGATATACATAGGCGTGCTGGGACCGGTGCGCACGGGCAAATCCACCTTTATCAAGCGGTTTATGGAGGAGATGGTGCTGCCTTACATGGAGGATGAGCATGCAAAGGCCCGCGCTCAGGATGAGCTGCCCCAGAGCGCGGGCGGCAAGACCATTACCACCACAGAACCCAAATTTATCCCCAACGAGGCGGCGCAGGTGACGTTAAACGGAGATATTCCGGTGTCGGTGCGGCTGATCGACTGTGTGGGCTACATGGTGGACGGAGCGGCGGGGCACATGGAAGAAGATGTGGAGCGCATGGTAAAAACGCCGTGGTTTGACTATGAGATTCCCTTTACCCAGGCGGCGGAAATCGGTACTGACAAGGTGATGAACGATCATTCCACCATAGGGCTGGTCGTCACTACGGACGGCAGCTTTGGGGAGATTCCCAGAAGCAGCTATATGGAGGCGGAGGAAAAGACGATTCTTGCCCTGAAGAAGCTGAAAAAACCCTTTCTTGTGCTGGTAAACAGCCAGAAGCCCTATTCCGAGGACGCGAAACGGGTGGCGAAGGAAATCAGCGACAAGTATCAGGTGTCTGCCGTCACGGTAAACTGTGAACAGCTGAAGAAAGAGGACATCAACATGCTGCTGGAGAATGTGCTTTATGAGTTCCCCATATCAGCGTTGGAATTTTATATGCCCAAGTGGGTGGAAATGCTGTCCATGGATAACCGGATGAAGCAGGATATGGTGGAGAAGGCCAGATCCCTGATGAAGGAGTACAATACCATCCGGGACGTGCTGGAGAAGCCCGTAGCCCTGGAGAGCGAGTACATAAGGCGGTGTAAGACCGACACGGTCAGCCTTGCCGACGGAATTATCCGTATTACCATAGATGTGGAGGAGTCTTATTATTACGAGATGCTGACGGAGATGGTAGGGGAAAGCATTACGGACGAATACCAGCTTATCAGCAGGCTGAAGGATTTTGCGGCGATGAAGCACGAATATACCAAGGTGCTGGATGCCGTGAATATGGTTCGTATCAAAGGATATGGCGTGGTGACTCCGGATAAGGAGGAAATTGTTCTGGAAAAGCCTGAGCTTATTAAGCACGGCAACAAGTTTGGCGTCAAGATCAAGGCATCCAGCCCTTCCATTCATATGATCCGCGCCAACATAGAAACGGAGATAGCGCCTATCGTGGGAACGGAGGAGCAGGCGGAGGATCTGATCCGGTTTATCAATCAGGCTGATATGGAAAGCGGAATCTGGAACACCAATATTTTCGGAAAAACGGTGGAGCAGCTGGTGAATGACGGAATAACTGCAAAAGTAGCCGTGATCGGAGAGGAGAGCCAGTTAAAGCTGCAGGATACAATGCAGAAAATTGTCAATGACAGCAACGGCGGAATGGTCTGCATAATTATTTAAAGGTTTGGGGAAGCCATATATAGTATGGGCTTCCCCTTTTTTTGAAAACAAAAACAAAATATGTGCAGAAGAATTGATAACAAGTGTTTTTATTAAATGTGTGCATTCCTATTACCGGCAAGTTTATTAAATAATATATGTTATATAATTTGAGCAGCTTTGTCGGGAGGAATGAAAAGGCACGGCTGCTTATAATTGAAAACAAAAGAATTGCATTTTAATATGACATTTTGTATAATTAATTTGAAATTATTAAGAAGCTGAATTAAGAATAATTTAGCAGGCTTAAGAATTGTGACATTTTTCCGAAAAGAGAAATAATTTAATGATTTTGTGATCAATTTATGCAAAAAATAAATAGAGAAGCCACAGGAATGAGGAGGACACGGATGAGCGGAGTTACAGGCGTTTATGAAAAGCTGCGGCACTGTTATGAGTGTGTGAGGAAAAAGACGGATTTTGTGCCCAAGGTTGCAATTGTCCTGGGTTCGGGGCTGGGAGATTACGCTGAGTCCCTCAGCGTGGAAAGCGAGCTTTCCTACAGCGAAATTGACGGCTTCCCCGTATCCACGGTGCCGGGACACGCGGGAAAATTTATTTTCGGATATGTGGATAAGGTTCCGGTAGTATGCATGAAGGGCAGGGTGCATTTTTACGAGGGCTATCCCATAAGCGATGTGGTGCTGCCCACAAGGCTGATGCGGCTGATGGGGGCGGAAATTCTCCTGCTGACGAATGCGGCGGGCGGAGTGAACACGTCGTTTCATGCGGGCGACCTGATGATGATAAAAGACCATATCTCGGTGTTTGCGCCCAATCCTCTGATCGGTCCGAATATTGACCAGCTGGGCACACGTTTTCCGGACATGAGCCAGGTGTATGACCCCGGGCTTAGGAAGGCGATCATCAGTGCGGCGAGAGAGAACGGAATTTTCCTTCAGGAGGGTGTTTACGCACAGCTGACAGGGCCCTCCTTTGAATCTCCGGCGGAGATACGCATGCTTCGCACCCTGGGCTGTGATGCCGTGGGCATGAGCACGGTGGTGGAGGCGATTGCCGCAAACCATATGGGCATGAAAATCTGCGGTATTTCCTGTATCTGTAATCTGGCAGCGGGGATGACAGCAAGCCCTCTGACACATGAGGAGGTCCAGGAGGCGGCTGACAGGACCGCGCCTGACTTTAAAAGGCTTGTGACGGAAACGGTAAAAAAACTGGCGTTATTTTAGCTTGAAACGGAATGTGAAAAAATATGAATACAAAACCAGAAAAAAAGGGACAGTCGGAATGCACGGAACGGCTGGGCCGGGCGGCGCTTGACGCGAGAAGATTTGCCTATGCCCCGTATTCCCGCTATACGGTGGGAGCGGCGCTGCTGACGGCGGAGGGAGACATTCTGCAGGGAGGCAACATAGAAAACGCCTCCTACGGAGCCACCAACTGCGCGGAGCGGACGGTGATTTTCAAGGCGGTCAGCGAGGGACGGAGAAATTTTACCGCCATTGCCATTGCCGGGGGCATGGAGGGCGCCGAGCCTGTAGATTATGCTTATCCCTGCGGCATATGTCGGCAGGTCATGCAGGAGTTTGCCGGCGGGGAGCTTATAGTGATTGTGGCAAAAAGCGTAACCGATTACAGGGAGTACCGGTTGGGGGACTTGCTGCCATACGGATTTGGAGGAGAGTCAATTCAGTGAACATCAGACTATATAATGCCAGAATATTAACAATGGAAAAAGCAAGGCCCATGTTTCGCGGCGAGATATGGGTGAAGAACGACAAGATAGCCTGTGTGGTGAATTCGGACGAGCTTAAAAAGGAAGACATGAAGGATTTTCCGAAGATCGCATGGGACGGGGAAATCGACTGCCGGGATAACCTTCTGATGCCCGGTTTTAAAAACGCGCATACACATTCCGCCATGGTGTTTTTGAGATCCTATGCGGACGATCTTCCTCTTGACAAGTGGCTGACGGAAAAGATTTTTCCCGCGGAGAAAAAGCTTACGGAGGAGGACATCTTTTATTTGACCAGGCTTGCGGTTCTGGAATATCTGACCTCGGGCATTACATCGATTTTCGACATGTACCTGACCTCAGACAGCACTGCGGAGGCCTGCCTGGACACGGGAATGCGCTGCGTCCTCACAAGCGGCCTGAACGATTTCACATCTTCCGTTGAAAAGATGGAGGAGCAGTACAACAGATGGAACAGGAAAAATTCGCTGATCAGCTATCAGCTTGGCTTCCATGCGGAATATACCTGCTCCAAGGAGCTTCTCTATCATGTGGCTCAGCTGGCGCACAAATACCATGCGCCCGTATTTACGCACCTGGCGGAAACACGGAGGGAAGTGGAGGAGTGCAGGGCAAAATACGGTATGACGCCGGCGGTATTTTTGGAAACCATGGGTATTTTTGATTTTGGCGGAGGAGGGTTTCACTGCGTCCACATGACAAGCGACGATATCGACGTGTTCAGCCGAAGGCGGCTGAGCGTGATAACCAATCCCGCCTCTAACCTGAAGCTGGCAAGCGGTATTTGTCCTGTTGCGGAATTTACGCGAAGAAGGATTCCCGTGGCGATCGGGACGGACGGGGCGGCCAGCAACAACAGCCTCAATATGTTTCGGGAAATGTTTCTGGTGGCGGGCCTGAGCAAAATGAGGGAGGAGAATGCCGCCAGCCTTGACGCGGAGAAGGTTCTGCGGATGGCCACCGCGGACGGGGCGAAGGTCATGTGTCTGCCCAAATGCGATGTGCTTGCCAAGGGAAAGCAGGCGGACATCATTATGATCGATCTTTATCAGCCCAATATGCAGCCATTGCACGATATTCAGGGAAACCTTGTCTACAGCTGCAGTAAGTCCAATGTCTGTATGACCATGATAAACGGGCGGGTTCTGTATCGGAACGGAGATTTCTTTGTGGGAGAGAGCGTAGACAGAATTTATGGCGAGTGCGAAAGAATTGTGAAGCGTATTCTGAGCGTATAATGCCGCAGATTTTTACGAGGAGGGAAAAAGAATGCTGCAGAAGATTTTTAAGCTGAAGGAAAACGGAACCACGGTTAGAACGGAAATAGTTGCCGGTCTTACCACCTTTATGACGATGGCGTATATCATCGCCCTGAACCCCAATCTGCTCACAAACTTTAGAGCGGACGGCGAAGCGCCCCTGTGGAACGGGGTATTTCTCGCCACATGTATCGCTTCTGCCATCGGTATGTTCGTGATGGCATTTGCCGCTAACAAGCCCTTTGCAATGGCGCCCGGCATGGGCCTGAACAGCTTCTTTGCCGTTGTGGTGGCAAATATTGTAAGCATTACCGGAATGACCTATCTGGAGTCCTTTCAGGCGGCGCTCTGTATTATTCTTGTGGAAGGCGTCGTCTTTATCATCCTCTCTGTCCTGAATGTCAGGGAAAAGATCGTGGATGCGATTCCTCTTGGGGTCAGGCTGGGAATTGCTCCCGCCATAGGCATGATGCTGATGAATATCGGTCTGGGCTCCAACGCGGGAGTACAGAATTTTGCGCAGGAGTTTTTCAGCGCGGACGGCCAGCGGCTGGGCAATAATTCCTATTTTGTGATGCGGGATTTCTTCGGATCTCTGACGGCCGGACTGACAAAGAAAACCATGGGAGACGTCTATCCTCAGATGGTGCTGACTGTCGTGACTATGTTTATCGGCCTCTTTGTCATTATCATATTGGCGCAGAAGGGCGTTAAGGCATGCGTCATTCTGGGCATGCTGGCGGCAAGCGTTGTCAACTGGGCAGGGCAGGCGGTTTTCCTGCATACGAATCCCTTTGCGTCCCTGACAGAAGCGTCTTTTGTGCCGCCCTTTGCGGATATGGCAGACACCACTCTGTTTAAGTTTAATTTCAGCGGCTTTGCCCAGGTGGGCTGGTTTACCGTTATTACATTGGTCGTTACCTTTTGTATTATAGATATGTTCGATACCATCGGCACCCTGGTGGGAACCGCCAGCCGGGCGGGTATGCTTGACAAGGACGGAAAGATGCCCAAGATGAAAGAGGCGCTGTTTGCCGATGCCGTGGGTACGGTGGTGGGCTCTGCCACAGGAACCTCCACGGTTACCACCTTTGTGGAGTCCGCATCCGGTGTGGAGGCAGGCGGACGCACGGGTCTGACTGCGCTGACCACAGGCATCGTATTTCTTGCCTGCATGTTTATTGCACCCATTGCGGCGGTCATCCCTGCGGCAGCTACTTCCTCTGCACTGATCTATGTGGGTGTGCTCATGCTTACAGGGCTGAAAAACGTTCATTTTGACGATATGAGCGAGGTTGTGCCTGTGGCGCTTATGCTGATTGCCATGCCTGTATCCGGCTCCATCGGGCATGCCATCGGCATCGGACTGATAGCCTGCACGGTCATCAGGCTTTTTACCGGAAAAGCCAAGGAAATATCCGTATTGACCTATGTGCTTTCCGCAATTTTTCTGGTGAAATTCTTTCTGGCGGTATAAGCGGCAGGGCGTAATGCCTGTGGTAATCCACGGAAGGCTGTCAGGATGATAGATTAAGTTGTAAGCGGACGGTGAAACGATATGGTAAATTTGATTATTGGCTTGGAATGCTTTGGCATATGTCTGACAGTTATAGCTGTGCTTCTTTTGCTTAACGGGGAGGGCGCCAGAGAGCAGAAGCTGCTGATCCTCACAATGTGCGGCTCGCTGGTACAAAATGTGGGGTATATATTGGAGCTTACCGCGCCTACGGTGGAGGCTGCCATGACGGCGGTGGCTGTGGAAAAGGTGGGTTCCGCTTTTGCGCCGCTTTGCTATTGCTGGTTTATTTACAGCTATTGCTATATTACTCCGCCCAAAACGCTGTTGAAAATTGTGGGCATATTCAGCTTTTTGTCGCTGCCTGTTATATTTTTCAACTGGTACGGGCTTTTCTACCGCGAGGTAAGGTGGGTGACGGATGGGGACGGATTTTACTATGTCAGTCTCAGCTATGGTCCGTTGTATGTGTTTTTTATGATCGTGTACGTTATTATTCCTTATATCCTTTGTATGTCCACGTTGACGAGGGCGATCCGGGAACGCTCGGATCAAAAGATCAGCCGTCAGTACAAGACGATCCTTTTAATTTCCACCCTGCCTGTGCTTGTGCTGGCAGCCTATGTCTTTAAGCTTGTAAAGGTATTTGATTTCACGCCGGTTACATTGACTATCTCCATGGCCCTGGTGGTTATCGTGGTCTGGAGCCGCCGAAATTTTGATTTCCGCCATCTGGCGGCGGAAAAGGTTCTGGAGAGTATGAGCGACGGCGTGATCACTCTGGATGACCATGACCGGCTGGTAAGCTATAACACAGCGGCGGCGAATATATTCACTCATCTGCGGGCTCACAGGCTGGGAGAGAATATCCGGGTAGTGGAGGGTTTTCGCGAGGAAATGCTGAACGAGGACGTTCCCCAGAGCTTTTCCATCAGCGGACAGCAGTATGAAAGCCACAGCAAGCGTATCGTAGACGAAAACGGCAGGGTGCAGGGCTGCGTTATTCTGATTTTGGATATGACTGACATTACGGCCTATATAGACGAGATCAAGCAGGTACGTCAGCAGGCCGAGAAGGCCAGCGCTGCGAAAAGCGAATTTCTTGCAAACATGTCCCATGAGATACGGACGCCCATGAATGCCATTATCGGGCTGAACGATATCATTATGGAGGAGTGCGGGGATACCGATATCTATGCCCATGCCAAGGATGTACAGTCGGCGGCAAAGAACCTGCTTACGATCATCAATGACATTTTGGATCTGTCCAAGGTGGAGGCGGGCAAAATGGAATTGGTCACCGTCAATTATTACATAAAATCCATGGCGGACGAGGTCATGGGAATGATGGATATGGCGGCCTCCCAGCGGGGGCTGATACTGAAGTATGAGTGCGACGAAACAATCCCCTGCCGCTACAGCGGAGATGAGGGAAGAATCAAACAGATTCTGATTAATATACTAAGCAATGCGGTAAAATTTACGAATAAAGGCTATGTACGCGCATATCTTACAGGGAAACCCGGAAGGGACGAGGATGAGGAGCTGCTGACCTTCTGTGTGGAGGATACCGGCTGCGGTATTCGTGAGGAAGACCTGGAAAAGATTTTCGAGGATTTCCGCCAGGTCAATTCCAAGCGGAACCGGAGCGCGGAGGGTACCGGGCTGGGGCTTGCCATTGTAAAGCATCTGGTGGAGCTGATGGAGGGCTCCATCAACGTGGAAAGCACCTACGGCAAAGGGACGATTGTCACGATAACGATCCCGCAGAAAATAGTGGACAGACGGCCGGTTTCGGAGATGCCCGAAATTCCCCGCGCAGAACAGAAAATTACGGATATGTTTACCGCCTATGGCGTGAAGGTGCTCATTGTGGATGATAATGTAATCAACCGCAAGGTAGCCAGAGGTCTTTTAAAAAATTACGGCTTTGATCTGACCGAGGCGGAAAGCGGACCGGAAGCCATAGAGCTTGTGCGTGACAATCGGTATGATATAATCTTTATGGACCATATGATGCCTGATATGGACGGCATTGAGACCGCGGAAATTATCCGCAGGGACTGCGGTGAAAACGGGAAAGCGCCCGTTATGATCGCATTGACCGCCAATGCCATGGAGGGCATGCGGGAGCATTTTCTGGAGCACGATTTTCAGGATTTTATTGCAAAGCCCCTTGACAGGAACGAGCTGAACAGGCTTTTGCTGCGCTGGGTGCCTGAGAAGTACAGGCAGGCCGAAGAACGGGAAAAGGAATCGAAGCCCCTGGCTCCGTCAGCGTTCAAGATAGAAGGGGTGGATATGAATGCCGCCATGCAGTATTATTCCGGAGATGAAAAGGGCTTTGTGGATCTGCTGGAGCTTTTCTGCATAGAGGGCAAGCGCAAGACGGAGCTTCTGTGCCAGCTTGCGGAATCGGATATTTTACGCTATCAGATAGAGGTGCATGGATTAAAGAGCGCATCCGCCAACATCGGAGCCATGAATGTTTCCGCCATGGCCCGTGAACAGGAGAATGCCGCCGCACAGGGCGACAGGGAATTGATCCGACGGCAATTTCCGCTGCTGCTGGAGGAGTATGAGATCCTTCTGGCGAATATCGAACAGTTTCTGGAACGGCGCAGGCGTGAGCAGGACACAAAAGAAAAGCTTCTCTGTCCGCCCATGCAGGAGCTGAGGAAACAGACAGAGGAAGCCCTGGAAAATTTAAAGCATTTTCGATCTCAGGAATGTATGGAAGGAGTGGAGGCGCTGCTTGCCTGTGAGCTGCCGGGAAATATGGCAGAGCGTCTTTTGCATATACGGGAGCAATTGAAATTATATGAGGATGATAATGCGGAGGAGCTTTTGGGTGAGCTGCTGAGCATTCTTGAAAGGGAGGAAGAAGATAAATGAGTCAGACAGAAGGCGAAAATGGCAGAAAGCGTATACTGGCGGTGGACGATACGGCAGTTGTTTTAACGAGGATTTCCAATATTCTGCGTGAATATTATGAGGTGGTCACCGTCAATTCGGGAGTAAGGGCTTTGAAATATCTCAAGGAGAATAAGCCGAATCTTATACTGCTTGACATTCAGATGCTGCCCATGGGCGGCATAGAGACGCTGCAGGCGATACGTAATATGAATGACCGGGCGGACGTCCCCGTTATCATGCTTACCGGAGTGGAGGATAAGGATATTGTTCTGGAGACCGCAAAGCTTGGAATCCGCGATTATATACTGAAATCTTCAAGCTCTGACGAGCTGCTGCAAAGGATTCGCCGGGTTTTTGAGTAGGAAGGGCGGAAATTTAAGGAACGGTCAGGGCTCTGAACGGTAAAATCTGGTTAAGTCAGGAGATATGTCTATGGAATATTTGGTCATGGCGGCAGCGCTTATACTGTTTGTGCTTTTTATCTTTGTGCTGGAAAGCATTCGCGCCAAAAAGGAAAAGGAAAGATTTATCCGGTCGCTGTACGACAATTATGGCGGTGTGCCCGACAAAAAATATAAGCTGGAGCGTTTTGAGCGCATGGGGCGTTTTTTTGAAAGGCATCCCGAGGACGGACAGCTGGATGACGTTACCTGGAATGACCTTGGCATGGATGAGCTCTTTAAACGGATGGATTATACCTTTTCGGCGTCGGGGGAGGAGTATTTATACTATACGCTCAGGACGCCGAAAAGAGACCGTGAGACGCTTCTGCATCTGGAGGATGTGGTTGCGTTTTTTGACGGTCATGCCGACGAGCGCGTTCAGGTGCAGTTTGCCATGAGCCAGCTGGGGCATATGGGCAAGTATTCCCTTTATGACTACCTGGACCATCTGGATATTTTGGGAGACCGTTCCAATAAGAAGAATATTTTGATGGACCTTTTGTTTCTGCCTCTGATCGGTATGCTATGGGTGAATTTTTCCGTGGGAATTCTGGGAATCGTGGTTTTAGTTATTTTCAATATTGTCACCTATTTCAGGGAAAAGGGGGAGATCGACCCCTATATCACCAGCTTTTCGTATATTATGCGTCTGATGGGGACGGCGGAAGCCCTGGAAAGGATTTCCGTGCCGGTGTGTAAGCAGGAGTGGGAGGAGCTGCGCCGGCACCGAAAAAACCTGCGGGGAATGCAGAAGAATTCCTACTGGGTCATGTCCCCCTTCCGCGGAAATTCCTCCGGCAGCATTCCGGAGGTCATAATGGACTATATACGCATGGTTTTTCATGCGGATCTGATAAAATTCAACAGCATGCTTAAGCATCTGCGCGGGCATGTGGAGGACGTGGACGGTATGCTCAGGTGTGCCGGCTATGTGGAAACGGCAATTGCCGTAGGGTCGTTTCGCCGCTCTCTGCAAAACGGTTTCTGCGTCCCTGAGTTTACGCAGGGGCAGGAAGAAAGCAATCGGCTGACGAAAAGCGCAGGGGCAGCGGAAAGGGATTTGCCAACGGCAGGCATCCGCATGGCGGAGGGCTACCATCCCCTGCTGGATACGCCTGTAAAAAACAGTATTTCGGCGGAGAAGGGCGTGCTGCTCACCGGCTCCAACGCCTCCGGAAAATCCACCTTTTTGAAGACGGTGGCTGTCAACGCCATCCTTGCCCAGACCATCCACACCTGTGCGGCGGACAGCTACAGGAGCCCTTTTTTTTATGTGTATTCCTCCATGGCGCTCAGGGATGACCTGGCGGGGGGCGAAAGCTATTATATCGTGGAAATAAAGGCGCTGAAGCGGATTCTTGACGCGGCAAAAGGCGGGAGAAAGCCTGTCCTGTGCTTTGTGGACGAGGTGCTTCGGGGGACGAATACCGTGGAGCGGATCGCGGCGTCCACACAGATCTTAAAATCCCTGAGCGGACGAGGCATTCTGTGCTTTGCCGCCACTCACGATATTGAGCTGACCGGGCTGCTTTGCTCCGATTTTGACAATTATCATTTTGAGGAGGATGTAAGGGACGGGGACGTGTACTTTAATTATAAGCTCCAGGCGGGAAAGGCGACTACCAGAAATGCTATCAGACTGCTCGAGCTGATAGGCTATGACAATGAGATCATAGAGCGGGCCTCGGCCCAGGCGGCGCGTTTTATGTCCCAGGGCGTGTGGGATGTGTCTTGACGTGGAGCCGGGGTGTTGCTATACTATAGTGTAGCGTGTGGATTTAAACTATGCCGAAAAAGAAGACGAGGCAGCTTAAAACCAACTTATCATAATAAAAATTTGTGTGCTTAAGCACCGGGGAGGTATAGATATGATTAATTTTATCAACACATTTTTGTCTCAGATTATTCTGCTGGTTATAATTGTGGCGGTGGCAGGCGCTGCGACGGCAATCGGAATCGCCTGGGCAAAGAAAAAGAACGCGCAGGCAGGGGCGCTTTCCACAGACGAGGGCACTGTAAAATAGGTCTGCCGCGAATCCCCGGGATGAGGGCGGCGCACCTTGCTGGAGGTTTGATATGGCGAAATCGGCGGGACAAAAGCTTAAGCTTCTGTATATTGTAAAGCTTTTGACGGAAAATACGGATGAGAACCATCCGGTGAGCACGGCGGATATCATTGCATATCTGGAGGAGAAGGGAATCCATTCCGAGCGCAAAAGTATTTATGACGACATTGAGAAGCTCTGCGATTTTGGCTACGATATCATTCAGGTCCATAGCAGGCTTGGCGGCGGCTATTATATGGCATGCAGGGATTTTGAGCTTGCGGAGCTGAAGCTTCTGGTTGACGCGGTGCAGGCGTCCCGTTTCATTACCACAAGAAAATCGCGGACCCTGATCAAGAAGCTGGAGCAGCTGGCGGGAAAGCATGACGCGGGAAAGCTGCAGCGTCAGGTGTATGTTGCCAGGCGGATAAAGACGGAAAACGAGAGTATTTATTACAGTGTTGACAGTATACATAGGGCCATTCAGGAAAATAAGCAGATAAGCTTTCAGTATATGGACTGGAATCTGAAAAAAGAGCTTGTGCCGCGGCAAAACGGCGAGAAAAGGGTGAGTCCCTGGGCGCTTATCTGGCGGGAGGAGAACTATTACCTTGCCGCATACGACAGTGCGGAGGGCATAATGAAGCACTACCGGGTGGACAAGATCGGGCAGGTGAAGGTGCTGAAAGCGGCAAGGGAGGGCATGGAGCAGTTTGCCAGGGTAGACCTGGCGGACTATACCAATCAGACCTTCGGCATGTTCGGGGGAGAGGAGCAGACGGTGACTCTGCAGTTTCCCAACAGGCTTATAGGCGTCGTAATCGACCGTTTCGGCAGGGAGGTGGACATCCGTCCCATGACGGAAAGGGTGTTCCGCATCCGGGCGCGCGTGGCGGTCAGCGGTCAGTTTTTCGGCTGGCTGTCCGGCATCGGGCGGGAGGCGGTGGTCGTTACGCCGGTTTCGGTCAGGGAGCAATATGCGAAATGGCTGGAGGAAATTATTGTCACCATGCGGCTGACGGCGGGAATTTCCGAGGTAAAAAGTTTAAATGCAGAAAGTCAAGCAAAAGATATCTAAATTTTTAATAGAATTTTAGATATTTTTTTGTGGATTATTTAAGGCGGCTGTTTGTTGACAAGCCGGGAAAACTTTCTTATACTGTTAGATGATCGGCACAATATATTGTTGGCGAAGACCAAAGCATACTATATTTAGTGATGAAATGCTATGATTACACAATGTAATAATTTTGAGGTATATTGTAAGGACGGATACATTAATATGGCATAACGGAAGGAAACGGGTGCGCAATGAGCAGTAATTTTTATCAGGCAGCTACACAAAACGTCAACTATGGTGAGGAGTATATGCCCTGCGGGACGGTCTATGTGGTCAAAAAGGACGGCAGCAAGGAAGCCTTCAATGTCCAGAAGGTGATCAATGCCGTGGCAAAAAGCGCATACAGAGCATTGACAAAATTTACCGAGGAAGAAGAACGCCATATCTGCAGGTATGTCATCGACAAGGTAAATGAGCTTGACGTGAACGAGATTCCCATTCCTGTGATGCATAACATTGTTGAGAGCGCGCTGGAGCAGGTGAAGCCTGTGGTTGCAAAGAGCTACCGGGATTACCGCAACTATAAGCAGGATTTTGTGCGCATGCTGGACGATGTGTATAAAAAGAGCCAGTCCATTATGTATATCGGCGACAAGGAAAACGCCAACACGGACTCTGCGCTTGTCGCAACCAAGAGAAGTCTGATTTTTAACCAGCTCAACAAGGAGCTGTACCAGAAGTTTTTCCTGACCACGGAGGAGATTCAGGCGTGCAGGGACGGATACATCTATATTCATGATATGTCGGCCCGGAGGGATACCATGAATTGCTGCCTTTTTGATGTGCAGAACGTGCTGAGCGGCGGCTTTGAGATGGGGAATGTGTGGTACAACGAGCCCAAATCCCTTGACGTTGCCTTCGATGTGATCGGGGATATTGTGTTAAGCGCCGCAAGCCAGCAGTACGGGGGCTTTACGGTTCCAAGCGTGGACCTGATCCTGGAGCCCTATGCGGAGAAATCCTATCAGAAATATATTGACAAATATTTAAGGCTTGGCATTGACAGGGAAGCGGCGGAGGCGGAAGCCTATGCGGACCTGAGAAGGGAGTTTGAGCAGGGCTTCCAGGGATGGGAGTACAAGTTCAACACCGTGGGAAGCAGCCGTGGAGACTATCCCTTTATCACCGTGACGGCGGGCACCGGAACCGGCAGGTTTGCAAGGCTTGCGTCAATCACGATGCTGAATGTAAGAAGGCAGGGGCAGGGTAAAAAAGAGTGTAAGAAGCCTGTCTTATTCCCCAAGATCGTATTTTTATATGACGAGAACCTGCATGGGCCGGGGAAGCCGCTGGAGGATGTGTTTGAGGCGGGAGTGGAATGCTCCGCCAAGACGATGTACCCCGATTGGCTGAGCCTGACCGGAAAGGGCTATGTGGCAAGTATATACAGGCAGTATGGCAGAGTTATCTCTCCCATGGGCTGCCGCGCATTTCTTTCCCCCTGGTATGAGAGGGGAGGCATGCATCCTGCGGATGAAAAGGACATGCCCGTGTTTGTAGGGCGTTTTAACATCGGCGCGGTGTCCCTTCACCTGCCCATGATTCTGGCAAAGGCAAGGAAAGAGAGCCGGGATTTTTACGAGGTGCTGGACTATTATTTAAACCTGATCCGTCAGCTTCATATCCGTACCTATGCCTATCTGGGGGAGATGCGTGCGTCCACCAACCCTCTTGCGTACTGTGAGGGCGGGTTCCTGGGAGGGAAGCTGGGGTTGCATGACAAGATAAAGCCTCTTTTAAAGTCGGCCACGGCAAGCTTCGGCATCACGGCGCTGAATGAGCTGCAGGAGCTGTACAACGGTAAATCCCTGGTTGAGGACGGTGCCTTTGCTCTGGAGGTAATGGAGTATATCAACGCCAGAGTCAATGAATTTAAGGAGCAGGACGGGAACCTGTACGCCATTTACGGAACGCCTGCCGAGAATCTCTGCGGAGTCCAGGTAAAGCAGTTCCGCAATAAGTACGGTATTGTGGAGGGCGTGTCCGACAGGGAGTATGTCAGCAACAGCTTTCACTGTCATGTATCGGAGGATATTACGCCCATTGAGAAGCAGGATATAGAGGACCGCTTCTGGAACCTGTGCAACGGCGGCAAAATACAGTATGTAAAGTATCCCATCGATTATAATCTGGAGGCGATCAAAACCCTGATACGCCGCGCCATGGAAATGGGCTTTTATGAGGGAGTAAATCTGTCCCTTGCTTATTGTGATGACTGCGGGCATCAGGAGCTGGAGATGGATGTCTGCCCCAAGTGCGGCAGCCGTAATCTGACAAAGATTGACCGTATGAACGGTTATCTGTCTTATTCGCGCGTACATGGCGATACCAGGCTCAACGATGCGAAGATGGCGGAAATTGCGGAAAGGAAATCCATGTAGCTATGAGGTATCACAATATAACAAAGGACGATATGCTGAACGGGGACGGGCTGCGGGTGGTACTGTGGCTGGCAGGCTGCAGCCATTGCTGCAGGGGATGCCATAATCCGGTCACATGGGACCCTGACGGCGGTCTTTACTTCGACGAGGCGGCAAAGCAGGAGATCTTTGAACAGTTGGGCAAAAGCTATATTTCGGGGATCACCTTTTCGGGCGGAGATCCGCTGCATCCGGCAAACAGGCTGGATGTACGGGAGCTTATGGCGCAGATCAGGGAAAGGTTTCCGGATAAGACGATTTGGTTATATACGGGGGATAGCTGGGAAAATATCATGCAGTATTCCCTGATGAAATATGTGGATGTGGTTGTGGACGGTGAGTTCCATGAGGAAGAAAAGGATGTGAAGCTGCTCTGGAAGGGCAGCACGAATCAGCGTGTCATCGATGTGCAGGAGACATTAAGGCAGCCGGACCCGGCATATCCGGTGCTGCACTGCGGAGATTACGCAGATTCCTATCAGATAACCGAAAAACCCGTAATCGGCGGATGCTGTGAATGACGGATCAGCCGCGGAGACATTTATTGGAGGAAGGCATGGGCCTATGAAGCGAGTTGCACAGTTTTTTAAGGTGAGCGAGGAGAATTTTGTCGAGGCAATGAGGGAGGAATTTCCCCAGTACACGGAAGACGATATCAGAGATATGTACGAGTCGCTGCTTATGCCAAGGCGTGCCACGAGGGGCAGCGCGGGGTATGATTTTTTCGCTCCTTTTTCTTTTTCGCTGCCGCCTGCGGCAACTATCAAGATACCCACGGGTATCCGGGTAAAAATGGATGAGGACTGGGTGCTGAAGCTTTATCCCAGAAGCGGGCTGGGCTTTAAATACCGTCTGCAGATGAACAACACCGTGGGAGTCATTGACAGCGATTATTATAATTCCGACAACGAGGGGCATATTTTTATCAAGTTGACAAACGCCTCCAACGAGGGAAGGACAGTGGATGTAACCCAGGGTACAGGCTTTGCGCAGGGAATTTTTCTGGAGTACGGAATCACGGTGGACGATGAGGCGGACGGCGTGAGAAACGGCGGGCTGGGAAGTACCACTCAATAATATCTATGAAAATCTTTTCTTCATTAGTATAGGTTTCTCCTTTTTGATGAATGCTATGATTGAATGCAGTGAAAATCAGGCAGGAGTTAAAAAGGAGCTTTTATTTTGGATATAAATACAGATAAAAAATATTTTTTGAGCGGTTCCCTTCAGGAGGACATGGATTACCTGAATCAGGTGTTGGACGTGAAGGCAAATTTTGACGTAATATACAGGGTTGTGCACATCGGTGGGAGGGAGGCGTGCATGTATCTGGTGGACGGCTTCTGCAAGGACGATCTGGCGCAGAAGCTGCTGCAGTATTTTATGGATCTGACGCCGGACAAAATGCCGGAGGATATGCATATGCTTTCCAAAGAATTTACCCCTTATGTGGAGGTGGATATTGAGGATAAGTATGAGACGCTGATAACCTCGCTTCTGTCCGGCATGTTCCTGCTGCTGATTGACGGCTACCCAAAGGCGCTGGTGATCGACTCCAGAACCTATCCCTCAAGAGGCGTGGCGGAGCCGGAGAAGGACAAGGTGCTCAGAGGCTCCAAGGACGGCTTTGTGGAGACGCTTGTGTCCAATACGGCGCTGATACGGCGCAGGATACGAAGCGCCGACCTGCATATGGAAATGCTGTCCGCTGGGGAAAGCTCCCATACGGATATTGTGCTTTGCTATATGAATGGAAGGGTGGATCAGGATTTTCTGAAGGAGGTCCGGGGAAAGATCCAGGCGATCAAGGTGGATTCCCTGACCATGAATCAGGAATCGCTGGCGGAATGCCTTTATCAGAGACGCTGGTATAACCCGTTTCCGAAGTTTAAGTATACCGAAAGACCCGATGCCGCGGCAGCACAGATACTGGAGGGAAACATTGTAATATTGGTTGACAATTCGCCCTCCGCAATGATTCTTCCCACAACGATTTTCGATGTGGTGGAGGAGGCGGACGATTATTATTTTCCCCCTATCACAGGTACCTATCTGAGGATCACCCGCTTTTTGATTGCGCTGTTTACCTATATCATGACGCCGACCTTTCTGCTGCTTATAAACCATGCGGAATGGGTTCCCGAGAGCTTTTCCTTTATTTTGCTGAAGGAGGACCCCAACATTCCGCTTATCTGGCAGTTTTTGATTTTGGAGCTTGCCATAGACGGGCTGAAGCTGGCGGCGGTAAATACGCCCAACATGCTGAGTACGCCCTTAAGCGTAATGGCGGCGCTGGTACTGGGAGAGTTCTCGGTAAACAGCGGCTGGTTTTCCTCGGAGGTAATGCTCTATATGGCGTTTGTGGCCATCGCCAACTATACCCAGGCCAATTATGAGCTTGGATATGCGCTGAAATTCCTGCGGATCATTAATCTTTTGCTGACTCAGTGGTTTGGGCTGTGGGGCTATATAGCCGGAATTGCCATAGCGTTGCTGTCTATCTGCTGCAACAGGACGGTTTCCAGAAGAAGCTATATCTATCCGTTGATTCCCCTGGATTGTCAAAAGCTAAAGAGCAGGCTGATTCGGACACGTCTGCCGGGGGCGTTTAAGGGGAAGGAATAAAACTTGCGGTAAAACTTGCAATAAAACTTGCATTAAAAACTTGCATTGAAAAAGTCCGTGTTTAGTGATATACTTGTGAACAGACGGACGGCGGAGAGGTCGTCTGTCGGGAGATAAGGGCCATGCGGCTATTGCTTTGTTTAATGTAAGGGTAAATATAAATAATCCAATATACCGTGTGATACTTCTGATTTTATAGGTTTAAGCAATGAAAAAACGTTTCATAGGAGATTAAGCTATGTTTAAGATCACCACGGACAGTACTGCCGATTTGCCGGTGGAATACCTGGAGAAGCACAATGTGGGATGCATGCCTATCAGCTATATCATGGACGGGATTACCTACGGGCGCGATAAAGAACTGGACTGGAAAGAATTTTACCGTCTGATAAGGGAGGAGGGCAAGATGCCCACTACCTCCCAGATCAACCCGGAGGATGCCAGGGAGTATTTTGAGGAGTATATCAAGACAGACAAGGAAATCCTGCATATTGCCTTTTCGTCCGGCTTAAGCGGCACCTACAACAATATGTGCATTGCGGCGGCGGAAATTATGGAGGAGCATCCCGATGTTAAGATCATTGTGATTGACAGCCTCTGCGCTTCCATGGGCGAGGGCTTGCTTGTACATAAGGCAATACGGCTGCGGGATGAGGGAAAGACATTAGAGGCGACGGCGCAGTGGCTTAGGGAGCACGCGCTGAATGTGGTCCATGTTTTTACCGTGGAGGATCTGCATCATCTCCACAGGGGTGGGCGCGTCAGCAAGACGGCCGCCATTCTCGGCACGCTGGCATCCATCAAGCCAAAGCTGCATGTTGACAACGAGGGGCATCTGATCCTTATTGGCAAGGTCAGGGGACGGAGAAAGTCTCTGGACGCGCTGGTGGACTACATGGGTGAAAAGATGGGCACATGGGCGCAGGAAAATAGGGAGGACTGTATTTTTATCAGCCACAGCGACGCCCTGGAGGATGCGGAGTATGTACGCGACCGGGTGAGAGAGCGGTTTGGCATAGAGAACTGCCTGATCAATCATATCGGTCCTACGATCGGCACACACACGGGCTGCGGGACAGTGGCATTCTTTTTTATGGGAGAATCCAGGTAGGGTGTTATGTATCGCTTTGCAGTGTGTGACGACAATGAAGCCTGTCACAGTGGAAAAGCTGGGAGAGGCGGCTGAACCGTGTACTTTCAGTCCAGTAAACGACGGTATTCCGAGTGGGATGCCGTTTTTTGCGTTAGGTGGAAAACAACTTATACTCCGAGAAGAAAAATTGTTTAATTGGTTTCTGAATTTTTGGATAGTTTATGTTATGTAACGCATGTTTTTTTGATGGGCTGATTTCCGGATTTCTTTTTGAAGCTGTAATTTCTATTAAATGTTTTTTTGCTTATATAATGAAAATTATTTTTTAGTGGAAATTATCAAATGTTATTTATAAAGAGCAGCTTCTTCATTAAAAATAGCTTTTACATTGGATGATTAATTTTACATTCATCTGCTGAGAAAATATTACATGGATTACAATACAAATAAAAAACATACGTTATTTGCATGTATTTACTGCTTGCTTCAATATAAGTCTTGTATTTCTTTAAATAAATAGTTATTCATATCTTGATTTTCTATATGAAAATTTGCTTATTTCTATGAAATATGAACGAACCCAAAAGCCACAGTGCCCACCAAATAATTAGTATTGTTCAGGTGCCTGGGCATCTTCAACGCATTTTCCGCATCGAGCCATGTCCTGCAAAATATCTGTATCATAATGGCCATTGCCGTTTTCCTCAAGATAAATGACAAATCGTAATGGATATTGTCATTTGCTTAAATATAAACAACGATTGTTATTTTATGGCAAATATGCGGTATTACCGTCTCAGCCCTTGTCTAAAATGCCGCCATGCACCTTTTCAGGCTGATAACATAACATATAGCAACCAATAAAATACTGGAAAGGAATCGAAATGCAGGATTATATGAATGGAGCTTCGCGCAACATGGAAGCCATGCATCACATGGAAGCAAGACGTTCCAATGAAGATAAGCGTTTCATGGAAGCTGCGCAGCGCATGGAAGCTTCGCGCGGCTGCGGAACAAACATTGACAAATTTCCTGTCGCAATGGCTTATGTGCCATGGCAGAAATTTGATAAAATGTTTGACGATTTAGAGAAGGCATATTGTAGTGGCACGATATTTCCCGAACTGAACAAACCTTTCACCGGAAGGAGATGTGTATAATGGGAAGCAAGGAACAACTTTTGCATGACATCGGTATCGTGGGGTTTGTCCTGATAGAGCTGGGGCTGTACCTGGACACCCATCCATCTGACCGCGGTGCCATGGAGTACTTCAACCACTACAGTAGAATCAAACAGCAGATGACAAAAGAATTTTCCATGAAATATTTTCCTCTGACCCTTGAACTGGCAGAGAGCGGCAAAGAGTGGAGATGGGGTTCGGCGCCCCTGCCCTGGGAAGGAGAGTGTGTATAAATGTGGAATTATGAGAACAGACTGGAGTTTCCCGTAAACATTAAAAATCCCAACGCAAAGCTTGCACAGGCAATTATTTCTCAATTCGGCGGACCTGACGGCGAATTGGCGGCATCCATGCGTTATCTGTCCCAGCGCTATTCTATGCCTCACAAGGAGGTTGCCGGACTGCTGACCGACATCGGCACGGAAGAACTGGCACATCTGGAAATGGTTGGAGCCATTATTTTCCAGCTGACCCGCAATCTCTCCATGGAGGAGATCGAAAAGAGCGGCTTTTACAAGTATTATGTAGACCACACCGTTGGCGTATGGCCCCAGGCTGCGGGAGGAATTCCTTTTAACGCCTGCGAATTCCAGGTGAAGGGCGATCCCATCACCGACCTTCACGAGGACATGGCGGCAGAGCAGAAGGCGAGAAGCACGTACGACAACATCCTGAGGCTTATAGACGACCCGGATGTATGCGAACCCATAAAATTCCTTAGGGCGCGCGAGATTGTGCATTATCAGCGGTTTGGTGAAGCCCTCCGCATTACCCAGGATAAGCTGGACAGCAAGAACTTCTATGCCTTCAACCCTGCCTTTGACAGGTGCGAGGACTGCGGCTGCGATAATTAAAGAGAACCAAATACCAAGGCTGCGGGCGGCTTTCTGTCAAAGGAGAGCTGTCCGCAGCTTTAACCTTTCTTTAAGTTTATTTTACCTTCATTTTAACCTTTATTTGCTTTATCTTGAAAATTATAAGTTATCATATTCTTATAAAAGGCAGCTCCGCTTAAGCGGACGCAGGGCGGAACCGTTAAAACGGGAAGGCTCCCCGGTTCTGTTGGTCCGGCTCCGGCCGGCCTTTAAAACAAAAAAGAAAGGGGTAATTTTGCATGCAGCTATGCATCAGAAGCATTTACAAGCATTTTGACAAAAAGATCGTACTGAACCACACAAGCGCCGTGTTTCAGGAAGGCTCTATCTACAGTGTCCTTGGACGGAATGGTGCGGGGAAGACCACGCTGTTTAGCTGTATCAGCGGTGATTTGTTTTTTGAGGACGGAGAGGTGCTTTTAGAGGAAAACGGTGTTTCACGTCCTCTTACCTTTGAGGATGTGGGTATTGTCAGCGCCTCGCCGGTACTGCCGGACTTTCTTACAGGCTACGAATTTATTCACTTTTTTGTGAAGCTGAACCGGGAGAAGGACCCGGAGGAAAGCATTGATTCCTATTTTGATCTGGTGCATATGGAAGCTGAGGATCGGCATAAGCTGATTAAAAATTATTCCTATGGAATGAAAAACAAGCTGCAGCTGCTGTGCTGCCTGATTCGCAATCCGAAGGTTATTCTGCTTGACGAGCCGCTGTCATCATTTGATATCATTGTATCACATGATATCAAGGAAATGCTGCTGGGCATGAAGGAGGGTCACATTATCATTATGGCGACCCATATCATGCAGCTGGCGCAGGATATGAGTGATGAGATAGTGCTGCTGAGAGAGGGCGTGCTGGAGGCGGTGAAAGAGTCCGGCCTTGAGGGCGGGGCTTTCGAGGATTATATTATAAGGGCGCTTCAGGAAAAACCGCAGGGGGAGGCGGAAAGCGTACAGGAGAAGGAGCCCGGGAGCGCCGGGAAGGGCTCGCCAAAAAAGCAAAAAAATTCCCCCAAGGAAGGGAGGCGCAAATGAGTGCGGAAAAAAACGTGCAGGCATCCCCAAAGCTGTCCGACCGGCTTATGGTTTACGCAGAGATCTATCTGGTCATTCAGATCAACGCCTTTCTGTATTATCTAAACAGGCTGCCCATATTGGGAAAAATCGTACATAGTTCCTGGTACAGCCGCTATGGGCTTAAAAAAATATGGAGCCTGCTCAGTCTTGCCTTCGGCTTTGTCAAGTCGGCGCTGACAAATAACATCGGTACTTTGATCCTGCTCTATGTGGTTCCCCACCTTTTTCTGCCGGAAGAAAGGGTAACTGCGGGCGTCTTCCTCATGCTCTTTATTCTGGTGAAATGTGTGGCAGCGCCGATAATAGAGTGTGGACTGTTCAAATCGAATGCGGAGGATTACACATTTTTAACGCATTTTATGGTGAATCCCACCTCCTATTATCGTTATAAGGCGGCAAAAAATGCTTTTTTCTACTGTTTTATGCTCTTTCCCGCGCTGTATTTCCTGTTTCGTGACTGGGGAACAGTTGCGGTGCTTGTGCTGCTTAAGCTGCTCTGCATGCTGGGAGGCAATGTGGTATATTTAAGCATCTACAAAAGATTCGGACGGCTGCCCGGTAAGAGAATCCGCAGGCTCACGGCATATGTGCTGATTCTGCTTGCTTACGCGGGAGCCTGTTGGGGGGTATATGAAAACATGGCAATCCCCCCGGTCTGGCAGCCTGCTGCAGGAGCGGTATGTGCGCTTCTTTCCGTTGTTTGCTGGCGTTACCATATGAAGTATACTGACTATAAGAAAATGGCTGTAACATTTGCCAATCAGAACATAGTGAGCTTTCGGGTTGCGGTCCAGAGCAGCTCCACGGGCGAAGATGAGAACGGGCTGCTGGAATCCGGATGGGAAGAAAACAGGGAATTTTTCAGGGCGCATAAGGACGAAACGCCGGAAAGGTATTTGGAGCAGGCGTTTATCAAGCGTTTCGGCAGGGCGATCCGCAGAGAGAGGCGGGACAGGATTCTGTCCATGTTTTTCATAGGCGCCGTTCTGGGACTTGGCATCCGCTATGGCTGGCTGCCCGTGACCTCGGACACGGCGCTGGATTATACGCCGGTGCTGATAGCTTTTGCCGTATCCCTGACCTTTGCCAACCGGCTGATGCAGATATATTTCCGCAATATTGATCTGCATATGCTGCATCACCATATGGCATCACCGGCTTTTATACGCAGAAGCATGCTGCAGCGATACCTGTATCTGCTGAAGGGGGATTTGGTTTCCTTTGCCTTCATTATCCTGCATATTTTGTTTCTGCTGTTTCTGTCCGGTCTGCAGATACCCGGAAGTACGGTGGTAAAGCTGGCGGCGGTATGTATTCTGTTTCTGATTTTATGGGAAACCTATGAGTGCATTGTCTATTACGCCATACAGCCCTATTCCGCGGACATGACGGCGAAAAGCCCGGTTTTTAAGATTTTGGGTTATCTGGAGGGAATCTTTCAGCTGCTGGTTTTGTTTGTGCGCAGGGACCTGACGGCGGCCCTGCCCTGGATGTGCGTTGTCTGCGGCTGTGCTGTTGCGGCCTTTTTTATCACCAGGAAATTTGCGCCCAAAACGTTTAAGCTGAGGTGAGGCTGAAGAAGCTAACGCATTTTTGCCTGTACCTTCTCTGAGTTTTGCAGCAGCCCCCTTAGATGCGTCAGCCGATTTTGACGCTTTATATGCAAGCCTGTCACTTGTCACATTTCCTGAAATCCTGTATAATTACTACGAAAAAGATATTTTCAAGGGGAGTTTGGAGAAAACGCGCCAATGATCATATGCCGGACTGGGAATGAGGGGCGGTGAGTATGAGATACAAAACGGATACACAGGAGGCATATCATAACGGAGCTTACGAAACGGACAGAGAGGTAAAAAATGATAAGGATATTGATTGCTGAGGATGAGGAGCCCATCGCAAATTTGATTCGTATGAATCTGCGCAGGGCAGGGTACGGCTGTACATGGGCGCCGGACGGGGTAAAGGCGGCTGATTTGATGGATACCGAAAAATTTGATCTTTTGCTGCTGGATGTGATGCTTCCGGGCATCAATGGCTATGAGCTGATGGAATATGCCAGAACGCTGGAGCTGCCCGTGATTTTTCTGACGGCCCTGGGGAGCACGGAAAATAAAGTAAAAGGCTTAAAGATGGGCGCGGACGACTATTTGCCAAAGCCCTTTGAGATCGTGGAGCTGCTGGCAAGGGTGGAGGCGGTGCTTCGCAGGTACAACAAGGCGGAAGCCGTGATCGAGGTTTTTGATGTGGTGTTAAATACGGCTTCCCGTTCGGTGACTCAGAAGGGGGAGCCTGTGTCGCTGACCATGAAGGAATTTGACCTGCTGCTCTTGCTGGCGAGGAACCGCAACATAGCCCTTTACCGCGAGACAATCTATGAAAATGTGTGGGGCGGGGAATATATGGGGCAGAGCAGGACCGTGGACCTGCATATTCAGAGATTAAAGAAAAAGCTGAACTGGGATAATGAGATAACGGCCGTATACAAGGTGGGCTATCGTTTGGAGGGAGATGTGAAAAACACATAATGACTGTTCTGGTTCATAGACAGACCGAGTCAGTCAACAGGAGGATGCATGAAATTTGCAGATAAACTGTTTCTTTTGACAACTGTGGTGCTTACCCTTTTTTTTACGGTATTTGGCATCTGGATGCTCCATTCCAACTTTTCCAGGCTTTTAAACCGCGAGATCGAGCAGGGAAATCTGGAGAGCCGGATGTTTAGGTATTTGTTTGAGATGGGCTATCAGTCCATGGAGGAGTACGGGGAGGAATATGCCGTCAACAAGACCCTGGACAGCATAAAGGACAGTGTGGAAATCAACGGAAACCATATATTTGTCATACAGGGCATGGAGACGGGAGCGCCCTCTTATGTGTACGGAGGCAGCTATATTGCGGATACGGGTACGGAGGAGGAGATCACGGCGCTGGTGAATTCGCTGACAGGGAATAATAACTATGGTTATTCAATACAAAAGGCGGGTGAGGGCTATTATATGCTGATGGCAGGCGTAACAGACAGAACGACGTCGCCGGTTTTCCTTGGCATTTGCAAGGACCTGACCTCGATTTACAGTGACAGGCATGGCATGCTGATGCAGTACCGGGCGGTTCTTATGATTCTGCTTTTGGTGGGAGGCATGGGAATTTACCTGGTTTCCCGTTATATTACAAGACCTATCAGAAAGCTTGACAAGCTTGCCGCAAAAATCGCAGAGGGAGATTATGAGCTGCGTTCCTCGGACAGAAGCGAGGACGAGATCGGCCACCTGGCGAGAAACTTTAACCGGATGGCGGACAGGCTCATGCAGGAGCTTGCCGTAAAGGAGCTGGAGGCAAAGCAGAAGGAGGACTTTACCGCTGCGTTCGCCCATGAGCTGAAAACGCCCCTGACCTCCATCATCGGATACGCGGATATGCTGAATTCCATGAAGCTGACAGAGGAGGAGAACAGAGAGGCTTATTTTTATATTTACAGTCAGGGAAAGCGCCTGGAAAGCCTTTCCCATAAGCTGCTTGAGCTTGTGAGCATGGACAAAAATCCCATTGATTTTAAGCCTGTACCTACAAAAAAGCTGGAGGAAAATATCCGCACGACAGTCAGGCCAATCTGGAACCAGAGGGGAATCAAGGGCAAGATAGACCTGGAGAAGGCGACATTATACGGAGACGCGGAGCTGCTTTTGTCGATGTTTTATAACCTGCTTGACAATGCCGCAAAGGCCATGGATAAGGGTGAAATCAGCTTTATCCTCATGAAGGGAAAAAACGTGGGAGACGCCTATGAGATCAAGGTCGTGGACAACGGCAGAGGCATTCCCGAGGAGGAGATCGGGCGTATCACGGAGGCTTTTTATATGGTGGATAAATCCCGTTCCAGAAAGGAAGGGGGCGCCGGTATCGGTATGGCGCTCTGTTCAAAGATTGCGGCGCTGCATGGCATCAGCCTCATGATTGAGAGCCGGCTGGGGGAAGGCACGGTCATGAAGGTACTGTTTCCCAATGAAGAAAGGCATTTTAATGAAGAAAAGATCCAATAGGCCTCGAAAGGGCAGGGAACAAAATCGTAAATCCAAAGCCCAGAGGAGCGGAAATAAAAGAGCTGGCAAATACGGCGCCGCTGTTCTGGCGTTTGTTCTGATGATTGTGTCGGCGCTTTGGCTGCCACAGATCTTCTTTGACGTTTCGGATGCCCTGAGGTACGGAAAGGTCAGCCTGACGGAACAGGAAAAGCCGGATGTGCTGACGCTTACCACCGGCTATGAGGAATCACTTTACAGCCGCCTTGCGGGCTTTGCGGAGGGGCTGGCGGACCAAAGACAGTATTATGTGGACGAACAGCCCAAGGAAATCACGGAGGAAATCAGGGAATTTCTGTTTGAGTCGGAATTCCGTTTTAATACCTACAGCGTTTTTGGAGATGTCGTTATGGGTCTGTTTTCAGAAGCTCTGGGGTTCCTGCCGGAGGAGCTGGGAATTAAAATGTACGCGGGAAATACGGAGCTGGAAATGTACCGGTGGAAGCAGTATGTAATTTACTCCGACGACTATGCCCAGGGCGTAAATTTTATTTTATGGTGCTTTGGTTTGAAAAACGCATCCGGGGACGATTTGACCATTCTGATGGACGCCCATGACTATACGGTCTATGCCGTGCAGCTGACAGGCGGCGGGGGTCTGCAGTATTCGGTGATATATAATGAACAGGAGATTGTCAGGGATAGCATTTATTCTAACACTTGGAAGTACATGCGCAGCTCCCTGTGGATGGCCCTTGATATTTACTATGATATCTTTGAGCCGGAGGAGCTGGAAAGATTTTTTGCCAATGCCGAGGAAATTTATGAGACCTGGGGGCTGGCACAGACGGAGAAAATAGCGGGCGTCCTGCATGACACTGCCGGAAATGCCGTGGAGATTTATCTGGGCACCAACTCCGACGTGCCTTATGGCGCGGAAGGAGAGGATTGGTACGGCAGGGACTCGGAGGGGCTTTGGTATTACAGTCTGCCCTTGGGTGAAAACAAGCTGACCTTTGGCATACACGGCTTTGAAACGCCATATAATATCGCGCCCAGGGATACCGTTTACGCAATGGGCATCCGTGAGATCTGCGAATTGATTCCTGAGTTTCGTAATATCGGATAGAAAGACATGTTTTATAGAGTACGAGCATAAAAAAACCTTATGTGCCATATATTTTAGCAAGATGGTACAAGAGGTTTTTTTATGAACAATGAAGAAAAGCAATTCATTGAAGAAAGTCTTTCCAATGGAGCTTCGCAGCATGCGGAAGGTATAATCGAGTGGCTTGACAATCTGGTGTGGGGGCCATGGCTGATCCTGCTGCTGCTTGGAACGGGAATTTATCTCATGGTGCGTCTCAGGTTTTTGCCCCTGAAAAATCTGAAATGGGCGTTAAAGTGCGCCTTCGGAGGTGATAAGGGAAGCGGCGGGGAGGGTAAGATATCCTCCTTTTCCGCGTTGACCACGGAGCTGGCAACCACGCTGGGCATAGGAAATATTGTGGGCGTGGCGACGGCGATGGTGCTTGGAGGACCGGGGGCGCTGTTCTGGATGGTGGTAACAAGCATTATCGGTCTTGCCACAAAGCTGGTGGAAAGCATGCTGTCCGTAAAATACAGGGGACGGAACGAAAAGGGAGAGATGGCGGGAGGCCCCATGTATGTCTGTATAAACGCCCTTCCCGACAAAAGGCTGGGGAAGCTTCTGGGCATATGCTTTGCGCTGTTTGCCGTGACGGCGTCCCTGGGGATGGGAAACATGACGCAGTCCAATTCCATTGCGGATGCGCTGTATGTATCCTTCGGAATCGGCAAGGCAAAAACGGGGCTTTTCGTGACGGTGCTGACGATTCTGGTTGTGCTGGGGGGTATTCGGGCGATCGGAAAGGTCACGAAGGTCCTTGTGCCCTTTATGGGAGTGGTTTACCTGCTGGGGACCCTGGGTGTTATTTTGGCCCATTGGAGGAACCTTCCCGAGGCCGCCATGGGAATTCTGGTGTCGGCGTTCTGTCCTGGCGCCGTGTCCGGCGGTATTTTCGGCACTGTGGCGGTCTCGGCATTTGAGTCCCTGCGCTGGGGGGTGTCCAGAGGAATCTTTTCCAACGAGGCAGGACTGGGGGCGTCGGGCATCACGGCGGCAAGCGCCGACACGTCGGATTACATAAAACAGGGCTACATCAGCATGACGGGCGTTTTTCTGGACACAGTGGTATTCTGTACCATGACGGGGCTTGCCCTTGCGGCTTCCGGTGTCATCGGCAGCGTGGACGCAAACGGAGAGCTTTTGACCGGGACGGCGCTTACCCTGGCGGCATTTGAAGGGACGCTGGGCAGTCTGGGAGGAAGCTTTATCAGCGTCTGTATCGCGCTGTTTGCCTTTGCAACCGTTATCGGCTGGGCATATCAGGGAGAGAGGGCCTTTGAATTCCTGATGGGCGGACAGACAAAATATAATCTTGCATACCGGTTCGTCTACGGGCTTTCCGCCTTCGCGGGCTGCCTCTGCTCCCTGGAGGCGGTGTGGAACTTTTCGGATATCTGCAACGGGCTTATGGCAGTGCCCAATCTGATCTGTGTGCTGGCGCTGTCCCGTAAGGCATGCCGGGAAATACATAAATACGGGCAAAATAAAAGAATTGTATAATCTGCCGATTGGTGATATTCTAATATGAGATAAAACACTAAAACAGTCTCGTAAAGGGAGGAATAATCATGTCCGGATTCAGCACCGTAAATTTA
>CAJTPH010000027.1:14815-56775 GCA_910578215.1 uncultured Acetatifactor sp. | reverse complement strand
CAATCTTATACTTCGCTGCAGCATCCTTTCCGCATCCTCGTCCATAGGACATTCATACATCTCAGGTTCAGAATCAACAAGGTAAACATCATTTAAGGCATCATAATGAGCACCAGAAAATTGACCCTTTTCGACATTTTGCCGGCTTTTATTGTAACATATGCAATTCACGCTGTCTACAAAAATATTTCCGATATATCGGAAATACTATAGTATAAGAATTTCTATTATAATTTCAGATATGAAAGTATAGAAGGAGGTGGTGGCTGTGATATCGTTTGACCCACTGTGGAAGACGATGAAAGAAAAGAATGTATCGACTTATAAGCTGTTGAACGTATATGGATTCAGCCACGGCACCTACGACAGTTTAAAACAGAACAGAAACGTGACTTTACAAACAATAAATCAACTCTGCAAAATTCTTCAATGTAAGGTTGAAGACGTTGTGGTATATATTGAAGATAAAGATTGAAAAGGATTGATAAACAGTAAGTTATCAGTCCTTTTTTTGTATCAGGCAGGTACTGTGATAGAATGACTGCATGAAAACGAAGGAGGTGATAAAACACCATGAAAAGAAGATTTGTCTTATTGATACTGGCAACGCTTATCCTTACTGGATGCGGAGCCCACGATTCAGCAGTTAACAGTATGGCATCCATTTTGGAAACCAATGCGACGCAACCGTCAAAGGAAAACACAATTGTAGAAATGGAAAACACGGAATCTCCTGCATCCATGGAGCCCCCATAGGTGTCGGAACCAGCTGCACAGTCCAGCACAAGACCTCTGTAACCCCGAATCAGCGCCGATTTCGGGGTATCGGAACCAGGGCTATAATTTCACCATAACATCCTCCACCGCCTACGACCACAAATGGATATACGGGAGAAACATTTTTGAAAACATCGACTACCTGGTGGACTCCATATTTGCAAATTACCTGTCACGTCCCGGTGTCAGGCAGCCCATTTTCACATCCTACTGTGACGGGCAGAGGGTGACCTGTTCCGGCTTAAGCCAGTGGGGCTCCAAATACCTTGGCGACCAGGGCTACTCGGCCATTGAGATTATCAGATATTACTACGGAAACGATATGTATATTAACACTGCGGACATTATCTCCGGCGTTCCCTCCTCATGGTCGGGCTATGACTTAGGGATCGGCGCTTCGGGCGACAAGGTGCGCCAGCTGCAAAATCAGTTAAACCGCATCGCCCGCAACTACCCCGCCATCCCAACCATCACCGCAGACGGCATTTACGGTCCCAGAACCGCGGAGGCAGTGCGCACCTTCCAGCGTATCTTCAACCTGCCCCAGACCGGCGTCACCGACTATGCCACATGGTATGAAATCTCCGACATCTATGTGGGCGTGACAAGGATCGCTGAACCGGAATAAGCTTCAAAAAGTGCCGCTCCCAAAACGAATCTCGACCTGATCTCAAAAAGCCAGACAAAAAATGACGGTTATGCAACTAATAAGGATTGAAGCCTGTATTGTACAGGACTCAGTCCTTTTAGTTTGCATTTCATTCTTTTATATATAATAATCTATATATCATTCCAACTTACTACGAAATTCCAAACGCAGGCGATATTGCCGAACAATTAGAGCGCCGAACACAAAAAGACAGATAATAAATAATATTTTAACAAGTGTATTGACAAATCTAAACAAATACTATATTATATAGCTATAATCAGAGAAAGGAGTTGTTGTTATGTCAGATATATCAAGAGAAGAAAAAGCATGTGCAGGTATTGGATTATCTGCTGGCGCTGCTGGAATTGTTACTATAAGTGGAGCAAGTACTGCTGCCGGCGGAGGAATGATCGCAGCAGGTATTACTAATTGTGTCGCAGCAGCTCCCGGTATTGCTAAGTTAGCTATTATAGGAGGACAAACACTTTGTGCCTTTCCTGTTTTAGCTCCTGTTGCTATTGTTGGCGGACTAAGCTATGCGGTATATAATTTTATATGCAGTGCAACTGAAAATTAATTTTATCCAATAAAACAATTTACCTAAGCCAGTCCGTTCATTCGGACTGGCTTTATCCATGTGGTCATTTAGTTAGCAATCCTTTTCAATGGAATCCGGCTCTGCCGCAAAGCCGTAAATATCCACGCGGCGGCCCTTACTGCCGAAACGGGTCCCGTCCTTTTGAAACCACTCCCCGCTTTCGCCCAGCGCCGTCACGCAAAGCGTATATTCCCCGCTCTTTAATTCGGGCGAGACATACCGGAGCCCCTTCATCGGCACGGCGCTGTAAAAATCAATGACCGCCTCATTGACAGCTCTACCCTCCGAATTCCTGATTTCCACCCTGCAGTATCCCCCTTCGTCAGAGGCAGCGCCAAACAGATATACCCTGCCTCCGGAGACGCAGAACTCCGCCTGTCTGCCCTCCCCCTTCACATCCGAGCAAAACGCCAGGGGCCGGATGCAGGGCTCTCTCCACTCGCTTCCGTCGGCGGGGCGCCATGCCTGCATATACCGGCTTATCCTCATATTGCCGCCTTCAAATGCAAGCGGCAGCATCACAAGCGTTGCCGCCGACGCCTGCCTGGGATAAGACCATCTGTCCCCCAAATACATTTTAATCGAGCCCTCCGCCGTCTGACAGTCGAAAATATAAGAGCACTGTGTATTGTATGTAAGGCTGCCCTCCGGGCAAAACAGCCCCTTCATGACCCACGGTCCCGCTATATTATCCGCCGTGAGGTAATAGTTGTCGTTGCGCTCCCAGCTGGTCTTTTGGGAAAACATAATATAATATTTCCCCCCATATCTGCACATTGCCGGGGATTCCCCGCCGGGGGCAATATTTTCCGCCACCAGCTCCTCCGCCTCCGTGCATTCGGCATTCAGCCGGTATATATTACCCTCGTGGGTCAGCAGATAAGCCGTGCCGTCCTCGTCCACGAAGGTGCCCATGTCCCATTTTCTGACCTTCTCCCCCTTGTAAAGCAAGGGACCCGCAAAGGTATAGCTGCCGTTTATGGTATCGCATACCGCCACTCCGATACACGGGTCTGAGTAATTCAGATCATCCGTGTGCATGAGCATAACATATTTTCCGGTTACCGCCGATTTCACGACCTTCACCCGCTCGCCTATGCGCCCGGGGCCCAGCAATCCGCCCGCTTCGGCTGAAAGAGCCATGCCCTCGAACTTCCAGTCCTCAAAATCTCGGGTGGAGTAACAGGAAAAACCATTGTACCGGTTTTCATCATTTGTCTTATACTCCCCAAACAGATAATAGACATCGCCTTCCCTGACGATGCACGCCCCATGGGCATTTACCACATTACCGTCCCGGTCAAACCAGGGCACTCCGTTCCAAATAACTCTTTCCATGGTTTTTCTCCTTGTTCTCCTGATAGTACACTCCTGTGTACCGCGGCTTCCGCCGTGCACGAGGACGGCGCTTCCCTGTACCCTGGCTCCATGCCCTCCCTGAAACCGCGTCATTGATAATAATTTTCAATATAACAAACCCATTCTTCATATATTTCTTTTTGGGATTTGCCAAAGCATTCCTCGTAATCCTCTGTTTCAATAAGCTTTAAAACCTGCGCCCATCCGTATGTTTTATCCAAATATTCAATATATGTATGTGCAACTATATAGCCTCCGCTCTTTGAAAAAACAAGCGGATTATTTGAATTTACAGCTTTATATGACGGCATTGTAAAATATTCCAGGTACTCCCTGTAAAACGGTTCCCCGTTACTCAAATATAATGCCAGCCCCTCCGTAAGCCACAGATCTATGTCTTTATTTATCACGCTGACATAAGCATGTACAATTTCATGCATAACGGCATATTTATTATCATCATAGCTATGGGCTTCTCCCGGATTTGCCGGAGATGTCAGTATAACCTCCGTTCCTATATTATCGCCAATATACCAGTCAAGCCCCAGCAGCGGCGCTGCAAAGCCATACTTCTTGGTCTGCATGGTATTTTGATAATCGTAAATATAGACGTTGACATTCTGCTTTTCACTGAACCCCAGCTTTTCCGCAATGAAAGCCGTCTCGGCATTGGCATATGTAAAAACATCCTCGGCAGCATCTTTTTCGGTTTCATAATAAACATTGATCCAATCGCCTCTCAACACCTCCATACCTGCGGTTTTCAGATTCCATGTGGGAATAAAATTGATAATAATACCCGCCAGCAGCAATCCTGTTCCCATACAAATAATGAAAACTCTCCTTTTAGATTTTGACATCATACATAACCTCCTTTTTGTTTTAAAATACAAAATCCTTATGCAAAAAGGAAGTTACCGCGGTCATTTCTTTATATGACTTCAGTCATTTTCTTTCACAAACCTGTTATATTTCATAATCAAAGCGTTTCTTTCCCTGGTTCCGATCTTTTCGTAGACAGCAGATATATAATTCTTAACCGTTCCGTTAGATAAACATAATTTGTCCGCAATCTGCCTGTTGGTGTACCCGCTTACCATCAATACGAAAACGGATTTTTCACGTTCTGTCAGCCCTTGCAGTATCAGCTCAAATTCCTTCTTCAAGATCAAATCAGCGTCGTTTGATAAATTTTCTTCTGCGGAGGCAGTATGTAAAATCATTTCCATATGCCGATTCACCATAAGGAAGATGAGCAGAAAACACCCTAAATACTGCAGGCACCTGGGTATTGCACCATATCTGAGAATTGCCTCCATGCCTGTAAACGGCTCTATCCATGGCTGGCGTAAATGTACTCCCGTAATGATATGGGTGGTTATAATCGCCGTAACAGATATGATTCCGGAATAATAAAGCAGGCGTCGACTCATATAAAAGCCGGCTATTATGGTCGGTACCACAAAAAGGAATAGGGCCTGAAAGGTAAACAGCACATAAGATGCGCCTGCCATAACCGCCGCTGCGGTCACAATAAGATATTTCATCCTGTCATTATAAAGATGAAACCTTAATACCATTACCGCAGGTACGACCAGGGTGATAAACGCTGTCACCAGCAGCTCCAACGTCATTTTTAAAGAAATATTAAATACTCCGCCCCAGCAAAGCAGATCAACCAGCAGAACAATTCCCCAGATGCCCAAAAGCCCCTTCGCTACATTTTCGTTAATTTCAGCCTCATTCTTTTTTATTATAATATCCATAAGCTTCTCTTTCCCATCTCCAAACAGTAAGAGGGACTGTCACAATAAGAATTGAGTATACAAGATATAATATTGTTTTGGAATTAAATCCCACTAAATCTTGTATATGTTTTTCTTAGTGCGACAGCCCTAGATATCCTGCAGGGCGGCCGATTACCTTCACCAGGCTGACCTACAGCCGCCCTATTTCACATATTTTTCCAGAACAGCCTTTACTGCTCCCTCACCCTGCGAAAGCTCCGCAAAATATTTCTTCACAGTATCCGCCAGTCCCAACTTCACCAGGTCTACTCCAAAGACCTTCTCGTTGGACAGAAGCTTATCCAGCCTATCCAGATCCTTGGGGGCATCGCTTAATTCATAGCCCTCCACATAGGCGCCGGCCGCCTCCAGCAGGGGATCGGGGCTGGGCGTAAACCTATTTCCGCTGTCGTCCACCGCCATCAGATACCGCAGCCACCCCGCAAACACCAGAGGAATCAGCTTTAAGTCGGAGACATTTAAGTCAGGGCTCTTATCATAAGCCTTTATGGTCTCGCCAAAGCGAATGGCAAGCTTCTGGGAGGTATCCGTGGCGATTCGCTGGGGCGTATCCGGCATAAAGGGATTGGGAAAACGCACGTTTATTACCTGCCCGATAAAATCCCTGGGGTCAAGAATCCCGGGATCTACCACTACAGGCAGCCCCTCCCTGTAGCCAATAGACTCCACAAGCCCTTTCAAAAGCGGATTCCTCATCTCCTCAGAGATCAGCGTGTACCCCAAAAGACAGCCGAATATGGCAAGGGTAGTATGAAGGGGATTTAAGCAGGTGCAAACCTTCATTTTTTCCACCTTGTCCACGGTCTCCCGGTCGGTGAAGATGATTCCGCCCTTCTCCAGCGGAGGTCTCCCGCCCGGGAAGGCGTCCTCAATCACCAGATATTCGCACTCCTCCGCATTGACAAAGGGTGCGATGTAGGTATTTTTGGAGGTGACCACCGCATCCAGCTCCTCTATGCCGTCGGCGGCAAGCATAGCCTCCACCTTTGCATCCGGTCTGGGCGTAATCTTGTCGATCATGGTCCATGGAAAGGATACCCTGGAGCCGTCCCTGACATACTCTGCAAAGCCCCTGTCCGCCAGCTTTCCTTCACACCAGGCATCCGCAAAGGCAAGCACCGCCGCCTGAAGCTTGTCCCCGTTATGGGAACAGTTGTCCATGCTCACCATAGCCACGGGCAGACTTCCGCTTTGATACCTGTGATATAAAAGAGACACGACCTTACCCAGGTAGCTGTCCGGCTTTTCGGGACCCTTTTCAAAATCGGCTGCGATGCCGGGCAGGACGGCGCCCTTTGGATCAACGATGGCATAGCCCTTTTCCGTGATGGTAAAGCTTACCATCTGCAGAGAGGGACATGCAAATATCTCTCTCAGTCGGGAGTATTCCCTCTCGTTTGCGCTGTCCAAAATAAGGGACTCCATCACGCTTCCCACTACGGTCTTTTCCACCGTGTTGTCCGCCTTCAGGGTGGCGAGAATGGACAGGTTATCGTGAGGGCGGCTGCTTTTTTCTATAATTTCATAGTCATAGCCCTCCGCCGCAATCAGCCCTGTATCCATACAGCCGTTATTCAGAAGCTTCTGCATTACGTTCGACTGAAAGGCCCGGAAAAGGTTGCCCGCGCCGAAATGTATCCACACAGGCCGCTGGCAGGTGTTTTTCTTCACAGTCTCATAATCAAAGATGGGAAGCTCATAACCCGCCGCCTCAAAGGCGGCGCGGTCAGCTCTCAATCCGGCTAAATTCAGTTTCATAATCATCCTCATTTCTGTGCGTTTTGCGCGCAACTTTGATCCATTTTTAATTTGGGCAGTCCCTGAGTCCAGGTTTCCTTGTCACCGGTTCCCGGCCCATTATAAATTACCATTTTATTAACATACATTTCCCCATGGATTACAATATTATTCGCAGCGGTTCAGCGCTTATTTTCAGAAGCATGGCTTTTGCAGACCGCTTCCCACAGCCCGTTTAAGTATGCCGCGCCCAGAGCCCTGTCATAAAGTCCATATCCCGGCATTGCCACCTCATCCCATATCATCCGCCCGTGGTCGGGACGGACGGGACCGTCAAAGCCGATATCGTACAACGCCAGCATAATCTCATACATGTCGAAGGTGCCGTCGGAGGAAAGGTGCGCCGACTCCTCAAAGTCGGTGGGTGAGTTAAACTTCAGATTGCGCACATGAGCAAAATGTATCCTGCCCTTCAGAGAACGGATCATGTCAGGCAGATCGTTCTCCAGGTTGGTGCCATAGGAGCCGGAGCAGAAGGTAACACCGTTATGGGGATTGTCCACCATTTTCATCATGCGCAGAATATTAGCCTTATTGATGATAATGCGCGGAAGACCGAATACGCTCCAGGCCGGGTCATCGGGGTGTATCGCCATGTTGATATCATACCTGTCGCAGACTGGCATGATCCGCTCCAGAAAGTATTTCAGATTGGCGAAAAGCTTTTCTTCATCCACATCCCTGTACATTTCAAAAAGCTCCCTGATATGCGCCATCCTCTCAGGCTCCCAGCCGGGCAGGACAGCGCCGTTTGCGCCGCCGCTTATGGAAGCAAACATATCCTCCGGGTTCAAGGCGTCCACCGCCTCCTGGGTATATGCCAGCACAGTGGAGCCGTCGGGACGGACTCTGGCAAGCTCCGTCCTGGTCCAGTCGAACACGGGCATAAAATTATAGCACACCATATGCACGTCCGCCTGCCCCAGGCGTTCCAGAGTAGTAATATAATTATCAATGTATTTGTCCCTGTCAGGAGTCCCCACCTTGATGGCATCATGAATATTGACGCTCTCAATGCCCGCAAGCTGCAGGCCCGCATCCTCAATCTCCTTTTTCAGGGCAAGGATATCTTTTGTCTCCCATACCTCGCCGGGAGCGGTTCCGTACAGTGTGGAGATAACGCCGGTTACTCCGGGAATCTGCCGGATCTGTTTCAGGGTTACGGTGTCGTATTTGCTGCCGTACCAGCGCAGGGTCATCTGCATAGTCTGTTCCTCCTTTTAAATAAAAATCTCGCTTTTAAATTATGTACTCTTGGCATTCGTTCATTAAAATCTCTGCTAACCCTTGAAAACGCAAAGTTTATTGCTGGTTAGCCTTCCCTTGAAGCTTCTCCCTTATGATATCTTCCTAGCGGGTATTACAAACCCTGCTAATGTAAAAACCTGAAAAACAGAAAACCTGAAAATCAGAAAATCAGGAAAACACAATTACACAGCATAGTATAACACAAATCGTAAGAGAATTGTAAACTGATTGAGCTGCTTTTGAAAATCTTTGCTCCGATGCTTCTTCCATGAAAATCCTTTCTTCATTATGCGGCGATCCCGCCGCTTTTGTCAGGAAATGTTTAAATTCTCAAAATCTGTCTAAGCTTATTTTAAGTATTCATCACGCAAAAAGATTTTGCATGGAATCAAAGGCAGGCATGTGCTAAAAGTCTTTTTACTTTAAAAGTACCAGGCTGCAAAATAATACAGAACCGCGAGGCTATGGAAATGACAGACAAGGCAGAGACAAACCAGACTAATATCGGCAGAAACCGGCTAAGCCCCGGGGATATGGACACGGTCTTTACAAGGGCAATGAAAAAGACCCACACGATCCTGCTTCCCCAGATGCTGGAATACCACTCTGCCCTTCTTCAGGCTGCATTTGAGGGCAGCGGCTACCGCTTTGCCGTTATGCAGGGCGGAAACGGCCTGAAAAATAAGGCGCACCGTTATATCAACAGCGATTACTGCTATCCGGGAGTCCTGATTGTGGGGCAGCTTCTGGACGCGCTGGAAAACGGCAGCTACCCGCCGGACAGAATCGCCTTTTTGGAGCCCAGACCGGGAGGCGCCTGCAGAGCAGGAAATTATAATCATGTGATCCGCAATACCATGAAAAAGTGCGGGCACGGCCAGATCCCCGTCATCTCTCTGGGGAAAATTCATTTTCCATATTGTAAGGGAACGGAAAGACAGCCCGGATTCCGGGTCACGCCGAGACTGTTTTTGAATGTTATGGCCGCCGTCTGCTTCGGCGATCTGGTCATGAGCCTTTACCAGCAGGTGAAGCCTTATGAACGGCAGAAAGGAGAGACGGATCTTGTTCGCAGGGCGCTGGAAGAAAATCTGGCGGCACGCATCCGTAAGGGCTGCCTGAGAAAAAAGGACAGACTGGCAGCCTATCGGCATATATTGGACTGCTTTGACAGAATTCCCGTAGACAGGCAGTATAAAAAGCGTGTAGGGATTTCCGGCGAGATCTATATGAAGTTTTCCTCTCTGGGAAATCATAATCTGGAAAATTACCTGGACGGGCAGGGCTGCCAGATATTTATGGGAAGCCTTGTGAACTATTGTATCTATGTATTGGACAGCGATTACAGAAGCTATATGATCGATCACACCCGTCCGGTGCTGCGGGCAGGTTACGAAGCGGCGCTGGGATATTTTAAAAAAGTGCAGCAGGAGCTGTACCGGACAGTGACGGAGCATGGGCGGTTTGAGACGGACCTTGCCTTTGACGAGCTGAAAAAAAGGGCGGAACAAATCTCCGGCTGCGACTGCATCACAGGCGACGGATGGCTGATAGCGGCGGAGACGGCGGAAGCCATCGAAAGAGGCTGCAGACATGTGCTGCTCGTCCATCCCTTTGGCTGCATGGTCAGTCATGTATGCCAGCGTGGAATCCTGAACAGGCTGAGAAGCCTGTACCCCCACGCCAACATTCAGACCATAGAGTATGACTCTGACTCCAGCGAAACGCTTCGTGAAAACCGCATACAGATGGCGCTGGGAGAATTTTAAGGGACGGCACAGTTTTTACCCGAAAAAGGGGCTGCAACAGCAGCCCCTTTTGTTACGGTTTTATATTTCTGCAACGCAGCAAAGCCCAATGCGTCAAGAGGACACTATGGTATTTGTGTCTGGACGTCACGGATGATACAGGGATAATAGTTTGCACCAGATTATACACGTTGCTACACGAAATCAACACGATTCTTATTAGCTAGACAGCGGAGGGAGAAGCTGCTCCAACGATCTGATGGACCACGCGATGGGGCGACTTTTGCCGCATCAAAATGCAGATAGTATGCCCCTAATCCAGCTGATCCCCAAATTTTAGACGCTGCTGATGATAGCCACCAGTAGCCGTAGATGTTTGCATTCCTTAAGCGCCCCATCTGTATGTGGATGTACCCGCTGTGCACAAAGTATAGATGATGTAGTAGAAATAATAAAGGCTGACCGCGGGAATAATTTCTAAAAATATATATTTCAAAGTGGTTTATTTGTGTATGAGAAAATGCTATAATATAAGGTGAAACTAAAAATAATGATGGTTTTAGGAAAGGGACACGCAATGACTACATTGGAAACTACCATTTCTTTGATAAGGATTCTGCCAGAGGCTGATTTAGATGAGATCCAAAATTTTGCTAAAAAACTTATACAGAAGCGGGAAGCGAATTGCCCTTTTGCCTTAAAAAGCCGTGAAGATATATACAAGGATTTAGAGATTGCCCATCAACAGATTGCTTCTGGTGAATACCAGGATGCAGATGAGTTTATTGTGGGGGTCAAGAAAGAATATGGAATATAAAGTAGTCCTGACTTCTGCTGCCAAAATACAGTTTAGGAATATTCTCAATTATCTTCTTTATGAGCTTGAAAGTCAACAGGCGGCGACAAATGTCGTAGACGACTTTGATGATACAGTTTCCCGGCTTTCCCATGTGGCTGGCAGTCTGAAGTTATGCGATGATAGAATACTCCGAGCAAAAGGGTATCGGACGATCCACTTTAAGAGGCATCAATATCTCATGGTTTATACGATAGACCAGAATACAGCATATATTGAGGGTATTTATCACGACTTGCAGGATTATGAAAATACCTTACGATAAGTATTGGGGGCAAAGCATAAGGGTAGTTCATACCCGCGCAATACATGCGGTTCGTAATAGTCATTACGATCATAAAAATAATTTCGCCTTAGTATCAAACGTGACATACAAACCTGACCCTGGCGGCATTCGCCAAATGGATGCTGACGCACCCACTTGGCTCATTGCCCGCAGGAATCAATCGGTCTGTCCCAGCTGCCGTCACTCTTATTTTGCCAGCATCAGCATAATATCGTTGCTTCTTGCGATAAACCTTGTCATCGCCTCCGAAGACAGCGGTGCATGCTGCAGCTTTGCAAGGTCATACAGCTGCTCGCAGATCATCTCCACATTCTTTCCGTCCTGATGCTCGTTTACATACTGTACCAGGGGATGGCTTGCGTTGAGGATCAGCGTCTCGCCCTCCCCGCCGAAGGCGCCCATATCCATTCCGGGCATGGAATACATCTTCATCATGTCCTGCATGCGCCTTGACTCCTCGGACAGGGTTATCATTGAAGATATCTCCTTATTTTTAAGCATCTCCACCTTCACCGTGAGCTTGTCGTTACTGAGAGCCTTCTTCATAAGCTTGCCTATGCTCTCTGCCTGCGCGTCCAGCTCCTCCTGCGTCTTCTTGGAGGTCTTGGACCTGAAGCTGTCCGTCAAATCCGCATCTATTCTCTGGAACCTGATTCCCTCGTTCTTGGATTCCAGCTGGGAGATAAACGGCTGGTCTATATTGTGGGTAAGAATGACCGCATCCATCTTCGCCGCCCTGAACATATTGATATACTGGCTCTGCTGCAGCTCGTCGGTGACATAGTAGATGATCTTTTCTTTCTTCTCCCCGTCAGCGCCTTCCTCGCCGTCCTCCCGGGAATCATCTTCAGACGAAGGCTCGTCTACGATCTCTGCCTCCACCTTTTCACCGTTCTCGTCCACAGCGCTTCCCGCCTGGCGGGCCGCCTCCGCGTCTTCCTTTTCTGCCCCGTTATCGCCCTCTCCCGCGCCTTCCTTTTTATTGGCTCCATCGGCTTCCTTATTCTCCTCCGGGTCCACGGGCTTGGTTTCAAGGCATTCGGGCAGGGTCAGGTACTTGCCGTCCAGGTTCTTGAACAGTATATAATCGTTCATCTTCTCGCAGAACTTGTCGTCTCTCAGGCAGCCAAACTTGATAAAGGGGCTGATATCGTCCCAATACTTGTCGTACTCCTCCTTCTCGGTCTTGCACATACCGGAAAGCTTATCCGCCACCTTCTTTGTGATATATTCGGAAATCTTCTTCACAAAGCCGTCATTCTGCAGCGCGCTCCTGGACACATTCAGCGGCAGGTCGGGGCAGTCGATGACACCCTTTAGCAGGAGCAGGAACTCGGGAATAACCTCCTTGATATTGTCAGCAATGAATACCTGATTATTGTAGAGCTTAATGGTTCCCTCGATGGACTCATACTCCATATTGATCTTGGGGAAATACAAAATACCCTTTAAGTTAAAAGGATAATCCATGTTCAGATGAATCCAGAACAGCGGCTCCTTGTAATCCTGAAATACCTTGCGGTAAAACTCCAGATATTCCTCCTTTGTGCAATTGTTGGGATGCTTGGTCCAAAGAGGGCTTGTCTCATTCAGAAGCTCGGGGCGCTTCTTTATTTTCAGCTTCTTTTCCTCCGGCTTCTTTTCCGCCTCTGCCGGCTCCTCACCATCCTTATTTTCCTTATCTCCGTTATCCTTATCTGCAGCGGGCTGGGGCTCGGGCTGGATCTCCTCCAGAATCACGTCGCCCTCCTGCAGTTCGTCCGCCTTGATGATCTGGGTATCCTGGCTGTCCGCCTTTGACAGATAAATCTCCGTGGGCATAAAGGAGCAGTACTTCTTGATAACCTCCCGCGCCTTGTATTCATTGCAGAACTCCAGGCACTCATCGTTTAAAAACAGGGTGATGGTAGTGCCTACCTCTGTTTTGTCTCCATCCTCCATGGAAAATTCGGTGCCGCCGTCGCACTCCCAGTGTACGGGCTTTGCGTCCGTTTTATAGGACAAGGTATCGATGTGCACCTCGTCCGCTACCATAAATGCGGAATAAAAGCCCAGGCCAAAATGCCCGATGATCTGGTCGGCATTGCTTTTGTCCTTATATTTCTCTATAAAATCCGTGGCGCCGGAAAAGGCGATCTGATTAATATATTCCTCCACCTCGTCCGCGGTCATGCCGAGACCGTTATCCGTAAAGGTAAGGGTCTTCTTTGCAGGGTCTACCACCACATCCACACGCGCCTTATAATTCTCCGGAAGCGAATATTCTCCCATCATGTCCAGCTTGCCGAGCTTGGTCACGGCGTCGCAGCCATTGGAAATAAGCTCCCTGTAAAAGATGTCATGATCGGAATACAGCCATTTCTTGATAATCGGAAAAATGTTTTCACTGTTGATTGATAAATTTCCACTTTTTACTGCCATTTTGCAACATTCCTTTCTTAAGTCTCTCAATATGATTATGGCGAATCGTGTCCGGCAATGGGCTCTGCTTTGATCCACCCTCTGCAATCCAGTTTAAATCTCTCCCACAAAAAAGTCAACAGCAAATTAGCACTCGTTTTAATCGAGTGCTAATAATCTCATGTAAAATGCTGTAAAATCAACCTTTTCATAATTTATAAAATTTTTCTAAACGCCTGAAAAGTACTTATCATATATTTCAAAAAAGCTTTTTGTGTCCGTGTCCTCATCCTGCAGCAGCGTAATTTCATCCCAAAGCTTTGTGTTGAGCTGGCGTACCAGCGGCTCCACAAAAGCGTCATATTCCTCCCCGAAAACCTCCCTGCGGCGCTCCTCCACGATCACAAGCTTATTTGCGTCCGTCTCCGCCCTGTCAAAGGTTGTGATACACTTAATAATGTGATAGCCCGCCTCTGTCTCGACCACCTGGCTGATCTCTCCCGTCTCCAGCGAAAACGCGGTTTCTTCAAATACCTCGTCGATCTGCCCCTTGCCGAAGGAGTAGGTGATCGTGGCATCCTCGCTGTACCGCCCCGCAAGCTCCAGGAAATCAGCCTTATCCTCCGCCGCCTGCCGCCTGACCTCACAAGCCTCCAGATAAAGCTTCTCCCTATCGCCCTCCGAAAGCTCCACCCGTTTTCCTCTTTCATCCACGGTGCAGGTGCGGAACAGAATATGCTGTACCGTAATGGTTCTCGCCTCGTCGTCGCTGATTTCGGGATTGATATCCTGAATGATATACCGATATACCTTGTCTGCAAGGGCATACTCCGTATACATCCGTTCAAGAATGACAGGCTCTACCCCCAGCAGCTCCTTTTCCCTGTCGCTCAGAGAATTATAGTATTCCTCCGCCGCGCGCTTTACAAGCTTGCTCTCCCCCGGGTTCAGCTCCACCCCCTTGTCCTGGGCAAGCAGGTACATCGCCTTGATCTGAGCGGTCTTTGCCAGAATATTTTCCTTGAGGTTCTCCTCCAAACTCAATCCGTCCCGGGAAACGCTCCAGACCCGGCTTCCGTACACGCTCTCATACTGATTCTGCGCATTGGTCAGATAAACCCTCATCTCCGCCAGCGTACAGACCTGGCTTCCGACTCTGAACACCTCGTCCCTGCCAAAGCCCGTGGTGAAAACCACCCTTCCGTTTCCGCATGCCGTAAGCGCTCCCGCAGCAAGCAGCAGGCACAAAAGCAGCGCCGGAGCCCTTCCCGTATATTTCTTTTTATTCAAAATAATCTCCCTGAAAAAACCTCCGATATTTACTCGATTACATGTATCCAGCCCTTGGGAGCCTCGATCCTGCCCATCTGAATACCGGTGAGAGTGTCATACAGCTTCTTTGTGACAGGTCCCATCTCAGCCATGCCGCTGGGAAGGCAGATCTCCCTGCCATGGTCCACAATCTTTCCCACCGGAGAAATAACCGCCGCAGTGCCGCACAGTCCGCACTCCGCGAAATCCTTTACCTCGTCCAAAAGAACCTCTCTCTCCTCGACCTCCAGACCAAGGTACTCCTTTGCCACATGTACAAGGGAACGTCTTGTAATAGAGGGCAGTATGCTGTCAGACTTGGGCGTTACCACCTTGTTGTCCCTGGTTACGAAAAGGAAATTCGCGCCGCCTGTCTCCTCAACCCTGGTGCGGGTTCCGGGGTCCAGATACATATTTTCATCAAAGCCTTCCTCATGGGCGCTGACAATGGCATGAAGGCTCATGGCATAATTCAGCCCCGCCTTGATATGACCGGTTCCGTGCGGCGCCGCGCGGTCAAAATCGCTGACCCGGATGGTCAGGGGTTTTGCGCCGCCTTTAAAATACGGTCCCACAGGAGTTGCAAAAATACGAAACTGATATTCCGCCGCAGGCTTCACGCCGATGACGGGATTGGAGCCGAACATATACGGGCGCAGATACAGGGTCGCCCCGCTGCCATAAGGGGGAACATACGCCGTATTTGCAGCCACTACCTTTGTAACCGCGTCCACAAAGCGCTCTCTGGGAAATACCGGCATCTCCAGTCTCCTTGCGGAGGCTTCCATCCTCTCTGCATTCAAATCAGGGCGGAAGGTGACAATATGCCCGTCATCCGTGGTATATGCCTTGAGACCCTCAAAAATAGTCTGCGCATATTGAAGCACGCCCGCGCACTCATTCAGCACAATATTGGCATCCTCGGTGAGAACCCCTTCATCCCAGCTTCCGTTTTTATAATTAGACACATATCTCTTGTCGGTCTGAACGTATCCGAATCCAAGATTACTCCAGTCAATATCCTTCTTTTCCTGCTTCATATCTTTTTCCATACGTGTATTTCCCTCTTTCCCAGGATATCAGGCTATCCCGAATGCTCCTGATAATATAATGCCTCGTCCGCCTTTTATTATTATACTTCCTGTCCGGAAAGTCAATCCTTTTATTGGGACGTTACATGCCCTTTCTCTCGTATTTTAAAAATCTGTAGGGAATGTCAAAATAGGTCTGCTCGTCGCTGTCGGCCACAACCTCCCACTGTCCGTCGCTGTCCAGATTGGGGAAGTAGGCGTCCGCCTCGTACTCATGGTCTGTTTTCGTCACATGTGCCACGTTACAGTAGGGAAGAAGCATACGATAGACGCTTTCCCCGCCAACCACATAAATATCCTCATCCCTGTACCGTTTCAGCTCCTCCGTCAGATCTTCCAGAGAATGAACCACAGACGCCCCCCTGACCTGAAAGCTTTTGTCCCTGGAAAGAATAATATTGGTACGGTTTTTCAAAGGCTGCCCCTGGGGAAAGGTCTCCAGCGTCTTTCTTCCCAGCACCACCACCTTGCCCGTAGTTTCCTCCCGAAAATGCTTCATATCGTTGGGAATGCTCACCAAGAGCCTGTTTTTATTGCCGATGGCCCAATTGTTGTCTACGTTTACAATGATATTCATGCACATACCTCCATACAGGCGCCGCGCGGCGCCCGCAGGTCCTTCTTGCCGGATAAGGCTTAAATCTTCCATTTATCACACAGCGAATTGATCTGGTCCGCAAATTTCCCCATATCCTTGTGGGTCAAGCCGTCGCTCCTCTGCACCAGCGCAAGCAGCCTCTGGGCGGCGGCAAGCAGTCTTGCGTAAATACCTGCGGTGACCGCCTTCGCTTTCTTCTTTACGGGTATAGGTCCGGCCTCGTAAAGCAGCTTGCCCGAAAGCAGGTCGAACTCCGTACCGCTGTAAGGCGCATAGGCATTCTGCCCGTATTCGTGATTAAGGCACTCCACAAAGCTCACGCAGACCTTATCCTCACCGTGTACCACAAATACCTTTCTCGGCTTCTCCTCAAAGGCAGAGATCCATTCGATCAGGCCGTTTTTGTCCGCATGACCGCTCATTCCCGCAAGCCTCTTGATCTGTGCACGGATCTGTATTGTCTCTCCGAAAAGATGTACCTCCTCCGCGCCCTCCACAATGCTTCTGCCCAGGGTCCCCACCGACTGATAGCCAACAAACAGAACGGTGCACTCCGGTCTCCACAGATTGTGCTTCAAATGGTGGCGTATACGCCCTGCATCGCACATGCCGGATGCGGAAATAATGACCTTGGGCGTATCGATGAAATTGATCTCCTTGGACTCCTCGCTGGTGATGGCAAGCTTCAGCCCGGAAAAGGCTATGGGGTTTATCCCCGCCTTTACAAGCTCCAGGGCCTCCTCGTCAAAGCACTCAAACCGGTTGTCCTGAAAGATGCCCGTAGCCTCCACCGCAAGGGGGCTGTCGACATAAACGGGGAAATCCTCGTGCCCCTGCACCATACGCCCCACTTTAATTTTTCTCAGAAAATAGAGCATCTCCTGGGTACGCCCCACCGCGAAGGAGGGAATCACCACATTGCCTCCCCTGTCGAAGGTCTCCTTTAAAACCGCCGCCAGCTCCTTCACATAATCGGGGTTCTCCGCCGCATGCAGCCTGTCGCCGTAGGTAGACTCCATCACCACATAATCGGCCTCCTTCGTAAAGCCCGGGTCGCGCAGCAGCGGCTGATTCTTATTTCCGATATCCCCCGAAAACACGATCTTTTTGCTCCGTCCGTCCTCCGTCAGCCATACCTCGATGCTGGAGGAGCCTAAAAGATGCCCGATATCCGTAAACCTGATCCTTACCCCGTCGCAGACCTCGATCTCCCTGTTGTAATGGCAGGGCACAATCCTTTTGATAATGCCCTCCGCATCCTCCATAGTATATACAGGCTCTGTAGATACCTCCGCTCCGCTTCTCTTTGCCTTACGGCTCTTCCACTCTGCCTCCATCATCTGAATATGGGCACAGTCCCGAAGCATGATGCTGCACAGGTCCGCCGTGGCGTCCGTTGCAAAGACCTGCCCCCGAAAGCCCTTGGCATACAAAAGCGGCAGCATGCCCGAATGGTCTATATGGGCATGCGTCAGAAACACGTAATCAATCTGCGCCTCGCTGACCGGCAGAGGCGCATTCTCAAATACGTTGATCCCCTGCTCCATCCCATAGTCCACCAAAATGTGTTTGCCCCCCGCCTCCAGATAATGACAGCTTCCCGTCACCTCATGAGCAGCTCCGATAAACATTAGCTTCATACCTTTTACCTCCATTTCAGTGCCGTCTCTACGCTTCTTCGCCCCCTGGTGGGAAGGAATGTTCCGACGCTTTTCGCGTCTGAAATTCCTTCCGGGGCGCTTCCGCTTCGAGACTGTTTTTCAGTGCCGTCTGCCTATGCCTTTATTTCAGCGCATTTGCCGTCTCGTAAAAATGATAGTAAATACCTTTCTTCTCCAATAGGGCGTCGTGGTTTCCCTCCTCCACGATTCCCTCCTCCGTCAGCACAAGTATCCTGTCGGAATTACGGATGCTGGAGAGCCTGTGGGCGATGGTCAGGGTAGTACGCCCCTCCGAGAGCTTGGCAAGGGACTTTGCCACCGCGAACTCGCTCTCATTGTCCAGCGCCGAGGTCGCCTCGTCCAGAATAATAATGGGAGGATTTTTCAAAAACACCCTGGCTATGCTGATTCTCTGCTTCTGTCCGCCGGAGAGCTTCACTCCCCGCTCACCCACATACGTCTGATAGCCGTCCTTCAGCCCCATGATAAATTCATGGGCACCCGCGCGTTTTGCCGCATCCACCACCTCGTCCTCCGTGGAACCGGGTTTCCCATAGACAATATTGTCAAAAATGGTGCCCGAAAACAAATATACGTCCTGCTGTACAATTCCGATACTGCCCCGCAGGCTCTTTAAGGTAAAATGCTTGATATCCTCCCCGTCCAGCGTAATCCTGCCCGAAGACACATCGTAAAATCTGGGAATGAGATTACAGAGCGTGGTCTTTCCGCCGCCGGAGGGGCCCACGATCGCCACCTTCTCCCCCGCCCGAATCTTTAAATTCAGATTTTTGAACACCTGATTATGGTCGTCGGGATACTCGAAGCTGACATTGTCAAAGGCTATGTTGCCCATGGGCTTTGACAGGTCCACCGCATCCGGCTCGTCGAATATCTCTATGTCCGCGTCCACGATCTGCAAAAATCTCTCAATGCCTGTCATGCCCCTTTGAAACTGCTCCGCAAACTCGATGATCCGGCGGATGGTGGCAATTAATGTTGACACATAGAGCATATAAGCCACCAGATCTCCCGGCTCTATCTGCCCCCTTATCATAAAGATACCCCCTGCCACCAGCACCAGCAGATGCATCAGCCCATCAAACATTTTCACCGTGGTCTGGAAAGCCGCCATATATCGGTAGGTAAGCTTTTTTATGTCAAGGAAAACACTGTTGTCCTTCTCGAATTTACCCGTTTCCACCTCCTCGTTGGTAAATGCCTTTACCACCTTGTGCCCCAGAAGGCTGTCCTCGATACGGGCGTTCAGCTCGCCGATCTGGTTTCTCTGCCTGCGGAACGCGGCGCGCATCCTGAAATTCAAAATCATGCAGACCGCCAGCATAAGGGGGATGCACAGGAATATGATCAGCGTCAGCGGCAGGCTGATGGTGGCAAGAATGATGAACGCAATCACCGTCTTGATGCCCGCTATAAAAAATTCCTCCGGGCAGTGGTGCGCAAACTCCGTCACATCAAACAAATCATTGGTAATGCGCCCCATGATCTGCCCTACCTTCGTATTATTATAGTAGGTGTCCGACAGTCTCTGCAGATGGCGGTACGCATCCCGGCGCATATCCGTCTCAATCTTCGCCCCCATCACATGTCCCATATCCGCCATGTAATAGCTCGCAATACAGTCCACAATGCGCAGCCCGAAATATAGCAGCCCCAGACTTACAATGGTCCTCACTGACAGTGCCGCCAGATCTCGGATGCCCTCGTTTGTTATGTATCTCATAATCATGGGCAGCACCAGCTCACAGACCGTGGTCAGCGCCGCGCAGAACAAATCCAGAATCAGGGTTCCCCTGTAATTTTTAAAATAAGGGACAAACCTTTTGAGCAGTTCCTTTGTTCCGTACTGCCCTGATGCCGTCTCCGTCTTCTCCGAATTCCCCATATTCTTCACTTTTCCCATCTCTTTCACCCTTTGTATGTATTTAATTCTATTGTATTATTGTTTGCTCAGAACCGCAAGAAAAACTTAAGAAATCCGCCGCTAAATATTATTTTTCCGCCTTTTTCTTCCGATAAAAAGAGAGGCTGACCAAAACAAAAATAAGGAGCGGAGCAAAAATGGATATCAAAGAGAAGATCAATGAAGTCGTAGAAAAAATCACCAAAGACAAAGCCCTGCAGGAGCTGTTTCAGAAGGATCCCATAAAGGCTGTGGAAAACATACTGGGCGTAGACCTGCCCGACGATATAATCAAAAAGATCGTTGAGGGCGTAAAGGGAAAAATTTCCGTTGACAAAATTTCGGACGCCCTGGGTTCCCTGAAAAATCTGTTTTAACCCTCAATCGAGCAGGGAAGGTTTACCTTCCCCTACTCGTGCGCCGGGCGTCCGTCAACTCTGCTGATATTTTTCCTTTTACATTTCTCCTTTGGACGCCCGTGTGCATAAGAACGGGAACGGCAGGTTCACTGTATCTGCGTCCCGTCCGATACGGTAGTCCGTCAAATGCCTCTCCAGATTTTCATCGGCTTCGATCAGGCTGTTTTTTATTGGGCGTAAACCGATATGTATGCCCCTACCTCAGTACCTGCGCCAGCACCCTGCAAAGCAGGTCGATCAGACCGTCTATCTCTATGGGCTTAGAAAAATGGGCGTCCATTCCGCTCTCAAGAGACTTCTGCTGGTCCTCGGGAAAGGCGTTTGCGGAAAGGGCTATGACCGGAATATTCGCCAGCGCCCTGTTTTCCAGCATTCTGATCCGGCGTGTCGCCTCATAGCCGTCCATAACCGGCATCTGAATATCCATCAATACGGCGCAGTAATATCCGGGAACGGAATCCCTTACCTTTTCAACCGCCATCTGCCCGTTGATTGCCGACTCAATGATAAAACCGGACTGCGTAAGCAGCTCCTCCGCAATCTCCGCGTTCAATTCGTTGTCTTCAACCAGGAGTATTCTTTTCCCCACAAGGGACAGGCGGTCCAGTGCCTGCATATGCTCCGTCCCTTCCTCTCTGCTTTCTTCGCCAAGCTTAAAGAGGATCTTTACCACAAACCTGCTTCCCGCTCCGGCTTTGCTCTCCACATTGACGGTACCCTCCATCATATCAACGAAGGTTTTTACCACCGTCAGCCCGAGACCTGCTCCAAGGACCTTGCTCATGGTAGTGTTTCTTTCCCTTGCAAATGCCTCAAACAGATTTTCCTTGAAGTCGTCGGATATCCCGATTCCGTTGTCCTCCACCACAAGGGCAAACTGCGCATATCCGTCCGGCGCGCTGTTTTCCTCCTTTACGATCAGCCGGATATAGCCTCCTGCATCCGTATATTTTATGGCATTGTCAAGCAGCTGATTGATTATCTCCTTCAGGCGGATCGTATCGGCAAAGATGAACCTGTGCCTGATATCTTCACAATCCACACTGAAATTCAAGCCCTTTTTCTCCGCCATAAGACTGACGTCCTCTGCGGCATTATTTATAATATCCGTAATATTGCAGTTCGTCTCCGTCAGAACGGCTTTCCCCGATTCCGCCCATGTGACCTCCATGGATTCCTTGATAATGGAAAACAGCCCTTCCCCGGCCTCCTTGATCTTATTGGCATAATCGGTCAGCTTAGGGTCCTTACAGCGCTCCAGAAGCAGCTTTGCATAGCCGACTATGGCATTCAGCGGCGTGCGGATATCATGGGACATGTTTGCAAGAAAAGCCGTTTTGGCAATGTTTGCAGACTGCGCCTGTCTCAGGGCGATCTGAAGCAGATTCTGCCTCTCACTCTGCTCCGTGATATCCGAGCAGACCGCAAGCCCAATAACATCTCCGGTGTAATCCTGCCTGCCCAGGAGCAGCGCATAGCGAACCAGCCTGCGGCGCCCGGAAGCATCGGTTGACCAGGCCTCATGAATCTGTTCCAGCTCCCCCTTGTGATAACAGCGAATCAGCCTGTCGGTATCAAAGAACTGTCGGAAGAAGATCCTTTCGTTTTCGGTCACCTTTTCTGCCCACAAATCCACATACTCGGAATACTGCGTGACAGGCGTGATACCTCCAAAGTCATAGAGCTCCTTTTCCCGTTCGTCGGCGCCCTGAGTTACCAGAGTCATAAACCGGTTCTTTGATAAATTCACCTCAAAGAAGGAGACAGCGTTTTGGATGATCGCCTTTTTATACTGGCTTTCCCTGTCATGGGCATTCTTCAGCTCCTCATTCATGCCCTCCAGCTCCGCCATTCTTTTTTCAAGGCGTTCCGTGGCATCCTCCATGAACACATAAAACACATCCCCATACACAGCGGAATGAGTGAAATGCCCATAGTCCTCCACCCAGCGCACCGTACCGTCCCTCTTGACGATCCTGTACTCCACATAGTCCATATCGTACTGGTCTTTGTCTATCTGCTCCCTGATGCTGCTCTCAACCTCATCCAAATCGTGGGGATGTACAATTCCTTTAAAACTGTTGTGTGTCAGCTCCAGAAATTCCTCCCTGGTAGCACATCCAAAAATCCGCATCATGGATTGGTTAAAATATATGAGCTCCTCCGCATCATCCGCACGATAGATAAAAAAACCTCCGGGCATACGATCCGCAAGCATTTCTACATACGGAAGCGTACTCTCGTCTATATCGAAATCCATCTTTTTTTTCCTGTCATCCATGTTACCTGCAGTCATTTGCACACCTCTCACCAACTTTATAGTCCCGCACTATCTGTCTTTAATCTGCGCATGCAGGCTCTGCAAAGACTGCACTTCCCCGCTCCCGTTCTTCTTTACATAAAGTATCCCTTCCGCCGTAGCCTTCGCCGCCGCGATGGTGGTCATATAAGGAATCTTTCCCTTGATAGCCGCCTTCCTTAAATAGCTGTCGTCATGCACACTGTCTGCACCCACGGGAGAATTGATAATCAGGTCTATCTGCCCGTTGGTGATCATGTCCAGCACATTGGGACGGCCTTCATAAAGCTTCTTTACCAGCTCCGCAGGTATTCCCGCCTCCTGAATCAGCTTGCAGGTATTCCCTGTTGCAAGGATGCGGAAGCCCGCCTCATGGAAATTCCGCGCCACTTCTGCCACTTCCCCCCTGTCCTTTCTGTTGACGCTGATAAGAACCGTGCCGTTTAAAGGAAGACGCGTCTGAGTGGCCTCCTGTGACTTAAAGAAAGCTTCACCCACGGAGGCCGACAATCCCAGCACCTCGCCTGTGGATCGCATTTCCGGTCCGAGAATAGGGTCTACCTCCGGGAACATATTGAAGGGGAAAACCGCTTCCTTGACGCCGTAATACGGAATATCCTGCTCCTTAAGCGCAGGCACCGGGGACGGCCTGCCGGTGATGTCCGCAGTAATGATATCCGTTGCAAGAGGCACCATGCGGATATTGCACACCTTTGACACCAGCGGCACCGTGCGCGATGCCCTGGGATTTGCCTCCAGCACATAGACCTTGTCGTTTTCAATGGCATACTGCATATTCATCAGGCCCCTGACATGCATTTCCTCGGCGATCCTGCGGGTGTATTCCTTGATGGTCTCCACATTCTCCGCGGAAATATGCCTGGACGGAATGATACACGCCGAGTCGCCGGAATGCACGCCCGCCAGCTCTATGTGCTCCATCACCGCCGGCACAAACGCATGGGTGCCGTCGCTGATGGCATCCGCCTCACATTCCGTGGCATGATTCAAAAACCGGTCGATCAGGATGGGCCTGTCGGGAGTAACGCCCACCGCCGCTTCCATGTATCCGGTGAGATTTGCGTCGTCATACACTACCTCCATGCCTCTGCCGCCCAGCACATAGGAGGGACGAACCATAACGGGATAACCTATGGCATGCGCAATATCCAGCGCCTCCTGCACCGTGGTCGCCATACCGGATTCCGGCATGGGAATCTCAAGCTTCTCCATCATGGCGCGGAACCGGTCCCTGTCCTCCGCCAGATCGATAACGGAAGGCGCCGTGCCCAGAATCTTCACGCCGTTTTTCTCCAGATCTGCAGCCAGGTTTAAGGGAGTCTGCCCTCCAAACTGCGCGATCACGCCCACCGGCTGCTCCTTCTTATAGATGCTCAGCACATCCTCCAGGGTCAAAGGCTCAAAGTAAAGCTTGTCGGAGGTGTCATAGTCCGTGGACACCGTCTCCGGATTGCAGTTTACAATAATCGTCTCAAAGCCCAGCTTCTTTAACGCAAGGGATGCGTGTACACAGCAATAGTCAAACTCGATACCCTGACCGATGCGGTTTGGTCCGCCGCCGAGAATCATCACCTTGGGCTTATCGCTGTTCACAGGATTCTTATCAGGCGCATTGTAGGTGGAGTAATAATAGGCATTGTCCCGGGTGCTGCTTACATGCACGCCCTCCCATGCCTCCTCCACGCCCAGCTCCACGCGCCGGTTGCGTATATCATCCTCCGAAACCTCCAGCAGAAGGCTTAAATACTTGTCGGAGAAGCCGTTCCTTTTCGCGGCAGTCAGCTTCTCGTCGGAGGGCAGTCCGCCCCTGCATGCAAGCAGCGCTTCCTCCTCCTCCACCAGCTCCTTCATCTGCTGGATGAACCATTTCTTAACGTGCGTGACCTCATGGATCTCCTCCACGGAGGCTCCCTTGCGCAAAGCCTCGTACATAATGAAATGTCTTTCGCTGGACGGCGTTAAAAGCATTTGAAGCAGCTGCTCTTTTGACTTTGTCTGCAGCTTCCGTATCTGCCCCAGACCGAAACGGCCTGTTTCCAGGCTTCTGACCGCCTTCTGGAAGGCTTCCTTGTAGGTCTTTCCGATGCTCATGACCTCGCCCACGGCACGCATCTGCGTGCCCAGCTTATCCTCCACGCCCTTGAACTTCTCAAAAGCCCAGCGCGCAAACTTGATCACCACATAATCCCCGTCCGGCACATATTTGTCCAGTGTACCGTATTTCCCGCAGGGTATATCCTTCAGGGTAAGCCCCGACGCCAGCATGGCGCTGACCAGCGCGATAGGGAAGCCTGTTGCCTTGGAGGCAAGAGCCGACGAACGCGACGTTCTCGGATTGATTTCAATGACGATCACACGGTCGCTCACAGGATCATGGGCAAACTGTACGTTGGTGCCCCCGATGACCTGCACGGACTCCACAATGCGATAGGCATAATCCTGAAGCCTGTTCTGCAGCTCCTTTGAAATAGTCAGCATGGGAGCAGCGCAGAAGGAATCCCCCGTATGCACTCCCATGGGGTCTATATTTTCGATAAAGCAGACCGTGATCATATTGCCCGACGCGTCACGGACAACCTCCAGCTCCAGCTCCTCCCAGCCAAGGATGGATTCCTCCACAAGAACCTGCCCCACCAGGCTTGCCTGCAGCCCTCTGGCACATACCGTCCTCAGCTCCTCCTTATTGTACACCAGACCGCCGCCTGCGCCCCCCATGGTATAGGCGGGGCGAAGCACCACCGGATATCCCAGCCTGTCAGCGATCTGCAGCGCCTCCTCCACGCTGTAGGCCACCTCGCTGCGCGCCATCTCCACGCCCAAGTCGTTCATGGCCTTTTTGAATTCGATTCTGTCCTCGCCGCGCTCAATGGCATCCACCTGTACGCCGATAACCTTTACATTATATTTGTCAAGAATGCCTTCCTTTGCCAGCTCCGCACATAAGTTCAGTCCCGACTGTCCTCCCAGATTGGGCAGCAGCGCGTCCGGGCGCTCCTTTGCAATAATCTTCTCCAGACGCTCTGTGTTCAACGGCTCAATGTAAGTGACGTCGGCCATCTCCGGGTCCGTCATAATCGTCGCCGGATTGGAATTCACCAGCACGATCTCATATCCCAGCTTCCTTAACGCCTTACACGCCTGAGTGCCGGAGTAGTCAAATTCACACGCCTGCCCGATAATAATAGGTCCTGAGCCTATAATAAGTATCTTATGAATATCAGTTCTTTGTGACATATTGGAACCTCCTTAGTTGTGTAGAGTTATATTTGACATTCTGTTTCCTTAATTACACTTATACCCTATTATAAAACAGGTTGGGATTCCTCTCAATCTTTTTTTTCCAATAATTAAAAATTCTTTAAAACTCCATAAAATACCCGGCAAAAATATAAAAAAATCATAATTCCAATATATAACTGTTGACATGGTTTCAGATTTATATTATAATGAGCCTTGTTTGAAATACATGCGATAGTGGCTCAGTTGGTAGAGCGCCACCTTGCCAAGGTGGAAACCGCGGGTTCGAGTCCCGTCTATCGCTCTTGTTAAAAGGTAACGGAATCCCATAAAATGTGGGATTCCGTTGTTTTTTGTGCGTCTGAAATTCTGTAGACAACAGCTCCCGCAGTCTCAACACTTTTGTCATACGCTTATAGATCTGGCTTTCCGTCAGAGGATTATAATTATATCCCAGTGTCATGCTCAGATTATTTGTTCATATGAGATAAAGAAGCAAAAGAAGTGTAAAAAATTTTGCCATAGCATTTAGAAGTTAGAAACCGCTCACACGCCTCTTTCTACAGGCATATAAGCGTAACCGGATCTATGGTCGAACGTGTCGAACATCTCCATTTCCTGCGCTCCGTTTTTAGCCATTTTAAAATTGTAGGACGGCATAAAATGGTTTCTGATGTATGCAAAAAGCTCCCATATTTCGCATTGTTCCCTGCAGACAATTCTTGAAGTCTCTTTATCCGTGTACGCCCGTATATATAGTGACGCGGGGACTTTGTAAATATCCGTGCCTGTGGGCTGATCTTCCGTCATAACTTCTCTTACCGCGCCGTATGCGCGGCTTTGTTCGTCAAGCCAGAAATTTACGCTTAAGTTGATGTCATATATTGGCAGGACGCTTTCCTTCAGCGTGCTGAAATATGGCTTATCCTTATCTGCCGCAAGAGCGTCCGCTGCGGAATTAAAGCTGTTAATGTCGTGGAAATCTTTTGCATATATAATTGTCCCTGCAAGTATAGTCTCAGATTTTTCGACTATGTCAAAGCGTGCACCGCAAACATTAATGGTTTCCACAATTTTCTCCGAATTCTGCATTTGGGTGTCCAATAAAGTGTCAACGGAAATGTGAAGCATTTGTGCTAACAGTTTTAAATTGTAAATGTCGGGCAGGCAGTCGCCGTTCTCCCACTTGGATACAGCCTGTTCGGACACACCTATTCTAAGGGCAATCTCCTTTTGAGAGTAATTCTTTCTTGTACGGAATTCTCTTACTCTTTTTCCAAAATCAGTTGAATTAAACATTTTATTTCTCCGTAATTTTTTATTTGACTTTTCATATTTGAATTCCGATTGCAATCGCAATTTTATTATAGCTTGTATTCAAATGAAAAACAATTATAAGCATGTTTATGAAAAACTACAGAAACTCAACCATAGGTTGTTATTGAGAGTGCTTTGAATAAGGATGATATTGCCCACTTAAATACTTAAAAAATGGTGTAGAGATGTACGGTACACATGGCGGTGAGACAATGGAAGAAGCCGCAAATCCAACATTTTTTATAGTTATTGGTTTGCGGCTTAATCTGTTTTCAATTTTGAAACCGTATTTATACCTTGTTGATACATTTTTATGTGATGAAAATTTGTTCTGAAACTGCTCCCCGGCATTCGCAAATACCAAATCATCCTCCGGAACGCTTATGCGGTATGCGCTGTTTTGTCTTCCTTATGTTTTTCTAAAATGCTATGTACTCTCTCGACCTCGTCAAGAATGAAATCGGCATCACGATGGAGGCGCCTCAAATCCACCTTTACATCTCCCATATCCTTCTCAAGACCGGACACCTTTCGGTCAAGCGCCGTGAATTTCCCGTCTAAATCGGTCACCTTTCGGTCAAGCGCCGTGAATTTCTCGTCTAAATCGGTCACCTTCCCGTCAAGCGCCGTGAATTTCTCGTCTAAATCGGTCACCTTCCCGTCAAGCGCCGTGAATTTCTCGTCTAAATCGGTCACCTTCCCGTCAAGTGACGTAAATTTTTCGCCTAAATCTGTCACCTTGTCAAGCAACAAATCAAGTTTTTCACTATCTCTCATTTTACCTCCTCCTTTTTCATATCGTCATTCTTTACTGATAACAGTATATCACAACAGGCGAGCAAAGTCTATTTGATACTTAAAATTTTTTATTGTTTGCAATATAATTTCATACTACGGCTATACCCACTCCGAATCCAAGGGCGGCAGCGCGTCCCCCTTCACAAGACAGATTCTGTCGAACCGCAGCCCCGCCGCTTTCGCATAAACACTCAAAAGATGCTCTCCCTCCGCCAGCGCCAGCCTCGCCACCGGCACATAGCGGTAGATCTGCTCCGTCTCGTAGCGCCAGAAATTCCCTCTGCTCAAAAGCTCCTCCTTCAGAAGTACCCTTCCGTCTATGCCAACTCCGAAGCTGAATTCCTCCTTCATGCCAAATTTTAACAGAAGCCAAAGAACATACTCCCCGCCCTGACAATGTATCCGGTAATTCAGGGACGGCGCCTCCTCGCAGCTTGCCCAGCTCGCCCCCCGTTTTCTGATATACATGGCAAGCCCGCTGCGGCCGTAGGACTCGCTTCCGCAGTGCTGCCACAGCGCGCCGAGCGCATAAGCGTTTGCGCTGGAGGAAAGCGCGCATGCCGCATCGATTTTTATCATGCCGTCTCTCTCCCCAAGGACGTCCCGCCCTGCACGCAGATAATATTCTGCCGTCACCGCCGGCGCATAGGCCTCATCCTGCCTGATCAAATCGGCGACAGCCAAGGTGTCCCCGGGATTTTCCAGAGGCGCGTACTCCACAGGTCTGGGCTTAAGAGCGATTTCACCGTAAAAATCCCGGGCAAATTTTTCCGCGTCAAACTCCCCAGGCAGGCGCTGCAGCTCCTGCATTCTGCCTGCTATTGCAGCTCCTGCCGCCGTGCGCGATTCTGCCCCGGCATTGGCGTTCACAGCCGTCTCTGCTTCTGCGTTCGCTGCCGCCCCGGAATTGTTTTCCGCCGCCTTCACACGCGCCATGTTATACACCCCGGCAAAATTATTTTCATTCCGCTCTCCGGTATAGATGACAAACCTGGTAAACGCAAAATATTTGTCCACCGCATATAAACGGATGCTGTGCTCCCCTGCCTCTAAGTAAGGCAGCCTCACATACAGCCTGTCCACATTATCTCTCACATTGTTCCGCCATAAGCCGCGGTGCTCATCATTGGCCTCCGACTCCACGATCTGTATCTCTCCGCCGTCCACGGATACTCCCACCCTGATATGCCCCGTGGAATTCAGCGACGGGAAACGGTGAATCTCCATGGTAAATACACCCTCCGAAATAAAGGTCACGGGATACCGCAGGCACGGACAGCCGCCGTCTCCGCCCCAGTGTCCCGCAAGCAGCTCGGTCGGACGGCTCACACAGGCCTCCACAACCGCGCCAAAGCCTCTGCCCAGCCTGCCGATCCTCTTGAAATCCGCACAGGGCGCATCCGGGGCATCCGCCTCCACCACCACGATACCATCATCCTCCACATGAAGGGGATTTCCGGGAATATGCACTGTGGACACAGGAATTGCCGCCCACTGCCCCCCGGTTCCATCGGTGATAACGATATGCCCCCGGCGGTCCTCCGAAACGTCCTCCACAGTCACAAGCACACGCTGCTCTGTCCTGACCCTTCCGCTCCGCTCAGACAGCTTCACCCAGTCCGGCGCTTCCCTTATGACAAAATCCAGCTCCCCCGTTCCCCCGTTGCCGATCTCAATCCACTTTGCCGCGGGTCTGGTAAAGCTGAGGCTGTCCGCCCCGTTCCAGAGGCTGACATTCATTCCTCCCTCTCCCGCCGAAAGCGGAGGGGTATAAACCGGCATCATTGCCGCCCTTGGCGGGGGAAACCCTTCCGGATTCAGAATTCCGTTCCATTTTCCGCCGGACATTTTCGTATTGTAATAGACGATCAGCCTCCTGCGGGCATCCTCGCACTCCCTTGTCTTCCCTGCATATGCTGCCGCCGCCTGCATATTCCCCCGGCTGTACATCAGGGTGCTTCTGTCTCCGTAATAGTAGGCCAGATTAGTATAATACGCCGCATGAATGCGCATAAGCACAAGCTGGAAAAAGGCATCCCTCTCCTCCCCGGGAAGCGACGCGTAAAGGGCATTTCCTCTTGCAAACATCTCCTCATAGGAGTGGAGCCTGGCTGCAGCCTCGTCCCCATACGCCGTCTGGGAAAAAGCATCCGTATCCATCATCTCCACCTTGCGCATATTGGTGAGCTGGGAGAAATCATTCAGAAGCCTGGCCGTTTCCGCCCCGATACCGCCGGAAAAGCTGCGGTCGATCCAAGTCTCCACATACCTGTCCACATCATCGGTCAGCGCATTTTCCCTGCCTATCTCCCAGGCAAGGCTCAGAAAATACTCTATCTCCTGCTCCAGGGGCTTCATGGCGCCCACATTCATCACCCAAAGCTTGCGCACGCCCTCCCCGAAAGCCTTCCTGAGCTCGTTGGCCGTATGGGCAAGAGGAATGGAGCATAAGAATACATAGGACATGCCGGGAGGCGCCCAGTAAGAGTTATGGTAGTAAATACCGTTTCCGCCCTTTCGGTTTTTTTCCTTATCCGAAGGATACCGGCGGATATAGCCGTAATTATCGTTCGCCCATACAAGGGTGACATCCTCCGGCACCTCAAGCCCGCCGTCATAGAGAGGCAGCACCTCCTTATAGGGCACAAAGGTCATCATGGTGTCATGCCCCAGCGTATCCTTCAATAGCTTCCTCTGGTCGTTCATAACCGTCTGCAGAAGCTCTGTCTTCGCCGCCTTAAGCGCCTCTCCCGTCATGCCCTTAAAGGCCTCCGTCTCAAAGCCGGAATCATGAATACCCCTCATGCCGATAGTGTAGCAAACCTCAAAATCCCTGTTCTGCTCCACGCTCTCACGCCAGTACTCCCTGAGTATTTCTCTGTCCCGTCCCGGCCGGGAATAGTCATACCTTACCCCCTCATAGCCTTTTTTTGCAAGCCAGGGACGCCATTCCCTGTTATTGGAGCGCATGAGCATATCACAATGGGAGGTGCCCACCACAATACCCATCCTCTCTGCAAGCGCTCCGTTCTCCTTCTTTACATTAAAGGAATTTACATGCATTGCCGGCCAGATATAATTTGCCTTCAGGCGCAGCAGAAGCTCAAAGATCTTCTCATAGGTTCTGACCCCTATGGTCTCCTCCCCCATACGGTTTTTGACCCACGCCTCAAGCTCCTCCTCGTCGTTGATAAAGATGCCCCTGTACTCCACGGCAGGGTAATCCTCCTTCAAAAATCTGTCCGGCAGCGTATAAACATCCCTTTTTTTCACAGGAACATCCGCCCAGAAATACCACGGAGACACGCCGATGCTTTGGCAGAATTCATAAATGCCGTAGACGGTGCCCCGCCTGTCGCTGCCCTCAAGGTACAGCGCGCCGTTCCGGACCTGTATGCGGTACTGCTCCTTATGCGCCCCCGCGTCACAGATTGTCTCAATATAAATCTTCGTGGGCGCAGCTTCCTCCAGGACATGCTCCCCAAAAACCTTTTTCAGGTCCTCCTTCAGATTTTCCGCCGCGATCTTAACCGCCTCAGATTCGTTTTCACCATAGACCACCGCACACGGGCGGTCCCTTCCGACAACAAAATCCACCTTGCTCTATGCCTCCTTTGTCCGTTTACCACACTTCCGAAGCTTCTGCCCTTATTCTCTTGCGCAAACGCCCTGCGCAGGCTCCTTGCCACAGCCGTGACCGCCTGCCCCGGAATCCCCCGGCCCTATCTCAGCTCCTCCGTGATCAATACGGCATCCAGGCTGCACGCCCTTCCGTCCGTAAAATCCGGGAGCTTTTCCAAAAACACCTTATCGTCCCGGCGCAGCGCCTTCACCCTTACGGTCAGTCTCTCCGGAAATCCAAAATACCCAAGGCTGATCGGTACCTGTTGCCCTGTGTAAAAATGGTCGTTCAGCTTCTCACCCTTCTCAAAAATCTCCATGGAAAAGCCGGAATAGCTGAGCCACAGGATGGTATCCCTGCCCTGGCTTCTGTCCAGACAGCTTCCCGCAGCATTGACCTGACGATTGCCTGAAGTATTGTCAAAAGCTTCTTTATGACGATTGCCTTCGTTTTTATTCTCCCTGTCAAAATACCTTACCCGAATCTCGTATTCCGCAAATTCCCCGTCCTGGGACAGCCTTACGAATTCCGCCCTGGCAGGCGTGATATCTGCATGCCTCTCATAAACCGCCAGCCGTCCCTCCGTACCTGTTTTTGCAAAGCCCTCCGGAACCCCGGCAAGCTCCGGATATGTGAGAATTCTGGTGTCCACGCCTCCGGTGACCTCCAGCTTCCCCTCCTGCGTCCAGACAAAGCTGTCATTTATCACAAGATAATCCCTGTCAAGGCTGACCTTAAAGGCGTTCAGCGCCTGCTCCCTGGTCAAATGCAGAACATCCGCGGCCCTGCCGTCCTTCCAGGTATATCCCGATTCTGTATTTTGTATGTAATCACCGTAAAAGACAAAGGTATCATTCCCCTGCTTTTCTCCCTGAAGACGGCATAAGGGCGTGGCAGGCGCCGATACCAGAACCGCATCCCCCAGCCTCATATTATAAGGGAAGAAGCCGTATGCGCCCCCGGGTATGTCCACCGGAGGAAACGCCACCTCTCCTCCGTCAGTCAGTCCTTTGAAAACCACTTTTTCATGCGCTTCCATGGTATGCCGTCTCTGGTAATTGTTGAAGAACACATAGCCGTGGGAGCCGTCATGGCGGCAGGACCTTCTAAGCGTTGCCGTATCCTCCGGCTTCACGTTCTCCGGATCTATTTCCGCAGGCAGTGCGGCAATATCCTCCCCGAAATCCTGCAAGAAAAGCGCCAGCAGCTTTATCTCCCTGTAAGTGTCCGAAATGGCGCCGTACTGTCTAACGGGAGCGTTAAAATCGTAATTTATCTCCGGCAGGTCATTGTTGTTGATATATCTTGTGGACAGGCTTTCCTGCAGGGTGGAAAGCCTTCCCTTGGGGTTGCTTCCCCCGTGATACATATAATAGCCCAGCAGGCCCACACCGCTGGCAAGCTTGACGGTGGACATGGCCCCTATATCGGCCCCGGATGCCACAGGCCTCCTGTGTGCCGTCACCTGCAGCCCCCCGCCCAACTCCGCCGTCAGATAGGGATATTTCTTCTCGTCAAATGCCGTATTGTCCCCTGTCTTATGGTCACATGCAATCAGGGCATCGTTGCGCACATGGCTGATGATATAGTTGGCGTTCGCCTGGATCTCGCCGGTGCTCCTTGCCCAGGGCGCCTCGCAGTAGCCTCCCATGACAGGCAGGGCGTCCCCGATGACCGCCCCGCCCCATCCCGTTGCGGTATACATAGGCACCTGAAAGCCAAGCTCCTTCGCCATCGCCATCAGCGTGCGCATATGCGCGTTTCCTTCCTCGCCGCGCATTCCTCCCACATGCCCGTATTCATTCTCCAGCTGTACGCCGATAACGGGACCGCCGTCCCTGTCCATCTGCCCCCTTACCTGCCTTGCCACCTGCGTCCAGTAACGCCTCACATAAGACAAATAGATCCGGTCATCGGAGCGCAGCCTCACTCCCTCGTCCTGAAGCTCCACCACCCAGTCAGGAAAACCGCCGTTTCTGCATTCGCCGTGTACCCAGGGCCCCAGCCGCAGCAGCACCTTGACGCCCACCCTGCCGCAGAGCTCTACAAACCTTTTCAGATTACGGCAGCCGCTGAAATCAAAAATACCCTTTTCCTCCTCATGGTGCAGCCAGATCACATAGGCGGACACGATCTCCACTCCTCCCGCCTTTATCTTCCGCAGAGACTCCTCCCAGAGATCCTCCTTATACCTGGTATAGTGCATTTCCCCCATCACAGGAAACCATGGTCTCTTGTCTTTCATCAAACACTGACTGTTATACGTAATTTCCATACCGCTCCTCCATTCTCACCCCGCACCCTAATGTACAGGCTCCTCCTGAATCTTATCCGCTTCCTTGATCCTGTAAATCCTCCTCAGGGAATCATTGACCCGCTCCTCAGAAATAACTCCGTCCCTGACCGCCTGCAGTACGCCGTTATAGGCTTTCTCAAAATCCTCCGGCATCAAAAGCATGTCGCAGCCTGCCTTCAACGCCATAATCGCCGCCTCCTCGGCTCCATAATACTCGGAGATCGCCTTCATATTCATGGCATCCGTTATGACGACGCCGTCAAACCCAAGCTCCTCCCGCAGAATCCCCGTTATCAGCTCCTCCGAAAAAATACAGGGGTCATTGTTCCCCGTCAGAGCCGGCGCAGACATATGCCCCACCATAATCATATTTGCCCCCGCGTCGATGCCTGCCTTAAAAACGGTCAGCTCCTCCGCTCTGAACTGCTCCGCCGTCCTGTCCGTAAACGCAAGCCCCTTGTGGGTGTCCGCCGTGGTACTGCCGATTCCTGGAAAATGCTTCAGACATGCCGTTACCTTCTGCTCCTGCAGCCCCTCCATCATCGCCGTCACAAATCCCGCCGCCGTCGCCGCATCACTGCCATAGGAGCGCTCTTTCATCACACTGCCCTCCACATTTGCCACATCCGCCACCGGAGCAAAGTCAAGATTAAATCCCACCTCCGCAAGAGTCTGCCCGATGCCGACGCCCGCCTGGCGCGCCGTTTCCGTATCCCCCGCGGCTCCGATTTTCCAGGCATTGTCAAGCTTGGTTCCAATCCCGGCGTTTGCCAGCCGGGCCACCTTACCGCCCTCCTCGTCCACGGCGAGAAAAATAGGATACTTACTGTATTCTTTTGTATTGGCAAGCATCTCCGTAACCTGCTCCCTGGACTGTATGTTCTTGGCAAAATAGACAAGGCCGCCCACCGCATATTGGGCCAGCGCCTTCTGCGTCCCCTCACCTGCCCTGACGGCGGTCGCCACCTTTGTAATAGCCTCCGGCGTCACTATAAACAAGCCCGCCACCTTATCCTCCAGGGGCATGACCGCAATAGCCTCATCCACAATCTCATCCAGCCTCTCCTGAGGCGTCTGCTCCACCGCCTCCGGCGTGGGCGCTGGCGTGGCGATGGGCGGCTCCGAGGAAAGAAGCTCCTCTATCCTGCTCTGGCTCTCCTGCATTTCCTTCTGTTCCCTTTCCTCCCTGGCGGCGCTCAGCTTCCTCACCACAGCCACCACGCAAAGCGCGGCGCACAATATCAAAAGGCTGAGTACCACATATGCCACTATCTGATTTTTGATTCTCCTTTTTCTCCGAAGCTCTCTCTTGCCCTTTTTGTCGTTCAGGATCTCGTCCAGCATTTCGTCCCGTTTTTCATCCTGACTTTCCTCTAAGCCATCGTCCTGTATTTCGCTCCGGATCTTATCCTGACTCTCGCTCTGCATCTTATCCTGTCTCCTGTCCTGCGTTTTCTGTTCTTAACTAAGGTTATTTTTATATTACCTTATATCAAAATTTTTTTCTACTAAAATATAAAAATAGTAAAAAAAGAAACGGACATTGTCCGTTTCTTTATCATTCTCCACTTCATCGTGAGTATATATATTCTTTTGTACATATTTTCCATTATAGAGTAAACTGCAAGTTCTTTTGTATCAAAATGGAAAGATGATATAGTTATATTAATTCAAATTTCTCTGTCTGTCAACAGGTTTCGACAAATTTCCTGACTTTTCCTTTCGGCAAATCTCCTGCTTCTCCCGTTCAATGCCTGACGCTGTATAAGGACCCTCACTTTCCTGCCATACATATTGGACTTTTCTATTATTTACAGCCATGCACAAGTTTCCTCAAAAATCCAATGAGGCGCCCTAAGTCCGAAACAATCTGTAATGGGCGCATAAATTTCACATATACCTTGCCTTCTGCCTGGCGACGTACCCGCTGATATTTTTATCATAGTCCGGATACCCAAAGCCCAGCCGTCCTGCCGTTTCCGCCGAGGTCTCCCGGAACAGCTCCATACACTGTTCCAGGGCTGCCCACATTTGCTCATAGGAATCCATTCTGTAAGTGGACATCAGCCGTTCCCACAATTTCACCGGAAGATACCGCTCCATAAACTTATAGTTCTTGCCCAGGCTGAAATCAAATCCCCTTTCGATGCCAATCTTCCAGGAAAGCATACGAAGCAGCTCCCTGCGCACCACATCGTTCATATGGTCGATGGCAAACAGGATCTCCCTGCGGCACAGCCCCTTAACCACATATGGCACGGTGTTCCAGAATTCGTTGCAGCAGTCGTCAAACATCCTCTCTGTCGGGCGCCGCAAGTGATAATCCATATCCGTAGGCTCCGGCTGCAGCCCTGCCCGTCCGTCCTTGTCCAGCAGCACCTTAACCAGCTTGTCCCATGTAAAATACTCCTTGAGAAGCTCCAGCGGCAGCAAAGTCAAATCTATTTTAACGTCGTCGCTGAACAGCATAAGATAAGAAAAGCCCTTTTCCTCCGCCGGAAACAGCTCCATATCCTCCGGCTTCTGCAGAATCAGCCTCTCGCCGAAAACAGCAAGCCACTCGTCATTCGCCGTAAAGCTCTCCATATCCGTGACAAAAAAGGTAATGTCATAGTCCTGGAAGTCGTCCGGCGCAATGTTAATATTTGTACGGGAACCCTCCAAAGTAACCACTCGAATGCGTTCTTCCCCCATGGCAAAATTTAAAACAGTGTCATATATCTGTTGCTCTGTCCTCATTTCCGTTCCCCTGTTCTTATCCCCACCGACACAGTGCCCGCCATAACCCCAGGGCGTCCTGTACCCAAAAGGGCAATGCCCCGTCCGGAGCACTGCCCTCTGCCGTTATACTGCGCCCGTGCCGACTGCCTACAGCCTTGTCACTACAAAAATGTCATATATTGCCCTGATTGCCGTCTCGAAGTCCTCGTTGGACACGCCGATGATAATGTTGAGCTCCGAGGAGCCCTGGTCGATCATCCTGACATTCACATTGCTGTGGGCAAGAGCCGAGAAGATCCTGCCCGCGGTGCCGCGGGTGGACTTCATACCGCGCCCCACCACGGCGATCAGCGCCAGATCGGACTCGATTTCAATATCGTCCGGACGGGCAAGCCTGTGAATACACGCAACCACCTGCTGCTCCTTATGCATAAACTCATCCTGATGGGCAAAAACCGTCATGGTGTCGATGCCGGAGGGCACATGCTCGAAAGAGATTCCGTTCTCCTCAAATGCCTGAAGCACCTTCCTGCCAAAGCCGATCTCGGAGTTCATCATGTCCTTTTCTATATTGATGGCGCAGAAGCCCTGCTTCCCCGCAATGCCCGTTATGACATACTTGGGCTTCTGGCAGGTGCTGCCCACGATCCAGGTGCCGTTGTCAGAGGGTCTGTTCGTATTGCGGATATTGATGGGAATCCCCTCCTGCCGGACCGGGAAGATCGCGTCCTCATGGAGTACATTGAAGCCCATATAGGCCAGCTCCCTGAGCTCTCTGTAGGTGATTACCTCAATGCCCTCGGGATTGTCAATGATTCCGGGATCAGCCACCAATACCCCCGACACATCCGTCCAGTTCTCGTATACATCGACCCTTGCAGCCTTTGCCACAATGGCGCCCGTCACATCCGAACCGCCCCTTGAGAAGGTCTGCACCGTCCCGTCAGGCAGCGAGCCGTAAAAGCCGGGTATCACCGCGCATTTGCAGGCCGCAAGCCTCTCGGGAAGCACCGAATAGGTCTTGTCGCCGTCAAAATTGCCCTCCCCGTCAAAAAAGATGACCTCTGCGGCGTCGATAAACTCATATCCAAGGTAATTTGCCATAATAATACCGTTTAAATATTCCCCCCTGGACGCCGCATAGCTGCTGCCCGCCTTCGCCTTAAAGCTTTCCGCTATGACGGCAAACTCCTTCTCAAGGCTCAGCTCCAGCTTCAGGCCGTCTATGATTTCCTGGTATCTCTGCTTGATCGCCGAAAGCTCCTGATCAAAATTTTTGTCCGCCTCCGCCAGATCATAGCAGCCGTACAGCATATCCGTCACCTTGGTATCCGTCTTAAAGCGTTTGCCGGGAGCGGAGGGCACGACGTATCTCCTCTGTTCATCGCTCCGGATAATATCTCCTACCTTCTGAAACTGCTCCGCGCTCGCCAGCGAGCTTCCGCCAAATTTTACTACCTTAGACATTTTATGCTCCTCAACCTTTTTATAAATTTAATTAATATAACTATGACATTTATATGTGGCAGTTCTGCCCTGCGGAACCATGGCATAAATTTTCCTCTGTATACCAGAGTACGTCTGCAGGCTCCCCTCATAATCCTTACAGCAGGCGGATTTTGCCCAGGACCTTATCTCCAAGCTCCTGATATTTCTTAAGAAAATCCTTCTCCCTCATCACGGGCGTAAAATAGCCGAATTCACCGGAATGTCCGGGCACGTCCAGAAGCCTTCCTCCAGGAAACGCCGCTTCCACATCCCCTTTTGCCGCTTCCCTCGCCCTGACAAAGAACCCTCTCTGTATCTCTGCGGCGTCGGCAAGCCTGGCCTCCTCCTTTTCCCACATACAGATCACCGTTTTGCCCTGATGTCTCGCACAGTCAATTACATCCGCCACCACGGCGCTGGCCGTGGGCAGCTTGCCGGCTCCCCTTCCGTAAAACAGCGCGTCGCCCAGCATATTTCCCGTAATCAAGACCCCGTTGAACACGTCGTTTACCGTTGCGAGAGGGTTGTCCATAGGAACCATAAAGGGCGCAACCATGGCAAGAACGCTGTCGTCCTCCATCAGCCTGCAGATCGCCAGAAGCTTGATCGTCATTCCCGCCTCATTTGCAAACGCAAAATCGTCGTTGGAGATCTCCGTAATTCCCTCCGCAAAGACCTTCTCCGAATCCACGTTTTTGCCCGTCACCAGAGATGCAAGAATGGCAATCTTGCGGCAGGCGTCGTGTCCTTCCACATCCGCCTCGGGATTGCGCTCCGCGTAACCCAGCTCCTGGGCCTTCTTCAAAACCTCATTGTAATCAGCGCCTTCCTTTTCCATCTTGGTGAGAATATAGTTGGTGGTGCCGTTCACAATACCCTTGACCTCCAGAATCTTTTCTGCCGTAAGGGCGCTGTTGATAGGGCGGATAAGTGGAATGCCTCCCCCTACGCTGGCCTCGAACATATAATTGCAGCGGTTACTTCTTGCCGTCTCCAAAAGCTCCGCCCCATGCCTGGCAACCAGCTCCTTGTTGGAGGTGCACACGCTCTTTCCGGCTTCCAGACACTGTTTGGTAAACTGATACGCAGCACCCACGCCGCCCATAACCTCACAGACAACGCTGATCTCCGGGTCGTTCAGAATCGTATCAAATTCATGTATTACCCTGTCCTCATAGGGGTCTCCGGGAAAATCCCGCAAATCAAGTATATACTTTACATGCAGCTCGTCGCCTGCCTTTTTGCTTATCTGCGCATTGTTGCCCTCAATAACCTCCACCACGCCGCTTCCTACGGTTCCGTATCCTAACACTGCCGCCTTAATCATATTTTCTCCTATTCCGGTGCCGTCTGTGCACCGAGACTGTCTTGTCTGTCCTTCTGGTATTATCCAAAAAACCGCCTATACAACAAGGCGGTTCTTGCCGGAATTTTTTCCGGAGTAAAGCTTCATATCAGCAATATTGATCCACTCATCTATAGTCTGCTCATCCGTGTGGCTGGCCATACCGATGGTGATCGTCAGCTTTATCTTTGTGCCCTCATATATAAAATCATTTTCCTCCACTGCCCGGCGGATTCTTTCCAGTACCTCATGGCTGGTTTTTGCTCCGCCCTTCGTGAGCCCCTCATGTCCCACCAGCAGGAATTCTTCTCCGCCCCATCTGCAGGATATCATGCCTCCGCTGTTTTTCTGAATCAGCTTCGCCACGCTTTTCAGCACGTAATCCCCGCAGTTATGCCCGTAGACGTCGTTGATGGCCTTGAAATCGTCGATGTCCAAAATTGCCAGCCAATAATCCTTTAAATGCTCCGTCTCAAAAAGCACGCCCAGCTGCTCGATCAGATAATTCCTGTTGGACATTCCCGTGAGCATGTCGTGAGTCGCCTGGCGCTCCAGCTTTGCCTCCGTGTTTGTGGCGGTTCTTGCCAGCGCCCCCAGGAATACCGTGCTGAACACGATCACCACAAGGGAATTCACCGCCAGCATTACATACTCTATTCTGTTATCAAGGGAATACAGCGGCTCATGGTATCTCACATATACAAGAGTTACAAAATACAGCAGACCGCTGGCCACGCTCAGCAAAAATCCATGGACGTGCCTGTGTCCCAGCTTCACGGAAAAATAATCCGCATAAAAAATGACGGGAACACAGACAAGAAAGTACAGCTGAAAACCATACCCCCACCCCAGGCACAGCACCGACAAAAACATATGGATACTGACTTCAAGAAAAACCACAGCCGTATAGACAGTAAGATACATTCTTTTTATCAGCAGAAAGCTGACCGCATAGACCAGCAGGCTGAAAATATTTACCGTCAACATTAAGCGTACACCCGTGCAGGCAAAAAAGATCAGGAACAGACCATGCACCACCATCATCATGGCCTCCAGCGCATAAAGCGCATAGAGCGCCGTCCTGTTATTCACGGTGTTTTTCATCTTGATATTCATGGTCACATTAAGGGATACTTGTCGGTGAGAGCCTGCACGATGGCCCTTGCCTCCGGAATACTCTGTTCCCCGCCCTTGATCACAAGCGCAATCGCCTCCGCAATCTTATCCATATCCTCCGTGTTCATGCCGCGGCTGGTCACCGCGGGAGTTCCCAGGCGTACGCCGCTGGTCACAAACGGCGACTGAGGATCGTTGGGAATGGTATTTTTATTACAGGTGATATGTGCCGCATCCAGCAGCTTCTCCACTGCCTTTCCGGTCAGGCTGTATGTTGTCAGGTCAACCAGCATCAGGTGGTTGTCGGTGCCGCCCGAAACGATCTTGATCCCTCTGCTTATCAGCCCGCTGCAGAGCGCCTGAGCGTTGTCTATAATGTTCTTCTGATAGGTCTTGAATTCGTCGCTCAGAGCCTCCTTGAAGCAGACTGCCTTTGCGGCAATCACATGCATCAGGGGACCGCCCTGAATGCCGGGGAACACCGCCTTGTTGAAATTGTACTTCTCATTTACCGCGTTGCTTGACAGAATCATTCCGCCCCGGGGACCGCGCAGGGTCTTGTGAGTGGTGGTGGTGGTCACGTCCGCATAGGGAATAGGGCTTGGATGCAGCCCTGCGGCAACCAGGCCGGCAATGTGCGCCATATCCACCATAAGCACTGCCCCAACCTCGTCCGCAACCTGACGGAATTTCTTGAAATCTATGGTTCTGGCATAAGCGGAGGCGCCGGCAATAATCATCCTGGGCTTTGCCTCCAGCGCAATCTCACGCAGTCTGTCGTAATCGATAAAGCCCTCGTCGTTTACTCCATAAGGAACGATTTTGAAATATTTCCCGGACATGTTGACCGGACTGCCATGGGTCAGATGTCCGCCGTGGTCCAGGTTCATACCCATAATGGTATCTCCGGGCTGACAGACCGCAAACTGCACCGCCATGTTTGCCTGCGCGCCCGAATGAGGCTGTACGTTGGCATATTCGCAGCCGAACAGCTCCTTAGCCCTCTCCCTTGCCAGCTCCTCCACGACGTCCACGCAGCCGCAGCCTCCGTAATACCGCTTTCCGGGATAGCCCTCCGCATATTTATTGGTCAGGGGGCTTCCCATGGCAGCCATCACCGCCCTGCTCACCCAGTTTTCGGAGGCAATCAGCTCGATATGGCTGTTC
>CAJTPH010000027.1:0-14805 GCA_910578215.1 uncultured Acetatifactor sp. | reverse complement strand
CCGCTCCTGTTCGTCCACAATAGCCTGCGCTACCTCAGGATCTACGTTTTTGACCTCGTCCAAAGAATACATTCCAAATCCTCCCGCTTTACTTAATGATATTTATATTTTAACTTTATTTCCCATACGGTAAAAATTTCTGTCTTATCAAGCCATAATTTCATGCGCCCTGGCGCGTACGGAACGGATAGCTGCCGCAATTCCCTTCTGGGTCAACATTATAGCATAGAACAAAAGGATTGCAAACAGAAAATTCATTTAACGCAAAAAATGCGGTCAAATAATTGTACAAAAGGCAATATAAATGTATAATAATACCCGTAATCTCTTAAATGATATCAAAAGAAGGAAATCACGTTTGAACGTCCCGTTCAAATCCTGATCAGGGTAAAAGCATGTACAATTTCATTGTCAATCCCGCCGCCCGCTCCGGCACCGGGCTGAAAATATGGAAGGAGCAGGTGGAACCTATGCTCCGCGCAAAAAATATCGCTTATCGCTGCCGCTTTTCGGAAAAACCGGGAGCCGTTTCAAGGCTTGCCCGCGAAATCCTGGACTCGGCGGAAGAATTCCCCGTCACGCTGATTATACTGGGAGGCGACGGCACCGTAAATGAAGCCCTGCAGGGCATATCCGACACCTCAAAGGTCATCCTGGGCTATATTCCCACCGGCTCCAGCAACGACCTGGCAAGGGACCTGGGGCTGCCAAGGGACCCTTCCGCCGCTCTGGAGCTGATTCTGCGAAAGGACTCGGCAAGGCCCATGGACCTGGGCACCGTGGCTTACCCCGACGGCGGGACAAGGCGTTTCTGCGTCAGCTGCGGCATAGGCTTCGACGCAGCCGTCTGTCAGGAGGCTCTTCACTCAAAGCTTAAGAAAGCCATGAACAGATTCGGCCTGGGAAAGCTGACCTATCTGGGCATAGCCTTAAAGCAGCTTTTTGCCGCAAAAGCAATATCCGGAAGGCTGTCTATAGAGGGCGGTGAATATGCCGATATGGGAAATATGCTCTTTACAGCCTGTATGCTCCACCGTTACGAGGGCGGCGGATTTATGTTTGCCCCCGATGCGGACGCCGGGGACGGCATCCTGAACATATGCGCCGTGGGGGATCTGCCAAAGCTTTTTATACTGTTTGCCCTGCCCACGGCTTTTAAGGGAAAGCATTACCGATTCAAGGGAATAACCCCTTACAGGGCAGAAAAGCTAGTGATTGAGGCTTCCTCTCCCCTGTGGGTGCACACGGACGGGGAGGTAACCAGAAAAAGCAGACGTATCACCGTCACCTGTGATAAGGGCTGCGTTCTTTTCATCCGCCCCTGACAGCCGGCAAAACCTTAAATATTTCTAAAGATTATTTTAAAAACAAGAAAATGTTATTGATTTTTTCGTTTTAGGGACTATACTATAGTTGTCATTGCTCAGGAAAATATCCGTAACGGCAGGCAGGCGGCATCCTAAATAAAGGCGTTTTTTAAAACGCCGGAGCTTACAGGAGCAGCCTCTATACAATTTATGAAAGGTGTAAGTCTACAATGGAAAAGTTTAAGAAAACAAAGATTATGCGCTTATATCAAAAGTACGGTCACTGCATCCCCCTGTTAATTTACATGGTAATCTATCTGGCATGGTTTTCATGGCTGGAGAAAACCAACACCAAAAACTTTCAGGTGATCCATGTTGCCGCGGACGATTATATTCCCTTTTGCGAGGTTTTTATCGTCCCCTACCTTCTGTGGTTCGCATATGTGGCGGCGGTTGTGGTTTTTCTCTTTTTTAAGAATAAGCAGGAGTACTACAGGGCATGTATTTTCCTGTTTACGGGAATGACCGTGTTTCTGGTCATCTCCACCCTTTTTCCCAACGGGCATCACCTGCGCCTTGAGGAAATGCCGCGGGACAACATATTTACACAGCTGGTGTCGGTCCTCTGGAAAACGGACACTCCCACAAACCTGTGGCCAAGCATCCATGTATTCAACTCCATGGGAGCGCATTTTGCCGTTTCCCGCAGCCGTGAGCTTGAATCAAGAAAGGGCATAAAAATCGCTTCCTTTCTGCTCGCCACATCCATCATCCTGTCCACCATGTTCATCAAGCAGCACTCTGTATTTGATGTGCTGACAGGAATCGCCATGGGTGCGGTGATGTACGTGTTCGTATACAGAAAGGATTGGATTCTGGCCACAAAGGCGCAATGCGAAAAGGCATTTTCAAAATATGTGTAGCCTTTCCTTTTTCGCAAATCAGTTGAATTTAAATATCTTCTGGCAGATTTTATAGCTTTCCACAGAAATAATTCTGCCGCCTCTGCCGGGAAGGTTCATGGCATTGCCCATGATTCCCGCCCGCAGATACGTATATATCTTCTTGTCCTTATTCTTTATATATTTCCAAAGCTCTTTTTTCTTAGCCAGATTCTCCTCTGTGCCGGAACGGATTAACAGCACGGAGGAGATTGTGGTGATAATCTCGAGATAATTCCTCATATATTGATAAAGTCGCTTATTTTTCACAAGCTCCTGCTTCCTGTCCGCCAGGTAATCCACCATCATCCTATTGACCAGAAGCTGCTGGTCGATTCTGGATATCATCACGTCCTCGTTCACGGACTGATCGGCGCGCCCGATATAATAACGGTAGAAATTCACGTCCAGATAATAGAGGTTTTTTACAAAGGGCAGCGGCTTGAACACATAAAGGTTGTCCACGTAGAAGGTGTGTTCCGGCAGCTTAAGACCGCAGTCCTTCAAAAGCTTTGTGCGGAAAATAACCGAGTGCATTAGAATATAGTGCCCCTTCTTAAAGTGATGACACCCCCCCCATTGAAACATTCTGCCCACCGGAAGAGTATGGCGGTAATGGATGATCTTTTTTCGCTTCTCACCCTCCTTCTCGTAGACATAATTACAGACCATCAGGTCCAGTACCTGCTCGCCGCCTGCCAGCTCCCGCAGGGTGTCAAGCACCTGCATATAGGCTTCCTTTTTCACCCAGTCGTCACTGTCCACCACCTTAAAATACATGCCGGAGGCATTGGCCAGTCCTGTGTTTACGGCAGCGCCGTGTCCTCCGTTTGTCTGATGCACCACGCGGACAATGCCCGGATAGTTGGCGGCGTACTCGTCCGCTATCTCCCCAGTCCTGTCCTCCGTGGAACCGTCGTCCACAATGATGATCTCCACATCCTCGCCGCCTGCAAGCAGTGAATCCACACACTTCCTCATATATTTTTCCGAATTGTAGCAGGGCACTGCTATCGATAAAAGCTTCACTGTTTTTCTTCCTCCTGATCGATCCTGTTCAAATTAATGCCTAAATATTTCGTATAGGCGCTGAAAGCGGACGGAATGGGAATTCTGTCCCTTGTATCCTCCGGTTCAATATAGATCCAGTCCTTTGCCTCTCCCGCTGCCTTCCTGGGTTCCAGCCCGTCCACTCTGACCAAATAGCCCTTCATATGCCATTCCCTGTGAGTAAACACATGCCTGGCGTCCTCAAGGGGCTGGATGCGCAGAGCCTTTAAGCCGTTTTCCGCCAGATACGCCACTACCTCCTCAGCCGTACGGTACTCCTCCATGGTGGGAAACTCATACATTCCCGCCAAAAGCCCCCGTCCGGCACGCCTGTGAACCACGGTACTGTTATCATCCCTGATGACAAGAACCGTCTTCCTCTCAATACGCCTTGGCTTTTTTGCCTGCTTAACGGGATACTCCGCCTCCGTGCCGTCCCTGTGAGCCATGCACAGCTCCCCTAAAGGGCACCGGGCGCACTGGGGAGCGCCGCCCGGAATGCAGACGCAGGCGCCTATCTCCATCAAAGCCTGATTAAAGTCCCCGGGACGGTCATGGGGCATAATTTCCCGCAGCTCCCCCTCCACTGCCGCCTTTACCCCCGCATTCGAGATCATCCTTCCATCCTTACGCAGCCGCGCCAGCACCCGCAGCACATTTCCGTCCACGGCAGGCTCCGGGCGATTAAAGGCAATGGAGGCAATGGCTCCCGCCGTATAGCTGCCCACGCCTGCCAGTTCCATAAGCTTCTCGCAGGTATCCGGCATAACGCCTCCAAAGTCCTCCTGTATCTGCCTTGCCGCCTTTTGCAGGTTCCGGGCCCGGTTGTAATAGCCCAGCCCCTCCCAAAGCTTAAGCAGGGTCTCCTCATCCGTCTGCGCCAATGCCCTTATATCGGGCAGCTTCTTCATAAAACGCTCAAAATAAGGCTTCACCGCCTCCACCCTGGTCTGCTGCAGCATAATCTCCGATACCCACACCCGATAGGGTGCAGGTTCTTCCCTCCACGGAAGCACCCGCCTGTGTTCATCATACCATTTCAGAAGCGGTTTGGGAATAGCCCGGAGGTCTCCAAACCTTAATGTTTCCTTAATTAAGGCTAAAGATTTGCCCCCCGGGTCCGTCCCCGTCTCCAGCCTTACCTCCACCGGAGCGTTTATCTCCATTTTTTCCGGCGTCACCCTGCAGTCATAGGCAAGTATCTCCACACCCTCTGCCTGCGCCCTCGCCACCGCATCCGCAAATTCCGGGTGCATTTCCCTGTTTGGCATAAAGTATTTTACCCCTTCCATCTGAATTACAAACATGACAAAAACGCGGTAGCCCTCATGTCTTGCCGCAATTAATTCCTCCACATGCTTTACCGCCCTCTCGGAAGGGGCGTCCGGGAAAAGCACCACCCCGTCTTTCTCAAGGGTGACCCCCTTTACCTCCATAAAAATCTTTTCCCGCGCCGTCTCTATATAAAAATCAAACCGGGAATTTCCGTATCTGGTCTCGGGGCGCACCAAGGTGTAATCAGGAAACAGCATTCCCCCTCTAAGCCACTCCTCCACCGCCCTGTTGGGCGCCTGGGAGTCCATGTTCACCAGACGCCTGCCCTTCCTTACCGCCACAAGGTCATAGGCGGTGGAACGGTTTGGATTGTCGCTTTTTTCCAGATATACCTCCGCGCCCCTCTGCAAAAGCTCCCTGCACCGACCGGTATTTTTTACATGGACGGTCTGCGCTCCGGCTTCCTCCTGCCCGTCTATCTCCACCCTCGCAATAAAGCGGTTAGGGCGCTCTACAAAACGCCCTGCCACAACGCATTTGTATTTCATAAGGAAATGTCTCCTGTTCCCATGCCTTTTAAATGCCGCGCTTTTAAATACCTTACTTTTAAATACCGTACTTTTTTTACGGCTGCAATTATTTTCTTCCGCCCCTGGGATTCCTTACGCGTTCTCCAGTCTGTACATTCCGGTCTGCCTGTTGTACGGCACCCGCGCCGCCGGAACCGCCAAGGACGCGCTCGCCGTATGCACGGATTGGTCGTCAAAAAAGATCTGTGCCCCAAAGGCCTTCAGCACATCCTTTTTCTCTATTCCGCCAAGGAAAAACGCCTCGTCCACACGCACGTTCCATGCCCGCATGGTGCGGATGACACGCTCATGGGCAGGCGCGCTGCGGGACGTGACCAGCGCCGTCCTTATGGGGCAGTTCTCTGCGCCAAGCATCCTCTGCAGATCCGAAAGCTTCCGCAGGAAATTGGTAAAGGGTCCCTCCGCCAGAGGTTCTCTGGCATGCGCCCGCTCGTTCTCCTCAAAGGCATCCAGCCCCTGCTGCTTATAGATCATCTCGGAATCACCCGAAAACAAAACCGCGTCCCCGTCGAAGGCAATTCTGATCTGATCCTCCCCCGGGAGCATGCCCTCCTTGATGGGTATGACCCGGCCCCCGGCGCCGCCCCGCCCCTGACCATAAGAGTGCTCCGTACAGATGATTCCCGCCGCAATGCCGCTGTCTACGGCACACTGCACGTCATCCTCATATGCCGACAGAAAAAGATCCGTGTGAAAGGCCGCCAAATACGGCGCCAGAGACGCCCCGCTAACCAGCACGGCGCGGGTTATGGGCAGGCCGTAGTATTCTATGGCGTTAAATACCCGGAGCGAGGTATCGGGGCTGTTCCTGGACATGATAATGACCTCCACCAGATTCCCCTCCCTGCTCCGCTCGTTCAGCTGAAGCAGCGCCCTGATCAGAGCAAACCCCGGGCCGGGCTTTAGAATATCCTGCTCATGCTCTACCTGATAGCTGCAGTACGCTTCCAGCCCCTTTGTCTCAAATATTTCGTTTTCTCTCGAAAGATCGAACAGCGCCCTGGAGGATACGCCTATAACCATTTTTTTGTTCAAATGCTCCGAAGCTTCCTTTTTATGTGCCATATGCCGCTCCCTTTCCGTCCGTGAATACCTTCTAACCGTCCGGACCCCCGGACCGTTATGCCTCTATCCGCAAGAAATTTAAAGGGAAACCGCAATTATGAAGCTACCGTATCCGCTGGCACTCGTAGCGCTCCAGCGTGATCAGACAGCTTTTCAGGGCTTCGTAGCGCTCCTCCGTCTCACCGCTGTCCACCTCCACATCGCAGGCGATGGCCATGGTGGTAATCATCTCGTCGGTGATCCTGTGATGCAGCCCCGCCAGAATATTCAGCCGCTGCTCATAGCTGTCAGCGTCAAGGAACTCCAGTACCATGGGGTCCAGAGCCATTTCCGCCTCCGTAAGCTCCCCGCCGCCTCCCTTGGCCAAGGACACCGCTGCCGCCGTTTCCGTCCCTTGCTCTGCAGGCTCCCAAGGCTCCGCCCTCTGCCCCGCGGAGACTCCCGGCTCTGAGCCCGCCCCGGATTCCTCTGTGGCTTCCGCCCTCTGCCGTCCGGCCTCCGGTCCCTGAAGCTCAAAGCGGAACTCCTGCGCCGCATCCGGATATTTCTTCCTGTCGACTCTGCCGGTAAACATGGCCAGCGGTCTTGCATAGATCCTAAAATCACCGTACATGGCCTGATAGACCACCAGCGCCTCCCCTGTCTCCGTGTGCTCCGCAATTGCCGTTATCTGATACAGATCCCCTTTAAAATGCTTGTAAATTTCATGTGGTTTTGGAATAAATGACATTTCGGGAACTCCTTTCCGCAGCCAAAAACAAAATCTGCCACAAAGAAAGTATACCCCTATTTTCCGGAAATGTCATGTAATTCCTGTTATTCGTCTATAAGAAATTTATGAAAAAATGTGCAGCCCGGGCTTTCAAAGGCAAAGCCCTCCAATTCTTCCAGAAGCCTGCTGCGTTCTTCGCCGCTCATTTCATCTATTTCCGCGTGGTGTACGGTCATGGTATACGCCCTGCTTCCGTCCGTCTCTATGGTGTGGGTCAGCATAATGCCGCTGTTTACAAGACCCTCCCCATTCAGATACGCTCTTGCCTCACATACCAGCTGTTTTTCCTGCGCCCTGTAATAGCCCTCCATCTCCCTGTCGTCCAGGTCCGTCCTGCTGAGCACCGTGCCTGCACAGCAAAAAGCCGTAACAATTATCAAAAATATTGTCACAGCTGCAAATCCGATTCCGCCTGTCTTTTTCATTGTCGTCTCCTCCGTTTCCGCATCTCTGCCGTCGGCACGCCGGATATGAATTATCCGGCGTACCGGGACCCAATGTTTTTTAACAAGCTCATTATATTAAGTTATCCGTCCAATAAAACTCTCTCAAAGAACTCCTTACACAAGCGGCCGGACCGGCATAAAACACACTGCCTCAAATCCCTGCGTTTTTATAATAAAGCCTCACGGATACCCCGTAAAACACCACAAAGAACGCCAGGACAATCAGCACGCTGACCCCGTACACCGTCAAAAGATTCGTGGACATCAGCTTTTCCAGCGCATGCACCGAGAAATATGCCGCGCCCGTCATAACGATAAAGGGCAGCGCATAGGTACAGCCCAGCTCTCTGGACACAGCCCTGCGCAGCTTACGCCCGCTGCAGCCGATCTTACACAGCACCGCGTATCTGTCCCTCTCCTCAAAGGCGTCGTTATACAGCTTCATAAAGAGAATGCTGCCGCTTGCCACCACAAAGACCATGAACACAAAGATACACAGAGAATACAGCACCCGTATCCAGTCTCCCTCGCTGTCATGCGGGTCAATGGTAACACAGCCCGTATAATCTCCCCGCCCTCTTTCCTCATTCACAAACGTACCCAGCTTATCTTTGGATGCGGCAAAGTTTTCGGGATTTTTTATGCCGAAGCTATAGATATACGATGTGGAGCCAAGCTTTTTGAACTCCTCATAGGTTTTATCGTTTACCACAAAATAATTGGCGCTTTCCTGCAGATAACCCAAATAAGGCACATCTGTATCACCGATCTCCTTAAATGTTCTCCCCCCTATGGTATGAGTAATATTGCTCCTATCCGTAATAAACGACATCAGCACAATATGCCCCAGAATAACTACCTCATCCTCCCCGGGCTCCCTTACAGGAGGCTCCAGTCCGGCGCTTTCCGCCAGGCGCACCAGCTGCGACCAGGGAACCAGCCCAAAAGCCCCGTAATGGTAATTTGACTCTATCAGGGAAGCATCCAGGCTAAGAAGCTCCACGTCGGTCCGGTACACAATTTCATTATCCTGTCCGATCAGCCCCGTGAGCCGCTCCATGAGATCGGACCTGCCGCTTAAGATCTGAAAAGAATAAGTGGTACGAAAACGGACAATGTTTTCATAGCGGTTTTTCATGGCAAAGCTGGTGGCAAGGGCAGTGACGGAACAGAGCATCAGCACGCAGGTCATGGCATAGGTGCGGTAATTCTTCCTCATGCGGTACACCACATTGTTGACCCAAAGCGTCCTTTCCCTGCGGTACAGCACGGATTTTTGCCTCAGGACCCCCTGAAACAGCAGGGGAATGAAGCCTCCGAACAGAAGATACACGCCGATGATAACCAGAACCACTGCCGACAGCATATTCCCCATAATTTCCACGCCTCCCTCCTTTACCGCCAGATAAAAGCCTGCGGAAAGAACCGCCACGCCAAACACCGCCTTGCCCCCAAGCAGCAGCCTGTTTTGCCGCACATACTCGTTTCTGCGGTTTGCGGAGAGCATATTGAGCACACTGCTCCTGACAATATTCAGATATCCCTTCAGCAAAAAGAGCAGGTACACCGCCGCATAAATGCCCGCGGTAATCAGCACCGACTCAGGAGCAAGCTGAAAGTGAAGCTCCACCGAGATATCGGACAGGGACAGCAGAAGCATCTGGAAAAGCTGTGACAGCAGGATTCCAGCGCCCAGCCCCAGCAGAAGCGCCGCAAAGCCAATAAACAGCGTCTCCAGCGCGTAAAGCTTACCTATGCGCTGGTTGGACAGCCCCATGAAGACGTAAATGCCTATTTCTCTCTTTCTCCTGGTAAGAAAAACATTGGTGGAATACCAAACAAAGAAAAACAGAAAGAAGCCCAGCACAACGGAAATCACCTCAATAATTATGTTTATATAGCCACTGTTCGGCTCCTGGAGAGAGTCGAAAATATCCGTGAAGATAACGCTTTGAAAATTGTAGATAATCATCACGGTAAAGGCAAGTGACAAAATCAGGGACAGGTAATTGGAAAAGCTTTTCTTAAAATTATGCAGTGCAAGCCCTGTTACGCTCATGTGAAATCACCTCCCATGGAAACCTGCGTCTCCATAATCCGGTCATAGAACTCCTTCCGGTTGCCGCCCCTGGTAATCCTGCACTTCATGGCGCCGTCGCTTAAGATATACACGTCCTTGGCATAGGAGGCACAGTAGGCGTCGTGGGTCACCATCAGAATCGTGGCCTTTCCCTCGTCGTTCACCCGTCTGAGAGCGTCAAGAAGATCCTTGCCCGACTTGGAATCAAGGACTCCCGTGGGCTCGTCGGCAAAGATGATCTCCGGTTCGGTGATCAGTGCGCGGCACGCCGCTCCCCTCTGCTTCTGACCGCCGGACAGCTGGTATGGATATTTCTCCAGATGCTCCCTTAAGCCAAACATCGCCGCCAGCTCCTCCACCCTCCGGCTGCACTCCTTCCCTGACACCCCGTTCAGAGTCAGAGGCAGCGCAATGTTGTCCTTCAGGCTCATGGTATCCAGCAGATTGTAATCCTGAAAAATAAAACCGATCTTGTCCCTTCTGAGCCTGGACAATTCCCTGTTGGACAGCCTTGTGATATCCTGGCCGTCCAGCAGAACATCCCCAAGGGTGGGCTTGTCCACTGACGACAAAATATTCAGCAGCGTAGTTTTTCCGGAGCCTGACGGTCCCATAATAGCTATAAAGTCATCCGAATACACGGTCAGGTCGATGCCCTTGAGCACCCTGGTCTGAAATCCCCTTCCCCCATAGTCCTTTACAAGATTCCTGATTTCCACAATTTTTTCTGTCTGTACTCCCTTATCGCTCACTTCTTTTCTTCCTTTCTGCAGGGCTATTTGTACCCTGCAAGCCTATTATAAACACCCTCCCTTCAAAAATCCTTACATCTGCCTTACACTTTGCCCGTAACCTTACATTTTCCGTAAGGTTCCCGCGCAAAATATTTCCGCCTGTAAAAAGCCAGCCCCGGCTGCCATCACTGTGCAAAAAAATATTCTCTGTTATCCGCAAAGGATATCACAAATCTTGTATATTCTCCGTAAACGCTATCCACCGTCAGCCCGTGCCCCAGCCTTTTCGTAATCAGCTTTGCCATGTACAGACCCATTCCCGTAGATCTGTATTGCCCGTTGTGATAATTACTTCCGGTAAAGCCCTTGTCAAACACGCGCCTGAGCTCCTCCTCCTTTATGCCCGCACCCCTGTCCTCCACAATAAGCCTGAATCCTTTGCCGCCGCTGTCAAGCCTGCCCCCCGCCTCCCGGTCCTCTGCTATGCCTCCCGCATTGTTCCCGCCGCGCAGCTTCCCCTGATCAGCAATCTCCTCGCTCCTGATAATCAGCCTGGCAGTCTCCCCCGCATACTTGACTGCGTTGCTCACCAGCTGATCCAGCACATACGTCAGCCACGCCTTATCAGTGTATACAATTTCCTCTCCCGTCCGGATTTCCAGCTCAAAATGCTTCTGAATCAGGAAAAACTGATTGTTGTGGATGGATGCCCTGACGCATTCGGCCAGACTCACGGGGCGTATCTGCAGGTCGAAAAGACTGCTCTGAACCTTGCAGCCCAGCAAGGCGTTGGCAAGCAGCTGGTTGATACGCTCCAGCTGCTCCCGCAGCTTGTCCTTCTCCCTGCCGTCCTCAAGCTGCTCCGCAATCAAAAGCGCCGCTGCCAGGGGAAGCTTGACCTCATGACACCATCTGGCAATATAATCCTGCAGATCACAATTCAGCGCAAACTGCTTCTTCAGCTCCTCCTGCAGCGCCTCCACCTCCCTGCCGTCCTGTCCCGCGTTTTCCCTTTCCTCTTTCATAAACCTGTAAAACCCAAAAAGAAAACAGGCCATAAGACCTGCCGCCGCAAAAACATCCAAATACGCCAAATAATGCAGCTTCACATCAGGAAGCAGATATATAAAATAGGCATTATAGATAATGCAGCTAAGCAAAAATCCCCCGTAAAAGCTTTTCTTTTTGATAAATCTGACCATATGCCCTATCGTTATTCCCCGCATGTAATATAATACCCCTGCCCTTTCCTCGTCATAACAATCTCTCTGCCGCAGCTTTCAGACAGCTTGCTGCGCAGCCGGCTGACCAGGGTCGTCAGCGAGCCGTCGGAGACATACTCGTCCGTGCTCCAAAGCGCCATCATCAGCTCCTCCCGCATTACCGTCCTGCCCCGGCGCTCCACCAGCTTTGCCAGAATCTTCCGCTCCGACCTGGTCAGGTCAATTGCCTGTCCGCCGGCAAAGAGGCTCATGCTCACAGGCTCAAAGTATACCTCCTCGGTCAAATATATCCTCTCCAGCGCCGGTCTGGCATTGGTCCTGCGCAGAACCGCCTCTATTTTTGCCTGAAGAAGCTCCAGCCGGAAGGGCTTCTCTATATAGTCGTCGCCCCCCTGGGCATATGCCTGCAGCTTGTCGCTGTCCTCTCCCCGGCTGCTTATAAACAGCACGGGCACATCCGAGACCTCTCTAAGCCTCCTGCACCAATAAAAGCCGTCATAAAAGGGGAGATTGATATCCATAAGAACCAGGCACGGCTTCACCTGCCCGTACTCCCTGATAATTTCTTCAAAATTCCTGACAATATACGCGAAATATCCCCACCGCTCCAAAAAATGCCCGATCTCTCCGGCCAGAGCGGCGTCATCCTCCACTATCATAATATGCGCTTTTTCCTTGAAGGTCTTTTCCTTATTGTCCATAAACATTCCCTCAATATCTCCTGTATGTCCGGGATTTTTCTGCCGCCGCAGCCTCCTCTGCCAGGATTTTCCGGTGCGCAACAGTCCTTTTTGCTTACCGGGCTGCCATGGCATAGCTGTCATCTATTCTTCGGCAGACCTCCTCAAACGCCACGGAACCGTCCAGAATAATCGAGCACCAATGCTTTTTATTCATATGATAGCCGGGAAAGTACCTCCTGCCGTCGGCAATTCTCTCCAGCTCCTCCGGTTGAATATGAAAATCAAGAACCTCCGCCATATCGTCAGAATCGATTCCCAGCTTACGCTTTGAGACGGTGAGAAGGACACCGTACCATTTCCCGGTATCCTTCCTTCTCCATACGGCATTGCCATCGAATTTCTTCCACAGAAATTCCGGCTCATCCCTGTAGACGTCCCTGACATAGGCAATCAGCTCCTTTGCCTGCCCGCATTTAAACACATCCGGCTCAAAGCACCTGTCCGCAATTTCCCTCAGGACTTCCTCATACTGAACCTTGATTCCGCCCACAAAGCTTCCCGCCGCATCCTCCACAAGATGCAGGGTGTACGGCTCGTTCAGGGCGGGGTCCAGCATTTCCGTCAAGACCTCTCCCTGACCTGTCACACAGACCGTAAGCCTGAATCCGCTTTCCTCCAAGATCCTTTCATACACGTAACCGGACTCTCCGCGCACAAATCCAAATGCCTCCAGCTTCGCCGGGCTGACCCTTTTGTTTTTGAATATACCGTAAACCCTGCCCGTCATGCCGTACCTCCAAAAATATAATCCGCCTTACCGCCGCCTGCCGCGCCACATATCCCGTATCCCGCCGCCCGCTTCGGAAGCATCCACCATTTTCTCCGCTGCCACGCTTAACACCAGACCGCTCAGCAGCCCCACAAGAACGTCGGTGGGATAATGCACGCCCACATAAAGCCGTGAAAGCCCCATCAAAACCGCAAGAAGCAGCGCCGGCACCCCCAGCCACTTGGGCAGCCTGCGGAAAAACACCCCCGCCGCGGCAAAAGAGCTGGCCGTATGCCCGGACGGAAACGAAAAGTCCCGGGGTCTCTCCACCAAAGGCGTCAGCGCCTCAATCACGTCAAAGGGCCTGCTCCTCTCCACTATGTTTTTTAAAAGCAGGTTGTTCACCAGCAGTGAAAACATCAGCGCCAGAATCCCCATGGCGCCCACATTTCTGGTCTTGGGAACCAGCAGCAGAATCAGCGACATCGTCACCCAGACAAATCCCGCGTTTCCAAGCTTCGTCACAAATACAAAGAACTGAGTCAATAAACCGCACCGCAACGAATCCTGAATAAACAGCAGAATACTGCCCTCAAGAGTACTCAAAGCGTCTGTCATGCCAAAACTCCTTTTCCGGAACGCACAAAAATGCCTCTCCGAAATATTATAATCCTCTTAATCCTACCACAGCGCCCTCCATTTATCAAGAGTCCCGGCAGCTGCCCTGATTATCTTTACCCGGTGGCTGTCTGATGGCATCCATATACAGCATACGGTCACAAGGTGAGACTGCCCGCTTCCGGCGCATCTCGAACAGCATGGACTTCGCCTTGCTCCGGCTAAAGCCGGTGCGCTCACAGATGTCCTCGATGGAATCACAATACCAATACCGCCTGATATCTTATCAATCTTCTTTTGCAAACTGGACGTTAAGCGCCATGTGGTGTTGGTCTGAATGTTGTCGCCCATGGTTCCTCCTTAATGGCAAAAAAGAGAGCATATAGATTTCTGTTTCTATATGCCCTAACGCTGTTACCATATTTGATTTTGATTAACAGGATTGATTATGCTAACTGCATAACCTCGTCTTCAAGTTCCTTTAATTCCTCAAGTGATAGCGAAGGAACATAATCCGCAATTTCATCAAGTGACATTTTACCTTTTTTTATCATTCTTTTCGCTGTTTCCCTTGCGCTTTCCTGTGCCGCTTCATGTCGTTCACTTCTTATAAATGACTTCATTATCTGTAAATCCTGTTCCCCGTTTTCGGCAGCGAAATGGCAACGGCAAAAATCCAGACGGTCAAGGGACGGAGATAGAACGGAGATTGTCTGCGGCGGGGAGATGTGCTATACTTGGGTCAGCAAACTAACTGATAAGGAGTGCAATCATGTATTACAAAACTTGGGAGGACTTGCAGAAAGATTGTCCCATTGTGGATGGAACGTGGGATAAGGAGCGTTTGTACGAATATTTGGTACAAAGCTGCTACCAATTTAGCAAGCAGATAGAAACCTTTTTTATGGAATATCAAAATGACGAGGATTTAGCGGATTTGTTGTTTTCGTTCTTGTTTGATGACTATTATGATGGCTCAGACAGCCAAATGGGTGCGGCGTATGTTCTCCGAAAGATGAACCGCCAACTGCTCAGGAAGAAAAAAGATTTATTGCTGAAAGCACAGGCAAATGAGGTGGGTTGGAAAAGACCATTTCCCCATGATGAGTATTTGGAATGGCTTGAAGAATAAATAATTCCCCATTTATCAGATAAACAAAAGTTAAAATAGGTGTGTCTAAACTGGTAGTGTAAAAAAGTTTGTGTCTTTGGAAAAAAATACCTCTTTTTTGGTAAGAATCAAGATATGACA
>CAJTPH010000026.1:219-61493 GCA_910578215.1 uncultured Acetatifactor sp. | reverse complement strand
AGCGCACAGCGCGGCAGACGCGCAGCGGCTGGATTCTTGAGTATATTATACCCTGATTTTGCGCACTTTAGCATCGGAAGCAGCTTTAGGACATAAACCCGCAGCGTGGGCTTTTACCCTAAATATTTGCGCGCACCAGCTTGGGCTTATAGCCTTCCTTTTCCAGTGCGGACATAATCTGTTCCTTGTGCTCCGTGCCAAATGCCTCCAGAGTAATCTGAAGCTCTACCGCCGCATTCCTGTTGATGGACACAAACTGATTGTGCTCCAGTTTAATTACATTGCCGCTGACATTGGCAATAATGCCCGCTACGCGGCAAAGCTCACCCGGCTTATCCGGCAGAAGCACCGAAACGGTAAAAATCCTGTCCCGTATAATCAGCCCCTGCTGCACCACGGATGACATGGTGATCACATCCATATTTCCGCCGCTTAAAATAGCTACGATTTTCTTGTCCTTTACATCCAGATGCTTTAAAGCCGCAGCCGCAAGCAGCCCGGAATTTTCCACAACCATTTTGTGGTTTTCAACCATATCCAGGAAAGCCACAACCAGCTCCTCGTCCTCCACGGTAATGATACCGTCCAGGTTTTGCTGCAGATAGGGAAAAAGCTTTTCGCCCGGCGTCTTCACTGCCGTGCCGTCCGCAATCGTGTTCACCTTAGGCAGCGTAACCACCCTGCCCTCCGCCAGAGATGCCTGCATGCAGCTTGCCCCGGCGGGCTCCACGCCGATAACCTTTATCTTGGGATTCAAAAGCTTTGCCAGCGTGGAAACTCCCGTGGCAAGCCCGCCTCCGCCGATGGGCACCAGAATATAGTCCACCAGGGGCAGCTCCTTGAATATCTCCATCGCTATCGTACCCTGCCCGGTCGCCACCGCCAGATCGTCAAAGGGATGGATAAAGGTATAGCCATGCTCCCTGGCAAGCTCATATGCCTTCTCGCATGCCTCGTCATAGACATCGCCGTACAGCACTACCTCAGCGCCATAGCCCTTGGTGCGGTTTACCTTGATCAGGGGCGTGGTCGTAGGCATAACAATCGTAGCCTTGGCGCCGTAGCACCTGGCGGCATAGGCGACGCCTTGGGCATGATTGCCTGCCGATGCGGTTATCAGCCCCTTGGCCCGGTCAGCCTCCGTCAGGGTGCTCATCTTGTAATATGCCCCTCGCAGCTTATATGCCCCTGTAAACTGCATATTTTCAGGCTTCAAATACACCCTGTTCCCCGTCTGGCTGCTCAGAAAATCGCTGAATATCAGCTTTGTCTCCAGCGTCACCCTTTTTACGATCTCGGACGCCTCCTCAAATTTATCCAGCGTCAGCATCTCTTTCCCCTCGCCGGTTTTTTCTGTTTTAAGCTCCGCCTGCTTTTGCATGCCTGTTTTCGCTTCCATTTCTGTTTTTGTTCCTATTTCCGTTTTTGCTTCCATTTCTATTTTTACTACCATGTCTGTTTTTGCTTCCATGTCTGTTTTTGCTTCTATGTCTGTTTTTGCTTCCATTTCCGTTTCCGCTTTTGCCTCTTTCTTCATTTCTATTTTGAATTCTTTGTTGAATTCTTTCTTATCTTACTTTCTTTCTTGAATTACTTCTTATCTTAATTTCTTTCTTAATTTCATTATTCACGTCTTCTTTAACTTCTTTTTCCGCCTGGGTTTTGCTTCTTTTTCCGATTCCATTTCCGTTTCCATTCCCGCTGCCATATGCATACCCTTGATCAGCTTTATTTACTTCCCGGCTCCGTCTTCAGCCCAGGTATTATCACAATTGCCCTTATCCGTTTCCTGTGACGGCGGGTCTTGTCTCCTTACCGTTCCTCCGTTTCCTCGTCCTGTCCGCCGCCCGTCTCCGCTTCATCGGGCTTCACGTCAAAGAGGGCGTTTACAAACGCGTCGGAATCAAACTTCTGCAGATCGTCGATGCTCTCGCCGACACCGATATATTTTACCGGCACATGCAGCTCGGACTGTATCGCCACGGCTATGCCGCCCTTTGCGGTTCCGTCCAGCTTGGTGAGAATAATGCCTGTCAGCCGGGCGACTCCTCCGAATTCCCTTGCCTGGACCAGCGCGTTCTGTCCCGTGGTGCCGTCCAGCACGATCAGATTTTCTCTGTGTGCGTCCGGAAACTCCTTATCAATAATACGGTTCATCTTCCGCAGTTCTTCCATGAGATTTTTTTTGTTGTGCAGACGCCCTGCCGTATCGATCAGCAATACGTCCACCCCCCTCGCCTTTGCGGCATTGACTGCGTCATACACTACGCTGGCGGGGTCCGCCCCCTCGGTTCCCCCTATCATGGGGACGTCCGCGCTTGCCCATTCCGCAAGCTGGTCTCCCGCCGCTGCCCGGAAGGTATCCGCCGCCGCGATCAGCACCTTTCTTCCCTGGCCTTTGAGCTTACCGGCAAGCTTGCCCACAGAGGTGGTCTTTCCCACGCCGTTGACGCCGATCACCATAACGATGGACTGTTTTTTCTCAAAGTCATAGGCGGCTTCGTCCACATGCATCTGCTCTCTGATGCCTTCGATCAGAAGCCGCTTACACTCCTGCGGAGCCTTGATATGCTGCTCCTTCACCTTGGCTTTAAGGCGCTCCAGAATCCCGGTGGTGGCATTAATGCCGATATCTCCCATAATCAGGATTTCTTCCAGCTCCTCATAAAAGTCATCCGTAATAGCCGAAAAGCCGCCGAATACAGAGTCTATCCCTCTGACGATGCTCTCCCTTGTCTTCGTCAGCCCTCGCTTTAGTCTGGCAAACAGGCCCTTCTTTTCCTCCTGCTGCGAAGCATCTTTGGAATATTTCTCCTCCGTAGAATGTTCTTCCTCCATAAAACGCTTTTCTTCATTACTCATAGATGCATTACCTTCCTTTAAAAATGAAATATGTTCAGTCCTTCCCGTTCAGGTCCCTAATCCGTCAGATCCTTGTCGATCAGGTTCACGCTCACCAGCGTGGACACGCCCTTCTCCTGCATCGTTATACCGTACAGACGGTCCACCTGCTCCATTGTGCCTCTCCTGTGTGTAATCACAATAAACTGTGTATTTTTTGTGAGCTTATGTAAATACTTGGCAAAGCGCCCCACATTGGAGTCGTCCAGCGCCGCCTCGATCTCGTCCAGAAGGCAGAACGGGGACGGCTTCAGGTTCTGGATGGCAAAAAGCAGGGAAATTGCCGTCAGCGCCTTCTCTCCGCCGGACAGCTGCATCATGTTCTGCAGCTTCTTTCCGGGGGGCTGGGCGATAATGCGGATGCCCGCCTCCAGAATATCCTCATCCTCCATCAGCTCAAGCGTGCCCTTGCCGCCGCCGAACAGCTCCTTAAAGACCTTGTCAAATTCACGGTTAATATCCGCAAACTTCTCCGTAAACTGCTTTCTCATGGCGGTGTCAAGCTCCTCGATGATACCCTCCAGCGTTTCCTGCGCCGCCACCAGGTCGTCGTGCTGGTTTTTCATAAAGGTAAAGCGCTCCATGAGATTCTTATAATCCTCAATGGCATTCACATTGACATCGCCCAGCTTTTTGATCTGCTCCTTCAGGGCGGATATCTCTTTTTTCATGGCGGGAAGATCCGTCATGCTCTCGTCCCGGATAGATGCCGCGTCGCTCAATGTGATCTCGTACTCGTCCCACATGTAGTTGATCTGTGATTCCAGGGATTCCTCCAGCTTCTCCTTCTGAGCGTTCAGCCTGTACACTTCCTTGTCCAGAGCAGATCTTTGCTCCGACAGCTCCTCACGCCTCTGGAAAAAGCTTTTCTGCCTGGCGGTCAGCTCCTCCCGGCGCGCCGCCGTCTCCTTCAGCTTCAGCTCCGACTCATTCTGTGTGTCATAGGAAGCCTCGATTGTCTTTTCTATCTCCGCAATATTTTGTTTCTTGCGTTGGATTTCTCTCCTGTTTTCCTCCAGCGCCTCCAGAATCTCCGCAAGCTCCTTGTTTGAACGCTGGATTTCACCGTCGATACGGTCTATGTTTGCCTGCTTAAAGTCCAGGGTCTGGCGCATTTTCTCAGCTTTTAACTCCCACTCGGAAACCTGTGCCGACATCTCCGTCTCCTCTGTGCGCCTGCCCTCAAGCTCCTTCTGAAACAGGAGGATCTGCTCCTGGGTACTCTTTTCCAGGGATTCGCTGTCCATAAGCTCCCGCTGAACGGCTTCCTTGTCGTTTTTAATTTCATAGATCCTGTTTTCGATTTCTTTTTCTTCCAGCTTCAGGGAAGCGACGCCCTCGACCTCCTCCTCCATGCGCTGGCGCGTCTGGCTGATATTCAGGCGTGCGGTATTCTGCTCGATAGACTTGCGCTGAATGTCCGCTCTGAGCGCCTCCGCATCCATGCGCAGCCTGTTCCTCTTTGCCTTTGTCTCATCGATCTCCCTGTTGACGGAATCGATTGCCGCACGCAGCTTCTTGACATTCTTTTCCAGCTCGTCCAGCTCCCGGCGTCTGCCCAGGAGATTGCTGCTGTTTTTAAAAGCGCCTCCGCTGATAGCGCCGCCGGGGACAAGAAGCTCTCCCTCCAACGTCACCATCCGGATGCCATAGTCAAATTTCTTCGCTATTTTTACCGCATTGTCCACATTGTCGACTACCACGATGCGCCCCAGCATGGCGCGCGCCACGTTGCGGTATTTGTCCTCGATCTGCACAAGCGTATCCGCCATTCCCAAAACGCCCTTTTCCTTCAGTGCGTCGGGATTTTTAAATTCCTGGGGATTGGTAATGCTGGTCAGCGGTAGGAAGGTTGCGCGTCCCAGCCTGTTGGTTTTCAGGAAGCGGATCATGCGCTTTGCGGTTTCCTCATCGTCGGTAACAATATTCTGAATATTGCCACCCAGCGCGGTCTCGATTGCGGTCTCGTACTTTTTCTCTACTTTGATAATATCCGCAACCACGCCGATTATGCCTTTTTCCTTGTCCTTCTGCTCCATCACTCTCTTGACGCTGCCGCCGTAGCCCTCATAGCGCTCCGTCAGGTTAGACAGCGCTTCCAGCTTTGAGTTCTCCATATGATAGGCGCTCTGGGTCTCCCTGAGCCCGGCATCCTTTTTTGTCAGAGTCTCTCTGATATCCCCCAGCTCCTGGTCCATTGCCGCCTGTCTCTCGTTCATCAGGCGGATTTCTTCCGTCACCGCCGCAAATTCATCCTCCAGCTTCTTTATGGTTTCCTCTCTTGCCGCCTCGTCCGATTTTGCGCGCAGCAGCCTTGAATTAAGCTCTGCCCTGCGGATATTTTCCTGCTCCATCATGGTATCAAAGCGGCCCATCCTGGATTTGATGGTTGCCCTCTGGTTGAGCTCGCCTATGATGGTGTTTTTTCCCGCTTCAATATTGCTGTTTAATTCCGCGATTTTTTGCTGGATTTCGTCCAGCCTCGCCCGCATCTCTCCGGCGGTAGCGGTGATCTCCCGCACCTCGCTGTCAGTAGCGCTCTTTTCGTTCAGAATGGCTGCCTTATCCTTTTCTCTGGCGGCAATCTCCTCCTGCAGAACGCTGCGGCGGCTGTTCAAATGTGCCTCGCTGCCGTTTGCCGAGTTGATCTGCTCCTTCAGGACGTTCAGCTCGCCCTCAAGCCTGCCGCGCATAAGCCCCGCATCCGTCACCGTGCTTCTTGCCTGCTCGATTGCCGCCTCCAGTTCCTCTATTTCGCCCTGAATGCGCTCATACTCCGTCTTGATACCCTCATATTTTTCCACGGTACCGGCAAGCTCGTTTCCGGCAAGGGTATACTTTTCCTCCACCGCGGACAGCTGCTCTCTCAGCCTGACGTTTTCCATAAGGAATACGTTCACGTCCAGAGTCTTTAGTTCCTCCTTTTTGCGCAGGTAGACCTTTGCCACCTCGGACTGACGCTCCAGCGGCCCGGTCTGCTTTTCCAGCTCCGATAAAATATCCTTGACGCGTACCAGATTCTGCTTTTCGTTTTCCAGCTTCACCTGCGCCGCCGCCTTGCGTCGCTTGAATTTTACGATTCCCGCCGCCTCGTCAAAAAGCTCCCTGCGCTCCTCGGGCTTACCACTCAAAATTTTGTCGATCTGCCCCTGACCGATAATGGAGTACCCCTCCTTGCCGATACCGGTATCGTAAAACAGCTCGTTCACGTCCTTTAAGCGGCACGGGCTGCCGTTGATCAGATATTCACTTTCTCCGGAACGGTAAATACGCCTTGCCACCGTCACCTCGTCAAAATCTATGGAAAGCTGATGGTCCGCGTTGTCCAGGGTAATTGCCACATAGGCATAGCTTAAGGGCTTCCTGTTTTCTGTTCCCGAAAAAATGACATCCTGCATGCTGGCTCCCCGCAGCTGCTTGACCCGCTGCTCGCCCAGAACCCAGCGCACCGCGTCCGCTACGTTGCTCTTGCCGCTGCCGTTAGGTCCCACGATTCCCGTGATGCCATTGTGAAACTGGAAATTTATCTTGTTTGCAAAGGACTTAAAGCCCTGTACCTCAATATTTTTTAAATACATTGTGTATCCCTCAAAAACAAAAGCGCCTTATATGCCGCCTGCTGTTCCGCCGCTTTTTTTGTCCTTCCTGCGCCTGTCCCAAGGCACCTGTCATCCATGCACACCGAAACACGGAAGGTCTTATCGTGCTCCGGTCCGCTTTCCTCCAAAAGCTCATAGGTAACATTCTTCTTAAGCCTTCCCTGAACCAGCTCCTGAAGGTTGCTCTTGCTGTCATAAAAAAGCTTCTTATCCTCCAGGTCGGACAAGACAAACCGGTTGATAAACTCCGTGGCAGGCGTCATTCCTCCATCCAGGTAAATTGCGCCTATTACCGCCTCCATGGCGTCGGAGGTAATGCTGTCCCGGTGCCGTCCTCCCGTTGTCTCCTCACCCTTCCCCAGAAGCATAAAGCGTCCCAGCTCCAGATCCTTGGCGCAGAAAGCCAGAGACGGCTCACAGACCATGGACGCGCGCTGCTTTGTCAGCTCCCCCTCCGGCAGCCCGGGATGCTGCCGGAATAAGAATTCGCTGGACACCAGCTCCAGCACCGCGTCTCCCAAAAACTCCAGACGCTCATAGTTTTTCAGCTTGTTGATCTTCTGTTCATTGGTAAAGGAGCTGTGTGTCAGCGCCTGTTTCAAGAGCGCGATATCCTTAAAATGGTAGCCTATCCGCTCCTCCAGCTCCGTCAGAGTATAACCTTCCTCCATTTTATCCTCCCAATTAAAGTTCCGTCTCTGCTCTGCGACGCCCCCATCGGGGGGAAGTAATTTCCATCTGTGTTTCCCACATCTGTAAATTCCTTCCAGGGGCGTCTTCGTTTCGAGACTGTTTTAAAGTTCCGTCTCTGCTCTGCGACGCCCTGTTTTCAGCTTTAACGCAAAGGAGCAGTACGGTATGCGTACTGCTCTAAATGAAGCTATACCTCTGCCCTTTAGCACGTCTTAAGCAATTAATATAAAATACGTCCTCAGTTTAATGCGCCCTTAATCAGCTCCACCGCTTCTTCCACAGTGGTAATCTTTTCTGCCTTGTCCGCAGGAATCTCTATGTCAAATTCTTCCTCGATACCCATAATAATCTGGAATACATCCAGAGAGTCAGCGCCCAGGTCATCCAGAAAGGTAGTGTCCATGGTAATCTCATCAGGATCAACATTCAGTACTTCCGCAATCACTTTTTTCAGCTTTTCAAATTCCATAAGTTTTCCCTCTTTTCATTATGTTACTGTTTATTTTATTTTTAATTGCTTACCACTAATCTTCCAGAATGATCTGTTCTTTTATTATCTCATTTATATTCTGCTCCTTAAACGCAATACACTGGAGCACGGAATGCCGGATCTCAATTGCCTTGCTGCTTCCGTGGGTTTTTACCACCAGGCCGTTTAAGCCAAGCAGCGGCGCGCCTCCATATTCCTCGGTGCTGAAACCCTTTAAGGTTTTTTTCAGCGCCGGCTTCACAAGCATGGCACCGATCTTGCTTTTAAGGGAACCCATCATGCCCTCCTTGATCTTCCCCACAAGCACGCTGCTGACGCCCTCAAGCATTTTCAGAACGATGTTTCCCGCAAAGGCTTCACACACAAGCACATCCGCCACGCCCTCGGGAATGTCTCTGGCCTCAACATTGCCGATAAAATGAATCTCCGGGCAATTTTGAAGCAGCGGATAGGTCTCCTTGGTGAGAGCGTTTCCCTTCTCCTCCTCCACACCGATATTGACCAGCCCCACCCGGGGATTCTTTACTCCGATAACTCTCTCCATATATATGCTGCCCATCTTGGCAAACTGAAGCAGCTGGGAAGCTCTGGCGTCCACATTGGCGCCGCAGTCGAGCAGGAGGCTGACGCCTTTCGCGTTGGGTATCAACGGCGCAAGCGGCGGTCTCTCCACGCCCCTTATGCGTCCCACAATGACCTGTCCGCCTACAAGCACCGCGCCGGTGCTTCCTGCGGAAACCATGGCATCGCACGATCCGTCCTTTACCATATTCATACATTTTACAATGGAGGAATTCTTTTTTTTGCGTATCGCCATCACAGGCGGCTCCGCTGTCTCAATGACCTCCTCCGCATGTACGATTTCCAGCTGTGCTTCATCATAATCATACTTCTTTAATTCCTCTTTGATGACCGGCTCCCTGCCCACCAGAAATACCTTTACACGCCTGTCAGAGTTGATGGCCTCCACCGCGCCCTTGACGGTCTCGCCCGGGGCATTGTCCCCGCCCATAGCGTCTACAGCTACCTTTACCATTTCAGCCATTGATTTGTCCTTCCGTGATTCATTTCCTGCAGGGCTTCGCTGCCGCCCGCATACCTTATTTTACTATAATAGATAGACTTGTAAAAATCAAGGACTTTTTATTCAATAGAAAATTCCCGGAAATTTACAAACAAAAAAACTACCGGCTTTTTGCATTCCAGTAGTTTTTCCTTGAATTCGTTCTTCCAAATCAAATTCTCCCGCGGCATCCGCCAAGCCAACTTTGTTGGCCTTATACCCGTGCATGCACGGCGCCTGGCTCCTTATCCGCCGGAATAAAGCTGTGCTTTCTTTTAGTCAACGCTTACGACCTGCTTCTTATTATAAGAACCGCAAGCCTTGCAGACTCTGTGAGGCGCCATAAGCGCACCGCACTTGCTGCACTTTACCAGTGTGGGAGCATTCATTTTCCAGTTAGCTCTCCTCTTATCTCTCCTGCTTTTGGAAGATTTATTCTTAGGGCAAATAGACATTGTTACACCTCCTTACTTGCGTTAAAAATATCCTGTATCGCTGCCATACGCGGGTCAGGTACAAAAGTATCGCAGCCGCAGTCTGCCAGATTCAGATTCTGCCCGCACTTAAGACAGATTCCCCTGCAGTCCTGCCTGCACAAAATCTTTGACGGCCAGTTTACCAGAATTTCTCCGTACACTAAAGCCTCTACATCCATCTGATAACCATCCATGAAACCGTTTTCATCAGCATCCTCCGCCCCGGACTCAGTCTCGGGCGATACCACATAATGCTCGAAATCGATGGTCATAGTCATGGGCATCTCTGTCAGACACCTGTCGCAGCTCACCTGAAATGTCAGGCTCACGCTTCCCTCTATTCTGGCCTTTCCCGCCTCGATATTGGTAAACAAAAGGCTTACAGGCTCTTTTTCCGTAATTTCAAAGCTCCCCTGACTGCTCTTGAAGCATGTCATCTCCAGAGGAATCTCTTTTCTCTCCTGTCTGCCTTCGGATGTCAACACATCAGATAAATTCACTAACATAGCGGCTCCCATGCACAATACTAATGTATTGGCACACTAGCATGTTTTATTTTTTACACACTGATTCATTATACATATAGTGCCATGATTTGTCAACAAATTTTTTATTTTTTGCCTGGACGTTGTCTTTTGCCCGGACATCCCATAAAAACCCAACATTACCGCCCGGCTATTGCATTCTTCATTTTCCTCACATATCTGTACAGCTCCGGCGCCGATTCCGTTCCATGCTCTGCAATAATCTTCACGACGGCGCTCCCCGCAATGGCTCCGTCGGATATTGCCGCCATTTTCTCCGCCTGCCCGGGCGCGCCCATGCCAAAATCGATGGCACAGGGCACGTCTGTGGACTCCCTGATGCTCCGCACCACGGTCTCCAATTCCATAAAATGCTTTTCTTCATTATCACTGCTGCCGCGGACTTCTGCGGGGTCCGAAAAAGGCGCCACATAGATAAAGCCTCCGGCTTCGCCGGAAATCATCCTGATCCTGCTCCCTGATGCAGGAGAGATCACGGAGATCACTGCCACCCTGTGCCTCTTTGCCGGCTCCTCCAGCTCCCGCTTTTCCTCAAAGGGCATATCGGGTATGACGACCCCGGACACATCCAATTCCTCACATCTTGTAAAAAACCTTTCATAGCCATAGTGAAAGACCGGATTTGCATAGGTCACAAATACAAGGGGAATACGGGAGCTCTCACGTACTCTGCGCACAATCTCAAATACTCCGTCCGTGGTCATTCCGCCCTTGAGGGCGCGAACGTTTGCCTCCTGCACCACGGCTCCCTCCGCCGTAGGATCGGAGAACGGAATACCGATCTCGATCATATCCGCGCCTGCCCTCTCCATCTCCAAAATAAAGCTTACGGTACTGTCCGGCCCGGGATCTCCCGCCGTCAGAAACGCAATAAACGCTTTTTTGTCCGGTGCGTCAAACACCTTTTCAAAGGAAAGTCTTTCTTTCATTGGATTATTCATGAATATCCACCCCCCTGTATCTGGCGATTGCCGCCACATCCTTATCACCCCGTCCGGAGAGACATATGATAATGCTCTGGTTCGGGCGGTAATTCCCCGCGGTCTTTCTCACATGCGCCACCGCGTGGGCGCTTTCCACTGCACAGATGATGCCTTCTGTCCTGGCAAGGTATTCAAAGGCATCCACCGCCTCGTCGTCAGTGACGGGCACATACCGGGCCCTGCCGGTATCGTGCAGATAGGCATGCTCCGGGCCGATGCCGGGATAATCCAGCCCCGCGGAAATAGAATACACCGGCGCGATCTGGCCGTACTCGTCCTGACAGAAATAGGACTTCATACCGTGAAAGATACCTATGCTTCCGGTGGCGATGGTTGCCGCCGTAAACGCCGTATCCACTCCCTTTCCCGCCGCCTCGCAGCCTATCAGCTCCACTCCCTCCTCCTCAATAAAATCATAGAACATTCCCATGGAGTTGCTGCCTCCGCCCACGCACGCAACCACCGCCGCAGGCAGCCGCCCCTCCTTTTCCAGAATCTGCCGCTTTGCTTCACAGCCGATAACGCTCTGGAAATCCCGCACAATCATGGGGAAGGGATGAGGACCCATGACAGACCCCAAAACATACATGGTATCCTCCACTCTGCACGTCCATTCACGCATACACGCATTGACCGCGTCCTTAAGCGTCTGCGTCCCGGATGTAACCGGATGTACCTTTGCTCCCAGAAGCTCCATGCGATATACATTCAGCGCCTGTCGCTGCGTGTCCTCCTTTCCCATAAAAATTTCACACTCCATGCCGAAAAGCGCTGCCGCCGTGGCGGTGGCAACGCCGTGCTGACCCGCTCCGGTTTCCGCAATCAGCCTCGTTTTGCCCATCTTTTTCGCAAGCAGCGCCTGACCCAGCACGTTGTTTATTTTGTGGGAACCCGTATGGTTCAGATCCTCCCGCTTTAAATAAATTTTTGCCCCGCCCAGCTCCTTGGTCATCTTCTCCGCATAATACAGCCGGGAAGGCCTGCCGGCGTACTCGTTCAAGAGAGTGTTCAGCTCCTGCCGAAACGCAGGGTCGTTTTTGTAATGCTCATAGCTCTCCTCCAGATTATTCAGCTCGTTCATCAATGCCTCGGGAATATACTGCCCTCCGTGTATTCCGTAACGTCCTTTGCCCATATCGTCTCCGTTCCTGCCGGCCTGCCCGTCCCGGGCCGCGGCATACATTTTTTATTCCGATTTTCTATCGGGGAGAGACTTCCGCCGAAACGCAAAAAAACGTCCCTGACAGAAACTGCTCTCTGTCAAGGACGGGCATAATATCATATATCATGGTTTTTCCCCGCGGTGCCACCTTGCTTCACTTAATTCCAAGTGCCCTCTTTCAGGATACTATGTACGCCGGATGCGCATTCTTTTTGAAGCGCTATGTGTACTATTATATCCATGGCGTCTGACGCGCGCCTTACGTCGCAGCATACTGAAGACCTCGTCTCGTTCCCTGCGCCCTCCGTGGTCCATTTAACAGCCTGCTCTCTAACCTTTCTCAGCATCCGGTCTCTCTGTAAGTGCCCACGCGGCGTACCCTGCGCATCAAAGCATATTGTACGCTGCGAACTGTTTTTATCTCCACATCTACGGTTTGTTCCGCTATTAAATTGTGCTTTATATAATACGCCTATTCTGAAAAAGTGTCAACCGGTTTTAAAAAAATTTGCTTTTTTGCAAAATTCCGCCGTTGATCTTTAATTCCTTACTCCAATCTCTCATACAGACTTTTCCACCTGCTTGCATAATCTACGTTTGAAAAATACCTTGTCCCGTCAGGCAGCCGGAAAACCCCCGTTTTGTGCCCATAGGCACTGAAAATAACATCAAAGGACGTTCCATCCTTTAACTCAAACCGAAAGGCAACCTCCGCATAAGGTCCGTAGCCGTAATCATAATACTCGGATTCAATCTGCCGGATATGCCGCTCATTTAACTTTTTCACAAGCAGTGTGCTGAGGCTTTCATAATAATATTGAATCACATGTTCATCTGTCAGATACCTGGCTGCATACACATCCGTTTCCCGGCCGGGAGCTTCATCCCTATCCGATATTTCTCTGTCCGCATTGTAAGTCCCCGGGCAATACAATGTCATGCCTGAAATCTCCGACGCCTCAAAGGGAAATTCCATATGGCTGTCCGGGCCGTCTCCATGCCTGCTATACAATATCCACCCCGCCGATACACAAAAGACCGATGAGCCATTTTCGTTCTATCATAAAGGCTCCCCCATTCGCTCATATAGATTCGTCCATACGCCGGCAAAATCCCCCATGGAAATATAGAAGGTTCCGTCAGGCAGCCGGAAAACCCCCGATTGAATCCCATAGGCTGTAAAAACAACCTCATATGACTTTCCATCCACCAGATCAAACCGAAAGGCAACCTCCGCATAAGGTCCGTAGCCAAAATATTTTGCTTCGAGCTCCTGCGCTTCTTTTTGACTTATTTTTTTCAGTTCGGCAGTTTTAAATCTCTTATAGTAATACTCACCGATATCTCTCGCCCCGTGCCTGGTGTCCGACACATCTATATGATCGCTTTGACTCAGTACATTTGGTATATCCCTGGCGGGATAATACGCTCCCACACAATACAATGTCATACCTTCAATCTCTGACGCCTCAAAGGGAAATTCCATATGACTGTCCGGGCCGTCTCCATGCCTGCTATACAATATCCACCCCGCCAACACGCCGATACATAAAAGACCGATGAGCCATTTTCGCATAGAGGTTCCCTCCAAATCAGTTAGGGACAATCACTGTGCTGGACCCCAAAAGCCCTGAAGTGACTATTATTTCTTCATAACCAGGCCATCCATAATGAACTATCATATAAGTGACAGTAGAAGAATCTCCAACAATATGTTCCCCATAAAACGTCATTGCATGATTTATCCTCTCCTGTTCTGGAGAAGATACATTATCAAAATTTCCAAAAATAATCACAGGATGTCCTGCTTCCATTTCTTCATAAACAGAATTAGCTAATAAATGGTAATTTGCAGTTGCATCAATTCCATACTCATCACAGTACTTGTTTACCACATTAGAAATCTTCATTCCTGTGGAATTATTAGTCTTCCCATATTCAAGCAATTGATCCTGAAGCGTAAAGATATCTTCACTCTCCCTTTCAATTTTTAAATCTCCGTTCTCATCCAGAAATTTGTTATCAATCATATAATAACCTGATTTATTCCAATAATTTAACACTATACACGCTGCCGTATAGCCACATGTGCCATCAGTATTCAGAGGATATATTGCATTTTTAATATATGTATAATTTGGTACATAAATATTTTTATAATTTGCCTGTGTTTCGTTATAGGTTTTTTCCAGCATTTTTTTTGTTATGTTTTTCTGCGTAAAAGCAGTTAACCCCTCCAAGTCAGTATCTTCCCTTACTACCCCTATTTTATTGCTGAAGTCCTCTTGAATACTGTCCGCTATCTCAGTTGATATTTCTTCTGTCAAAATAGTATGCTTGAAAACGCCGCCTATTTCCTGATAATAGTTCATCGGTCCGAAATAATACAAATTTTCATCAAGCCCAAGATAAGGCGACGGCGATTCCGGAGCCTGTTCAAGGTACCTGCCAGATACCTCATCAAATATATAATATCCCTTATCTCCTGTTTCCACCACCTGAAAAACATTTCCATGCAGATCTTGCAGCAACTTTACATTTATTTCATTACAACTATTATCAATAAACCGATTAATATTGGCTTTATGAAGCGCTATATAGTCTTCTTGATATAAAATATTTGTTCCTGCTTTTACCTGTAATTCTGATAACATTACCGCCAAAAAACATGTCATAGATAACATTCCCAACATTAATTTCCTTCTCATTTAATATTCCTCCTTCATTTAAATTTTCTCCGCAATCTTAATATTATCGTTACATTTTATTAATTCCATCCACGATTTTTCTGTCTTCTATAATAAGATATTACAATAATCAAATCAATTTGTCAAGTAAATATACTCACAAAAAAGCAAAAATCAAATTATTGTGCGTCAATTCATAAAACTCTTTAAAAAAAACATGCCTGCTACAATTCTTCCCTCCACCCCAACACATTTTTTATTTTGTGGGAACCTGTATGATTCATTTCCTGCCGAAACGCAAAAAAACGCCCCTGACAGAAATTGCTCTCTGTCAGGGACGGACATAACATCATATATTATGGTTTTTCCCCGCGGCGCCACCTTGCTTCACTTAATCCCAAATGCCATCTTTCAGGACACTATGTACGCCGGATGCGCATTCTTTTTGAAGCGCTATGTGTACTATTATATCCATGGCGTCTAACTCGTTCCTTGCGTGGCAGCATACAAAAAACCTGGTCTCGTTATAGAAGATTATATTGATGGATATCCCTTATCAACGCAGCCGGCCAACAGACTTTGATACACTCTGCACATCATATGGGAAGGCTCCACTTTTACGGCCTCCTCCAGGTAACCTGCGGCTTTCTCCGTCTCTCCCATACCCATGCTGCCAAGAGCCATCAGATAATAGCAGTGAGCGCGATTCCTTAAGGTGTAATCCTCGTCAAAAATCAGGAACTCCGGCAGAGAAACCGCAAAGTACTGGATCTTCACCTGATCCTCCAGATGCCGCTCGCCGTAATCTATGAGGCGGTAGAATCTGGCTCTGGCCTCTCGCACCCTGCCCAGCTTCAGGTAAGATAATCCCTGATAAAGGATCATGTCGGCGGGCTGGTCATTATAATACATTGCCCCGGCGGGCTCATCCGTCCCCAGCGTTGCCTTCTCAAAACATTCCCATGCCTCCTCTTTTCTTCCCTGACCTTCCAGCGCAAGCCCCAGATGGTAGTACAGATGGTTATCTTTTGTCCCTTCCAGCTTCCCTTCTCCCAGGTTCTCAGGATAGAAAAATGCCTTCAGCAGCCGTTCCTCCGCCTTTTTATAATTCCTTTCCTCTAACGCCTTCTGAGCCATGGCAAGGAGCGCCAGTGTATACTGGGTCGTAATCTTTCCTTCCCCGCCCTCCCATGGATGGAATTTATGACCCATGATACAGTCATAGGCTTTTGCATGGTCACCTGTCAGGTTTACCATCGTAATGTACTCTATATACAGGTCATCCCTTCCTTTCAGAAGATCCGGATGGGCTTCATAGTCTGCCAGGCGCTCCTCGAAGCTCCATCCCAATTTTTTATGGAGCTGATCCCTTTCCAAGAAGATGCGCACATCGGAGGGAGCCAGGGCAAACGCTTTCTCCATCTCCCGCTCTGCCCGCTCCGGTTCCTTGCATTTATTGTAATAGACCAATGCCAAATTGCGGTGTACCGTAGGAAAATTGTCATCCGTCCGGGCAGACAGTTCCCAAAGCCTTACCGACTCCTGCCACTGCTGCTTGTCGTAATACAGGTTTCCCAGGTAATAAGGCGCTTTTGCATGGCGTCCCTCCTCGATGGCAAAACGCAGCACGGCGATATCCTCCAGCTTGTTGGGGAAACAATAGTCAGGTGTGCAGCTCTCCGCCTCGTTCAGTATACCGTTTATTTTCGCTGCCCCTGCCTGAGAGCCGTCCTTCCCCACCTCCGCTTTTCCCTTTAGGTACAAATAATAAGCCTTATAATAAAAGAGCATGGGCCACTTTTTCGTACAGCTGTCCAGCAGGGCGATTGCTTCCTCATAAATCCCCCACTCCGCGTAATCTCTTGCCGCCATCAGATAATTCTCCGCGAAATCCCGCATCAGACCATTTAACGCCTGCCGTTTCTCCCCATTTTCGTCGCCCTCCAGGCAGATCCGCTCGTTACCGGAAACAAAGTCAAAAGGATCAAGCTTCAGGTTATCCAGAACCTGCGCCAGAGCTTCCTCTGTCCTCCCCGTCCTTCGCAGCAGGCAGGCTTTCAGTCCCCTTGCCTTGACATTGTGGGAATTTTTCACCAAAGCACGCTCAATATGCCCCAGGGCGCGCTCCATACGACCATGCCGCGCATCAATGACCGCAAGATAGTAGAATCCCTTCTCCTGCTGCTCACTGCTCCAGGTCGCCTTGTAAAAAGCGTCATAACTCTCATCCTCCTTGCCCTGATAAAGCAGACACAGCCCCAACAGGTAAAAGGTCTCGCTGTGATAAGGGTTCGGGTTCCTCTCTGTAAGGCGCTCCAGAGCTTTTTCCAGATACTGCTGCGCCTGCTCAAATCTGCCCCTGCGCATAAGCAGCAGGCCATAGGCATTGTTGATTCGGATATCCCCTGAATCCCTTTTCAGTCCTTCCAGATAATACGGGTCCGGCAGGTATGTGGCATGGCGGTACTGCTCGATATGCTGCCCTGTCAGATACAGTTCCTCGCAGGTCCGTATATCTTCAGGTTCCTTTGCCGCCTTGGCAGGTTCCGGCATTCTGGGAATTCCCGGCGCTTCCGGGCAGTATTCCACCAGACAATCCCCCTCCGCACTGTAAACGGCCAAACGCAGTTCTTCCTCCCTTACCCCGGTACATGGCACCTTGGTTTCATACACGGCTGTGGGACTGATGGACACTGTCTCCGCCAAAACCGGCTGTCCCCCTGCCCACAGCTTCACCACCGCCCCTTCCCTCAGACTTGTGGCGTATACCTTCACCTCCGCCGTGTTTCCGTCATAAGACAGCGTAATCGCCGCCTCCGTTGTAGCGTTCTTCACCTGTCCCACACCCTTATAAGGCATGAAATACTGACGGAACACCTTTTCTTCAAAGGGCTTCAACCATGTAAAGTCCGGCTGATTATCGGTAAACACTCCCGTCATCAGCTCCACATAGGGACCATCCTCATCCGTCAGATTCCTGTCCCAGGCTTTCCCGAAATCTCCGCAGCCCCAGGTCCACTGCTTCTTGCCCGGAGAGACATGATGATCCGCCACATGCAGGATGCCCGCCCCCACGCCGTAATCATAACCGCCCACAAAGTCATACTTTGACTTTTCCGCCATATAGGAGGTAGGGACGGGAATATTCTTATAACGGGATATATCAACACCCTCACTGTAATCCTTTTTGTAATAGACACCTGTGGCGATGGGGAACCGGGACACATCCCTCTTTCCGTGATCCATCACTGCATGAACGTCCGGCGGAAAAACAGACTGGGTGTCGTCGTTCACCGGCACTGCCGGATTCGCCCACCACAGAAAAGTCTGAGGCATGGCCGTCCGGTTGTAGAGCTGCCCGGTGATCTCAATATAGGCTTTCCCCGGATACAGGCTGATCTTTGTAATCCCCTTGGTGCCGTACATCTGGTCCACATCATGCAAAAGCACCGATACGCTTCCGTCCTTCCCTTCGTCCAGCACGTAATCCACCGGCAGGTATGTAGTAGGCCTGTGGTGCTGGGGCCAGTTGAACTCGATGCCGCCGGAAATCCACGGACCGGTAAGCCCCACCAAAGCCGGCTTAATCACATGATTATAATATACAAAATCATAGCCGTTAGTCTTGTCATAGGCTCTCTGGATACGTCCACCCAAGGCAGGAAGCACCATCACCTTCAGATATTCATTTTCCAGGAAAACCGCCTCATATTCCTTGTCAACCTTCTCGTCACTGATCTTCTCAATGGTGGGATAAGGATATACCTTTCCTGTACTTCCCTGATAGACACGCTTATCCAGAAAAATAGGATTTTTCTCCGCCTGACCAATCTCGTAAGTTGGTATTGTAACCTTTTCCGCCCAAACTGCTGTATTACTCATTTTTGCTTTCCTCCATCCATGAAATTTTTCAGGTTATGTCTATTTTACTGCGAATAAAAAAACTTTTCATTAGGATAAATTGTTCTCCTATTGATTTTTTTTGCTCTTGTGTCGCCTGATTCCTCATGCTAAAATAAACAATGGGAGCCGCAAAATCTCTGTTCGCAGCAGCTTGTTCCCAGAAAAACCTCGATTTGTCACACATAGGACAGATTATTACCGGATCATGAAGTAAGGATATTTTTTCAGCAAAACGGAAAATAGGAGGAATTTAACAGTCATGCACCCGCAGGAAGAATTTGTCGCATCAGATTCCAGATATTATGTCTATTCCCCCAGCAAAAACGCCCTGGAGATGTTCCTCTACCCGCTGCAGTGCGGTCATTTTACCTATTTGCCCGGATATCGGCTTACCCGGGAATCCTTTGACAGCTTTCTGTTGATGTATATCCGGAAAGGGACACTGCGCCTGGAGACGGAAGGGCATGTTCAGGAAGCGGGAAAGGGGCAGTTGATCCTCCTGGACTGTTATGGACGTCATGCCTACTCCACCGATAGCGGATGGGACTGCCTGTGGTGCCATTTCGACGGCATTACGGCAAGGCATTGGTACAGAAGCATTGTCAGTCGTGTAGGCAATGTGTTCTCTCTCCCCGACCCCCAGCCGGTCGTCAGCAGGCTTACCTCCATCTACAATATTTTTGACTCCGCAGATCTGGTACGGGAACCGCTGCTGTCAAAATATCTGACAGACATCCTGACCTCGATTCTGCTCTATGCCCCCTCTGACGGAAAAACCGACGCCCACACCGGAATTGCAGAAAAAATCTCCGCCTATATCAGCGAGCATTTTGCGGAAAATCTCCCCGTCAGCCAGCTGGCTTCTATGGTAGGCTTAAGCGACTACCACTTTATCCGGATTTTTAAGAGACAGACCGGATTTACCCCCCATGAATACCTCTTGAATACCCGGATGAACATGGCGCGCTATCTCCTGAAAAATTCGGAAAAGCCGGTGAAGGATATCTGCTTTTCCACCGGCTTTTCCTGTGAAAGCGTATTCTGCAACGCTTTTAAGAGAATGGAAGGAATGACGCCCGCACAATACCGGGAGCATGGGTAAGTGCCCCTTTACATTCAAGCCTTACTTATCTGACCTCCACATAGCTGGTATTTCCGTCGGCGCCCGACTCTCCTCCCAGGACCCAGATATGCTTGATCTGGGCGGCAATGTCCTCATAGGTCCAGCGTTTCATGCTCCGGGCGACACAGTTGGGATCGTTTATCATATAGCCGTCCTTGTCATAGCCGTAGATCACGATAAAATGCCCTGCTGCGGTAAAATCTCCCGGTCCCATAGAACATATGACGATCTTTCCCTGATCCAGGGCATATTGAATCGCCTGCTCCGACCGCGCCGGCTCGCTCACCCGCACTCCGTATTTTGAAGGCAGGTCTGTGAGCAGTCCCCATGCGGTTCCCGCCCCCGACACCCAATATCCTTTATCCATACTGTAGGCTGCTACGGCATCCGGCGTGATTTCCTCATCCCCTGTCAGATAATACAGCGCCATGGACAGGCATGTGGGGCCGCAGCCCGCAAGGCCGATACAGCTTCCGTCTCCGTAGCTCACATACCCCCACCTTGGGTCCCACTGCAGAAACAGCGGAAAATCCAGGGAGAGCTCATCCTCGGAAAATACCCCTGAGGCTTTGGTCTTATAGCCCGTATAGCCGTTTACAAAATCAGCCATCTCCGGATTATTGGCCAGAGCCTCCAGCATCTTATCCGGATACTGATAATTGTTTCTGTAAATCTTATCAATAAGCTCGTTTTTCTTTCCGAGCTCATTCAGCCGGAGAATTACCTCCTCACGGCTGCGCACCTTGGGCTTGTCCACCTTATCCAGGCCCCACTCTGCCCCATAGCTGCCTTCGCAGAGTACCTGCCCGCCCGAAGCCTTCGGTATCCGGGAGCTGCTCTGAGTACCTGTCTGGACAGTGCCGTTTCCTCCATTTATGTTGTTTCCGCTTCCCTTTTGATCCTCCGCCGGCGCCGTAAAATCCTCCTGCAGCAATACCAGGGAGCTGTTTATCCTGTTGATCTGTTCCCGCAGCTTCCCCACATCACCCTGCATTTTCAGAATTGATATCAGGTTAGCGCCAATCAAAATCCCCGTCGATGCAATATATATAAGCAAAACCTTCCCGTTTCGCCTTTGCTTCAGTTTTAAGTGCCGCTCTGCTGACTGCCGCGCCTCAGCGCGTTCTCTTTCGTGCCTCATTTGCCTTTCTCCTCCGCTCACGGGCTGCTGCGCTTACAAAATGCATCAGACCCTGTTCCCGCTTACATATCTGCTCCGTCTCCGCGTGCAGCGCCCAATCCGTGCCTGCATTTGAAAGACCGTCATTTAAGCCTTATCTATGTTGTCTGTTATTCTCGCATACTGATGTATCAAATTTGCATGCTTTTAAACAGAATTGATTGAAACTCAAAATGAAATCGAAGGATTCGTTCAATTGAAGTATAATCTCTACAATTCGAGAATGGGAAGGGAGCCGCCAGATAAAAAAGCTTGCTGAAATCGTGCGCCGTCAGGTGCACGGTGCAAAACGGGGCAGACCAAAACCGGTCTGCCCCCGCAAAAAACACGAAAATTACTTATAAATGTTTTATTTTACACCAGACGCACCGTTTCTCTGGCAATGGCAAGCTCCTCGTTGGTGGGAATCACCATAACGACAGTGCCGCTGTCAGGAGTCGTGATCGCAATGTCCTCACCGCGCCTGCTGTTTGCGTCCTCGTCAAGCTTCACGCCCAGATATCCCAGATATCCGCAGACCATGGTTCTCACCAGAGCGGCGTTCTCTCCCACGCCCGCGGTAAAGCAGATGACATCCACTCCGTTCATTGCCGCAACATAGGCACCTATGTATTTTGCCACATGATAGCAATAGGTCTTCATGGTGCGGATCGCGTTTGCGTCGCCATTGTTATAGCCGTCCTCCAAATCACGGAAATCGGAGGAAAGATTATCGGAAAGACCCAGCACGCCGGATTTCTTGTTGAGTATGGACATGATCTCATCGATGCTCTTGCCCTCCTTGTGGGCGATAAACTCCATGATCGCGGGGTCAATGTCGCCTGAACGCGTACCCATGATCAGTCCCTCAAGAGGAGTCAGCCCCATGGACGTATCCACGCACCTGCCGTTCTTTACCGCGGAAATGCTGGCTCCGTTGCCCAAATGGCAGACGATGATTTTCAGATCCTCGTATTTCCTGCCAAGTACCTCCGCCGCTCTCTTGGATACATAGGAATGGCTGGTGCCGTGAAAGCCGTATCTCCTGATCTTGTACTTCTGGTAATACTCATAAGGCAGCCCGTACATATACGCCTCCTCGGGCATGGTCTGATGAAACGCAGTGTCGAACACGCCCGCCATGGGTGTCGCAGGCATCAGCTTCTTGCAGGCGTTGATACCGATTAAGTTTGCAGGGTTATGCAGGGGCGCAAGATCGTTGCACTCCTCAACCGCCGCAATCACCTCGTCGGTGATGAGCACTGAGCCCGCAAATTTCTCCCCGCCATGTACCAGGCGGTGGCCAACGGCGCCGATCTCATCCAGGCTCTTTACAACGCCGGTCTTAGGATTCATCAGCGCGTCCAGCACGAGGCGGATCGCCTCGGTGTGGTCGGGCATGGGGGTAACCGTCTTTTCTTTCTCTCCGCCCTCGGGGGAATAGGTGATCATGCTGCCCTCAATACCGATTCTCTCGCACAGACCTTTTGCAAGGCACTGCTCGGATTCGGAGTCGATAAGCTGAAACTTCAGGGACGAGCTCCCGCAGTTGATAACTAATACTTTCATTGTTCTCTATGTCCTTTCTTGTTGATTATCGAATGGCTGCGATTTTCCGCAATTTACATTGACTGACTGAACCGGTTATACAAGCTGTGCCTGAACGGCAGTCAGCGCCACTACGCCCACGATATCCTGCCAGGAGCAGCCTCTCGACAGATCGTTTACAGGCTTCGCGATTCCCTGCAGCATGGGACCGTAGGCCTCCGCGCCGCCAAGTCTCTGCACCAGCTTATAGCCGATGTTTCCGGCGTCAAGATTGGGGAAAATAAGTACGTTTGCCTTGCCGCCTACGGGGCTGCCGGGCGCCTTGGACTTTGCCACGCCGGGAACCAGCGCCGCATCCAGCTGCAGCTCTCCGTCTATTGTCAGATGAGGATACTGCTCCTGCGCGATTTTGGTTGCCTCCACCACCTTGTCCACCAGCTCATGCTTCGCGCTTCCCTTGGTGGAATGGCTCAGCATTGCAATCACGGGCTTGGGGCCGATTAAGGATTTAAAGCTTCTTGAAGAAGAATCGGCAATCGCCGCAAGCTCCTCCGCCGTGGGGTCCTGATTCAGACCGCAGTCCGCAAACAGAAAAGCGCCGTCCTCCCCCTGGTCCTTAAACTGGGTATCCATAATAAAAAATGCCGATACAAGCTTTACACCGGGCGCGGTCTTCAGGATCTGAAGCGCAGGTCTCAGGGTATCCGCCGTGGAGTGACACGCGCCGGCAACCATGCCGTCCGCGTCATTGGCCTTAACCATGACGATTCCGAAGGTCAGGGGATCGTTCAGCAGAATCTCTCTCGCCTTCTCCTCGGTCATTCCCTTTGCTTTCCTGGTCTCATAAAGAAGCGTCACATACTCGTCCAGCTTGGGAGTAGTCTGGGGATTTATAACGGTGATACCGGACAGGTCCACTTCCAGCCATCCGGCGCCGTCCATGATTTTTTCTTCGTTGCCTATCATGATAATATCGGCAATACCCTCTTCCATGATCTTTGCCGCAGCCAACAGGGTTCTCTTGTCGTTGGATTCCGGCAGGCAGATCGTTTTTTTGTCCAGCCTTGCTCTCTCCTTAATCTTATCGATGTATGACATACCATTTCTCCTTTCCGACGGTTTTCCCGCTTGCAGTTTTCCAATTTTTTACTTAACAAACTGCATTTTTTATATTATACTAAAATAAAGGGTAATGCACAAGGGAAAATACGCTGTCAGATTGTACATTTTCAGATACTGCATGTTATTTTTTTCACATTTCCTGCCGGCTCTTTTGCATGAAACAAATAAAAACTAACCCCCTTTATTACAGCACCTATACATATTCGGCGGTCCCGCTGAAGACTGCCGGAAGCATTCAATCCCCTTAGCTGTTTTATTGTTTTACGCTTTAAAAACGTTTTGTGTTTCGGTCATGTTTTATGCTTAAGTATTGTTTGGCGTTTTAACGTTGTCCCGCATTCCGAATGCGGCTTCACATTATGACGATGCTGCGCATCATGGAGGTTACTATGCAGGTAAATGGAATCATAGCTGAATACAATCCCTTTCATAATGGCCATAAATATCAATTGGAGGAAGCGCGCCGCCGCACATGTGCAGGTTATACCATCATTGCCATGAGCGGAAATTTCGTCCAGCGCGGCGCGCCTGCGCTTCTGGACAAACACAGCCGCGCGGAAATGGCCCTGCGCTGCGGCGCCGATCTGGTGCTGGAGCTTCCCACGCTGTATGCCTCGTCCAGCGCGGAATATTTTGCGTCGGGCGCAGTCGCTTTGCTGGACAAGCTGGGCGTTGTCACCCACCTCTGCTTTGGCAGCGAATGCGGCGACGTTACGCTTCTGACTCAAATCGCCAATATTCTGGCGGACGAGCCTGCGGAGTACTCAGCGGCCTTAAAGCGCTTTATGCAGCAGGGATACTCCTATCCCAACGCCAGAGTCAATGCGCTTATGCAGCTATACCCGTTTTTGGAGGGACACTGGCAGGTATTCTCCTCCCCCAACAACATTTTGGCCATCGAATATCTCAAAGCGCTTCACAGGCGGAAATGCACCATACAGCCCGTCACCACGAAACGCACGGGTGCAGGCTATCACGACAGGCAGACGGACAAAGAGATCTGCTCTGCCCTTGCCCTGCGCCAGGCTCTGTACGCGGGAAGCGCCCCGTCCCAGCTCTGTTACCATATGCCTGCGGAGGCAGGGCAGATACTTGCCGACAGGCTTTCCCGCAACAGGCTGCTGCGCCTGAACAATTTTTCGTCGATGCTGCATTACAAGCTGCTTTTAGAAAGAGACCACGGCTTTCAGGATTACCTTGACGTATCTGCGGACCTGTCGGCACGCATCCAGAACCGCCTGGGGGAATATACGAACTTTGACAGCTTCTGCGACGTATTGAAAACAAAGGAAATGACCTACAACCGCATCAGCCGATGCCTCCTGCATATATTACTGGATATAACAAAGGCGGATATGGACATGGGAAGGGCCATGGACTATGTCCCTTACGCCCGGATACTGGGCTTCCGCAAGGGCTCCGAGCCGCTGCTCTCCGCCATAAAGGAAAAATCCTCCATTCCGCTGGTGTCAAAGCTTGCCGACGCCGAGGACCTTCTGGACCCCACTGCCTATGCCATGCTGAGACAGGACGTCCTGGCCGGAGAGATCTATCAGGCCGCAGTCTCCGCAGGCACGGAAAGACCCTCCGCAAACGAATATACCACGCCCTTGGCGATACTGTAGACCAGGGCGTGCAAAAACCGGATGCGGATAAAGACAAGGGGCTTTAGCAAAAGCAGATAAATAATCGCCCGGACCGCCAAAACCAACAAGAGGGCATCGCAAAATCATCTAATTTGACAATTTTGCGATACCCTCTTGTTTTATATATTTATCCATTCAAATACCTGCCGCAAAGCTCCGCTCTCATCTGACTTACAATAAATGCCCGTCCATAATGCCCTGCAGGGCTTCGATGATATTTTTATAATACTTCTGAAACCTCTCGTCTGTCTCCAGATGCTTAAACGCGTCGAACCGGATCAGCCTGTCGACAATATGCTCCGATATACGTTTTTTGTAAGCGCCATCCTCCCTGTATCTGTGCAGCACAAGATTACCCTGGGATTCCTCGGACAACAGCCTTGTATAAATATCTTCTATGAAAATCTCATTTAATACCGGAACCTCATGGTCGGACACCAACTCCGGCGTCCATGAGGTCATTCCCCTTATAAAATCCCTGTCGTCAAGCTCATACACGGAACAGCTTTTGCCCAGGTATACCCTCTCAAACGCATTGGGATAGCATTCATAAACAACCGGCTTGCCGTTTTCATCGGATATGATAAAGTCAAAATCATCATGCCGAATTCCAAAAAGCAGCCCTGTCACAAGATTTTCAATGGCGTACAACCATGCCTTTCCATGTGTGGAAACATGAGGCTTCAGTACATTCAGGCCCGGTGTGGCAGAAACATGATATATCATTTTTATCCTCCTTTGTGTTCCCCGGTACAAACAGTCCCTGAGACTTACAGTGCTCCGTCAATTCTTAAAGCTGTGAATCGGCGCGGGTATTCTACCTCCCCGGTTCACAAATGCCTCACAGGAAAAACGGTTGACCGGCATGATGGGCGCATACCCCAGCAGACCTCCAAATTCCACAGTCTCCCCCACGCCCTTTCCGATCACAGGAATCAGGCGCACCGCGGTGGTCTTCTGATTGACCATTCCAATGGCCATCTCGTCGGCAATGATTCCGGAAATAGTCGCAGCCCCGGTATCCCCGGGCACGGCGATCATATCCAGGCCAACGGAGCACACACAGGTCATGGCCTCCAGCTTCTCCAGGGAAAGCGCCCCCGCTCTCACCGCCTCGATCATGCCCTGATCCTCGCTGACCGGGATAAACGCGCCGCTTAAGCCTCCCACATAGGAGGAAGCCATGACGCCTCCCTTCTTCACCTGGTCGTTCAGAAGGGCAAGCGCCGCCGTGGTTCCCGGCGCTCCCGCACGCTCCAGCCCGATCTCGCACAAAATATCCGCCACGCTGTCTCCCACTGCAGGAGTGGGAGCAAGGGACAGATCCACAATGCCAAAGGGCACGTTTAAGCGGGCGGATGCCTCCTTCGCCACAAGCTGGCCCACCCGGGTTACCTTAAACGCCGTCTTCTTAATTGTCTCGCACAGCACCTCAAAGCTTTCTCCCCGCACCTGCTCCAGCGCGGTCTTGACTACTCCGGGACCGCTGACCCCTACGTTAATGACCTTGTCCGCCTCGGTGACTCCGTGAAAAGCGCCTGCCATAAAGGGATTGTCGTCCGGCGCATTACAGAACACAACAAGCTTTGCACAGCCCAGAGAGTCGTTTTCCTTCGTATATTCCGCCGTGGCAAGAATCATCTCTCCCATCAGCTTCACGGCGTCCATGTTGATACCGGTTCTGGTGGAACCGAGATTCACGGAGCTGCATACCCTCTCCGTGGTGGAAAGCGCCAGGGGAATGGAACGTATCAAAAGCTCATCCGCCCGGGTCATACCCTTGCACACAAGCGCCGAATAGCCACCGATAAAATTGACTCCCACCTCATGCGCCACCTTGTCCAGGGTCTGTGCCACAGACGCATAATCCTCTATGGTTTTACACGCCGCGCTGCCCACCAGCGCAATGGGCGTAACGGAGATTCTCTTATTGACAATGGGAATCCCGAATTCCCTGGATATCTCCTCACCTGTTTTAACCAGGTCCTTTGCCGCCTCGAATATCTTGCCGTATATCTTGTCATTCAATCTTTTCAGGTCGGAGTCTATGCAGTCCAGAAGGCTGATTCCCAGGGTGATGGTGCGCACATCCAGATTTTCCTCCGATATCATCTTGTTGGTCTCCGTGACCTCATATAAATTTATCATATTAACTCCTAACGCTTAAATGCGGTGCATTTTATCAAAGATTTCTTCCTTCTGGCACTTGATGACCACTCCGATCTCCTCGCCCAGCACCACAAGCTCATCCGCCATGTCGCCGAACTGCTTTTCCACGCCGCCGGTATCCACGATCATCATCATGTTAAAATATCCCTGTACAATGGTCTGTGAAATATCCAGAATATTGATTCTGTTATCCGCAAGATAAGTGCAGACCCTGGCAATAATACCCACTGTATCTTTTCCTACTACCGTTATAATTGTTTTGTTCATTTTACTCTCCGTTTCCGCGTGCATGCACATTTAAATTTTCCCTGTCAGAAAGCCCGGGAACAAAACCCATGAGACCGTCCTTGGCACATGCCTCACCCCTGCAGTCCCCTTGCCTGTCTGTCCATATCCTCTATGACAATATCATATATTTCTCCCAGCGTCGCGCAATACTCCAGCACCTTCCAGGGCTCGTTCGTGTGAAAATGAATCTTGATCAGCTCATCGTCCCCAACCGCCAGAAGACAGTCGCCCTTAAAATTATTTGTAAAATATTCGTTGACGGTATCCTCGTCAAGATCCTTTCCTTCAATTAACAGCTGTGTATCATACCTATATTCTAACATTAACTCTCCTTCCGATTCTCCATCCGTTCCGTCAAAGCTCATTGCCCGCAGGAATAAATTCTTCTCACAATTCCACCACAGGCGTCACCGCGTCCCGCCTTGCCACGCGGATATCAAAGTCCCCGGCTCTGTAGGGATTATCGTCCATATTGATCTCCATCCTCACCGACTCAAAGGCGAGCTCGGGAAGATTGTTTTCCTTGCTTAAGTGCCCCAGCAGCACGGTCTTCAGCCCGTCATGCAGAATCCTGCATAGCAGCCTGCCGGAATTTTCGTTGGACAAATGCCCCCTGTTTCCCAAAATACGCTGCTTCAGATAATAGGGATACGGTCCTACCTGCAGCATGTTCACATCATGGTTGGACTCCAGAAGCAGCGCGTCCATTCCCCTTAAGCACTCTATCGTATATTCGTTATAAACGCCCAGATCGGTGCAGACCGCCACTCTTTTCTGCCCATAGGAGATACGGTATCCCACCGGCTGCGCCGCGTCATGGGATATATGCATGGGATTCACCGTCAAATCCTTGATGGTAAACTTCACGTCCTCCCTGACCTCATGAAGCAGCCCGTCGTCAATACTGCCCAAACCGCCCCCCTTCTCCGAGGAGCACATTTTTCTTATTTCTCTGAGTGTTCCCTCCGTGGCATAAATGGGAACCTCGTATTTTCTGGCAATGACGCCCATTCCCTGTATGTGGTCCGCATGCTCATGGGTAATCAGAATGCCGTCGATATCCCTTCCCGACAGCCCTAACTCCTCAAGTCCGCTTTCCGTCCGCTTTCCGCTGATACCTACATCCACAAGCAGGTGCGTCGTCTCCGACCCCACATAAATACAATTTCCGCTGCTTCCGCTTGCAATACTGCATAATCTCATTGTTTCTTACCGCCAACTTCTTCCCAGTAAATTTCTATGGCATCCCCTTCCTTCAGGGGCTCCATGTATTCCGCCCTTCTTCCGTTCAGGTTTGTCACGATGGAACGTCCTCCTCCGGCATTTAAGTCAAAATTTATGAAGGAAAACACATCCACAAACACATAGCTGTTTTTCCCTCTCATCGTTACCGGATACCTGTTTACCAGCACCGTGACCTCCGCGGAGCCTGCTGCCGCAGGCCCTGTGCCCTGCAAAGCCTTTGCGCCGCTGCCTCCCTCAGACTGCTCCCTGACTAACAGCCCGTCGCTTCCAACGGCAACGCCTTCCATACCCGCCGAAAGGCTCTCCGCAAGGCGCATTGCCTCCTCCTTTGCTTCCCTTGCCGCCTCAGCCTCCTTTGCCTCCCTGCGCTTTCTGGCGTCTTCCTCCGTTTCATCCTCCAGATCCTCATAGGATACCACCGCGTTCACATCCCAGCTTATGGTAAAATTCTCATAGACCTTTGTCTCCGGCTTGGCGGGCGCGTCATTTACAAGAAGCCTGCCCACGAGGGGAACATCCATAAACTCTGCAATTTCCCTGACGCTGCAGCAATTCTGCACATGAATGTTGTCTCCCTCCCGAATCAGGTAATACTCGTTTTCCAGCCTGCCGTTTACCGTAGCCGTCTTGGGCACGTCTATCCTCGTGCCGTTCACATAGACATGAAGCTGCTCGGAAAGCTCTGGCAGCCTGCCGATCTCCATGACCGCAGGGTCGCCTGCCGTGGAGGGCGTCACCTGTACACGGTCGCCGTTATGTACCTGAGTATACATATCCGCATTTTTACCGTTCAGCCTGATAACCGCCGTCTCCCCCAAATCCCCTCTGACAATCCTGCTCTTTCCGTTGACCACAAAGGTCAGCGGCATACCCCGCTTCGGAAATAAATCCTCGTTTGAAAATTCCGACTGTACCGCCGCGTCCGCCACGGACAGCCTGCCGTTGTCGTACAGCTTGATATGTCTGCCGTTAAAGTCCACATAGATAAAGTTATTGTTCTGCTCATAATAGCTCAGGCAGATGCCCACGGGCGTTACCATCATGGAATCCCTGCGGGGATTATCCATCTCGAACTCAACGCCCTGCATGACCTCCTTGCCCCGGATGGCAACACGCTCCTTTACAATGTCAAGCGCCTTTGCCAGCTGCTCCGTATAACCCGGCACCATTCCGCCTCCGCCCACCACAAACACGGCGCTGACGGACTTATCACCGTTGAGCTCCCTGATACACGCCGCAACCTGCTCCGCCATGCTCCGCACATGGTCTGCAAGGATAGACTCGACCTCCTTTTGGGTAATCATCTGCGTCAGCCCCATGATATCCTGATACTCCACGGATTCCTGTGTGCCTGTCTGGCGCTTGATGCGCTCCGCGGTATCAAAATCCACCAGACAGTGCTGCACCAGAATCTCCGTCAGACTGTCTCCCGCCACCGGAATCATGCCGTAAGCGGTGATGGTTCCGTCCTTCGTGATGGATATATCGCTGGTGCCTGCCCCCACATCCACCAGCGCCATATTCAGCATACGGAATTTTTCGGGAATTGCTACCTGAATCGCGGCAATAGGCTCCAGCGTCAGATTCGCCACATGCAGGCCGGCAAGCTCCACCGCCTTGTACAGACCGTTCACCACATCATCCGGCAAAAAGGTGGCAATCATATCTATGGCGGCGCTTTTTACCTTATGCCCCACAAGGTTGCCGATCTGATAGCCGTTCATGTAATAACGCATGGGCGTATAGCCCACACAGTAAAATTTCATATCCGTGTCGTTATCCTTCAAAAACTCCTCATATGCCTGCTCCACGCCCATTGTGGAAAGAGAATATACATCCTCCTCCGTCACCTCATGGTCTTCCTCAAAATCCTGCTCCACATGAGTGACGATGGTGCGCAGCACACGGCCCGCGGCAGCAATGCAGACCTCCGTGAGCTTGCGGTTCAGATCCTCCTCCAGCTGCTCCTTTACCTGGCAGATCGTTTCCCCCACCTTGCCGATGTCATGAATCTGTCCGTCTACCATGGCACGCGTCTCATGCTCTCTGAAGCGCTGCGCCAGCACGTGAAATTTATCGCCGTTCAAATATCCTACTATACCGACAATGCTTCTGGTACCGATGTCCAAGCCGAATACCAGCTGTCCCTGCCCATCTCTTACTCCCGCCATGTAAAAGCCTCCAGTTTTTTGTCTATTTGTCTGCAGCTCTCCTCAAGCGAACCGCTGTTATCTATCACAAAATCGCAGTTTTTACGGAAAATGTCCTCGCTGAGCTGTCTGCGGATAATATTATCGATCCTTTCGCCGCTGTAGCCTCTGCTTTGGCGCAGCCTGTCTCTGCGCACCTCCTCGTCCGCATGGACATACCACATTTCGTCCACCAGACTGCCGTAGCCCGCTTCGATCAGCAGCGCCGCCTCCACAAAAAAAAGCTCCACATCGCCCAGGCGCTCTGCTTCCTCCAGGCGCTCCAGCAGAAAATCCCTCACCGCCGGATGCAGGATTTCGTTCACCCTTTGCAGAAGCGCCCCATCCGCAAAAATTCTGCCAGCCATGACTGCCCTGTCGATGTGCCCGTCGCCGCCCACCACGTCCTCTCCCAGCAGCTCCACAAGTCTGTCAAAGCAGACCGTTCCCGGCTCCTTCACCAGATGCGCTACCTCGTCGGCAAGATAGATCCGACATTTATAATGCTTTTGTATATATTTCAGCAATTCAGATTTACCGGCTCCTATTCCCCCGGTAATACCGATAAACTTCATAAAACCGTACCTTCCCCCATCCAACTATGGAACACCCGACGCGCTGCCCCGCTGGATATGCATAAAAGCGGCAGCCGTCAGTGTGCCTCGTACCAATTCTCCCCCGTGTGAAGATCTATTTCCAGAGCCACCGCAAGCTCTGCGGCAGTCTGCATATCCTGGGACAGTATTTTTCGCACCTGTTCTTCCTCCTCCCTCCGGGTCTCGATAACAAGCTCGTCATGGACCTGCAGGATCAGCCTTGACTTCAGTCCCGCGTCCCGAAGGGATCTCCAGACCTTGATCATGGCTATCTTGATGATGTCTGCGGCGGTTCCCTGTATGGGTGAATTCATGGCCACACGCTCCCCAAAGGAACGCTGCATAAAATTGGAGCTTGCAAGCTCCGGTATGGGTCTGCGCCTGCCAAACATAGTGACCGCATAGCCCTTTTCCTTCGCCGTCCCCACCAGATCGTCCAGGAACGCCTTCACCTTCGGGTAGGTGGCGAAATACTGTTCAATGTATTCTGCCGCCTCCTTCTTGCTGATGCTCAGATCCTGGCTTAAGCCAAAGGAGCTGATGCCGTAAACGATACCGAAATTCACCGCCTTGGCATTGCGCCGCTGCAAATCCGTAACCTCCTCAAAGGGAGTGTGGAATACCTTTGACGCCGTGATTCTGTGAATATCCTGGTCCATGCGGTACGCCTCTATCAGCTGTTCGTCCCCCGACATATGGGCAAGCACCCGCAGCTCGATCTGGGAATAGTCCGCGTCCATGAGCACGCAGCCCTCCCTGGGAACAAACACCTTGCGGATACGCCTGCCAAGCTCCATGCGCATGGGTATATTCTGAAGGTTCGGCTCCGTGGAGCTGATACGCCCTGTCGCCGTGATGGTCTGGTTAAAGCTGGTATGGATTCTCCTGTCCGCGCCGATGTATACCGCCAGCCCGTCCGCATAGGTGGACTTCAGCTTGGTAAGTCCCCTGTACTCTAAAATATCCTTTACGATCGGATAGTCCTCCGACAGCTTTTCCAGAACGTCCGCCGCCGTGGAATACCCCGTCTTGGTCTTTTTCCCTCCGGGCATTTTCAGCTTGTCAAAGAGAATCTCGCCCAGCTGCTTGGGAGAGTTAATGTTAAACTCCTGCCCCGCCTGCTCATGGACGGATTTTTCCAGCTCCTCTATCCTTGCCACCAGCGCGTCCCCGTACGCCTTCAGCTCCTCCCGGCGCACCTCCACGCCCTCTTTTTCCATGTCGTAGAGAACCAAAGACAGGGGCATCTCTATCTCACGGTACAGCCTGTCCATGCCGGTCTTTTTTAACTTATCCTCCAGCACAACAGCCGCCCTTCGGGAGACATACGCTCCGTAACAGCAATATTTTGCAAACGCTTCCGGCATGGACCCTGCCGCCTGGCCGTCGCTCAGCTTCCCGAAAGTCTCCGCCCTGCCGGGAATCATCATTCCCAGGTGCTCAGACGCGATGGTCTCCAGGTCATAATCGCTTTTTAAAGGATTTAAGAGATAGGCTCCGATCAAAATATCAAAATACCGTTCCACGGTATCCTGTGCAAGAAAGGCATACTGCCTTTTTATATCAAAGGCTGCGATTTCCACCCTCTGCGAAAGCTCAAAAAGCGCCTTACGCAGGGAGAGCATATCTTCGCCGGCGTCCTCCCCAAACGCTCCGGCACCCGAAGTCATCCCGGCCAGGGCCGATTGACCGTTAGCCCCCTGTGTAAAGACCGGGTCCGAAAACAGGGAAAGCTGCACGTTCTCCTGAACCGGTATCCCATAATAATAAACCTCGTCTCCCGCGGACACGGCGGCTCCCAGAAGCCTGTCCCCGTCCAGCGCAAGGTGCAGGCCGATCCGCTGACCCGTCCCCACCTTTTTTAATCTGTCGGTCAGCTCCTTCTGCGTGCCAAGAATACGAAAGCCCTCCGATACGTCTCTGCCGTCCCCGTCCTCCGAATCCTCGTCAAAATGCAGGGCTTCGTTTTTAAAACGGCTAAGCATATTTTTAAATTCCAGCTGCTTAAAGAGAAGATAAGCCTCCTTTGTATAATAGCCCTCCGCCTTTGCCGCCTCATAATCCAGAGTCAGGTCACAGTCCGTTTTGATGGTCGCCAGCACCTTGCTCAGATCCGCCAGCTCCCTGTTTTCTATCAGGGATTCCCTGATGCTCTTTTTGCCTATTTCTTCCACATGGGCATATATATTCTCCAGAGAACCGTATTTTACCATAAGATCCGCGGCAGTCTTCTGCCCCACCTTGGGAACGCCGGGAATATTGTCCGCCGTATCCCCCATCAGCGCCTTTAAATCTATAAACTGCAGAGGCGTCACCTGATATGCCTCAAGCACGTCCTGGGGATAATAGTCCTCGATCTCCGTCCTGCCCCCCTTGGTCTTGGGAATCCTGATTTTGATATGCTCGTCGGCAATCTGCAGAAGATCTCTGTCACCAGACACAAGAGCCACCTCCATGCCGGATGCCGCCGCCTTTTTCGCGAGAGTTCCCAGAATGTCGTCCGCCTCCAGCCCCTCACGCTCCACGATGACAACGTTCATGGCGCGCAGCACCTCCTTCATCACCGGCACCTGCTCCCTGAGCTCCTCAGGCATGGGCTTTCTGGTTCCCTTATATGCCTCGTATATTTCATGGCGGAAGGTGGGCGCATGTACGTCAAAGGCAACCGCAAGGTACTCCGGCCGTTCTTCCTCCAGGATCTTAAACATGATATTCAAAAAGCCATACACCGCATTGGTGTGCAGCCCCTGCGCATTTGTAAGCTCAGGCACCCCGTAAAATGCCCTGTTTAAAATACTGTGACCGTCAATCAGTACCAGCTTCTTGTTTTCCAGCATAACTTTACCCCTTCGCGCTATTAAAGCAATATCCAGATCCCGATTCCTATCAGCATAACCGCCGCCAGAATTTCCAGCGCAATCCCAAAGTGCAGAATTCTGCCGTGAAAGCGGATCTTACGCCGCGCTTCCTCCAGGCGCTGTTCCAGCTCCGACTGCAGGTCGAAGGCATTGCCGTCCTCAAGACGCTGTATGCCCTCCGTCACCAGAAACTGGATCACAAGCTCCTCCTTACAGTTCTCACACCGTTCCATGTGCTCGCTGAACCGCTTCAAGGCAGAATAATCCAGCCTCCGGTTAATAAAATCGGGAATCCGTTTCTCAAACTCTTTGCAGCCCATATTTATACCCTTTGCCCGCTTCAGCACTTCTCCAAAGCCTGCCCTATATCCGCAATCAGATCAGCCGTATCCTCAATTCCGCAGCTTATGCGGATCAGCTCCGCGGGAACTCCCGCCTCTGCCAGCTGTTCGTCCGTGAGCTGGCGATGCGTGCTGGACGCCGGATTGAGGCAGCAGGTCCTAGCATCCGCAACATGCGTCTCAATGGCGGCAATTTTCAGGTTCCTCATAAAGGTGTTCGCCGCCTCCCTGCCGCCCTTTAAGCCAAAGGAAACGACGCCGCAGCTGCCGCCGGGCAGATACTTCTGTGCCAGGGGATAATACTTATCGCCGGGCAGACTGCAATATTTCACATAGGCAACCGCCTTGTGCCCGGACAGATACTCTGCCACGGCAAGACCGTTCTCGCAATGGCGCTTCATACGCAAATGAAGGCTCTCAAGCCCCAGATTCACAATAAACGCATTCTGCGGGCTCTGTATGGAACCAAAGTCCCTCATAAGCTGCGCGGTGCACTTTGTGATAAAGGCGCCCTCCCTGCCGAACTTTTCCGCATAGGTTATGCCGTGGTAGCTCTCGTCGGGAGTACACAGCCCGGGAAATTTCTCCGCGTGGGCCATCCAGTCAAATTTGCCGCTGTCCACGATTGCGCCGCCCACCGCCGCGCCGTGCCCGTCCATATATTTTGTGGTGGAATGGGTGACAATATCCGCGCCCCACTCAAAAGGCCTGCAGTTGACGGGAGTCGCAAAGGTGTTGTCCACAATCAGCGGCACCCCGTGGGCATGGGCGCACCTTGCAAATTTTTCTATATCCAGCACGGTCAGCGCGGGATTGGCTATGGTCTCCCCGAACATTGCTTTGGTATTGTCCCTGAACGCCGCGTTCAGCTCCTCCTCGGAGGCATCGGGGCTTACGAAGGTCACATCGATCCCCATCTTTTTCATGGTTACGGCAATCAGGTTAAACGTACCTCCGTAAATGGTGCTGGATGACACAATATGATCCCCACAGCTGCAGATATTGAACAGCGCGTAAAAATTTGCCGCCTGCCCGCTGCTTGTCAGCATTGCCGCCGTACCTCCCTCAAGCTGCGCGATCTTGGCCGCCACGTAATCGTTAGTGGGATTCTGCAGCCTGGTATAAAAATACCCTGCCGCCTCCAAATCAAACAGCTTTCCCATATCCTCGCTGGAGTTATATTTGAAGGTAGTACTCTGTACTATGGGAATCTGACGGGGTTCCCCGTTCCCCGGCGTGTAACCGCCCTGTACGCAAATGCTGTCAATGTTCATCTCTTTATTACCTCCGCCTTTCCGTGGTTTTATAAACATATTAACTCACTTTCCAGTATACACATTTGGACCGGGAAATTCAACCATAAAATCTCGCGGCATGAGTAAAGCAAGGGCAAGACATCGCTGCCTTGCCCTTTTATCTGCCCGCCATATAAAATCTCCGGCCTTTAATCCTGCGCCACGATCTCCTTATAAAATTCCGTGTAATCCGTTCTCTGATCCCTGGTAAACTCAATCGCCGCCCTCGGGTGCTGGTTTAAAAGCCCCGTCATCAGATACTGCAGGTCATAGCCCCACCTCACGCCGTCCTCCTTCAGCCTATTCATATATTTGTCCACAAACTGAATTGCGTGATAAACGTTATATTTGGGATTGCGAAGGAACCCCAGCAGCAGCTCCATGGCGCAGTTGCCCGCGCCCCTTCCCATGCTGGCATAGGTGGCGTCCAGCCAGTCCACTCCGTCGCCCACCGCCTCAATGGTATTTGCAAAGGCAAGCTGCTGGTTATTGTGGGCATGGATGCCCACCTTCTTTCCGTACTTTGCCGCAGCCTCCAGATAAAGGTCCGCAAGACGCGCAATCTGCTCCGGATACATGGCGCCGTAGCTGTCCACAATGTAAAAGACGTCTACCGGAGACTGCCCCAGAATGTCAAGCGCCGCCTTCAGATCACCCTCCCGGGAATTTGAGATCGCCATAATATTACAGCTTACCTCATAGCCCTTTCCCGCCGCATCCTCGATCATGTCCACCGCTCCGGGAATGGTATTCAGATAGGTTGCAACCCGGATCAGATCAATAGGGCTGTCCTCACGATTTATGATATCCGACTTGTCGCACCTTCCCACATCCGCCATAACCGCAATCTTCAAATCGGTGGCATTCTCTCCCACGATAGCTCTGATATCGCTGTCGCTGCTGAATTTCCACTTGCCGAACTTATTTACGTCGAACATCTCCCTGGACGCCTTATAGCCGAATTCCATATAATCCACACCGGCGCGAAGGTTCGCCAGATACAAGGCCCTTACAAACTCGTCCGTAAAATAAAAATCGTTTACCAGCCCTCCGTCGCGAAGTGTGGCGTCGACCACCTTAACATCGGGGCGGTATGCTATCAAACTGGATATCTCTTTCATAACAAACATCTCCATTCCTGCCGCGCCTGATACCGGCACAGACATAGCTTTTCCAAAAACCGGGCTTTTCCCTGTATAAATCATAGGTTATTTTAGCAGTTTAAAGCGTCGAAGTCAAGCCCGTTTTTCTTATTTATCCTGCAGCCAGCTCCTGATCGGGTTGATTTCCTTTCCCTGTTCCATAATTTCCTGTCTGTTTGCCCTTAAGAACTTTTCAAGCTTTTCAAGCTCCTCCCCGGAAAAGCCTTCGGACCTATCAATCAGCCCGTCCGGCAGAAGCCCCTCCGCAAAATCCTTTCCCCGTGTAAAGGACACCCGCATCATCTTCCTGCCGTCCTTCATAAAAAAACCCGATATCAGCATTTCCACCTCTGACATAAATTTCACCACCCTGTCTCCGCAATTCCCGGCTTCTCCGGCGCTTTCCCCACGCCTGGGATTTCGGTGTCGCCGCCGCCTGAACTACTTTTCCTTTTCCCGGCTATAGCACACATAGACCACTGCCGCCATCGCCAGCACTACTGCCATCAGCCCCAGCTCCAGAGCCAGAACCGGAACATACCTCGCAGCATAGACCACCCCTGCATCCACAGCAAAATGAATGCCTACGGCGAGAAAATAAAATTGTATTTTTTTATTCTTAACTCCTAGATAGACCAGATAGGACAATACAATATGCAGCACTACTGCCGAGCATCTCTCCATGCCGGCAAGCAGGAACTGCCATGAGGGAAGCTCCGTCAGCTGAGAAAGCACCGCCTGAATATCCGCGTCCCCGGCGGGAAGCAGCTTCTCCAAGCTGCCGGAGTTTATCATAACGGATGTGAGCAGGTTGGACAGGCCTGCCATACCTCCTAAAAGAACCGCCTCGATTCCGCCATGGCCGGCTCCGTACATAATGGCTTCCTGCTTGTTAAGCTGCTCTTTCATAAAAAATTTCATGGCAACATACCGCCCCGTCTCCTCGAAAAGACCGGCGGCAAGGCCTCCATAGATCGCATAGGCTATCAAATTCCGGGAAAAAAACGTCCCCGACACCGCCTGTACAAGAATGTGCAGAATCTGCTCCAGCACCAACGCGAACAGCACAAAGGTGCCGCATCCCAGAAAGAAGCTCTTAAGGCTTGCCTTCCCCACCTTTTTCATGAAAATGCACAAACCCACCGGCAGCCCCACACAGACTGCCAGACTCACCGCCATCGCGGCAATGCTTAAAGCCGGTACAGTACCCATTATTCTGCTCCTCCTTACTACCCTTTGTTCACTCCAGCCGCCTGGAGCAATTTGTTTTGTCTCCATGTCCGGAGACCATTCCCGTATTTACAATGGATGTGTACGCTTTTTACCCTTCCTCATACACAAACAAGCGCCAACCATGATACCATTGCATCAAGGTTAGCGCCCTCTTGTACTGCCGGCAGCGGGACTTGAACCCGCACGTGGTTGCCCACAACAGATTTTGAGTCTGCCTCGTCTGCCATTCCGACACGCCGGCTTCCAAAAATATAAACTTATCTTAGCACAAATATTTTATAATTTCAAGCTTTTTTTATATTTTTACCCTGCATTTTTACCCTTCAAAGCCCCTTTTAAGTATCCTGAGAGATATTAAAATAAGTTACATTCTCTCATAGAGCTGTATCATCTGTTCAAATGCCCTTCTGTCTTCCAGCCTTGCAGCATCTATGAATCTGCCCGGCTTTTCCCCGCCTGTTCCTTCTTACCATGAACGCCCTGATCTGCCTGAGCGGATGTACTCACTCATCCCAGCTTCCCGCAAGCTCCACCTCCAGATCGCAGAGATAATCTATGCACAGCCCCTCGTCCGGGTCCTGATAGAAGAAAGGGTCCTTGCGGAGCGTATTGTAAAAATTGACCGTCAGCTCCTCCACACACTTTTCCTTTCCGTTATAAAAATTTAAGGTAAACCAGGTCCCCACATAGCCCAGCGAAATGCCGTCCCTGTACAGGTGGCGCCCCTTAATATTGTCTACAATATAGGCGATATCCTCTGCGTCCCTGATTACAAACGTCTTTCCGCTGTATCCGTCCCGCACCTCAATATAGGCGATATCCTGCGGTTCCACTCTGTTTAAAAAGCTTACCGGAAAGCTCCACCAAACGGTAAAGACGGTAATCAAAGCCAATAATGAAACCACAATAATGGCAATCACCTTAAAAATTTTTTTGCTCTTTTTCACATTTGCCTCCGTGATTCCGCTCTGCGGAATATCATAATTCCAAAGCTAAAAAATTTATATTATCAAAACCAACAAGCCGGCTATGAAAAATGCTTCCGTCCTGTTACCGAAAATCCATGGCTATGGCAATATCGTTCTCCTGTACGGTCACATCCGCCATACTCCCTGTCACCAGAGGCATCATAGGCGGCAGATGTCCCAAATCCACATCCATAACCACCGGCACATTCAGCCTGCCCGCCGTCTCCAGCACTGCCTCGTATCTGTCCAGCCCCATCAAAGGCTCTCCGTTTTGGGGTCTGCCGATCAAGAAGCCCTTCACATGCCGGAACCATCCCGCCTGCTCCATCTGCCACATTGCCCTGCGGATGGCAAAAACATTCAGCTCACAGCTCTCGAAAAACCAAATGATACCGTCCTCCTTATAGCGCTCCGCAAATTCACCCGTCTTGTCAAAGCGTGTGCCGCAAAGATTCACAAGACAGTCCATGCAGCCGCCCAAGAGCCGCCCCCGGAAGCGCTGCCTGGCGGATACCGGACGCCTTCCCAGATAGCTGCGGATCACCCTTTTTTCCGTCAAATTATAGGAGGCAAGAGGGTTTTCGGGACCCTTCAGGGACTCCTTCTCCCAAGCCTCATAGCCCTTTACCGTAAGCTGACGCCCTGTTAAAATGCCAAAGGCGTCTCTCAGGGATTCGTGCCAGGGCTCCATGCCAAAAGCCCCCGCGCAGGGACCGTACACAGCGACAGTATCCGCCAGCGTGGGGAGCAGAAAGGTCAGATTGGTGTTGTCCGAGTAGCCCATAAACCATGTAGGCTTTGCCGCGGCAAGCCTTTCAAAATCCACATAGGGGAGAATCTCACACATCAACTCCCCTCCGCCGCAGGAAATCACACAGTCCGCCTTGCCGGACAAAAACATTCCCATGACCTCCCGCCCGCACTCCCCGGGAGTGTTGCTGATTCCGATGCCCTTATCCGCATAGCAATTGGGGCCCAGCGCCAGCCGGTACCCCATCTCCTGCAGCTTGTATTGTGCATTTTCAAATGCCGTCTTATACGGCTCTGTGGCGCAGCCAAAGGACGGCGCAATAAAGCCGATGGTCCCGCCCTGTGGCAAAAATTCAGGATATCGCATTTTATCCTTCCTTCCAACTTCCGGTTCCGCAATCCGCTACCGGGTTTTATATAAAATTCGGTTCTTTAATCCCTTTTGCCTTTCGTATCGATACATGCTATGCATATATCTTCCGTCGGCATACCCTGACGGAACAACTGTACGCACCGGACATCCGTCAAAGGAAATTTTCCAAGCTAACAAATAAATTCAATTAGAATATTGGCTAATTCATATGAGTTTTTCTGCGGATTATCTGTCCCTGCTTGGATAATATAATCCTTTATATTGTCATATCCTGACGGAATTTCCCCTTTTACTCGCTCTTTTTTGCTTAAAAAAGAACTGTCTCGCAACTGCAGGACCAGGTCCACAATTATTTGCGGAAGCTTTTGCACGTCAAGCTTGCCTTCAAACACAATTTCCCCAAAGGTATCAGAAGATACCAGATTATTTCGCTGCTGGTCAAATATAAAGCATTCATTGCACCAATACAAATGCACATGACCTATCCCATAAAGAGTGAAAAAGAAATCCTCCTTCTCCCCATCCAAAATAATGTGAACAACGTCATTGCGCTCATGTATGATACGGAACTGCTCGCCAAAAACCGGACGCAAAGAAGCTTCATAAAATGTTTCGAGTTCTCTTATGTCCATGTTACATATCTCCAATAGAGTAAGCTGATAAAAAGCTTTGATTTATTATACCCATTGGCGGACAACAAGGAATTTATTCAGCCGGGAACAGCCTGTCATAGATTTCAAATCCGTCAAAGGTGGCAAAATAATCTCTGGGCGTCTCCGCGCGGCGGATAAGCTGCACGCTTCCGTCCTCATGCAGCAAAAGCTCCGCACTCTTCAGCTTGCCGTTATAATTATAGCCCATGGCAAAGCCGTGCGCCCCGGTGTCGTGAATAACGATATAATCACCGATCTCCACCTCCGGCAGCATTCTGTCAACGGCAAACTTATCGTTATTTTCACAGAGTGACCCCGTAACGTCGTACATGTGGCTGCAGGGCGCGTCCTCCTTGCCCAGCACCGTAATGTGATGATAAGCTCCGTACATTGCGGGGCGCATCAAGTTGACCGCACAGGCGTCCACACCAAGATACTCCTTGTGGGTATGCTTGCTGTGAATGACCCTCGTCACCAGGTGACCGTAAGGTCCCATCATAAAACGCCCCAGCTCGGTATAAATCGCAACCTCTCCCATGCCCGCAGGCACCAGAATTTCTTCGTAAACCCTCCGGACGCTCTCTCCGATCATCCGGATATCATTGGGAGCCTGCTCCGGGCGGTAAGGGATGCCGATACCGCCGGACAGATTTATAAACCTGATATCCGCCCCCGTCTCCTTTTTCAGCTCCACGGCCAGCTCAAAAAGCTGCCTTGCAAGAGTGGGATAATATTCGTTGGTGACAGTATTGCTGGCCAGGAATGCGTGAATTCCGAAATTTTCCACTCCCTTTGCCTTCAGAATCCGAAAGCCCTCAAACATCTGCTCCCTGGTAAAGCCATACTTGGCGTCGCCGGGATTATCCATAATATCGGTTCCCAGGGAGAAATATCCCCCGGGGTTAAACCGGCAGCTCAGGGTCTTTGGAAGGAAACCCAACGTCTTTTCCAAAAATTCTATATGGGTGATATCGTCCAGGTTAATGGTCGCCCCTGTTTCCGCGGCAAGCAGAAACTCCTCCGCAGGCGTATCATTGGAGGAAAACATAATGTCCCCGCCTTTCATACCCATTGCCCCTGCCAACATCAGCTCCGTGTAGGATGAACAGTCACAGCCGCAGCCGTACTCCCTTAATATTTCCATCAAAAAGGGGTTCGGAGTAGCCTTGACGGCAAAAAATTCCTTATATCCCTTGTTCCATGCAAAAGCCTCCTTCAAAGCCCTTGCATTTTCACGGATTCCCTTCTCGTCATAAATATGAAAGGGCGTGGGATATTGCTTTACAATTTCCTCGATCTGTTCCCTGGTCACAAACGCTTTCTTTTCCATAACGGCGTCTTTTTCCATTACAGTGTTTCTTTCCATTACAGCGTCTTTTTCCATTACAGAGTTCTCTTTTATTACAGCGTTTCTTTCCATTGCAGCGTCTTTTTCCATTACAGCATCTTTTTCTATCGCAGATTTTTGTTCTAATATAGCATTTTCTTTCATCGCAGCATTTTCTTCCATAGTGTTCCTTTTTTCCGTCACAGTTTCTTCTTTTTTAGTAGTCCCAATTTCTATTTTTATTTATGACACTTATTTCCAAAATTTGGGGTATATACTCATTCGGTCTGTTGAATTTGGCTGATTCATGGTGTACTTGAACGGTACGCCCCTGCACTCCTAAATACTAACATATTTCTTGGATGTTTGAGGGAATAGAATCAGGCTGCTGCTTCTTGCAATACATAATCTTGTCGACTCCTTCGTTTTGGACTGCATACCACCCAGGCTCAAGCTCCAACTCAAAAACCTTTTCCATCTCCAATTCCGGATAGGCAAGACATTGAATTAACTCGCTTGCTGTAACCGCTAACAATTTGCCCGCAGGAAGATGCAGCCACTTACATGGGGCTGTAATTTCGTCGCTTTTTGTAATCTCACATTCCTTGACAACACAATCTAAAAGCCAGACGATCATTTTTCCCTGTCCGCAAAATTCCCGAATTCCTTCTGTCTCCCGCTGCCTTACAATGTCCCAGTCCTCATCTGGAAAATCATAAATCAATTCGGATTTCCCAGAAGAATCAAGTAAAATATCCATCGCATATAAAAGATCGGCATCATTCAATTCTGACAGATAGCTTTCATCTATGAAAACCAATCCATCCAGTATGTCACAGTCCAATGTATATTTCATGAACCATTCCTCCTTCGTTTTGGCCAAAACAAGTTAATATTTACTCAGCATTATTTGAAATCAACACAAGGGAGAATTAGGTTTTTTAGTAATCCTTTAAAATAGATTTTCACAGTAGTCTCTTATATTGCGATTACAACAGCTTCCTTCCGTAAAGCAGGCCTACATGCTGAGGTTCCCCGGCAGTTTTCTTTCCGTCAGACCCACCGCTTCCGCTGCTCCGGGCATACCGCCACGGCTTTACAGCAGGCTGCTTCTCATCTCCTCAGGAGTCATGGGGCTTAAATACGCAGGCGCCACATCGAAAACTGTCTTACAGCCCTTCATGCCCTCTTTCCCCATCCGGTATGCCGCCCTGGCATATGCCACAAGAACACAGGCGGTAAATTCCGGATTGGAATCCAGCTTTAAGCTATATTCTATCACATGGTTGTGCTCCTTATTCCGACCGGTTTTGCCCGTCCGCAGCACCAACCCCCCGTGAGGGATGCCTGCATGATCCCGCTTTAATTCCTCCTCGGAAATAAAATGCACGGTGGTATCATAATCGGCAAAATAATTGGGCATGGTCTTGATCTCCTTCTCGATCTGCCCCCTGTCGGCGCCCTCCTCTGCCACTACATAGCATTCTCTGGTGTGCTTCTGCCTGGTAGTCAGCTGGGGATTCTCACAGCCTCTGACGGATGCCAGCGCCGCCTCCACAGGTATGGTGTACTGCTTCGCATCCTTTACACCGGAAATTCTGCGGATGGCATCGGAATGCCCCTGGCTGACGCCCTTGCCCCAGAAGGTGTAATCGCTTCCTTCCCTTAATATAGCATTGGCGTAAAGCCTGTTTAAGGAAAACATTCCCGGGTCCCAGCCAACGGAAATCATAGCAATATGCCCGCTTCCCGAAGCCGCCTCATCCACCCTGGCAAAATGCTCCGGAATTTTTGCGTGTGTGTCAAAGCTGTCAACCACATGAAAGTATTTTGCGTACTCCGCAGTCTGCTCGGGCAGATCTGTGGCAGAGCCGCCGCAGAGCATCAGGACGTCAATTTTGTCCTGCATCTCCGTCAGCCTGTCCGCATGATACACCGCCGTGCCGCTCATCACCTTAACGCTTTCAGGCGGTCTTCTTGTAAATACCGCCACAAGCTCCATATCATCGTTTTGGCTAACGGCGCACTCGATGCCCTTTCCCAAATTGCCATAGCCCAAAATTGCCACTCTGATCTTCATATCTGCTCCCGTCTGCCTGTATGCCAGGCCTATGCTATTCTTTTAATTATATATTTTCTATCTGCCAGTCAATGGGCGCAAGTCCGTTTTTCTCCAAAAAGGCGTTGGTCTGACTGAAGGGCTTGCTGCCGAAAAAGCCGTTGTGCGCGGATAAGGGACTTGGATGCGCCGCTTCCAGGATCAGGTGCTTGGGATTATTGAGCATTTTCTTTTTTGTCTGCGCAGGTCTGCCCCACAGAATAAATACAATGGGTCTGTCCTGCTCATTCAGTATCTGGATGGCTGCGTCCGTAAACTGCTCCCAGCCCTTTCCCCGGTGGGAATTGGCCATATGGGCGCGCACGGTGAGCACCGTATTCAGCATCAGTATGCCCTGCTCCGCCCATTTCACCAGATAGCCGTTATTGGGAATATAGCATCCCAGGTCGTCCTTCAGCTCCTTATAAATATTTACAAGAGACGGAGGTATAGCCACGTCCGGTTTCACGGAAAAGCACAGCCCGTGTGCCTGCCCCACATTGTGATAGGGGTCCTGCCCGATAATAACCACCTTAACGTCGCTTAAGGATGTCAGGTGAAACGCATTGAAAATATCATCCGCAGGCGGGAATACCTGTGTCGTATTATATTCGTTCTTAATAAATTCATACAGATTCTTATAGTAGGGCTTGTGGAATTCCTGCTCCAGCTCCGGGAGCCAATCGTTATTTATCATTGCCATATTATAACCTCACACTGACCTTTCTTTTCTGAAGATATTCCTTGACTTGTCTGATTTCCAGTTCCTTGTAATGAAAAAGCGATGCCGCCAGGACTGCTTCCGCCCCGGCGTCTGCCAGCGCCTCATAAAAGTGCTCCAGCTTTCCAGCGCCGCCCGACGCAATGACAGGGATGCTCACTGCCTCTGCCACCGCCTTCGTCAGCACCAGGTCATATCCCGCCCTGGTGCCGTCTCCGTCCATACTGGTCAGAAGAATTTCTCCTGCGCCGAGCCTTTCCGCTTTCACAGCCCACTCTACCGCATCCAGCCCCATATCCACACGTCCGCCGTTTTTATAGATATTCCAGCCGCTTCCGTCCTCCCTGCGCTTGGCGTCGATCGCCACCACTACGCACTGGCTGCCGAATTTGTCCGCCGCATCGGAAACAAGACGGGGATTCATAATCGCCGCGGAATTGACCGCGATCTTGTCCGCGCCCTCCCGAAGTATTGCCCTGAAATCTTCCACGGAACGGATTCCGCCTCCCACGGTAAAGGGGATAAACACTCTGCCCGCCACCTGCCGGACCCATTCCAGCTGCGTCGCCCTGTTGTCCGCAGAGGCATTTATGTCCAGGAACACCAGCTCGTCAGCTCCCTCTCTGTCATAAGCCGCCGCCGTTTCGGCCGGATCTCCGGCATCTCTTGGATTTAAAAAATTTACACACTTGACAACCCTTCCGTCCTTCACATCCAGACAGGGAATAATTCTCTTTGTATGCATTCTATTCCTCCCTGCCGCTTCCTGCAGCGCAGCCCTCTTTTGTCACCCCGATAAAATTGCGAAGTATCTGCATTCCCACACCGGAGCTTTTTTCCGGATGAAACTGACAGGCAAAGACATTCCCCTTCTCCACGGAAGCATGTATCCGCACGCCGTATTCCGTGACGGCCGTCACCTGCCTTTCATCCGCTGCCTGCAGATAATAGGAATGTACAAAATAGACATACGGATTTTCCGGCAGCCCCTTAAACAGACGTCCCTCGTTTGGAAAGCTTAAATTATTCCAGCCTATATGGGGCACCTTCAAGCCCCCGTCAGAATCCGACGGAATCCTTACGATTTTTCCGTCCAGGATGTGCAGCCCCTCCACGCCGGGGCTCTCCTCGCTGCTCTCAAACAAAAGCTGCAGCCCAAGACAGATACCCAAAAAGGGAATATTTCCGTCCACGCACCTGTGTATCACATCCACCAGACCGTAGGAGCAGAGCTTTTCCATGGCATCCCCAAAGGCTCCAACCCCCGGAAGAATCACGCCGTCCGCGGAAAGGATGGTTTCTGCGTCCCGTGTAACCGCCGTCTCCTCCCCCAGATACTGCAGCGCCTTTTCCACACTCTTTATATTTCCTGCATCATAATCTATTACCGCAATCATTCTCTCTGCATTCTGCCTTTCCGTTTCCTGAGAAGCAGTCCATAAATGTGCCTCCCCGAAAGCCATCTGCCGTTTCTTCAATCATTTATCTGTTATCCACGAAATTGCCTCCGCCAAGGTCGGATTCCTCCGGAAGCTCGTCACGCAGGGAATCGTCTTCAGGCGTCTCTGTATTGTTCCAGGAGCCATACGGCTCGCCCCCTGCCAATGCCACCACCATTCTGGTGTACTCCCTGTCGTCTCTCACCTTGGCAATTTCCTTTGCCTGAAGCTCCGTAATGCCGTATTTATTCAACAGAATATTCAATATTTCGGCATAGACTGCATAGACGTCCCCTTCCGCATTCCACTTTGAGGCATATGCATACAGCATGGGATAATCCTTAACCGTCTGTATCAGGCTGTCCAGCGCCTCCACCTCAGACCCTTCCTCCGCAAACATTTCGTACTCCCTGTACCATAGCCTTATGTAAAGGATGCTCTCGGACTTACCATACATCATGCTCTCCGTCTCATTCAGCTCCTTGCCCACCAGATTCTCATAGCAGGCAGCATAATCACCGTTGTAAAATGCCGTCTTTGCCGCACGCTTATCTACGTAGTCGGTGGAGACATTTACAAATATGAGAAGCGAAGCGGCAACCGTAATTCCAAGCAGAACTACCGGAAGCACCTTCTTGGGTGTCAGTCTCTTTTTGGGAGGAACATAGGGCTCCGGCTCTCTGGGAGGCTTCTCCGCCTTGGGCTTTGGCGCTTTTTTGGGTTTTGGTTCTTTCTTGGGCTTCTCTTTCTTATCCTCTTTCTTTTTATCCTTTTTGCCGCCTTTTCCGCCTTTACCGCCCTTTATGTTCTTTTTTTCTTTGTCAAGGTCATTAAGGATTCCCTGGTTTTCTTCAGAAAGCTGCAGATTTTCATTATCCTCATCCTCATCGTCCTCCTCCATCAAGAAGGATAAGATCTTGGTAAGAAAACCTGTCTTTTCTCCACTTCCTTTTTTCTCCTTTTTCTTTCCCTCCGCCGCATCCACAGCGTCCGAACCGGACCGTTCACCCGGGTCCGCCGCTGCCAGCGCCGCTAAGCCGCCGTCTCCGTTATCCTCGATACCGGCAAACAGATTGTTTAAATCCAGACCGAAATCATCTTCCCCTGCATTGCCCGCTTCTTCGTTGACAGTTTCTGCCTCAGCCTCCTCATCGCCGACCTGCCCTGCCTTAGAGAGCAGCTTATCCAGTTCTTCCCTGTCCACAAGCAGTTCTTCACCCTTTTCATTCTCAACGGGAATGTCCTGGACATTTTTATTTTTACGCTGTTTTTGGGCTTTTTTCTCCCTTTTTTTTGCTTCCTTTTCCGCCTTCGCCGCTTCTCGTGCTTCCTGCTTTGCCGCTGCCTTTTCCTCTTTACGGCGCTTTTTTTCCAGCGCTTTTTTCTTTTTCGGATCTCCGATCAGCGCATCCAGCTCCTCTGATTCGTTCTCAACCGAATCTTCGTCTTGCGAAAGAATCTTTTGTTCCAGATCTTCCCCATCCTCCGGAATTCCCTGCAGCAACTCCACGATCTCGTCATCCACTGCCTCATTGTTATCCGATTTCTGAAGCATATCCTGAATGTCCTGCAAATCGTCATCTGAGGAACCCTCCAGCATATCCAGCACATCCTCGTCAGAGAAATCGGCATCGGAAGACTCGGCTTCTTCCTCAGACAGCCCTTCCGACAGCAGCTTTGCTATTTCATCCTCCGACATTCCCATAACGGCATCCAAATCGGGCACCTGATCCAAATTCAGGGAATCCTCTTCCGATTTTTCCTTCCCTGCTCCTGCGGCACCCCCCTTGCCCGAAATACCGTCCTGATTATTTTGGGGTTTATTGTCCTGTGGCACAGACTGCACTTCCATATCTGAAATATCCTCGCCTAAGCTTGCAAGCAATTCCTCTATATTCGGGATTTCTTCATCTGTACCAGAAAAATTATTTTCATCCATACTCGGAGCTTCTTTTCCTTTCATATCCTGAATTTCTGCTTCTTCTATATCCGGAATCGCCAATTCCTCTATTTCCGGAATTTCAAATTCCTCCATGTCCGGGATTTCCGGTTCTTCTATTCCCGGAATCTCGGATTCGTTCATCTCCGGAATTTCTAATTCCTCAATTGCCGGAATTTCCAGGTCTTCCATTGCCGGAATCTCGGATTCGTTTATCTCCGGAATTTCAAATTCTTCCATGCCTGAGATTTCCTGCTCTCCCATACTTGGAATCTCCGGTTCTTCTATTCCCGGAATACCGAATTCGTTCATCTCCGGGATTTCAAATTCCTCCAAGTCTGGGATTTCTTGCTCTCCCATACTTGGGATTTCCGTTTCTGCCATTCCCTCAATCACGGATTCTTCCATCTCTGGGATTTCAAATTCCTCCATGCCTGGAATTTCCGGTTCTTCCATCTCCAGAATATCGGATTCTCCCATCTCCAAGGCTTCAGCTTCCTGAAGCCCGGAGGCTTCTTCTAATATTTTTTCAAGCTCGGGCTCAAGCTCATACGCCGATTCAGACGTCTCAGGTTCCGCCTCCGGCTCTAGATTTGATATTTCATTTCCTGTTGTGCCAGAGACTTCCTTTTCTTCCATTCCAAAGACCAAGTCTTCTCCTACATCAGAAATTGTGCCCTCCTCCCCGACATATGTCCCCATATCTTCAAAGTCGGGAATCTCATCCTGCAATTCAGGTTCCGAAGTAAATACCTCCGAGTCCAAGTCGGAAATAAATGCCTCCAAATCCTGCTCAGGTAGTTCAGGCTCAGACATAAATGCCTCCAAGTCCTGCTCAGATATCTCAGGCTCAGACATAAACGCCTCCAAGTCCTGCTCAGGTAATTCAGGCTCAGACATAAATGCTTCCAGTTCCTGCTCAGATATCTCAGCCCCCGGCATTGGGACTTCCTGTTCGTCCGGCATTACCGGTTCAGAAGAATTCTCAGATACCTCAGACTCCGGTTCTGCCCCCTCCCCGGACAGAACTGCTGCTTCCTCAGCCTTTTCATCCTCAGTCTTTTCTTCCTCGGAAAGACTTTCTTTCATGGAAAGATTTTCTTCCACGGAAAGACCTTCTTCCATGGAAAGATTTTCTTCCATGGAAAGACTTTCTTCCATATTATGTATCATATTTTTTAATAAATTGTCCAGATAATCTTCCTGTGAAGACATATCGTTTCCTCAGCTTTCTTGCTCTTTCGCATAAATATGTATATAACTTACGCATACAGAAATGCCCCTTTGGTCATTCCATGCTCCACAATAAGCCTGTCGTACAACGTCACCGCGCGCATCGGCACAGACGGAACCAGGAGTTGGCACAGCGGACTTCTGTGTCAACATTGTATCATAACCCGCACAACCAATCAATTGCATTCTGCGAGATTCCGCTACCTTTTCCTGATAATTCTTCCGTAAGCTGATATATTTTTTTATTCACGCGGTAAAAAAATGCTTTATTGTTAAAATATGCCGCTTTTTCAAAAGGCCACCGAATCACTGTGGGGAATCGCATTCCCACCCCAAGCTCCAATATCAGAAGCTTTTTGTTTACGGTTCCCTGCAGCCATTTCTTATAGAGCTGCCATTGCTCCAGGTATCCGTTCTCATTGTAGCCTTCCGCATAAATATTGTTTAAGACCATATCGCTTCCGCACACCGGACATTTCCCCAGCAGGCAGGGTATTTTATCCGCCGGCTGCCCCGCATACAGATTTTCAAAATATGCCCTCAGTCCTGAGTCTTCCTCCCGGGTTATCTCCTCCAGCACCTCCGCACAGCCCTTGACACACTGTTTTTTCACCGCCGCTCCGCAGGGCATTACCAGCCGTCCGGTTCTCCATGCCGTTTGGTAGATCTCATTGCTTGTGGATGTGGATACCACAAAATAATTCTTGGACTCCAAAAGCACCCTTAACCTTTCCAGCGCCTTGCCTGCGGTGCCTTTGCCCTGCTTTTCCGTACATTTTCCGCTGCAAAACCCGTTCCATGCGGGTATGAGCATGCCCAGCCCCATTGCGTTAAGGCTTTCCAGCCCCGCCCCATATTGAGGGCATTTCTGAAGTCCGTTGCAGTCAAATTCTTCCCCAAGCCCCACAAGAACCATCTCCGCCTCGGAAATTTTATCCCTGCACAGCTGCGCTTCCGCAGGGGTAAATGCCTCATTACGGCACAGGGCTTCGTCATGCTGTAATTTTATATCCTCAAGGTGCTGCCGTTGATCTGTCTCTGTTTTTGCCATCATCGCTCCTATTAATCCGCCTTATCGGACATTCCGTACAAAATTCGGGTCCGCCACCTAAAAAAGAGCCGGGATAATATCCTGGCTCTTAATCGGTACTATTTAATTCTCCAGATTATTCTCCATGACAAGCCGGTCTACTATTCTTACCAAATTTCCTATCTCAGGCTTTGAAAGCTGTGCATCAGCGCCAAGGGCAGCTCCCTTCCTCTTCATCTCATCATTAACCAGGGATGAGAAAATGATAACCGGGATATGTGCGGTAGCCTCGTCGGATTTTACCAGCTTAGTAAGTCTGTGCCCATCCATTTCCGGCATCTCAATATCCGTAACGATAATACCCACATGCTCCTTCAGAGTGCCGTCATCCTTACACTGACAGATAATGTCGTAAGCCTTCTGTCCGTTTTCGGTATGGATCAGGTTTGTGTATCCTGCCTTTTTCAGAGATTCAACAATCAGCTTATTCAACAGAGGTGAATCCTCGGCAATCAGAATCGGCACATTGACTCTGTGTCTCTCGCCCAGCTCGTTGATTTCGGAAACCTTAAGACCCGTTTCAGGATTGATATCCGTAACGATCTTCTCAAAATCAAGAATAATGATCAGCTTTCCGTCCTGTTTGATAATGCCTGTGGAAATGCTCTCCTCTGTCGTAGAAAGCGTTACATCCGGTTTAATGATGTCCCTCCAGGATACTCTGTGAATACCCAGTACATTTTCTACATGAAACGCTATGTCCAGCTTGTTAAAATTCGTTATGATAAACAAGCCCTTGGGCTCTGACTCACCGCGCCCGAGACAATTCTTCAGATCGATCGCCGTAATCATCGTATCACGGGGCATAAAAATCCCTTCGATACTGGGATGGGAATTCGGAACAGGCGTAACAGGCATGTATGTGATGATCTCCTTGATCTTTGCTACATTAATGCCATACGAGTTATTGCCTAATGTAAATTCCAAAACTTCCAGTTCATTTGTTCCATTTTCCAGTAATATTTTTGTATCCATCTTTCCACCTCGTTGCTTTTCTCAGGTAAGCTTTTTCCCTTTAAGGACAGTTTATCACACTTTCACAGAAAATGAAACTATAATATGATTATTTTGTTAAATATTTTTTGCCAACCCCGGCGCTTCTCTTATATATTTTCGTTTTGAATGGTATCTATAATATTCCTTTTATTTATCTTGGCCATTGAAAAGCGCATGATAAAATACAACAGGACCGCTACTGCCGCCGAAGCGATGGCGATTCCCTGCCAGGGCATCACAAACACCGTGACGATTCCCTCTCCCAGAGCCCTGTGGAAGCCCATCGACAGTAAAATTCCCAGAGGAATGCCCAGTATCAGCGCCTTTCCGCCATAGAAAAAGCCTTCCAGCCAGATCATCCTCCTGAACTCTCTCCCCGTCATGCCCACGGAGCGCAGCATGGCAAACTCAGGAGCTCGCAGCTCCATGTTGGTGGTGATGGTATTAAAAATATTTGTAATTCCAATCAGCGCCACAACCGTTATAAAGCCATACAGAAAAATGGCAACGATCAGGCGTATCGCCCTGTCGGATTTATACGCGGCTTCATAGTTGCCCAATGTATAGTGATAACCTCCCATCTGCAGTTCATTGCGTATTGCCTCCTCCACGGCTCCCGCATCCGCACACTTAATTGCCATCATCACATAGCGGTCATTAGCGTCCTTGGCAAATCCATACTGCTCCATCCATTGGTCGCTGACGATCAGCGTGATATAGTCCCTGCCGCTTCTTTTTGACAAAGCCATGGGCATTTTGTCTGTCTGGGTCAGAACCTCCAGCCGGATAAGCTCCCCGTCCTTCCGGGTTTCCCCGCCGTCCTGCGTATCCGTCTTCCCGGGAAAGACCTCAATAATGTCGCCCTGTTTATATTTTGCTATATCGCCCTCCCGGGTTACAAGCTTGCCCTGGGCATCGTCAAAATATTTCTTCCTAAAGCTTGCCACAACAATCGCCTTGTCCCGCGCCTGTTCCACCGATACGCCTATCTCCCTGCAAAACGCCGCATACCCGCTTTCCCCCAGGGAAAGCACCTGCATGAGATCTTCCTCCGGAATGACGGAATTTTTCTTATATTCCTCCGTATAGGGTATCTTCCCGCTGTCAATAAAAACCTCTCCGGCACGTAAGATATCCACAGCCTCAATACCCTCTATTGACGCAACGCGAAGCGCCCCCTGGTAAGCGCCCTCCCTGCTTAAGTATACCTCGATCTGGTACTGCATCTCCTCATAATAGACACCCATCGCAACACCCATAAGCTGCATAAAGGAGGTCAGCCCGATAAAAACCGCAACGCTTACCACAATGGATATTACGGTAGTGCGGTACTTCACCTTTGCACGCTTTAAATTTTTATGGGCAATCCTGCCGCCTATGCCGAAAATCTTCCCTATAAAACCGGGGCATGTCAGCCCGCCTCTGCCAATCTTAACCATATCGTTTCCGCGTATGGCGCTGATAGGGGAAAGCTTTGCCGCCAGGCGCGCCGACTTTGACGCCGACAGTAAGATCGTCACTGCGGACAAAATCGTCGCTACTATCACTGCTAAGCCGGAAACTCCAAATACCAGCGGTATATCGATGGCATCCTCCATAAGTCCGCTCGTAACCCTGACTAAAATATAGGTGGCAAGAATACCGCTCAAAACCCCTAAGGGAATTCCCACGCCTCCCAGAAATCCCGCCTCGTAATAAATGATCTTCCGCTGCTGCTTTGATGTGGTCCCCACAGAGGCAAGCCTGCCGTAAAGCTTCATTTTTTCCGTCAGCGAAATCATAAAGCTGTTCCTGATGCAGAATACGCTGGTCACAATGATCACCGCGAGCGCTATGGCGGACATGAAATACATCATGTTCAAGGTCCCATCCGAAAAGCTGAAATTTATCCACTTTAGCAGCCAGCCGTTCTCCTTCACTTCTCTGGCGATTGTCTGAATCTGACGCAGCTCCTCCTCCGTGAGGAGGGGCGAATACTCGAGATACCGGCTGCAAACCTGCTCCGATACTCCCAAAATGCCCCCTATGACCTTTTCCGGATGCTTTAATCCCCAGTCTGTTAAGCTTACATACAGCTCCACCGTCCCTGCGGACCCGGAGCCGTCTGACACATCCTGATTCAGATAAGTAAAGACGGAATATCCAGGCGCCATTCTGTCTTCTACATTATAATTAGGACGCTCCACAATTCCTACAATCGTAAATGTCTTCTTGTACAGCGGCACAAGGCTTTCATCCGTATAAGTATAAGGATTTGTCTGGTTAAGCTCAAATCCGCCGGACATGCGGCTGCATATCTCCAGGGGCAGCACATCCCCAACCTTCAGATCCACCATACCGTTGTACCTGATATGCCTTCCGATAATTATCTCCGAATCGTTTTCCGGCATTCTCCCCTCAACCAGCTGCAGTGAGACCGCGTCCATCATCACTTCATCCATTGCACGCAGGAACAAATATGGTTTGTCAGGATTTATGCTTCCCTGCAGTACAGCATAGCCTATCTCTCTGGCAATTCCCAGCCGCTCTATGTTGGGATTATTGGTAAAATACTTGAGGTTTTCAGTCTTCACACCGGAAAAACAATAATGGTAATCGCCGTTTTGCTGCTTTTCATACTCGATCAGGCTGGTGCGAAAGCTGACGGCAAGACATGCCACTCCCGTAATCAGCGCCGTGGCAAGAATAACTCCCATAATCGTGACAATTGTTCGTTTTCTGTTCTCCTTCATGGAGCGGAAGCAGCATCTTTTTAATACGTTCATCACGCTTCCTCCCCTCTCCCCGTGCTCCAGGGCTCCGATTTAACAGACACACAGCCGTCCTCAATGCTCATCACCCTGTCCGCCTGCTTCGCCAGCTCAAGATTATGGGTGATCATAATAATCGTCTGCTTGTATCTGCGGTTTGCTTCCTTTAAGAGCTCCATAATCTCACCGCTGGCGCGGCTGTCCAGATTTCCCGTAGGTTCGTCCGCCAGAAGGATCGCCGGTCTGGTAATCAATGCCCTCGCTATCGCCACCCTCTGCTGCTGTCCCCCCGAAAGCTCGTTGGGCAGATGCTTCATACGCTTTTGCAGCCCAAGGTGCTCCGCCAGTTCCAGAAGAATTTCCCTGTCTGCTTTCCGCCCGTCCAGCTCGCAGGGAAGCAGAATATTTTCCTCCACGTTCAGCACCGGTATCAGGTTGTAAAACTGATAGATCAACCCCACCTGCCGCCTTCGGAAAATCGCCAGCTTGTCGTCATCCATTTTATATATGTCATTGCCTTCGATATACACCTGACCGGAGGTAGGTCTGTCAACACCGCCCAGCATATGCATCAGCGAGGATTTTCCGCTTCCGGAGCTTCCCACAATCGCCACAAACTCTCCCTGTTCAACAGACAGATTGGCGTCGTTCACAGCCACCACCTCATTATTTCCCCTCCCGTACCTTTTGTACAAATGTTCCGTTCTCAAAATCTCCATTGCCACTATGTCCCTTCCTTTACTGTAAAAATTACAAACCCATCCCGTTTTTTTGCCGGAACCGTGTTTTTTATGCTTTCAGTATAATGACCGAAAATGACATTTCCGTGACATTTACAGATTTTTTTATTTTTTGCCAAAGAAAAGATTATTATAAACCGTGCCTGTGAATATGGCTGCTTGTTACATATTACAGTTTCAAAAGCTTTATGGAAAATATTGTACCCTTCTTTTCCTCCGAATCCACGGAAATTCGCCCGTTCTGCTTTTCTACGATCTCCTTTGCCAGTGACAGCCCTATCCCCACACTGTCCTCCTTTGCCGTATATCCCCTGTAAAATCTGTGAAACAGCTTCTCTCTTTCCTCTTTTGTTATGCCTGTACCGTGATCCGTGATCCGCAGCTCCGAATATACGTCATTGTCCGCGCCGCGTATTTCGATAGTCCCTCCTGTCAGGCTGTGCTCTATGGCATTTTTTAATATGTTGACGAGAGCCTCCACCGTCCAGTTCATATCTATCAAAAGATAAACGTTCTCCGGCAGCTCTGTTGTGATGGCAACCCCTGCCAGCTCCGACATGGTTTCAAGCCTTTGAACCGCGTTTTCCACCAAAGCCTTCATAAGGCATGGTCTGCGCTCCAGCGCCACCACTCCCGCTTCCAGTCTGGAAAGCTTCAGCATAGTCGCCACCAGCCATGACATATCCGAGAGCTGGCGGGAAATCTCCCCTGTGAACCTGCGCCTTGTGCCCTCGTCCATTTGGGTATTTTCGGCAAGATTATCCACAAGGACCGTAATGGAGGTCAGGGGCGTCTTTAACTGATGGGAAATATTTGCCACAGAGTCTGCCAGGGCCTTTTTCTGACCCAATGCCCGGGCCGCCTGCTCCTTCATAAAGACGGTGAGCTTATAAACCTCGTTTCGCAGGGAACTAAGCTCGTCATCCGTGTTGTCCTCAATCTCCAGGCTATAGCTGTCACGATTTAGCGCTTCCATATATGCGGCTATTTTTTCAATTTTTTCCTGGCGGATACAGAAATAAACAAATAAGAGCAGACCCAGGCAGACAAATAAGAATACGGCAAATAAATTGGTACTCATCCGGGTCAGCTTATACTGTCTCTCCAGACCCACAAATCCGCCTGCCCCGGAACCGCTCATAAAAATACCGTACTTCTCCAGCAGCTTTTCTCCCGTGCCCAGGTTGACGGTATCATTTAGAGCCTGCACCACCTGCGATTCGTCCACTTCCGGATAAAGAGCAGCCACATTTCCCAATACCGTGGCAAGAAATATTTGATTTTCTCCGCGCAGTGCGCTTATACGCAAGGCCATCCATATGTTTTGGAGCAGCAGTCCCACAATGGCTACAAGCACAAACGCAAACGCCAGCTTTTTCATTTCCCGATTCCATATGATACGAGGTCTTAATTTCATCCGCACAATCAAACCCATGCCCTTCCCCGGAGACCGCTGCACAATGAGCGCCTCCCGCAATATACCGCAGCGCCTTTCAAATCCTTTTCATGAAACATATATTTAAGTAATTCCCGCAAATTTTATTATCCCTGTTATGTCCCACAGCCCAGACCCGCAAAACGAGGACTCCCGCATGGATTTTATCTTTCAACGCGATACCCCATGCCCCGAACTGTTTTGATAAACTGCCCGTCCACGTCACCAAGCTTCTCCCGAATGCGCTTCATGGTCACGGAAAGCGTGTTGTCGTTTACAAAATTGCCGGATACGTCCCATATTTCCGCCAATATTTCTTCCCGGCTGAAAAGCTTTCCCGGACGTGACATAAGGCTGCACAATATCTTGTATTCCAGCTTTGTCAATACCGCTTCACAGCCGTTTACCGTAACCCTGCCCGTCTCCGTATCCAGCGAAACGTTGCGGCACTGAAGCACGGTATTTCCCTTACCGTTTCTGCAGAGCACCCTCTTAATTCTTGAAATAAGCTCCCTGTTGCGAAAAGGCTTTATCACATAGTCGTCCGCCCCCATGTCCAGCCCCCTGACAACATCGTTTTCCTCCTCCCGCGCAGTCAAAAAGATAATGGGAGTCTGGCTGTTCTTCCTTATTTTTTTACAGAGCGCAAAACCATCGCCGTCCGGAAGGCAGATATCCAGTAAAATTAAGTCGCAGCCCTCTGCGGATAAAAATTTTTCCGCTTCGGAAGCCCGCCTTGCAGTCAAAATATCATATCCCTCCTGAACAAGAAGATACTCTAAGCCCATAATAATTGCTTCATTGTCCTCTACCAGCATGATCTTCATTATAATATCTCCCGAAACCGCCTTCCATCCTGGCTTTTTATTAACACAGCTATTTATAAATACAGATTATAATTCTATTACAGAATACAAAAAAGAGAGCAGAAATCTACTCTCCTAAACCTTCGTTCTCATTATCCAAAGGGACACACCCTCAAAACCGAACACTGAATCTCTGATCTCTCACATTCCATCCTTCCCTTTTCCCTCTTTCCTCTGGTTAAGCTCTCGTCCTATTAGTAGGTGTCAGCTGAACACATTGCTGTGCTTACACCTCACCCCTATCTACCTCGTACTCTACAAGGGGACTCTCCCTCTCTTTCAAAAGGGCGGATATCTCATCTTAGGGGGGGCTTCACGCTTAGATGCCTTCAGCGTTTATCCCCGCCGGGCTTGGCTACCCTGCCATGGGGTTGATCCCCAGCAGGTACACCAGCGGCCCGTCCACCCCGGTCCTCTCGTACTAAGGGCAGCTCCCCTCAAATATCCTTCGCCTGCGCCGGATAGGGACCGAACTGTCTCACGACGTTCTGAACCCAGCTCGCGTACCGCTTTAATGGGCGAACAGCCCAACCCTTGGGACCTGCTACAGCCCCAGGATGCGATGAGCCGACATCGAGGTGCCAAACCACTCCGTCGATGTGAACTCTTGGGAGTGATAAGCCTGTTATCCCCAGGGTAGCTTTTATCCGTTGAGCGATGGCAATCCCACTTTATGCCACCGGATCACTAAGTCCTACTTTCGTACCTGCTCCACCCGTCGGTGTCGCAGTCAGGCCCCCTTCTGCCTTTGCACTCTCCGGATGGTTCCCGTCCATCCTGAAGGGACCTTTGAGCGCCTCCGATACCCTTTCGGAGGCGACCGCCCCAGTCAAACTCCCCGCCAGACATTGTCCCGGAACGGGTATCCGTTCTCGGTTAGAAACCCAGTGCTGCAGGGGCGGTATCCCAACATCGGCTCCAGGGAAACTTGCGTCCCCCCTTCTTCGCCTCCCGCCTATCCTGTACGTGCATCACCGGGTCCCAGCATCAAGCTGGAGTAAAGCTCCATGGGGTCTTTCCGTCCTGGCGCAGGTAGCCAGCATCTTCACTGGCACTTCAATTTCACCGGATGCATTGCCGAGACAGCGCCCAAATCATTACGCCTTTCGTGCGGGTCGGAACTTACCCGACAAGGAATTTCGCTACCTTAGGACCGTTATAGTTACGGCCGCCGTTTACTGGGGCTTAAATTCTGCGCTTCGGGTTTCCCCTTACGCCTCCTCTTAACCTTCCAGCACCGGGCAGGCGTCAGCCCATATACTTCACCTTCCGGTTTTGCATAGACCTGTGTTTTTGCTAAACAGTTGCTTGGGCCTGTTCTCTGCGGCCTGCTTGCGCAGGCGCCCCTTCTCCCGAAGTTACGGGGCTGTTTTGCCGAGTTCCTTGGCAATGCTTCTTCCGTCGGCCTTGGGATTCTCTCCCCATCCACCTGTGTCGGTTTACGGTACGGGTACATGCTGCGCCATAGCGGCTTTTCCCGGCACACGCTCCCTGCCCTTCCCTACTCTTGTTCGGTCCACTTCACGCTCTTGGGTTTCACATGGGGGTTTTTCCTCCCATGTCCCTCCTTCGCTTGTACCGGTCTTCTCTTTCCCGGCTGGCATTTCGCGCATGCGTCCCCGCAGTTCTGACAGCATGCAGTACAGGAATCTCCACCTGTTGTCCATCGGCTGCGCCTTTCGGCCTCGCCTTAGGTCCCGACTTACCCAGGGCAGATCAGCTTTACCCTGGAATCCTTGGATATTCGGCCGGAAGGATTCTCACCTTCCTCTCGCTACTCATTCCGGCATTCTCTCTTCCCGGTCCTCCACTGCTCCTTTCGGTACAGCTTCCTTGAACCGGCAATGCTCCCCTACCAATGCATACCTTACGCATGCATTCCCGAGCTTCGGCGGCGTGTTTCAGCCCCGGACATTTTCGGCGCGGGGCCTCTCGGCTAGTGAGCTATTACGCACTCTTTTAATGGATGGCTGCTTCTGAGCCAACATCCTAGCTGTCTTTGAAACCCTACATCCTTTTCCACTTAACACGCACTTGGGGGCCTTAGCTGCGGGTCTGGGCTCTTTCCCTCTTGACCGCCCGACTTATCTCGTGCGGTCTGGCTCCCTTTCTCTTCCTGTATGGCATTCGGAGTTTGATATTCTTTGGTAGGCTTTGACGCCCCCGCGGAAATTCAGTGCTCTACCTCCACCAGGTATAAAAGAGGTCAGCCCTAAAGCTGTTTCGGGGAGAACCAGCTATCTCCGGGTTCGATTGGAATTTCTCCCCTACCCACACCTCATGCCCACCCTTTTCAACGGATGTGGCTCCGGACCTCCACCGCCTTTTACGGCGGCTTCATCCTGGACATGGGTAGATCACCCGGTTTCGGGCCTGCGGCTGCTGACTCATGTGCCAACCTGTTGGCACTCCGCCCTGTTAAGGCTTGGTTTCCCTTCGGCTCCACACCTTAAGTGCTTAACCTTGCCAGCATCCGCAGCTCGCCGGACCGTTCTACAAAAAGTACGCGGTTGCGCTCTTATGACGCTCCCACAGCTTGTAGACACAGGGGTTCAGGTTCTCTTTCACTCCCCTCCCGGGGTCCTTTTCACCTTTCCTTCACAGTACTCTCCTCTATCGGTCACTGGGTAGTATTTAGCCTTGCGGGGTGGTCCCCGCGTCTTCCCACAAGGTTTCTCGTGTCTCGTGGTACTCTGGATCCTGCCGCCCTGCCCTTCCCTTCGCCTACGGGGCTTTCACCCTCTTTGGCTGGCCTTCCCAGGACCATTCCGCTGGTCCGGGCAGTAGCTTGCGCAGTCCTAAACCCCGTGGCGCACGCGCCACGGTTTGGGCTCCCCCCATTTCGCTCGCCGCTACTTTGGGGATCGAGTTTTCTTTCTTTTCCTCCGGCTACTTAGATGTTTCAGTTCGCCGGGTTCCCTTCCATACGCTATGGATTCACGCATGGATACCGGAGGTTTCCTCCGGTGGGTTTCCCCATTCAGACATCTGCGGATCTTTGCTTATTTGCAGCTCCCCGCAGCTTTTCGCAGCTTGTCACGTCTTTCATCGGCTCCCAGTGCCAAGGCATCCGCCCTGTGCCCTTCTTTGCTTAACCCTTCCCTTTTCCCGCCTAGCGTGGCGGTACTTGGGTGTTTCCCGGATTTCTCCGGGCTTTTGCCTGGTCTGCATGTCTCCATGCTTCCCTGCTTTTGGCATGCTTTTACATGCCTTGCTTTCGGCACACTTCTTCACGTCTCCGTGCTTCATGTGCCCCTCGGATGTCTTGTATATCTAGTTTTTGACTTGATATTTAAGATCTTTTTTCAGTATTCGGTTTTCAAGGTGCATCCGGGTCCCTTTCGGTCCCCTTCTTTGGCTGGCTGTTTATCAGCCATCAGAAAATAGGGTGTTTTCCTTGCTCCCTGTGCTCTGATCGCTGGTAAATCTCTGCCCTTCAA
>CAJTPH010000026.1:0-209 GCA_910578215.1 uncultured Acetatifactor sp. | reverse complement strand
CTCTAACCGGCTGAGCTATAAGCCCTCATGTGGTCTGATGGAAACTGCCACAGTGGAGATAAAGGGATTCGAACCCTTGACCCCCTGCTTGCAAGGCAGGTGCTCTCCCAACTGAGCTATACCCCCATTGTGCCTTCTTTGGGCACTTTTTCCCAGGCTTCCCGGTTCCCCGGGTTCCTTTTTTATTTTATCCGGCAGCCACCTGCTCT